>CAIQUZ010000109.1 GCA_903875135.1 uncultured beta proteobacterium | reverse complement strand
ATTATTCACAGATTTTGCTGTAAATCATACTGACTGTGCTAGTGTCTGGAATGGGTGAAATCTTTGGATATTTAAAATTCATGGGATGGTCTTTTCCTTGAAGGTCTTCCTCTTCATAGTTGATGACTTGATGAATCATGAATGTTTTTTTTGCGCAATTGATGGAGAGATGCGTCATCGTACTCCACATTGGATAATCCTTTGTCATTTTTGCTTGCTGGTAATTCGTCAAGGTAACAACGTGTAGATCATCTCCCATCTTTTTAACGCGAGCAGGATCAAAAAATATGGAATCGTTATCGGTGTTTTTTAGTAACGGCACCCATTTTGCAAAAGAATCAATGGAAACAAAAGCAATGAAGAACAATACACAGTATGTTAAGAATTTCATCATATGAAAATCCCTTCATTTTTGCAGAGCTCTTTCAGTAGAGCAGGGTTTTCGACAAGATGATGATGATTTCTCAACTTAGTATATTGCAACATTAGAGCTGTAGTGTCATCAGAAGCCGGAGTCCCGTTAGAAAACTGGTCAAGATCTTGGATCAAATGATTGATAAGATCTTCAATTTCATGAAGATGGTGGGATTTTTGCAGTAAATTTAATAAGCGTTGTTCCCCATACGCTTCTGATTCGCTATTAAAACATTCAGTTACACCATCGGTTATTAGTAAAACTCGATCATGATGCTCTAGCTGAATCGATATATTATTATATAACGGGTGATCAAGGAGACCTACCAAGGGATTAGACTTGTTGGTAACTATTTCAATCGTTTGATGATGACGAATGATATATGGCATTGGGTGGCCTGCATTACAAAATGTAAAGAGACCTGTTTTAGTATCCAATATTCCATAAATCATCGTCACGAATAAAGAAAGCGGGTTATGAAGTAATAATTGCCCATTGAGTCTTTGTATGCACTCAGCTGGTGAAATATGATGTGTCACTTGCTCTTGTAGGATCGTTTTGACGAGAATCATAAATAAAGCAGCTGGGACACCTTTACCACTGACATCTGCTACAACAAAGCCAAATTGATGATCATTAATTTGATAAGCATCATAAAAATCACCGCCAATCATTCGCGCTGCGCGCATGAAGGCATGCGCTTGGTAATCTGCATTCATGGAAAAGGTGCTGGGTAAAATGGATTGTTGCAACGTCCGAGCAACCTCAAGATCTTCATTAATTTGACGTTGTTGTGCGATCAGGTCTTCATTTGCTTTTTTGAGTTCGAGGGTTCTTTGCAATACTTGCGCTTCGAGATTTTCTTCGGAACGTTGAAGTCGATCACGCGTTTGTTCTAAATTGAGCATCGTTTGACGCAGTTGGTTCGCCGTTTTTCGTTCATCATGGATTAATTTTTCATGGAGGTTGACGGCGTCTTGCAAGAGACCAGATTGAAGTCTCAACAAAAGATCAATATTTAATATTTTCGGTTTGTTGTGATGAATGACAATCACGGGTTCATAAGCGAGATGATTCGATCTAGCAAGAGCAGCCTGAACGGCAACTGAAAGAATGCGATCTGCATCCATAATCAGGGGCTCTTTATCAATGATATCAAGATCAAATAGTGCTTTGATAGGGCCTTTTAGGAAAATTTCGCGACGATAGGGTCTACTTAAAGCGTAGGTAAATCTTAAGCGTGATAACACTCCTACAATTTGTTTCTTATCAAGTAAGATAAAGCCCGGTAAGTCTGGTTGTTCGCGAAATTTTAGTTCTAGTTGATGGGCTAAGGTATCAATCTCAATAGAAGCGTCCCTCAGTTCAATTTCGCCAAGAGTTTGAGGAAGTTTGATGGGGTTAGATGGCATACACATCATTGGACGAAAATATCACCATTTTATTTATAAAAATCATTATTGAATCATAGATAAAGAAGTCAGTCGTTAAATACTAAACTGAAAAATCAGGCGGTTGCCTGAATTTTTAGGTTCATAACGAATGTTGTTACAAAATGTCTTCATTAAAGAAATTCCGAGTCCACCAATTTGAGCGTCCATTAAGTCCTTCGGCTGATCAGTTTCTTTTTTTTCTAGAGGGTTAAATAAAGGGCCATTATCTTCGATGAGTAGTTGAAGATTATTGGGGAACCGATCCATTTGCAGAAAAATGATTTGGTCTACTTCATTCATAGAGGTATTTTTAGAATCATATGAATGCATAACAATGTTCATAAATGATTCTTCACAACATAGTTTCATTGCATAGAGTGATGAGGTAGGTAAATCATCTTGAAGAGCAATCGACTCTAGCCACTGGTGAATATCCAGTAGCTTTTCTAACTTGCCTTGAACGGTAATTTTATTAGTCATGATTGGTCAAGTCATTGATAAAGTTAAACGTTTATTTGAGTACCATCTTCACTGCTGTCTCATAGTCTTGAAACATAGGGATAAGAGAATCAACACCACTTTCAGATAATACTTTTACAACATCTAGAGAAGCTTTTAAGATGACTAACTTACCATTTCTTCTTTGAACTGCTTTCGCCCCCATAATAATGGTTCTGATTCCCATAGATGCAAGGTAGTCAACTTTTTCAAAGTTCACAATAATTTTGTCGTAACTTAATGAAATCGCATTAAACCCTTGATCAATTGCTTGCGCTCCTGGAGCGTCCATGGTCCCAGTGAGATTCACTAATGTTATTCCATTGGAAAGGGTGTCGTAATTTAAATCAATAGCCATATAGAAAATTACTTTAAAGTTGGAGATTGTATAAAACTTTAATACAATCTTATGAAGAAAAGATGACGCAGTTATTAATATCGAACGATATTTGTTATTGTATTGTGAGAGTGATACAAGCGAGTTGAAAACAAGTTTCAGGTGAGAAAAAATCAGTAATGAAATAAATAATTAAAATAAAGATGAATTTGTTTTTGCTAAAGAGGAATAATTTTTGATAAAAATTCTACAGCGCGATCACTTTTTTGATAGGAATAGCCAAAGAATTCTTGCGTTGAACAGTCTTCAACAATTTTTCCTTGATCCATAAAAATGACGCGACTGCCTACTTTTTGGGCAAAACCCATTTCATGGGTAACGCAGACCATGGTCATCCCATCATGCGCTAATTGAATCATAACTTCGAGAACTTCGCCAACCATTTCAGGATCTAATGCTGAGGTAGGTTCATCAAACAACATCACTTTCGGATCCATACACAGTGCTCTGGCAATGGCGACTCGTTGTTGTTGACCCCCAGACAACTGTCCGGGAAACTTATCCTTTTGGGACATCAAGCCAACTCGCTCTAGATAATGAAGCCCTTGTTTGATTGCATCACTCGGCGATCTTTTTAACACTTGAATTTGAGCTATAGTTAAATTCTCTATTACGGACAAATGGGGAAACAATTCAAAGTTCTGAAATACCATACCAACTTTAGACCGCAGGAGCGGTAAGTTGGTTTGACGATCTTGGAGAGAGATACCATCCACCTGAATTTCTCCAGATTGGATAGCTTCTAAACCATTGATGGTTTTGATGAGTGTCGATTTTCCAGATCCAGAAGGTCCACAAACGACGACCACTTCCCCGGCAGTCACATTCATCGAGCAATCAGTGAGAACTTGAAATTGGGCATACCATTTATTGACATGATGAAGTTCGATGAGGGGCATATGGATTGGCTTTCGGTCGATTTAACGAATGATGGCAACGCGCGCTTGTATTTTTTTGACGACTGTTGACAAGGTAAAGCAAATGAGAAAGTAAACAACTGCAGCGAGTAAATAACTTTCAATGGGACGTCCGTAGTTTTTGCCAGATACTTCAAATCCCTTCAGTAAGTCATAGGCGCCAATGGCGTAGACCAGAGATGTGTCTTGAAACAAAATAATGGTTTGGGTCATGAGGACTGGGATCATATTGCGAAATGCCTGAGGCAGAATGATGAGACTCATATTTTGACGGTAAGTCATTCCTAAAGCGAATGCTGCGTTATTTTGTCCTTGCGAAACGGAGTTAATACCGGCACGGATGATCTCACAAAAAAACGCTGCTTCAAAAGCGATGAAGGTAATGTAGGCAGATAGTTCAGCGCCGATAGAGCGTCCTATAATACTCGGCATCAGCAGAAAGAACCATAAAATCACCATTACCAGCGGAATAGAACGCATAAGATTGACATACCAACTCGCTGGAACGCTGAGTAAAGGACTTTTTGATAAACGTAGTAATGCTAAAACCGTACCAAAAAATATTCCCCCTAAAGTAGCAAAAAAAGTGAGTTGAACACTAAAGATCAGTCCCTTGAGGATGAAGTTGTGAAAAAGTTCCCAGTTATAAAAAGAGAGATCTAAATTCATCAGTGACCGCCTGATGGATTGGTTGATGCTGTAAATCCTGGGATGCTAGCTTTTTTCTCGATCATGGCCATCACTCGGTTGACTGTAAAGGCGGTAGTGATATATAGGATGGTGACGGCCAAATACATCTCAATACCTCTAGATGTTTCTTCTTGGGTTTGCATGGCAAAGAGGGTCAATTCTGATACGGAAACTGCAAAAGCGACAGAAGAGTTTTTGACGATATTCATACATTCCGAAGTTAGCGGAGGGATGATAATGCGCAGCGCCATTGGCAGAATCACAAAGCGATAGGTTTGTAGCCTCGTCATGCCCAGAGATAGTGCCGCGTAACTTTGTCCTTTAGGAAGTGAAAATATACCTGACTTCACTTGCTCTGCAATACGTGCTGAGGTAAAAAATCCTAGGGCAAGACTCACGAGTAAAAAGGAAGGGACATTTTTTAAAGCAGGAATGAGGATAGGTATCACGTGATACCACAAGAAGATTTGAACTAAAACGGGAATATTACGAAACAGCTCTACCCAACTATTCGCGAGCAAAGTGATGGCCTTATAAGGAAGAGATTCTTTTGGAAGTGTGCGAAGGGTACCCATCAAAATCCCCATGACCAGAGCAATGATGAGTGCTAGGCTAGATACGGCAGCGGTCCATCCCCAAGCAGTTAACAACCAATCCAAGTAGGTTGGGTCACTAGGCGTTGCGCCAAACATAAAGTGATCCCCAAAACATCTTGGGGAGTACTCCTCCGCATAGGTGCTTTTACAAAAAATATGAAGATCAAGAGACATGAGTTACGCCATGTCGGAGATTATTTTTTGGCGTAGTCTTCAGCGGGTTTATCGTTGGGGTTAGCCCAAGCATTTTTAGTGTTTTCAGACAGCTCTAATCCGACTCGATTCCCCTTAGGAGGAATAGGTTCTAGGAACCATTGTTTATACATCTTCGCAATACTGCCATCTTTCATCATCTCTTTGATGGTGCCATCAACGGCGGCTTTAAACTCTGGGTCATCTTTACGAATCATGATAGCAATCGGTTCAACGCTTAACACTTCACCAACAATCTTAAAATCTTTAGGATTTTTTGCATTGGCAATATTGCCGGCAAGGATGGAGCCATCCATCACAAAAGCGTCAGCTCTGCCGGACTCTAAAAGTAAAAAACTATCTGCGTGATCTTTGCCGAAGATCTCTTCAAAGTTAATGCCATTGGCACGCTCATTCTTACGGAGTAATTGAACGGAAGTCGTGCCCGTTGTTGTGGCTACTTTTTTATTGGCTAGTTGCGTAATCGAATTAATATTGGAGTCAGCTCTTACGGCAATTCTCACTTCTTCCACATAGGTTGTCACCGCAAAGGCAACATCTTTTTGCCGAGTGGCGTTGTTTGTCGTGGATCCGCATTCAATATCGACAGTACCGTTTTGTACTAAAGGTAACCGGTTTTGCGAGGTGACTGATTGATATTCAATCTTGATAGAAGTTTTAAGTCGTTTTTCCAAATCCTGAATCACTTTACGACAGATTTCGACATGAAAGCCCGTGTATTTTCCATCACCTAAAGTGTACGAGAGAGCACCTGAGGAGTCTCTCACCCCCATGACGATCGTTTTCGAGTTGTTGATTTTGTCCAGTGTACCTGCCGCCTGAGCCAGTGGACTTAAACAGCCGATCAGGACCAGAATGGCAGAAGATAGATGGAAGTAATGGCGTTTCATGAGTTGGTTAATCCTTTGATATGTTCTAGTGCATTGTTTTAAATTATCATACTTGATTTATTTGTCAGTGGCTATAAGAGCTTTGCAGCAAAGGAATCATGATTTTGGAGGGTATAATTTTCGAATGTTCCGGTACAGAAAACATCCATATCAATCACTCAAAACCTGTGTTTTAAATGGATTGGTGCTATTCAGCTTTGTATTCTTGATCGTTGCTCCAACTTTTGCATCGATGTTGGTCTCAGAAGACGGCTGGTTGACCATGGAGATTTGTTCGGTCAGTGGGCATAAGGATCAGGTAAAAGTGAGTCTAGGTAGTCCTGAGAGCCCCAAAGAATTGACAAGTCAATCCCATTGTCAATTATGTTGCGCTAATTTTTCGCAAGATCTTGTCAACACTCAGCCATTTATCTTTCTTAGTGAAACCCCCTTGGTAAAGTTTCCGGCTTTATTTTATCAATCACCACAACCACTGTTTAGCTGGTTATCTACCCCGTCGCGGGGACCTCCGCAAGCTTCAAATTAATTCTTGATGTTTCCCTAAAGGGATTGTTCAATTTTTTGGAGGTTGTTATGAAATTTTTACGCTTTGTATCGAGTTTATTTTTTCTTGTTTTTATGGAGCAGGTATTAGCCTGTGCGAGTTGTGGTTGTAGTTTAAATGCTGATTGGGGTACACAAGGCTTATCCACCCAAGCTGGTTGGAGTCTTGATTTGCGGTATGACTATTTGAATCAAAATCAATTATGGTCGGGAACGAACAAGATTTCTCCAGTGGTTGCAGCCAGTTCCATCAATACACAAACCAATGCAAATGCAGAAGTAGAAAAGTACACTAAAAGTCAAACTATTACAGCAACTATCGACTATAACAATGGAGAATCTTGGGGAGTTAGTTTACTCGTCCCGTACCTCAGTCGGGACCATCTGACTTTGGGTACTGATTCACCGGATGGAGTTACTCCAGGATCGAGCGCTTATAGTTCGCAAGCGTCTGGTGTGGGTGATATTCGACTCATTGGTCGTTACTACGGATTTTCTGAACAAAAGAACTTTGGTGTGCAGCTTGGATTGAAAATGCCCACTGGTCAGACGAGTCAATTAGCAAATGATGGCTCTACCGTTGTTGATCCTGGGTTACAACTGGGGACAGGAACCACGGACATCATTCTGGGTGTCTATTACCATAACAATTGGAGTGATGATTGGGGTTATTTTGGGCAAGCTTTATATCAACGAGCGTTGAATTCATCGAATATGGCAGGTGGATCTTATAGACCTGGTGATGGATTAAATATCAATGCTGGGGTACGTTATGAAAATTACGATTGGATAAAACCAACCTTGCAAGTGAATACACGAATTGTCAATACCGACTCAGGTGTCGCTGCAGACAGCTATGCCACAGGAGGAACTTTGGTCTATTTAACCCCAGGTGCGATATTTCCAGTCAGTGAGAGAACCACGATTTACTCAAATATTCAGATACCTATTTATCAAAATGTGAACGGTATTCAATTAACACCATCGTTCATCTTTTCGGTTGGAGCAAGAATCAGTTTTTAATTATTTTTGATGTTCTATGAGTGGAAGAACCACTTGGTGTAGTAAAGATTCATTCACCAAAGGTTCTCCTTTGAGACCGTCTTTGACAATCATACCTTGTCGATTAATGATGAAGGTACTGGGAATTCGCCAAATCCGCCCGAACTCTTGTAGTGAAAGATCTTCTTTGAACGCATTAGAAAATGGGTATGTGCCAATCATCTTTTTAGCCATCGCCATATCCGCAGATTTATCCATACTAATGGTTAATATCTCTAGACCTTGCGCGTGATAGGTTTGATAAAACGACTGTAAGAGGGGGAGTTCTTCTTTACAAGGTTCACACCAACTAGCCCAAAAGTTAATGATGATTACTTTACCTTGCCACTCTTTGGAAGAAAAGCTAGTGTTATTGAATAATTTCCCCGAGATGGTCGGTAGTGGGTCGCCAAGATTAAGTTTTGCAAGAGCGGGGGATATTACAACCGTCAGGCAGGAGACAACGAGAAGCTTTGGTAAAAGCGACCAAAAATGATAATGGAGTGATTTCATGCCCCCATTATAGAAAACAATGGTGCGCTTATATTTTCGGGAACTTCCTAGCTGCCCAGTACGTCGTACCTTCGCTGCCATAGCGTTCGGAATGTGGTGTTTCTGCTTCCATAGTAAAGGTATCACCGACCTTTAGGTGATCGGTATGATCGCCACGAGTGAGCCACATTTCACCTTGAGTAACCATGCCATGCACTGAAAACTCATGGGTGTGGAGTTCACTCACTGAGTTCGCTGCCCATTCACGCACAGCAACGCCATCATACCCTTTTTCAATCGATGTTTTGGTAAATTCTTCTAAATTTAAATTGGTCATTTATTTATCCATTAGGTAAAGAGTTTTTTAACTTTAGCAGGTGACATCGGTAAATCATAAATACGACCATTCGTTGCTAAGGCGACAGCGTTGGCAATTGCACCAACACCGGGGCCTTGAGAACCTTCACCTACGCCAACCGATTTTTCATTGGGACGATTAATCAGTTCCACATGAACTTGCGGCACATCTTCAAACCGCAATATGGGATACTCACCCCAAGAACTGGTCTTAATCATCTCTTGATTAAATTGGATTTCCTCAAAAAGCGTCCAGCTCGCTGTTTGTACGAGTCCGCCTTCGATTTGATTCTTAAATCCGTTCGGATTGATGATGAGTCCAGCATCAGCGGCAGACCACATGTGCGTCACACGAACTTTGCCTGCTCCATCAATTTCGACTTGTGCGATGACAGCGCAATAGACTTGTAAATCTTTATATTGAGCAAACCCAATACCACGGCCAATGATCTTGCCATCGCGTTTGATACGTTTTTCGTTTGGAACCCAGTTCGCCATACTCGCAACTTTGGTGATGACATCTTTCGCGCGTTGATTTTGTAAATGCTGTAAACGAAACTCCACAGGATCCATTCTGGCTTTTTTAGCTAACATATCCATCATTGATTCGATGGCAAACACGTTAGCATAAGCTCCTAATGTTCTTAATGCAGAAACGCGGATTGGCATTTCTTCAACCAGATGGTTCACAATTTTCTGGTTTGGAAAGTTATATAAGGGAATCGCATTACGATGAGAGCCACCTGCCGGCAATGGAATGTTGGTGACGGGCGAGGGCTTTTGTGGATTCGCCATATACCAGCTACTGACTAGGTTATTACCGGTTTTTTCGCCGGGGCGGGTGCTATGGGTATTGCTGTAGACATCTTGATTCCAATCGTTAATCATGCCCTTGTCGTCTAAGCTGGCTCTGATTTTGACCGTCATGGCACTGCCGTAGGGTTCCCACTGAAATTCGTCATCGCGCATCCACTGTACGCGGATGGCTTGGTTTGGTACTTCACGAGCAATGAGAGCTGCGTCTAAAGCGACATCATCTGCGCCACTTTGACCATACATGCCAGAGCCTTCCTTATGGATACAGACGACTTTTTCGGGCGATACATTGAGTGCTTTAACAATATCGGTGCGCAGTGGATACATCCCTTGTGAATGCGTATAAATGGTGGTGATACCATCTTTTAAGATAGCGATTGCACATGAAGGACCAATACTACCGTGAGCCGTAAAGGGTTTGGTAAATTCAGCCCCGATATACCGACCATTTTTTTTAGAGAGATCTTCTTTTACCGCGTGTTCCGTATCAGTACTAGGTAATGCTTGCATTGATTTGAGCCATGCTGCAGTTGAGCTTGGCAAATCCTTTATCAAGTCCCATTGACAGAGGTTTTTAGCGGCCTTTAAAGCCTCGACTGCTAGCTCTTCACGACTGGCGACAACGGCTAAGAAATTCCCATTTTTTACGAGTGCAATAACTCCTGGCATGGATTTAATAGCGGCTTCATCAATACTCACTAGTGTTGCTCTTGGTGCTGGCGGATGAATCACTCGGGCATGCAGCATACCAGGAAGTTTCATGTCTTGAACGTATGCTTCGCCACCTGATACCTTTGCTGGTATATCTGTGCGTTCGATGGATTGCCCAATATAGCGGTGCGAAGAAATTGCTTTGGGTTTATATTTACCATCAGCTTTTTGTTGCAGAAGTTCATTCGACGTCAGTTTCCAATAGTTGACGGATTTCCCATTTGAAGCGGTAATCACGCCATCTTTGATGGTGAGGTCAGAGGCGGGGACATTTAAAGATTGAGCAGCTTTTTCCAGCATCGTGCCACGTGCTTGTGCACAAGCATAACGCAATGCTAGCCCTCCAAACTCGACAGACTGGCTACCCGAGGTTACACCTTCATTGGGAGAAATCCCCGTTGTTGAAGAGAGGATATGGATACGCTTGATATCAACGTCCATTTCATCGGCAACAATTTGGCTAAATGCCGTGGCAATACCTTGCCCAAATTCTACTTTTCCCGAGAAAACATCAATACTACCTTCAGGGTTAATGTACAGCCAACTATTGATATTGAGATTGTTCTTCAGATCAATCGGGAGATCTGGAGCCGTATTGTCAGCAAATAGTTCGCTACCAACGGTAAATCCTATAACGAGACCTGTGCTTTGAATCAGGAATTTGCGGCGGGAGTTTTTGGTAGGGGCATTCATGCTTGTAACTCCTTCGCGGCAACTCTAATCGCTCGTAAAATTCGGGTGTGGGTACCACAACGGCACAGATTCCCATTCAGTGCCTTCCTGATCGTGTCATCGGTGGGATTTCTATTTTTATCAAGCAGAACCTTGGCACTCATCATCATGCCGGAGATACAGAAACCACATTGTGCAGCTTGCTCAGCAATAAACGCTCTATTTAATGCACTTAACACAGGATCATTTTTATAATTTTCTAAAGTGGTGACATTGCCTTGTACTGTACTGATTTCCGTAATACAAGATCGAACGGCATTCCCATTAATGATGACGGTACATGCGCCGCATTGTCCTTGACCACAGCCGTATTTAGCGGAATTAATGTCGCAGTCATTGCGCAGGGCATACAGAAGGGGAGTTTGCGGGGATGTATCAACGGATTGCGTTTTACCGTTGACCTGAAGTTCGATGGCCATTTTTGCTCCAAAAGTTATATTTATCCCTCAATATAACCGAACTTCAAGATACTTTGTGCTAGGTTCTTCCCTAAAAAGAGTATTTACCAAAAGCAGCGTAAAGCCCCTTGCTTTACCCATGGGGGGTAGTCAGACCTTAGAGACGTTGTTGCGGGCAACAATTTCGCCCCAGTTAAGGTATTCTTTTTGCAAATAATGATTACATTCATCAATGCTCGAAAAGGTTCTCGGGATGCAACCGATGGAGATGAGCTTTTGGTCGACTTCGGGTGACGACATGACTTTCATCAAGGAATTATAGGTAGCGTTGATTTCGGATTTAGGGGTACCCGTTGGATAGATGTACATAATCCAGGTGGCTGCGGTAAAGTCCTTGTAACCTTGCTCAATAAAAGTCGGGGTATCTTTATAGACTCCACCGAGTCGCTTTGAGCTACCAACAGAAATGACGCGCAACTTACCAGATTCTACGTGGGGACGTATTGCTGAAGCAGTTTCTAGCGCCATGGTTAAATTACCCGCAATCACGTCAGTCAGGCCAGCAACACTGCCGCTATAGGGCACATGTAGCGATTGGATGCCTGCGCGACGTTTAAATTCTTCTAATGCTAGGTGTGAGACGGTACCGATTCCAGAGGAGGAGTTACTCATCGTTGTGGGATTTGCCTTTGCGTAATCCACGAGTTCTTTTAAATTCTTAATCGGCAGACTCGGATTCACCGCTAGAACAAAAGGTAGGTCACCAACTAAGCCGGCAGCACTGAAGTCTTTTTGTGAGTCGTAATTAATACTTTTATAAATATGTGGATTCGTGGCAATAGCGGACATGTGTGCGAGCATCATCACACTGCCATTGTTGCTAGAGTGAGCTAATTGACCCAAAGCAATACTGCCACCTTGCCCAGGACGGTTTTCAATCACATAATTATCACCCGTCACGCCTTGCATTTTTTCCGCGAGCATCCGTGCAACCTGATCGGTTGCTTGACCTGCCGGGAAGCCTACAATGACTTTGACGATTTTGTTGGAATTACCTTGAGCAAAAGTTTGTGGAGCTAATCCTAAGGCGCCAAGTCCAAGAAGAACTTGGCGACGAACACGACTGAAGTGATTGCGTGTCATACCCAATTATTTCAGGATCAATTCAGCAACAATCACGATTCCCGCACCGACTAAAGCAGCGATGATGAGCCATGAGGCAGGAACTTTATTGTCGCTAGTTGCGCTGACTGATGAATTCACTGATGAATTAACTGAGGGTGCATTTGACGCGTGATTGGTCGTTACAGGTGCATTGATGGTTGGTAATGCTGATCCATTCGCCACAGTTGCAACTGGAGTCGATGCAAGGTTGGCATCTGTAGTTGGTCCGCCGCCGAGTTCTTTATTAAATGCTTTAAAGAAGTCATCTGACATTTTTTTTGCAACGCTATCAATCAAGCGTGAACCAATTTGAGCCAGCTTGCCCCCAACGTGCGCTTGAGCAGAGTAGGTGAGTTCAGTTCCATGTTCGACAGTTTTTAAAGTGACCGAAGACGATCCTTTACCAAATCCAACGGCACCGCCTTGACCTTCAAAAATCAGGACACAAGAGTTAGGTGCAATGGCTTCTGTGACATTTAAAGTACCATTAAATTTAGCCTTCAAGGGACCGATAGCCGCAGTAATAATCACTTTGAAAAGGTCTGGGCTCACAAGCTCCACAGATTCGCATCCGGGCAAGCATTTCTTGAGAACCTCGGGACTATTAAGAGCATCCCAAACAGCTTGTTGATTTGCTGGAATAATTTGTGAGCCAAGAATTTCCATAATGATTTTTCCTTAAGTTAAATTCTATTTTAGTGTGCTTTTTTCTTCATTGCGACAGAGGTATTTACTATCGAGTGCAAACTTCTTGCATAGTCGATGGCACCAGCTTCATCCATTCTCGCCGCGTGATGTGTATATTCTTTTAAGCCAAGGATAGCGGGACGTGGTCTCGATAGCAATGTCTTTAGGAAACTTTCAACACCATCCTTAAAGCTAGCCGCTGGTAATGTTTTGCTGGTAAAGCCGAGTAACTGCGCTTCTTGAGCATTGATAAAGTCTGCGGAGTACGCCATGTATAAAACCGCATTACGGTTAATGCGGTCGTACAAGGCTGACATGACCATGGTTGGCATGACTTGATGTTCAATTTCTGGAATATTAAAGGTGGCATTTTCGCTTGCAAAAGAAACGTCTGCTAGGGCTGTAATGGCGGCGCCAAAACCCATTACACGTCCTTCAACAGCCACAATTACGGGAACCTTACAATCACGAATCGCTTTATAGCAACCAAATATCGAATCATATTCAGAACGACGCTCATAAGCTTCTGGTGAAGGGGGGGCAGCGTCGGCGTTGCGTTTACGGCCTGTACAAAAGTCTGGACCAATACTGTTAATGAGGACCGCGTCTGACTCAAGGTGAGCTTGATCTAAAGCCTTACTTAAAATCAGAGCCATACCATCGCTCACCGCATTATCTTCGGGACGATTGAAGCTTACCCGTAACAGGCGTCCATCTTGTTGAACGATGACATCAGCACTCATTTTTTCTCCAGTATTCAAATAGTTGTTGGGTTTTGTATGGCATCCCAAATCGCATTGGGGGTCATAGGTAAATAATCAATCGAAGCATTGATTGTAGCTAATGCGTCGTTAATTGCGTTTGCAATGGCTGCAGGACTGCCTAAATAACCAGCTTCCCCTGATCCTTTTTGGCCAAATTCGGTTAAGGGTGACGGGGTACAGTGATCCACAATAGAAATTGCCGGAACTTCAGAAGAGCTTGGAAGTAGGTAGTCCATAAAAGTACCAGATAAGAATTGGCCCTCATTCGAATAGGCAAACTTTTCCATCAGCGCTGCGCCAATCCCGTGCGCGATGCCACCGTAGGTCATGCCATGCACAACATCGGGGCTAATCATCACACCGCAGTCATGCCCACACACGTATTTACGTATCGTTGATTTTCCGGTTTCTGGATCAATACTCACCAACACTACATGCGACTCAAAGGAATGGCAGGGGTACATTTGTACGCGGCCATGCTCATCGGGTAAATCGCCACCGGTTGGGACTTCCCACACGAATTTCTCTTGAAGACCTGGCTCCATGTCTTTTGGAAGAAGGTGATACTTGCGGTGCGCAATCGCCACAAGCTCCGACCAAGTTATTTTTTGCTCAGGATGATCTTGTGCACAGACTTCTAGGCCATTAAAATTGAGTTGATCTGGAGCAAGATTTAATTGTTTTGCAGCAATACCAATGAGTTTTGTCCGTAATTTTTTAGCAGCACCTGCTGCAGCGCCACCCAGCATAATCGCCATTCGGCTACCGACAGGACTATTGGATGGTAATGCGTTGAGTGAATCGGCATGTAGCACGCGGATTGTTTCTGGGTTTTGTAACAATATTTCCGCAAGAACCGTAGAGACCATCGTCTCGTGAGCTTGTCCAGAAGTTGATGTTGCCATCAGGGCCGTTACTTGACCGCCAAGATCAATCCGCACTACGCAGGACTCCATCCAAGTCGTAGTTTCATTTTTAGGGTTAAATAAAGGCTCAAAAGAAGAGTTGCCACCCGATGGCTCAAGGCAAGTAGAGATGCCGATACCAGCAAGAAGGCCTTTAGACCGCAGCGCATCGCGCTCAGTGATGAGGCTCTCTAAATCCGCATGATTTAGCGCTTTATCCAGCACAGTTGCATAATCGCCTGAGTCATAGGAAGTGCCACTGGGTATGAGATAAGGAAATTCATCTTTGTTGATGAGATTACGCTTGCGCAGAGCAATGGGATTCATTTTTAAGAACCTAGCAACTTTATCAATCCCTGTTTCTAGCGCGTAGTTGGTCGGTGCTTGACCAAAGCCACGAACCGCTTCTTGCGGCGTTTTATTGGTAAGCACTGCTTGGGCTAAATAGGCCACGCTTTTAATTCGGTAGGGGCCGCTAATTGCGCCAACGGGTTTACCGAGTTGCAAGGGAGAGCGACCGGCATAAGCGCCGATATCTTCAAGCGCCCGCATTTTCATGCAGGTGATTTCACCATCTGGCTCAAATCCTAGGGTGACTTCGAAGAGACGGTCTGGGCCTTGCATATCTCCGCCCCGCATATTTTCTAAACGATCCTCAATAAAACGAACGGGTGTACCTAATTTTTTAGCGAGATAACCGACTAAGATGGCATGTTTTAATCCGCGTTTAACTCCGTAGCTGCCACCTACATCAATGTCATAGTGAACTCGGACGGCATTGGTGGGGAGTTGTAAGGAGTTTGCAATCTGTTCCGGATATTTTGGCATTTGCACGGACGCCCAAACATCTAAAATACCTGTGGCATCTGACCATTCGCAGGTTAGTGCAAAGGTTTCGATAGGCACTGTCGAGCTTCTAGCCCACTTCACGCGATAGCTTAATTGGTGTGCGCTCTTCGCCATATCGGCGTCTACTGGACCCCAAACAAATTGACGATTAAAGATGAGGTTGGTTTTCGCATCAGGATGCACAATGTGAGCTGCGTCTTTAAGCGCTTCTTCAGGGTCCATGATGTAAGGCAGTTCTTCATACTCCACATGAATCAGTTCGGCAGCGTCTTCGGCAATCGCTCTGGAGGTAGCAACAATGGCACACACCCATTCCCCAGAATAGCGAACAACATCTTTCGCTAACGGGTAGCGTTTTACTTCAGGTGCATCCACACCTGGCAATACAGGCAATACTGCCGCATTAATCTCTTCACCAGTAACGACGGCTTTAACACCGGGCAGAGCTAGAGCTAGGCTTGCATCAATCTTGAGTATTTTTGCGCTAGCGTAAGGGCTAGCAACAATAGCGACGTGAAGAGTCCCAGGTTTTAAAACATCGCCCGCATAATTACCTTTGCCAACAACAAAACGACGATGTTCTACGGCACGGCGGTGTTTGCCGATGTAGGTAAATTGATCGTATGGAGAAGGGGCAGATGAATGATTTTGGCTCATGTTGATTCCCTCGTTGCATACACTACAGCGTCCACAATCTGTTGATAACCTGTGCAGCGACACAAGTTACCGCTGATGGCTTCACGGATCTCATGCTCGGTTGGATGGGGATTTTTGTTTAATAATCCCTGACAAGTAATCAGCATGCCAGGTGTGCAGAAGCCACATTGCAAGCCATGTTTTTCGCAAAACGCATCTTGAATTTTGGAAAGTTGCCCACGTTCCGGTGCAAGACCTTCAACTGTGGTGATTTCGACACCATTGGCTTGTACGGCAAACATGCAGCAAGACCGCACAGCATCGCCATTCATCAGAACGGTACAAGCTCCGCAGATGCCATGCTCGCAACCGACATGGGTGCCTGTTAAACGGAGCTCATCGCGTAAAAAATCTACCAAAGTGGTGCGTGGTTCAACAGTAGATTGGACAGTTTGGCCATTAATGGTCAGTTCAATAGAGATAGGATTCATCAGATAATTTTCTTTTTAGGAAGATGATGGGGGTGTAGATGTTAAAGCCATTGCAACAGCTTGTTGCATCGTTCTTTTTAACAAGGTCTTTGCTAAATTCCGGCGATAGGGTGCGCTTGCATGGAGATCACTGGCGGGTTCGGTTCCTTTGACGGCCTGTTCTGCCAATGCATCGATAGCATCATTATTGAGGAGGTGGCCGATCATGGATTGCGATAAATCATTAAAGCTATAGGGTGTGCCTCCCATTCCTCCTAAGCCAAATGTCATACGAATCACTTTTTGCTGTGCATCGAGTTGAAGTTGGGTTGCTGCCGAAGCCATTGCAAAGTCTCCTTGTCGAATGGAGGTTTCTTCAAAAGCGAAGCCAATGTTCGTCCCTGACCAGATGGGCCAATCAATATGGGTTAAGCATTCTTGAGGGTCAATATTCGTCCACATCGGACCTAAAAACAGTTCATTGGCCAAGCAATGGCGCTTGCCTTGATCAATACTCTGGAAGTGGATATTTGCTCCCAAGATCGTTGCAATTAGAGGCAGTTCTGCCGAAGGATCGGCGTGAGCAAGGCTACCACCAACAGTGCCGCGATTACGTGTTTGCTGGTGCCCAATCCATGGCAGTGCGATACCGAATAACGGGATGTGTTGAGCTTTGGGGCTGAATTCTAGGGTACATTGTTTCACTGTTGCGCCGGTTCTTAAAAAACCATCAACCACCTGGAGGTCTTGTAATTCAGATAAGCGATGAATATCGACAAGATGTCCTGGTTTTGCTAGGCGCATCGCCATCATCGGTACTAAACTTTGACCTCCCGCAATCAATTTGACATCGTCCCCATATTCTTTGAGGAGTTGAAGTCCGTGCTCTAAACTATGGGCGGGGTAATACTCAAAAGGTGCTGCTTTCATGAAATAGATCCATTTCTTTTGTCTCGGTTTTTTTCATTATTGTCAAACACCTATATTATTACTGAAAATGTGATAAAAAAACTCACAATACCAGCGATTCATTTATGAAGTAAATTAGCCGTATTATGAGAAAACTCCCTCCTTTAAACGCAATTCGAGCTTTTGAAGCAGCCGCTCGTCATGTGAGTTTTACTAAAGCTGCCCAAGAGTTACTGGTAACTCATGGAGCCATTAGTAAACAAGTTGCCATTTTAGAGTCCTGGTTAGGCTTGGATTTGTTTAATCGGAATAAGTCCCAAGTGACCTTGACTCCCGCGGGAAAAGAGTTTTTATCTTCCATAACTCCTGCATTAGATCGAATTGCTGTCAGTGCCTCACAACTATTAGATAGATCAACTGGCAATATTTTTCAAATTAGTGCACCACCAACTTTTACCTTGCGATGGTTAATTCCGCGGATTTCCTCTTTTCAAAAGAAAATGAGCCATTTAGAAATCAAATTAACTACGTCGATTGAGTCCGTTGATTTTCGGTCTGGACAATATGATGTGGCTATTCGTGGTTCATCGAATGCTTTACCAAATCATGTTTCAATTCCTTTTATGACAGAAACAATTGTGCCGGTTTGTCATCCTGATTTAATAGAAAAGAATCCGCTTCATCTCGTCGGTGATTTAGCCAAACATACCTTAATTAGTTATGACACTGAGCCATTAGCGTGGAAAGATTGGTTGCAAGATGCCAAAGCCTCCCATCTGAAGGCGGCCAATCTTCTGCAATTTGAGCAAATGTATTTTGCACTGCAAGCTGCCGCAGAGGGGTTGGGGATTGTTTTGGTACCGTTGTTTTTAGTAGCAGATGAGGTAATTTCTGGTAAGTTAATTTTACCTTTAGGGTTATTAGCAGCGAGAACACGGCGTTATTACCTCAATGCGCCTTTAGTCATCCCAGAAAATCCATTGATCGAAAAATTCACAGAGTGGTTGGCCCAAGAGGGGCGGGACACCGAGAAGTCGATTCAGGATTTGTGCACTAATATGAATTTTTGAAGTATGAGTTATTTTCTGATTTCTGGTGATATGATTTTCCGATTGAATATTAAAGCGATTTAAATAAATGAGCCAAACACCCAAATACAGAGATCTTCATCAACATATTGATGCGTTAAGAAAAAAAGGTCTTTTACAAGAGATTACCCACCCAATTGATAAAGATTCGGAAATGCATCCTTTGGTTCGTTGGCAGTTTGTTGGTGGTATGGCAGAAACTGAGCGTAAGGCATTTTTGTTTACCAACATTGTCAATGCAAAGGGTAGAAAGTACGACATTCCAGTATTAGTTGGCGGTCTTGCTGCAAACCGTGAAATTTACAGTGTTGGGATGGATTGTGCTGTTGAAGATATTCAAAAGA
The DNA here is from genome assembly GCA_903875135.1 of uncultured beta proteobacterium. Lineage (GTDB taxonomy): Bacteria > Pseudomonadota > Gammaproteobacteria > Burkholderiales > Burkholderiaceae > Polynucleobacter. The sequence goes on along the minus strand of CAIQUZ010000109.1, from coordinate 272,202 downwards.
AATGGGAACAGGCAATTCAGCACCCTATTGCCCCAGTCTTTGTTGACAATCCTGAGTGCCAAGAAGTTATTCTTGAAGGTGCAGCGTTGCAAGGTGAGGGCAATGGTCTTGATCTGTTGTCGATACCTATTTCTACGCCAGGTTTTGATAGTGCTCCGACTTTAACGGCCACCAATGTCATTACCAAAGATGTGGAAACTGGTGGTCAAAACATGGGGACTTATCGTTGTCAATTAAAGGCGCCTGATCGTTTAGTTGTACGCATGGCAACACGTGTTGGCGGTGCTGGTGGATATTTACATTATTTAGCTTGGAAAAATGCAGGTCATAAGACCATGCCCTGCGCGATTGTATTGGGGTGTCCACCTTATGTTGCTTTCATGGGGCCTCAGAAATTGCCAATTGGAGTTGATGAGTTTGATGTTGCCGGTGGTTTGGCTGGCGAGGCGATTCAAATCGCTAAGGCGCATTCTGTGGACCTGAATGTGCCAGCTCAGGCAGAGATTGTGATTGAGGGTTTAATTGATTTAGAGTGGCTCGAGCCTGAGGCGCCATTTGGTGAATCGCACGGTCACGTCGCCTTGGAAGAATTTAATTTACCCATGACCATTACTGCGATTACGCATCGTCGCCAACCCGTGATTCCCTCCTATATCAGCCAAGTCGCTCCTAGTGAGTCGAGTGTGATTAAACGGGTAGCTTATGAGCCCTTGTTTTTAAATCACCTCCGAAAAAGTTTAGGTATCAAGGGAATTAAAAAGGTTTCCTTACATGAGCCGTTGACGGGATTACTGCGTATTACGATTATTACGGTTGAAAAAAATGTCCCCAAATCTGAAATTTGGCGTGCTCTGTATGGAGCGGCTTTTTTTAAGGGAGATTGTGGAAAAATCTGCATTGCGGTTGATGAAGATATTGATCCAGATAATGCGGATGCCATTTTATGGGCGATGGCTTACCGCATGAACCCGGTGATCGATGTTCAGACTTTAGATCATCGTGGGCAAGGTCATGGTCCAAAGCGGGAAAATGATGGCGAAGAAGATTCCACTATGCTCATGGACGCCACGATGAAAAGCCCGATGCCCCCTCTAGCATTACCAACTCAGGAGTACATGGAGCATGCCAAGGATCTCTGGGAGAATTTGGGATTGCCAAAATTAAAGCCTCAGGCACCTTGGTTTGGCTATTCTTTAGGGGATTGGTCACCGATGTGGGACGCCGCTGCGAAAAGAGCGGCTCAAGGTGATTACCTAGAAAACGGTAAAATTAGCAAAACCCAGATGAGAAATGATGTCACAGCCGAAACTAAATTTAGACCTGAAGAACCATCATAATAGAGGTCTGAAGAAAAGATAGAGAGACAAAATGACAAGCCCCAAAAGATTAATCGTAGGCATTAGCGGTGCATCAGGAATTGTTTATGGTGTTCGCATTTTGCAAGCCCTCATCGATAGTGAGATCGAGACCCACCTGGTGATGTCGGAATCTGCTAGATTGACCTTATCCTCAGAGTTGGATTTGACGGTGAAAGATGTCGAAGCATTGGCCACGGAAGTCCATCACATTAAGAATATTGGTGCGACGATTGCTTCTGGTTCTTTTAAGACGATGGGCATGGTGGTGGCGCCTTGCTCGATTCGGTCATTATCAGAAATCGCCTGGGGAGGTACAACGAGTTTGTTGTCTAGAGCGGCCGATGTTGTATTAAAAGAGCGTCGTCGATTAGTCCTGATGGTACGTGAAACGCCCCTGCATGCTGGTCATTTAAAGTCGATGACACAAGCTTGTGAAAATGGTGCAATTATTATGCCGCCGGTACCGGCCTTTTATGCCAAGCCAACGACCTTGGATGAGATGGTGAACCACACGGTAGGTCGTTGTTTAGATCTATTTGATATTGAGACTAATCTGACCAAACGCTGGGCAGGTATTGGTCAATAAAATGAAGGTATTTATGCAATATTTAAGGGTTTTACTCAGTCTTTTTTGCCTAACGGCTTTTAATGGTCTAGTCAATGCTGCTGACCCTTATCCCAATAAGCCGATTCGTTTGATTTTGGGTTATGGCCCTGGCGGAGTAGCTGATATTACCGCGCGCATGATTGCCCAAAAAATGTCAGATTCAATGGGGCAACAGATTGTTGTTGATAATCGTCCAAGCGCCGGTGGGATTGTTGCAGCTCAAGCCGTCGCAGCAGCGGATCCGGATGGTTATACGATCTTACATCTGAATTACGGTAACGCCGTGAGCGAAGCGCTCTTTAAAAAATTGCCTTACGACATCCAAAAAGATTTTGAACCGGTATCCTTAATGGGTTCATTTGATGTGGTCATGTTAGTCGATAAAAATTCGGATATTCAGAGTGTGGCGGATTTTATTGCCAAGGCAAAAGCGAATCCTGAAAAATATAATTTAGGTTCTGTCAGCATTGGTAGTGGACAGCATATGGCAGCGAGTTTGTTTAAAAATATGGCCGGTTTACAAGTTGAGATCATTCCTTATAAAGCAACATCTAATTTATTTATGTCCTTAAAGTCAAAAGATATTTCGGTGGCGTTTGAGGTGATCTCACCAGCGATGCAAGCGCTTAAAAATGGTGATATGAGGGCCCTGGCTGTTTCTAGTGCAAAGCGTTATGAAGGCTTGCCTCAGGTTCCGACGATGGCGGAAAGTGGTGTGAAGGGTTATGACGTGGTCGCATGGAATGGCATGGCAGTTCCTGCAAAAACGCCGCGTGCCATTGTTGATCGTTTAAATAAAGAAATTAATTTAGCCTTAAAAGATCCAGATGTGAGAGCCAAGTTTCAGAGTGTTGGAATTGATCCGAAAGGTGGCACGCCCGAGGATTTTAAAGCGATCATCACAAGCGAGGTTGCTAAGTGGAAAAAATTGGTAGTGCAGTTAAATATGGAAAAACTATAGACAATCGAGGGTCATGCTGATGCAACAAGCGACGTTATTTGTTTACTATAAGTTATTGCCAAGCGAGCATGAAAGGTATCTTCTTTGCGTTGAGCAACTGCAAGAACAGGTGAGAGCTCTGGATGCGGCTTTAGGTTTTGAAATTTTGCAACGCCCAGAAATTGGGTCTGATGGTAATGAAACTTGGATGGAGGTATATCGCCACCCAGACGGAGTTTCGGGAGAGCTCACCGAAAAGATCCATGCATTAGCCTTATCGAGCGGCCTTCCTGCGCAAAGAAAAGCTGAGTTATTTATCCCGCTACGTTAGTATGATGCTTATTTAGCTGTAGACATTGGAGACACCATGCATATTGTCGTTTTAGATGATTTTGAAAATTCCTTATCGATACTGAAGAGCAATCCAGTGATTACCGCAAAGGCTAGCCTAGATATTCACCAAGATCGTTTAGTTGGTGGTGCATTAGTTACGGCTTTAAAGCCTGCAGACGTGATTGTGATGAGCCGAGATCGTACGCCTTTACGTAAAGATCTACTTGATCAATTACCCCAATTAAAATATGTTGTCTTCACGGGAAGTAGAAATTTATTAGTGGATTATGACGTTTTAGAGCAACGCCAGATCCCAATTAGTTATACCGAGTTTGGCCCATCCAAAGAAACGACGGTGGAATTAACTTGGGCTTTGATCCTCGCTGCATACAAACGTGTGCATGAACAAAGTCAATTAATTGAGCAAGGCGTATGGCGTAATCAGTACTCGGTGTTGCCTGCTTTAATTGGCGAGCGCTTAGGTGTCTTGGGTTTGGGTAATATTGGAGCTAAGGTTGCTAAAGTTGGTCTTGCTTTTGGCATGGATGTGGTGACTTGGAGTCCTCACATGACGAGTGAACGCGCTGCGGAGCATGGTGTCCAATCGGTCAGTAAAGAAGAGTTACTAAGTACCTCGAGGATTGTCAGTTTGCATTTAGTTCCAGGACAAACAACGCGCGGCATTATGAATGCGCAAACGCTATCATTGATGCGATCTGATGCATTGCTAGTCAATACCTCTCGTTCCACATTAATTCAAACGGCAGATTTGGTGGAGGCATTAAAGATCGGTAAACCGGCGATGGCCGCGATTGATGTTTTTGATGACGAGCCCTTGCCAAAAGACGATCCATTTAGACAAATTAGTAATATTCTTATGACGCCACATTTGGGTTTTGTCTCAGAGCCAGTGTATAAAAGGCTAACAGCTGGAGTTGTCAAAGCTTTAGAAGCGTGGGTAAAAGAAGAGCCACTGGTTAATCTCGTAAAAATTTCATCATAGTCGTGCATAATATAAACTCTTTTAGTTTGACGACAGGATAAATATCATGACAATACGATTAGGCGATCAAGCCCCCGATTTTGAACAAGACTCTTCCCTTGGGAAAATTAAATTCCACGAGTGGGCTGGTGATTCTTGGGTGATTTTGTTTTCACACCCAGCAGATTTCACACCGGTATGTACAACAGAATTAGGTTTAACGGCAAAATTAAAGCCTGAATTTGACAAGCGTAATGTTAAAGCGATTGCTTTATCGGTTGACCCTGCTGACAAGCACAATACTTGGATCAAAGATATTGAAGAAACTCAGCATACCGTAGTCGGTTTTCCAATTATTGCTGACGAAGATAAAAAGGTTTCTAATTTATATGACATGATTCATCCGAATCAATCAGCAACCGCTACGGTTCGTTCTTTATTTGTCATCGATCCAAAGAAAGTTGTGCGCTTGATGATTACTTACCCGATGAGTACTGGTCGTAATTTTGATGAGGTTTTGCGTGTTGTTGATGCATTGCAACTCACTGACGCGTACACGGTTGCGACTCCTGGTAATTGGAAAGATGGCGACGACGTTATCATTCCGATGACAGTGCAAGATCCGGAAGTGATTAAGGCAAAGTATCCAAAAGGTGTTACTTCACCAAGACCTTATTTGCGGATTACTCCTCAGCCAAACAAGTAAGACCGAGTAGTTCACCGACAAAGCCCACTTCGTTGTGGGCTTTTTTCTTTATAATCATTAAGTAGTGCTATTAATAATGATAAAAATGACACCATCCCTGTTTTGGAGTGTATTGCGCCAAATGGTCGCCATGGTGAGTGTTTTTTTGTGTTTTTCATTGCCGCAATTACCGGTTCACGCTGCTGAGTTGCCCCCCATCCGAATTGCTGCCGCGGCCAATCTAAATGGTGTTCTCATTGAATTGACGAACCTTTTTAGCGAGCAGGCTAAACAATCTGTCGATATTGTGTATGGTTCATCTGGTAATTTTTACCAACAAATTGTGCAGGGTGCCCAGTTTGATGTTTTCCTGTCCGCCAATGAAGAGTTTGCTGATCGGCTGGTAAAACAGGGTTTGACTCAAGGGCAGGGAGTTGTTTATGCTCGAGGACGATTAGTACTTTGGGTGTCGCCAAAGAGTAAAGTAACTTTGGACCAAGATGTTTTGGATGTTAGACGAGCTTTTCAGGATGGTCGGATAGATAAATTTGCCATTGCCAATCCTGCATTAGCGCCTTATGGTCTTGCGGCATCAGAAAGTTTAAAAAGGTATGGCCTAATGGACTTGGTGCAATCCCATTTAGTCATGGGAAGTGATGTTGGTCAAACCATACTGTTTTTAAAAACACAATCTGCACAAGCCGGGATGTTGCCTCTTTCCATGGTGTTGCCACCGCATCAACTGGTGAGCGGACCGTACATCTTGATTCCTGAAAATTTTCATACACCCATATTCCAAAAAATGGTATTGATGAAAAATGCAGCCCAAAGTGCACAGAATTTTTATCGATTCTTACAAACCAATGAAGCTCGTAAAATTTGGCGAAAATATGGTTATGAATAATTTATACGGTACCGATTAAGATGGATTGGCAAGCCTTCCGTCTTTCTATTGAATTAGCGCTATTAACGGCGCTCTTGTTAATCCCTTTGGGTATTATCATGACCTATTGGCTGCAAACTCAGTCTCGTTTGGTGAATCAATCCTTTCAGGTGGTGTTTACTTTGCCCTTGGTCTTACCCCCAACCGTAATCGGTTATTACTTATTGGTGGGTCTTGGCAGAGGGAGTTGGCTTGGTAACTACGTATATCAATGGACGCATATTTCTTTAGTATTTTCATTTGCTGGTATCTGGTTGGCGAGTTTATTATTTAATATTCCGTTTGCCTGGTTGCCCATCTTGCGGGCCTTTGAAACCATTCCTCAGGACTTAAAAGACGCTTCCAAAACCTGTGGCTTGAGCACTTGGCAAACCCTCTTGAAGATTGAGTTACCGCTTGCTTGGAAAGGTATTTTGACGGGTTTCATCATGACCTTTACCCATACCCTAGGCGAGTTTGGGGTGGTTCTCATGGTCGGTGGAAACATTCCGAATGAGACCCGCACGATTTCGATTGCCATTTACGATCAAATGCAAACTTTGCAGATGGATCAAGCAGGAGCCATGGCACTGATGCTTTTATTGGTTTCTTTTGTCACCATCTTGGTGACACAGTTTTTTTTATATCGCCCCAATCATCTTCAACGGCAAGTGACATGAGATGCTAAAAGCAGAGTTGCGTTCCCAGAATCCTGTGTTTTTAGACATGTCGTTTGAGTGTCAGCAGGGCGAGTTGTTGGCTTTAGTCGGGCCATCGGGCAGTGGTAAGACAAGTGCCTTGAGATCGCTTGCTGGCTTAATGCCATTGCAGTATGGATTGATTCAGATGAGTGATGAAATTTGGTTTGATGCTAAAAATCAGGTTTGTGTGCCAGCGGTTCAACGAAGTGTTGGTATGGTGTTTCAGAACTATGCATTATTTCCTCACCTGAATACTTACGACAATATTTTTCTAGCGCTCGCGAAGCATCAAAGTCCAGAACTGGTTGAAAATCTCATGAGAGACATGGGCCTACTCGATTTGCAACAGCGCTTTCCTCACGAATTATCCGGTGGGCAGAGACAGCGTGTCGCTTTAGCCAGAGCATTTGCCAGAAACCCTAAGTTACTTTTACTCGATGAGGCTTTTTCGGCAGTTGATCATCCAACGCGCAAAATTCTGTATGAAGAATTGATTAAGCTTCGGCAACGCATTGATATACCGATCGTAATGGTGACGCATGATTTAAAAGAAGCAAGACTGCTGTGTGATCGGATGTGTATTTTAGATCAGGGTAAAACATTGCAACAAGCATCACCACCCCATATTTTTTCCAGTCCACGCAATGCGCGTGTTGCAGAACTTGTTGGGTTAACAGATATCTATTCAGGCACTTTCTTTAAAAGTGATCGTGTTTCTATTGAAGAGTCTAAGGCTCTTTTGCAATGGGGCCAGGGTGTTCAATCGATCAAATTACAGATTGAAGATAAGGGGCGTTTGCCCAACAACACGGAAGTGAAATGGGTGATCTCTGGTGAGTTTGTGGAGTTATCGAGAGATTCTCAAGGTCGAACCAATTGCGTTGGTGCCAAGGTGGTTCAGGTGATGCAGTTGGGGGATATCTCCAGCATTACATTTTCCTTAGATCTCCCTTTTCCACAGAAGATGCACCTCGAATTAAGTACGCGGATGGTAAAAGATTTTCAATTAATCAAATACGAACAGGTGTTTCTGAGTTTAGATCCAGCGGGTATTCACATCATGCCAGTGTATTCAGACCCGAGTGTCAAGATGGTTCAAAAGTTAAAGCGGGAAAAGAAAATTCAGATTGGCGCCATCTTATTGGTCGCTGGACAGGGGGCTCGTTTAGGATCAATTCCAAAATCATTGATGAAAATTGAAGGTAAAACCATACTGAATCGTCATTTAGAGGCAATTGGTCGATTTGTGACTTCACCCGTGGTGGTTGTAACGGGATTTTATGAGCAGCAGATTCGTGCATCGCTTCCTGATTTTCAAGTCACTTTGGTCAATAATTCGGATCCAGCAAGAGGGCAGTCAAGTTCGGTTCGTTTAGGACTAGAAACCTTGTATCAACAAGCCAAGAACTTAGATGTAGTGCTCATGGTCTTGGGTGATCAACCCTATCTCGATGAGAATGATTTACGACAGCTCATTGAACAATTTAAGGTTATGCCGTTTGGAGATTTTCTATTACCAATGGTTGGTGGACAAAGAGGCAACCCGGTACTGTTATCCGGCAACGCCTTACAGGAAATTATTGATGCAGGCGAACAAATGACCGTTCGAGAATTTATGGATATACATTCACATAGGGTAACTCAATGGGAATCGAGTAATCACCATTTTATCTTCGATATTGATTCTGTAGAGGATATGATAGATTTCCAAAGTAAAACTGGGATACATATCGAGTTACCATATCAAGATCCTCAATAAAGGAAGAGTCATTACAGATGGAAAATATTGATATTACCGTGTTACGTCAATTGCTAGCATGGCGGATGGAGGGTAAAAAAGCCTTATTGGTCACTGTGGTTAGGACCTGGGGGTCGTCACCGAGGCCCATTGGCTCAATTATGGCCATGTGTGAAGATAGTCGCGTCACGGGCAGCGTATCTGGAGGATGTATTGAGGACGATTTGATTCGGCAAAACACACAAGCGCAGGCGTTGGCGGATCAAGTACCGCGATTTTTACGCTACGGTATTTCTGCTGATGAGGCGCATCGTTTTGGTTTGCCTTGCGGTGGTACTTTAGAGTTACTTTTAGAATACAACCCTGATGCGCAATCATTAAGGGAACTCATTGAGCAATTAAGTCAAGGCTCCTTAGTCTCGCGTCAAGTGGCATTAGCGACTGGTCAGATCACGTTAATGGCAACCGACAAACCTGCCGAGTTAAGCCTGAGTGCCAACCACCTTGTGAACACTTTTGGACCTGAATATCGAATGTTGATTATTGGAGCTGGTCAAATGAGTGAGTATTTAGCGACGATGGCCTTATTTAATGGGTTTTCAGTGACGGTGTGTGATCCAAGAGATGAATATCGAAGCTCATGGTCTGTTCCTGGCGTGGTCCTCGATCATGGCTCGCCAGATGATATGGTCACCAACTTAAAGCCCGATTCAAGAACCTGTATCGTCGCTTTGACGCACGATCCTAAGTTAGATGATTTGGCCCTGCTTGAGGCTTTGCAAACCGAGGCGTTTTATGTGGGTGCGATTGGTTCACGTCGCAATAATGAGTCTCGCAAACAACGCATGATTGAGCACTTTGATCATACCCACGCTTCTTTAGAAAAATTACGTGGTCCCATTGGTATTTATATCGGGAGTAAAACACCCTCTGAAATTGCAGTCAGTGTCATGGCCGAGATATTGGCTGTGAAAAATGGAGTACAGTTATCAAAACAAATGTCCGTGGCGCAGGCAAAAACTGAACTCAATTTATAAAATAGAGAAGGAGATGAATCATGGATCAGCAAGATAAAAATAGTATCAATATCAGTCGTAGGGACTTGATCAAAGGTACGGTAGCTTCCGGTTTGTTGTTGGGCGGAGCGGTTCAATCGCAAGCTCAGGGCTCAGCAAATATGAGCCCGGTATCTTTACCACCGCCGATGGTTAAGCCCGGCTTACGGTTGGTCACCTTTGTTCCCAGTGCTCAAGAAAAACCACGCGTTGGAGTAGTTCTCAATGATGGACAAGTTTTAGATATCGCCACTGAAGGGCACGGCTCAAAGCTGAGTTTCGACCCCTATTCCATGTTGTCTTTGATTCATGCAGGCGACATTGGCTTGGCACAAGTGCAGCAACTGGTTACTCAGGGGATGAAAAAGCGGATGATGCGACCATTGATGAACCAAGTCAAACTGTTATCGCCTATACCTCGGCCGCAGAGCAATATTTATGCAGTCGGTTGGAACTACTTAGATCACTTTGAAGAAGGTCTTGAAGCAAGAGCGGATAAGAGCATTAAAGAGTACCCCAAAAATCCGGTGTTTTTCACCAAAGGTGTTTATACGATGAATGGGCCATTTGATCCAGTCCCGTATGACGCTTCAAACTCTCCTGAAGCGGATTGGGAAGTGGAGTTGGTTGTCATCATTGGTAAAACTGGTAAAAATATTCCGGAAGCGAAGTCGATGGATTATGTTTATGGCTATTCTGTCTATAATGACACCACCCTGCGAGATGTACAACAAAAACGTCATAGTGGGCAGTGGTTTAAAGGCAAGAGTATTGATGGTTACGGGCCGATGGGGCCTTGGATTATGACGGCTAACGCAGTTGATTTAGACAGTTTACGATTGATTTGCCGGGTCAATGGTATTGAAAAACAAAATGGATCTTACAAACAAATGTTCTTTAAGATTCCGAGTATTATTGCCGAGCTATCCCGTGGATTGACACTAGAGGCTGGTGACATCATTGCCACGGGGACTCCTCCTGGTGTTGGATTTAGTCGCAAACCGCCTGAGTTTTTAAAACCTGGCGACGTGATGGAGTCAGAAATCACGGGGATTGGTTTAATTCGTAATCCCATTAAGAGCGAAGTTTAAAACGTTTTAGCGATTAAACTGATTCCAACGAGAAGGGCTAGAGCAGCAAACATTTGTTGCGCTCTAGGCCCGCTAATTTTCTTTTCCAAGACTTTGCCGATCAGCAGTCCAATGAGCGATCCAAGGGCAAAGGGAATGGCAATTTCTGTGTTGAGTGTGCCACTTAATAGAGATAGGGTTGCGCCACCTGCACTAACAATCGCCAGAACTCCTAGGGATGTGGCCACGATCGATTTCATGGGGAGGTCAGTAAACCTCTTGAGAGAGGGGACAATGACAAATCCACCACCAACCCCGAGTAAGCCAGATAAAAAACCTGCTATCGCCCCAGCAAACATCAAACATTTGGCACATGAGATATTCCAATCAAATTTTCCCGTTAAGGGATCGATTTGACAAGGTGGGGGTCGATTTCGTTGTGTTGCGACTCCCAGTTGTTCTTGATGCGCTTGGGTCAACATTTTGATGGAAACATACAAGAGGATGATTCCGAAAAGAACTTGTAAAGGAGTATTCGGCACACTTTGAGCAAGCCATAAACCTATGGGGGATAGAAGGAGTCCGATCAAGGACATTAAGAAAGCCGCCTTGTAACGTAGAACTTTTCCCTGAAAACCGATCAAAGCTCCTGCTGTGGCGGCTAATGTAATAGCTGATAAAGCAATGGGACTGGCTTGAGCGATGGGTAAATGCAGAGCAAAGATGAGGATTGGTACAGACAGAATCCCTCCGCCGGCACCGGTAATGCCCATGATGATTCCTATCAATATACCCAATCCAGCAGTCTCAAAGAACATGGTGCTCATCTAATCACTTTCAAAGGAGTGCGTTATATTTATCAACATCACTGTTAATGACATGCTTCTTGATGACTAATTTATAGTATATAGATACTAAAGTAATTAACATATAAATTTTAGTAATATTGAGTAGATTCACTTATAATAAATCGACCTAACTCACCCCTTTTTGAGACAAATATGAACCCAACTGTTAAATCATTCTTTGATGCGCCGACGGGTACTTTTACTTATGTCGTATATGAAAAAGCGTCTAGTCCATGCGTGATTATTGATTCGGTCTTGAATTTTGATACGAAGTCGGGTAGAACGTCAACGCACAGTGCTGATGAAGTGATTACCTTCATTCAGGATCAACAGTTAGAAGTCGCTTTCATATTAGAGACGCATGCGCATGCTGATCACTTAACCGCAGCACCTTATTTGAAGAACAAGTTAGGCGGAAAGCTAGCGATTGGATCGCATATTCAGGACGTGCAAAAAGTCTTTAAAGACATCTTTCATTTAGAGGCCTCATTTGCAATAGATGGTCAACAATTTGACGATCTGCTCGACGAAAATGAAGAGATTCAATTTGGTCAATTGCTGTTGAAGTCTCTATTTGTTCCAGGACATACACCTGCTTGTATGGCTTATCAGATTGGAGATTGTGTCTTTGTTGGTGATACGATGTTTTTACCAGATGTGGGAACAGCGCGTTGTGATTTTCCTGGCGGTGATGCCAAAATGCTCTATCAATCCATCCAGAAAATCTTACAACTACCACTCAGCACGCGACTTTTTATGTGCCATGATTATCCACCAGCAGGGCGTGCTGTCCAGTGTGAGACGACGGTAGCACTTCAACGTAAAGGTAATATCCATGTTCATGATGGTGTTTCTGAAGAGGATTTTGTCAAAATGCGAACCGCTAGAGATAAGACCTTAGAAATGCCAACATTGATTTTGCCTTCCGTGCAAATTAATATCCGAGCTGGTCAATTTCCCCCAGCTGAGTCAAATGGGGTTTCTTACTTAAAGCTGCCCATGAATCTTCTTTGATCCTCGGATTCAAGTCGAATATTCAAACTACCTATAAAATAGAGGCTTAGTTTGAACGAAGGGGGCTATATGAATCAGCAGCGCAGAACATTATTAAAGTACTCCACCATCTTTGGGATGATGGCGTCCGTTGGTTTGATTAGTCATACTCAAGCTGCTGAGTGGAATAAATCTGCTTTTGAAGGAAAAAGCTTAGATGAGGTATTCAAGGTATTGATTGCAGGAACTCCCGAGAAATCTGCCGCAATTAATTTTAATACACCGGATATTGCAGAAAATGGTGCGGTAGTTCCGATTAGTATTTCTTCGACTTTAAAAGTAGAGCAAGTTGCCATTTTGGTGGATAAGAATCCAAATACTTTGGCGGCTTTATTTTTTATTCCACCTGGAACTGAACCTTTCGTCACAGCACGGATCAAAATGGCACAAACTTCTAATGTGTATGCTCTCGTTAAATCTGAGGGTAAATGGTTGATGGTCGTCAAAGAGATTAAAGTGACCCTTGGCGGCTGTGGTGGTTAATTGATTGCAGGATAAGTTATTTTTAAGGAAGATATATGCCAGATCCAATGCGCTTAAGAGCTACTGAAAAAGACGGTATGGTTGACGTTAAGATTTTAATGCGACACGATATGGAATCAGGGCAGCGCAAAGACGCCACTGGAAAAACGATTCCTGCTTGGTTTATTACAGTTCTGAATGTGCAAGCCCAAGGCAAAGATGTTTTTAATGCTCAATTTGGATCCGCGGTTTCTAAAGATCCATTTTTAAACTTTAAATATAAAGGTTCAAAAGGAGATCGACTCGTTGTCAATTGGGTAGACACGAAGGGTGAGAAACGCACTGACGAAGTGATTGTTTCTTAAACTAAGCGTTCATGAAAACTCCAACTACTGGCTTACTAAAGCTCATCTTACCCGGACTTTTATGCAGCATCGGAGTGATATCTCAGATGTCCTTTGCGCAAAATACAGCAGATGATATTGCCAAATATCGTGAGATGATTGCTGATGGTAATCCTTCAGAGCTCTACGAGATGGCGGGTGAAGAGCTTTGGAAAAAGCCTGCTGGCCCCTTAAATGCCTCATTAGAAAAGTGTGATCTTGGGTTAGGCGTCGGGGTCGTCGATGGAGCAGCAGCTCAGTTGCCCAAATATTTCAAAGACACCCGTAAGGTTCAAGACCTTGAGTCAAGACTCATGACTTGTATAGAAAAATTGCAAGGGATTGCTAGCAAAGACATCATTGATGCCAAGTTTGGAGTGGGTCCTAAAAAGGATATGGACGCAATTGTTGCCTATGTCGTGACGCATTCCAAAGGGCAAAAGGTCAAGGTGAGCATTGCTCATCCTCAAGAAAAGAAGATGTACGAAATGGGTAAGAAGGCTTTTTATTATCAAGCTGGACCATTTGATTTTTCATGTGCGTCTTGTCATGCGGTTGATGGACGGCGGATTCGTTTGCAAGATTTACCCAATCTCACTAACCCTGAGGGAGCGATTGCGGGTTGGGGAGCATGGCCTGCTTATCGAGTATCTAGTGGTCAATTTTGGACAATGCAACAACGATTGAATGATTGTTTTCGGCAACAGCGTGTGGCATTTCCTATCTACGGATCAGACGTTACGATTGCACTGTCAATGTATATGGCGGTGAATGCTAACGGTGGTGTTATTCAAACGCCGGGGTTAAAACGATGAGGTCACATACTAATCAATACCTAAGCATGTTATTTGCTTTCTGCGCAATGGGTTCGGTTCATGCTCAGCAAAAATTGGATGCATCATTTCAGAAAATGATGCAGGAGAGTTTTCGCACCGAAGGAAGTGCGAGTATTGATCGAATTCAACAAGATGTGACTCAACAATTTTGTTCTGATCCGTCATTGATCAAAAGTAAGGCGGGAGCCGCAAAGGCACTGGAAATTCAAAAAATGAATATGGCTTCGATACAAGCGCCGTCGGATGGGAAATATCTTGGTGATTGGAAGAGTGGCGAAGCGATTGCACAAAGTGGACGTGGAGTGACTTGGTCTGATAGCGCGACGATGGTCAATGGTGGCGGTTGTTATAACTGTCATCAGATTGATCAGAAAGAAATCTCCCATGGCAATATTGGACCTACCTTGTGGAATTATGGGAAGAATCGCGGGAACTCCCCTGAATTAGTTCAGTACACTTGGAACCGGATCAATAACTCTAAGGCATATAACGCTTGTAGCAATATGCCACGCTTTGGACATTTTAAAATTCTTACTGAAAAACAAATTCAGGATGTTATGGCTTTATTGCTTGATCCTCAGTCACCCGTTAATCAATAGGTCCCATCATGACTATTCATCGTCGAGAGTTTCTAAAAACTCTCGCCATTGCTTCAGCGGGTGGACTAGGACTGCATAGTGACTTTTCGTTAGCGCAGCAATCTGCAACAGCTTTCTATGATATTCCGTCTTATGGCAACGTCCATTTACTTCACTTTACTGACTCTCATGCACAATTACTCCCAGTCTATTTTCGAGAGCCAAGTATCAATTTGGGGGCTGGGCCCTCATTGGCTAAGACACCCCACTTAGTTGGTGAGGCTTTTTTAAAAGCCAATGGTATTGCCGCTGGCTCAAGAGATGCCTATGCATTTACTTATCTCAACTTTGCTCAAGCGGCCAAAAATTATGGCCGTCTTGGTGGTTTTGCGCAGTTATCTACGCTAGTTCAGCAATTAAAAACTTCTCGCCCAGGGGCTTTGCTCTTGGATGGCGGTGATACTTGGCAAGGTTCTGCTACGGCCTTGTGGACCAAAGGTCAAGATATGGTGCAAGCTTCATTAGCACTTGGTGTTGACATGATGACAGCGCATTGGGAAATGACGCTTGGTGAACAACGTGTTATGGAAATTATTCAAAAAGACTTCAAGGGAAAAATTGAGTTTTTAGCCCAAAACATAAAAACGACGGACTTTGGTGATGAGGTATTTCCCGCTTACTCTATCCGTCAAATGAATGGGGTGTCGGTCGCCATCATTGGTCAAGCATTTCCGTATACCCCCATAGCGAATCCAGGCTATTTGATTCCCAATTGGACTTTTGGTATCCAAGAAGAACATTTACAAAAAACGATTGATGAGGTCAAGGGTAAGGGGGCAAAGTTGGTTGTTCTCTTGTCGCATAACGGGATGGATGTGGACCTGAAGTTAGCCTCCCGAGTACGTGGTTTACACGCCATCCTTGGTGGTCATACGCATGATGGTGTTCCTGTGCCAGTGCAAGTGAAAAATCCTGGCGGTATGACCTTGGTGACGAACGCGGGTTCTAACGGAAAATATTTGGGTGTTTTGGATGTGGATGTCAAAGGTTCAGAACCGGTCGGTTTTCGGTATAAATTGTTGCCGATATTTTCCAAGCTCATTGAACCCGATGTTGCGATGACGACCTTGATCAACAACATACGTCGACCCTATGAGTCGAAGTTACAAGAAAAGCTTGCCGTGACGAATGATGTGCTGTACCGTCGGGGCAACTTTAACGGCAGTTTTGACCAAATTATTTTAGATAGTTTGATGTCACAAAAAGATACGCAGATCGCTTTTTCTCCAGGCTTTCGTTGGGGTACTTCTATCCTTCCGGGTCAAGCGATCACGATGGAAAACCTCATGGATCAAACCGCGATTACTTATCCCAATAGCACCGTTAATGAAATGACCGGACAAACGATTAAAGATATCTTAGAGGATGTCGCTGATAATTTGTTTCACCCAGATCCGTACTATCAGCAAGGGGGCGATATGGTTCGTGTTGGTGGTTTACAGTACACCATCGAGCCACGTGAGAAGGTTGGTAAACGAATTACCGATATGCGACTCAAAGGGCAACTGATTGACGCTAACAAAACGTATAAAGTGGCTGGTTGGGCAGGAGTGAGTGAAGCATCGAGAGATCAGGTTGGTGAGCCGATTTGGGATGTTGTAGCAAGACATCTAAGGGAGGTCAAGACCATTAAATCGGTTAAACCTAATCAACCTATTATCAAAGGTGTATCCTAAATTTCTTCTTAGGTATTCGGAATCTTTTTTTAAAAGACTAAAAGGTATGTTCGTCAACTACCCCTCCCTAAAGGAAGGGGCTTGAAAGGCGAAAGCCTAGAAAGCCAGGTTGACCAGACTCAGTAGCAGAACAGGCTACTACGTTAGCAGTAAGTCGTTAAGACGCACCTTGGAATGCTTCCTTAGTTCCAAGCTCTGCAAGAAGTAATCGAAGAAGCAGTAAGGTAAAACTGCCAACGATTACTTCGGTAGCAAAACATCGCTTTGAGCTGACTGCTGACATTGTCGAAGGGAGAACGCCGTGAGGCGTCGTAACAAGATCCCGTAAGGGATACGTAGTAGGTGTAATCGTAGTATTTTTTACCAGGAGTTAAGAGTGGTCTTTGTTTTAGATAAACGCGGCAAGCCTTTAATGCCATGCACTGAAAGACGAGCAAGAATCTTGCTGGAACGTCGTCGTGCACGCATTCATCGCCTGTATCCGATGGTGATCCGACTCGTGGACCGCTTTGCCGAGGATTCGGAGTTCCAAAAGTTAAATCTCAAACTCGATCCAGGCAGTAAGACAACTGGTATGGCATTAAACTGCGTAGATGATTCGACTGAAGCAGTTTTAAGTCTGTTCGAACTCATGCATCGAGGTGCTTTAATTAGCAAGAAGTTAGAACAAAGACGAGCGCTGCGAAGAACTCGTAGAAATCGTCATACGAGATATCGGCAGGCGAGATTTCTGAATCGTGGCAATAAACAAAAAGGCTGGTTAGCGCCATCGCTGATGCACCGCGTCAATACGACGATGGCTTGGATTGATCGGATTATGCGCTGGTCTCCAGTGTCTCTTCTCACGCAAGAGTTGGTCCGCTTTGATACGCAAAAGCTCGAAAATCCAGAGATATCTGGTGTTGAATATCAGCAAGGCACATTACTCGGCTACGAGGTACGTGAGTATCTACTCAACAAATGGAATCGCGCTTGTGCTTATTGCGATGCTCAGAATGTGCCTTTTGAGGTTGAGCATATTCACCCAAAATCAAAAGGTGGCTCAAATCGAGTATCAAACCTCGCTTTAGCCTGTAGGTCTTGTAATAATAAGAAGGACAATCTACCGATTGATGTCTTTTTAGCTAAAGACCAATCTCGCTTAAAGCGCATCTTAGTGCAAGCCAAAGCTCCACTGAAAGACCCTGCGGCAGTGAACTCTTCACGATGGAGACTGTTCAACGAACTAAAGGCCACAGGTATTGTTGTTAAAACAGGTACCGGTGGTCAAACAAAGTTTAATCGCGTTCAAAACAAAATACCGAAAACGCATGCCCTGGACGCAGCTTGTGCTGGTCATGTTGAGTTCGTTTCCGATTGGCAAAAGCCAACGCTTTCCATCAAATGCTCTGGTCGTGGAACCTACGCAAGAACCAAATTGGATTCTTACGGTTTTCCAAGAGGATATTGCCTGCGTCAAAAGCAAGTACATGGATTTGCAACCGGAGATATCGTACGAGCCAAAGTCACTAAAGGTAAGAAGAGCGGTACTTATTTTGGCAAGGTAGCCATTCGAGAGTCCGGTAGTTTTAACATCAGCACCAACGCCGGTGTGATTCAAGGTGTATCGCATCAATACTGCAAGGTAGTTCAACGTGCAGATGGTTATGGATACTTGTTTAACCAAGATAGCAAACAAAGTCGAGTTCAGGGGATTGCTTTGCAATCCGCGCTATCCCTCCCCGCCCTAAAGGACGGGGTTTCTCGCGCAAACTGATGAAATTCTTTAAATGCTGGTTCATTATTGCCTCATGCCTACTGGTGAGCTTATTTACTCTTCCTACCATGGCCCAGTCGCAACCAACGCAAGTGGTTTATCACATTGACGATGCACAGGCTCAAGGACTAAAAGGACTGCGTAATATTCGTAATCATCTTGATGTTTCTCCAACTACAAGGATTATTGTAGTGACACATGCCATCGGCGTTGATCTCTTGATGGAAGGGGCGAAAGATCAAAAAAATAATGTGGAATATGCTCCATTAATTTCAGCCTTGAAGTCCCATGGAGTAAGGTTTGAGGTTTGTGAGATTACCTTAAAAAATCGCGACATCAAAAAAGAGGCGTTTATTTTAGAGGCTGACTATACAACTTCAGGAGTTGTGCGGATTGCGGATTTGCAAGCTCAAGAGCATTTTGCTTATATCAAACCCTGATTAACGGAGTCCGATTTGAAAGAGGATGAGACCGATGAGGGCACACCCAAAGATTACGCGCATGATACTTTGCTTATAACGAATCAGCGCAACGCTGGCCCCGACCATTAATAATAAAGCCACGAACAAATGTTCCCAAAATAGATAACTCACTAGGTTTTCAGGGAATAGAGTATGTAAACCAAAAAAGAGAGCGAGGCTAGCTATCACCCCGACGACTGCGCAAGTGATGCCATTCAGTATGGGGAGAAGGCGTAATTCTTGACGAGTGGATTCAATCAAGGGACCTCCTAAAAATATGAAACAAAAGGAGGGTAAAAAAGTAAACCAACTCACGACTAGTGCCCCCAAAATACCTGACCATATTTTGGAGTTTAAAAAGAGTTCATTCATATAAGAGGCAATAAAGCCGACAAAGGTGACAACAATAATTAAGGGGCCAGGTGTTGTTTCACCAAGGGCGAGACCGTCCATCATTTGTGCCGTAGTTAGCCAATGGAAATGTCCCACTGTTTCTTGGAAGACATACGGTAGGACTGCATAGGCGCCACCAAAAGTCAGGAGAGCTGCCTTGGTAAAGAACCAAGCTAACTGAGTAAAGACCGAGGATTTACCAAAAAAATGCCAAAGTAATCCAAAAGGGATACCCCATGCAAGTATCGAGAAGAAGAGGACTTGAATGATATTTTTTATTTTGAAAAACGTATGGGGCAACTGTAATGAGTCGTCATCGATGATGGCTGGGTGGTGTTCTGAGGATGCTGACGAGGTACTGTGTGAGCTAGTTGTGTTACCCATTAGTTCTGGATTTTTTCGGTGTGCGAAAAAACCAATAACTCCAGCACTAATAATGATGAGGGGGTAGGGGACATGGAGTTGTATGGCACAAAATGCACAGACAGCAAGGGCGATGTGAAGTGGTTTTTTTAGAATTCGTTGACTAATTCGGTAACCTGCCGCAATCACAATCGCAGTTACTGCTGGTTTTATTCCCAAAAAGATGCCTTCGATGAAGGAAGTATGGCCAAAGACAACATAGATCAGGGATAAGGCAATGAGTAGCACAATGGCCGGCAAAATAAACAGAATTCCAGCAATTAGTCCACCGATAGTGCGATGTAAAAGCCAGCCCATATAAATTACTAGTTGCAAGGCTTCGGGACCAGGCAACAGCATGCAATAGTTCAGAGCATGTAAAAAGCGTTGTTCAGAAATCCAGCGCTTATTTTCGACGAGTTCTTGGTGGACGGTGGCGATTTGTCCAGCGGGTCCACCAAAACTGATAAAGCCTAATTTGAACCAAAATGCAAAAGCTTCCCGGAAAGATGCCGTTGGCACTGTATCCGTTGTCATTTTAGGATAATTCAGTCATACCACCAACAACTTGACTATAGCCGGCATCGACATAGGTAATTTCACCCGTAATACCGCCAGCTAATTCAGACATGAAGAAGGCGGCTGCGTTTCCAACGTCGTCGATCGTTACATTTCTGCGCAGTGGCGCATTTTTTTCAACGCTTTCTAGGATTTTGCCAAAGTCCTTGATACCACTTGCGGCTAAAGTTTTGATGGGGCCAGCAGAGATGCCATTCACTCGAATCCCTTTGCGTCCTAAAGATTGAGCAAGATATCTCACACTGGCTTCTAGGGACGCCTTAGCAAGGCCCATGGTATTGTAATTGGGCACAACCCGTAATGATCCTAAGTAGGTTAATGTCAGCAAAGCTGCTTGTGGGGAGAGCATCGGTAGTGCTGCCTTAGCCATTGCAGGAAAGCTATAGGCTGAGATATCGTGGGCGATATGGAAAGCTTCACGGCTGAGACCTTCGATGAAGTCGCCCATGATGGCCTCTTTTGGGGCAAATCCAATGGAATGAACAAAACCATCAAATTGAGGCCAAGTTTTTGCTAAATCCGTAAAGAGTTGAGCAATTTGCTCATCGCTACTGACATCGCAATCAAAAATGAGTTGGCTGTTAAATTCAGCGGCAAAACCGGTAATGCGTTCTTTAAAGCGTTCACTAACATAGGTAAATGCGAGTTCAGCACCTTCCCGGTGGCAGGCTTTAGCGATACCATAAGCAATGGATCGATTAGATAAAACACCTGTAATGAGAATTTTTTTACCGGTTAGAAAACCCATTTTAATTTCCTTATGAAAATGACTACTATTACAATTATCTCAAAAACTTTTCAGCCAACTACAATTGTGTCACATCACTTGTTATAGACCTGAAGTAAGATAAACATACTGTAATGAAAATCTTCCTATTCTTTCTAAGTATTCTTTTTTTACCTCAATCAAGTTGGGCGGGTCATGCTTTTTCTCAATATGGTGAACCCAAATACCCCAAAGATTTTTTAGCTTTCGACTTTGTTAATCCGCAAGCACCACAGGGCGGAACGCTGACATTAGCCAACCCAGATCGTCGTACTAGTTTTGATAAATTTAACCCCTTCACGATAAGGGGTGTTTCCGCACCAGGTGTTGCTGATTTAATGTTTGAGTCGCTTGCCATTGGAAGTGCTGATGAGACATCGTCCATTTATGGCTTAATTGCTGATGACATGGTGATAGCACCAGATCATTTATCGATGACATTTCATCTTCGCCCTGAGGCTAAATTCAGTGATGGCAGTACGATTTCTGCCAGCGATGTGAAGTATAGTTTTGACACCTTAATGAGTAAATTAGGTCACCCAAGATATAGAACAGTGTTTGCCGATATTAAGCAAGCGGTCGTCATTTCCGATCGAATCATTCGTTTTGATTTCCGATCTCGCACTGGCGAGGCGCCGCTATTGGTTGGAACGATGCCTATTTTTTCTCCTCATTGGGGTCAAAAAAAGGGTGGGGGTAAGGTCGCTTTTAATGAGTTAGCCTTTGAGTCACCGATTGGGAGTGGCCCATACATCATCGAGTCTTATCAAACCGGAAGAAATATTGTCTTTAAAAAGAACCCTAATTATTGGGGCAAGAACATTAATGTTCGTATTGGTAGCTTTAATTTTGACCGCATTGTGTATAAATTATTTAGTGATGACACGGTTCGCTTAGAAGCGTTCAAAGCGGGTGAGTTTGATGCGATTGTGGAGTACCGTGCCAAATTATGGGCCAAGAGTTATGTCGGCTCTAAATTTAACAATGGGCAACTCGTCAAGCATGAGTTTGAACATCATAACGGAGCGGGTATGCAAGGCTTTGCCATGAATACGCGTAAAGAAGTTTTTAAAGATCCAAGAGTACGTCAAGCGCTGGGTTTAGCGCTGGATTTTGAGTGGCTTAATCGTCAGATTTTCTATAGCCAATATAAACGTTTAGATAGTTATTTTGCCAATTCTTTATTAGGGGCATCCTATGTTCCTAATAGTGTTCCTGATGGGGATGAATTACGCTTATTGAAGAGCCTGCAACAAAAGTATCCGAGTGAGATCACTGCGGACATATTGGGCCCTATGCCATCACCTGCGACCACGAATGAACCGCAGTCACTTCGAAAAAACTTACTGAAGGCTCGCGATCTTTTAGCGCAAGCCGGTTGGACATATCGAGATGGCGCACTGCGTAATAAGGCGGGTCAACCTTTTGTATTTGAAATGTTGGAAGATAGTCCGTTCTTATTACGAATCTTAACTGCTTATGTCCGCAATTTAGAGAAATTAGGGATACAGGCCAATGTGAGAACCACCGATAATGCCCTTTATCAACAGCGATTAGATGAACATGATTTTGATATGACGACAATCCGGTATCAAGATACGCAAAGTCCCGGTAATGAGTTATGGGATCGTTTTGGGAGTGAAGCGGCTGGACAAAAAGGTTCGGATAATCACATCGGGATTCAGTTACACGCTGTAGATGATTTAATTGCGATGATTACTCGGGCGGAGACGCGAGAAAAGCTCTATGTTGCTACGCGGGCTTTGGACCGTATTTTGATTCATCACTATTTTGTCGTGCCGCATTGGTATAACCCGACCCACCGAGTTGCTTACAGTTCCCAGTTAGGGTTTCCGAAGCCTCCCCTGTATTACACGGCCGAAGGTTGGGTTTTAAGTAACTGGTGGCGTGAAGCTCAACCGCCGAAGAAAGATTAAACATGAGACATGGTTTAGCTCCCTATATCGTCAAACGATTACTACTCATGATTCCAACCTTGATTGGCGTCTTAACCTTAACCTTTGCCGTTGTACAGTTTGTTCCTGGTGGTCCAGTTGAGCAAATGGTCCTCGAATTAAAAGGGCGGGGTGGTGCGGGAGTTGGTGCAGGAGAAGCAACGGGTGGTGGCAGTACCTATCGTGGTAGGCAAGGGATTGATGAGAAAAATTTAGCCGAGATCAAAGCTCTTTATGGCTTTGATAAACCCCCGATTGAGCGTTACTTTAGTATGCTTGGTAAATTTGCCAAGTTTGATTTAGGGCAAAGTTATTATCAACATCAGAGTGTTTGGGAATTGATTGTTTCGAAATTACCGGTCTCTATTAGTATTGGTTTGTGGACTTTTTTTATTACGTATTTAATTTCAGTTCCGCTAGGAATCTCCAAGGCGATTCGCGATGGGACACGCTTTGATACGATTTCGAGTTTATTGGTCTTAATTGGTTATGCCATTCCGGGGTTTGTGATGGGTATCTTATTACTCGTATTGTTTGGTGGCGGATCTTTTTTACAAATATTTCCTCTGCGGGGTTTGGTTTCTGATAATTTTGAATCACTCTCGATGATGTCGAAGATATTGGATTACTTATGGCATTTGGTATTGCCAATTACGGCTTCTGTCTTGGGTAGCTTTGCGGTGATTACGATGCTGACGAAAAACTCTTTTATAGAAGAAATCCGTAAACAGTATGTCACTACGGCGAGAGCCAAAGGTTTGCCAGAGCATTTAGTCTTGTGGCGGCATATTTTTCGTAACGCTATGATTCCTTTAGTTACTGGCTTTCCCGCGGCTTTTATTGGTGCTTTTTTTGCGGGATCATTACTTATTGAGACTTTATTTTCTTTAGATGGTATTGGGTTGATGTCCTTTGAAGCAGTGATGCGAAGAGATTATCCGGTAGTATTTGGGACTTTATATGTGTTTACATTGATTGGTTTATTTACGAAGTTGCTTTCTGATATTGGTTACGTTCTCGTTGATCCCAGAATTCAATTTGGTGGAGGAGGGTCTTAATGTCGACACTCAAGAAAAAAAATACGGCATGGCAACGATTTAAAAATAATCGATTGGGTTATGCCAGCCTCTGGATATTTTTGATCTTATTTGGCATTAGTTTGTGCGCTGAGATGGTCGCTAATGACCGACCTTTATTGGTAAAGTATCAGGGCAATACGTATTTTCCTATTTTGAAAGATTATCCTGAGACAGTTTTTGGTGGTAATTTTGAAACGCCAACGGATTATCACGATCCCTTGATTCGTCAAAATATTCGTCAGGGGGGTAATTGGGCGATTTTTCCGCCGATTGAATACAGTTATTTAACCCTCAATTATTTTTCAAAGGAGCCTAATCCGGCTTCACCATCTTTGGATAATTGGGTGGGGACGGATGACCGAGGGAGAGATGTTCTAGCACGTTTAATTTATGGATTCCGGCTTTCGATTTTGTTTGGTTTAGCTCTCACCATTGTTGGTGTCTTTATTGGCGTTCTATTGGGCGGTCTGATGGGCTATCTGGGGGGGCGATTTGATCTGATCACTCAACGCATCATTGATGTATGGCGATCTTTGCCTGAGTTATATTTACTGATTATTTTTGCATCGGTATTTAGCCCCAGTATTTGGTTACTAGTTATTTTGTTATCTCTGTTTAGTTGGATTAATTTATCCGATTATGTTCGTGTTGAGTTTTATCGTAATCGTAGTTTGGAGTATGTTAAAGCGGCCAAAGCATTGGGCTTATCCAATTGGCAGATTATGTACCGGCATATTTTGCCCAACAGTTTGATTCCAGTGATTACCTTTTTACCATTTCAGATGAGTGCCGCTATTTTATCCCTGACCAGCTTAGATTTTTTAGGATTAGGCGTTCCTCCGGACACGCCAAGTCTAGGGGAGTTGTTATCGCAAGGTAAATCGAATTTAGATGCCTGGTGGATTTCACTAGCGACGTTCATTGTGTTGGTTGGTACCTTATTATTACTGACCTTCATGGGTGAAGCTTTACGGAATGCTTTTGATCCGCGCCGTAGGAGTAATGCATAATGCCTTCCCTAAAAATACAAGGCTTAAATATTTCTTTTGGACAAGGTCGTAAAGAGCGCAGCGTGGTCGATCACCTCAATTTGGAGATTCCTCCGGGATCACGGATCGCCATTGTTGGTGAATCTGGTTCTGGTAAATCCTTAACTGCCTTATCGATTTTGGGTTTATTACCCGATGGGGCGGATGTCAGAGGCCATATCCATTGGGGAGATAAGAATTTATTAAGAATTCCGATGGAGGAATTAAGGACGATTAGAGGGCGTGAGATTGCGATGATTTTCCAAGAGCCGATGACGGCTCTGAATCCCTTATTTACCATTGGTTATCAAATTATTGAGGCGGTTACGATTCATGAGCCCATGATTCTGAAAGAGGAGTCTACTCGACGTGCCATGGAAATGCTAGAGAGAGTTGGATTACCTGATGTAAAAAATAAGATGAACGCTTATCCCCATCAGCTATCGGGAGGGCAACGACAACGGGCGATGATTGCCATGGCGTTATCGACTAAGCCCAAGCTATTAATTGCCGATGAACCTACGACTGCACTAGATGTGAATTTACGTCAACAAATCTTAGACTTACTGAAGGATTTACAGAAGCATTCTGAAAATCAGGGTATGTCGATTTTATTAATCAGTCATGATCTCAATTTAGTGAAAAAATTTGCTCAGCACGTCGTGGTGATGCATCAGGGAAAAGTTGTTGAAAGTGGTACGACGCAAAACATCTTTGAAGCTCCACAGTCTGCTTATACACAGTCTCTTGTTAATAGTCGGCCAGAAAAAAATCTGTTACCCATTATTCCGCTGGCAACGCATTTGTTAGATGCCAAAGGTATTGCAGTGGGCTATCCTGCTGAGCAGTCGGGTTGGAGTCAATTATTTCATTTTTATCAAAAAACAAAATACACGTCTGTTTTAAGAGGTGTTGATTTTGATTTGCGTCAGGGTGAAACATTAGGGATTATTGGTGAGTCGGGTTCAGGTAAAACCACTTTAGGAATGGCTCTGTTGGATTTGCTAGGAGGAACTCCGGCAAAGATGGAGGGCCATGTGGAGTTATTAGGGCGATCTTGGACGAAGTTAAGTGCTGCCGATAAGCGTGCCATGCGGGCCAAGTTTCAAGTCATTTTTCAGGACCCCTTTGGCTCTTTATCTCCTCGTATGTCGGTTGGACAGATTATTGCTGAGGGTTTAGACGTCCATCAACCCAACTTAAGTAAGGCGCAAAAATTAGCTCGTGTCGCTGAGGTTTTAGCCGAGGTAGGCTTAGAAAAATCAGCAATTGATCGGTATCCACATGAATTTTCTGGGGGGCAGCGTCAACGGATAGCGATAGCTAGGGCATTGATCCTAAAGCCAGAAATCTTGATTTTAGATGAGCCTACATCGGCACTAGATGTCACGATTCAGAAACAAGTTTTAGCTCTCTTAACGGATTTACAGCAAAAATACAACCTAGCCTATATTTTTATCAGTCATGATATCGCTGTGGTTCGAGCGATGTCACACCGGATCATGGTGTTGCAACATGGGGATGTGGTCGAGTTTGGAGAGACTGAAGAAATCATAAAATCCCCTAAAAGTGCTTATACTCGGCAATTAATTCATGAAGCTTTTTGATTTTTTTTATGACAAGTTCTTGAAATTTGTCATAAAGTCGTTTAGACTTGTAGAAAGCTTTAACTTTAAACAATTAAACCATGAATAATCAACAACTTACGAAAAAATTCTTAGTCATCTCCGTAACCCTGGTGTCCTTTGTGTCCCCTTGGGTTTTGGCGCAATCGACGGAAGAGGCTTCGACGGAGGCGGTTGCTAAGCCTGCCTTTTACAAAAAAGTGGCAGTTACCGTTTCAGATA
This sequence comes from uncultured beta proteobacterium, assembly GCA_903875135.1. GTDB lineage: Bacteria > Pseudomonadota > Gammaproteobacteria > Burkholderiales > Burkholderiaceae > Polynucleobacter. The sequence goes on along the minus strand of CAIQUZ010000109.1, from coordinate 245,649 downwards.
GTACAGCGAGTTTGATTAACAACGCCATGCAGCTCATTGGTGTGCGTTATCGTTGGGATGACAAAGTGCAAACCGGTTTTGATGCTAGTGCATTTGTGAAATATGTCTTCAAAGATAATTTAGGATTTCTCTTTCCGCGTAAAACGGATGATATGAGTAAGGTTGGATTACAAATTTCCAGAGACAGTTTGATGCCTGGCGACTTAGTCTTTTTTAATACCTTGCAACGTGAAAACTCTCATGTTGGGATTTATGTTGGTGAAAACAAATTTATTCACGCACCTGCTCGTGGGTCAGGTGTTCGAGTCGATGACATGACGACTGTTTATTGGGATCAGCGTTTTGATGGAGCCCGTCGCGTTGATCCTGCATACAGAAACAATCTTCAAATGGATATGATTACAAAGTAATTCAGATGTGACCATCATCTTCAAAGGGTAGTTTCGCTACCCTTTATTGTTTTTTGAACTCCTCAATTTTCATTTTTAGCAGAATTAATTGGTGTTGCATAGCCACTTCACCGGCCAGGATGGCAGAGTTTCTGGCGTTAAAGTCGGTCCCTTTCATTTGCGACAGTTGGGGCACGACGATGACGTCTGCGAGTGGTAACTCCCAATTGGTGATGGTTCGTCCCATGATGGTCGTTGTCTGCAGAAGGGTGCCTAAGATACCTGATACATTTTGATCGGACGGATCGGCGGAGATATTGATCGCGATAACGATGTCAGCACCTAAACTTTTAGCGTATTTAATGGGAACTGGAGAGGATAGTCCACCATCCACATACTCTCTGCCAAGGATCATGGTTGGCATAAAAATGCCAGGTACGCTACTGGAGGCTCGAACGGCTTGCCCAGTATTACCTCGTTGAAACAAAATTGGGTTACCCGTTTTTAAATCTGTAGCCACAATTCCTAATCGAATTTTCATGTTCTCGATTGATCGGTTTTTCACTAGTTGATTGATGGTTGATTGCAGGGCATCACCTTTAATCATTCCGCCGAGCCTACTTGAGAAAGGATTCATCCAATCGGTAATGGTCGCTTCGTCGAGATTGATGGCAATCCGTTGTAATTCATTGGCTGTAATACCCGTAGCATAAATAGAACCAATGACACTACCAGCACTGGTGCCAACAATAATGTCTGGCTTGATCCCATTCGCTTCTAAAACTTTGATAGCGCCGATATGGGCAAAACCCCTTGCGGCGCCTCCGCCTAAAGCGAGGCCAATCACCGGTATTCTTGGCGGCGGGGCTGTAGGAGGTGTTGTGACGGTCACTTCCGCGTCTACGGGAGGGGATTTTTTAGGCGCAATGGGTGAGCAGGCCGTGATCACAGAAAGAGCGAGGCTCAGGCATAGAGTCAGTTGAATGACTTGATGTACGGAGGGTTTTTGAGCCGTTTTCATGAGTATCTTCAGAAGGGGTACAATTTAGCGGTAAAACATGTTTTACCGATTGCCAGGATTTCGATATAATAGCCTATTCGCAAAAACTGAAACATCAACGGATAGATAACAAAGTTGAATCAGTAACGCATGTCCTCCTCTGATAATCATTAAAGACTCTTTTCTGATTGAGAGAATCAAGCAATACACCACATTAAAAACTGAGTTTTATCACTCTTGATAGAGTAAATAGAAAGTAAAGATTGAAAGCAATTTCAAATCTCATTGAAATATGATTGAAAACCACTATAAATTAGTTCTTGAGACTGCTCTTTTATGCAGTGATGAACCTTTATCGATGAATGAATTGACTCGTTTGTATGGCGATGAAGTTAGTCCTGAGAACATCATTACTTGGCTCAATGAGTTGCAAAGAGACTGGTCAGAAAAAGGGATGGAGTTGGTCAATATTGCGACAGGCTGGCGTTTTCAAAGTCGTTTATCGATGCGTGAATATTTAGATCGATTAACGGTTGAAAAGCCACCAAAATATTCACGTGCCGTGATGGAAACTTTAGCAATTATTGCTTATCGTCAACCGGTAACACGCGGTGAAATTGAGGAAATTCGTGGGGTAACGGTTAGTACCCAGATTATCCGGCAGCTAGAAGATCGCGTTTGGATTGAGGTGATTGGTCATAAAGATACGATTGGACGTCCCGCTTTATACGCCACTACCAAGCAATTTTTAGACGATATGAGTATCCCGAATTTGCAATCTTTGCCATCACTGGAAGAAGGCGTCATTGTTGATCAAATTGCCCAGCAAGTGATTAACTTTGAGGGCACTTTATTAGATACTGCCAATGATGATTTTGAAGAACAAGAAGAGCCGCAAACGCAAGACCTGGCGCTAGATGAATTGAATCAAGAGGAGCTCACCCATGACGCTTCTTTGAAAATAGATATAACGACAGAATCATCCATCGACGAAAAGAATAAGACCCATGACTGAAATAGAAAGACCTGACGAAGCGCCCCGTGTTGTAACAGAGGGGTCGTCAGAAAATAAAGAGCTTTCTGCAGATCAGGGCACACCACAGACCACCGAGGGTGGGGAGTCAAAACGCCCCAGAAATCCCCGTTATGGTCGTAAGGGTGGGCGCTTTGGCAATAAACGGCCTCGTCCTGAGGGTTCACCATCGACAGATCATCCTGAAGGTGCACCACCTCAAGAGGGTAGTGAAGGTGGTAATCGTCCAAGATCTGGTCCGCGTCACCCTCATCAGCGTCCTCCACAAAATAAGCCAAATCCTTTAAAGGAGCAAAGTGAGCAACTATTTGCCCAAGTGGTTTCTGGTGAGTTTGATGCGTTGTTAGATAGTCCAGAACAGATTGAAGTGACAACGGGTGCTATGACGGATGATGAAAATTCACCGATGACCTTAGTCGATCCTAGTTTAAAAGCCATCCAAGATGCAAGCTCTTCAGAGTGGGATGATTCGAATGATAACAATGAGCAACCTGAAAATGATGAGGCGCTCAATCAATATCAATTTGCCAATGTGCAAGATTTGCCAATGTCGATGCGCAATGAAGTTTGGTCGGATCTCGATGGTTTAGATGATGAAGTCGAAGATGAAGACACGGTTAAATTGCACAAGGTATTAGCGGATGCGGGGATGGGTTCTCGGCGTGAGATGGAGGAGTTAATTATTCAAGGGCGTGTGTCTGTGAATAGTATGCCCGCGCATATTGGACAGCGGATTGGTCCGACGGATCAAGTGCGGATTAATGGCAAGATGGTGCATCGGAAGATTCAGACGAAGCCACCACGAGTATTGATGTATCACAAGCCCGCTGGAGAAATTGTTAGTCAATCTGATCCTGAGGGAAGGCCGACGGTCTTTGAGCGATTACCAAAGGCCAAGAATGGTCGTTGGATAGCGGTGGGCCGATTGGACTTTAATACCGAAGGTCTTTTACTGTTTACGACTTCTGGAGAGCTGGCGAATCGATTAATGCATCCTCGGTATGGTATTGAACGTGAATACGCGGTTCGGATCTTGGGCGAGTTAGAACATGATCAGTCGCAACTCTTAAAAACGGGTATCACCTTAGAAGATGGGGTAGCAAAATTCTTACGCTTAGCTGATGGTGGTGGCGATGGGGCAAATCGTTGGTACCATGTCGCACTTACTGAGGGTAAAAACCGAGAAGTACGCCGAATGTTTGAAGCGGTGGGGCATATGGTCTCCCGATTGATCAGAACCCGCTACGGTATCTTTATTTTGCCTCCAAGATTACGAAGGGGGCGCTTTGAAGAGGTTCCTACGGATCAAGTGATTCAACTCATGAAAATGGCAGGTCTTAAGGCGCCAGTATCTTCAGGGGCATCAGGTAAACCGCAGCATCGAGGTCATGACCGTAATACGGATGCTCAGGGGCAACCAGATCCGATGCAGACTTCGGTCTCATATTGGGGGTCTAGAGAGGCCTTAAAAATGGCAGATAACCATTTAGGGCTCACACAACATAAAAATGGTCAGACACATCACCAAAATGGTAATGGTGGTGGACAGGCGAAAAAAGGTGGTCGTCATCAACGCCCAGGAGGTCCAAAAGTCACGCATGAAAGTGGTTTTGTGGGCGCCGCAGGCGGAGGTGGGGGTCAACGTAGTGGTCGACCTACCAATCGAGGTCCTAAAAACCGTCCAAAAACAGGTTTTAAGGGTCCTAGGCCAAAGAAACCTAGTGGGATGGAATAAATTAGTTTATAATTCTATTTTGCTGAAATTCGAAGAGTTTTAGTAAGAAATGGGCATTTGCCCATTTTTTTTTGCATGAAATCGTTTTTAGATGTTTGACATAAAGTATGGCTGATCAAAACCTAGTAATTGCGAACGTTGTCGAGAGTTTGGACTACCACCTTGTAGATATTGAGAGAGAAGGTAGGGGATTACTTCGAGTAACGATTGAGAATCGCGATGTTGAGATGCCTATTACGGTCGCAGATTGTGAAAAAGTCAGCCATCAGTTGACTTACATGTTGCCGGTAGAGAACATTCCATTTGAGCGATTGGAGGTGTCATCACCGGGGGTTGATCGAATCATTAAAACGGCGCAAGATTTTGAGCGTTTTAAGGGCTTAGAGATTACTTTAAAGCTACATGTAGCAATGGGTAACAGAAAGAATTTTTCTGGGATATTACAGGGTCTGCTGTCAGGAGATCCTCAATCTCGGGATGCAGTTTGGGGATTGTTGATAGAGCCAAAGCCTGGTGAGTCAGCAATGCTTGAGTTTTCATTAACTGACGTTGATAAAGCGCGGTTAGTTCCAGTACTTGATTTCAAAGGAAAAAAATCATGAGTCGTGAAGTTCTCATTTTAGTAGATGCACTTGCACACGAAAAAAACGTTGATCGTGGTGTTGTTTTTGATGCGTTAGAGATGGCACTCTCATCTGCCACCAAAAAGCGTTATGACATTGATGTTGATATTCGTGTAGCAATTGATCGTCAAACCGGTGAATACGAATCATTTCGTCGTTGGTTAGTGGTACCTAGTGAATCCGGTTTACAAGAGCCTGATAAAGAGATTTTGTTATTTGAAGCTCAAGAGGAAATTCCTGATATTGAGACGGGTGAATACATTGAAGAGCAGATTGAATCCGTCGCCTTTGGCCGGATTGGGGCGCAAGCAGCAAAGCAAGTCATCTTGCAACGCATTCGCGATGCGGAACGTGAACAGATTTTGAATGACTTCTTAGAGCGTGGCGAAAAAGTAATGAACGGCACGGTCAAGCGTGCGGATAAGAATGGATTAATTATTGAGTCTGGACGTGTTGAGGCCCTATTGCGTCGTGATCAGATGATCCCGAAAGAAAACTTACGCAGTGGCGATCGTGTCCGCGCTTATATTTTAAAAGTGGATCGTGAGGCACGTGGCCCGCAAATTGAATTATCGAGAACTTGCCCTGAGTTTTTACTCAAGTTATTTGAAAACGAAGTTCCAGAAATTGAGCAAGGTCTTTTAGAGTTAAAAGGTGCTGCACGTGATCCTGGTATTCGCGCAAAAATTGCTGTAGTGACCCACGATAAACGCATTGATCCCATTGGAACTTGCGTTGGTGTTCGAGGCACGCGTGTTACTGCGGTTCGTAACGAAGTTGCTGGCGAAGCTGTTGATATTGTTTTATGGTCAGAAGATCCAGCGCAGTTTGTGATTGGTGCGTTGGCACCAGCTCAGGTTTCATCGATTGTGGTTGATGAAGAAAAGCATGTCATGGACGTTGTCGTTGATGAAGAAAATTTAGCGATTGCGATTGGTCGCAGTGGACAGAACGTTCGATTAGCCAGTGAGCTCACTGGTTGGCAAATTAATATCATGACACCTGAAGAGTCTGCTAAAAAATTAGAAGATGAGATGCAAAAGGTGCGTGAGATATTTATGGCCAAGTTAGATGTTGATGCTGAAGTTGCTGACATCTTGATTGAAGAGGGCTTTAACAGTCTTGAAGAAGTTGCCTATGTTCCTTTGAGCGAAATGCTAGAAATTGAAGCCTTTGATGAAGATACTGTTAATGAGTTAAGAACTCGGGCGCGTGATTCTCTGAAAGAGATGGAAGATGCTTTACATGCTTCTACCAAAGAGGTTTCGCAAGAGTTAATTTCTGTGACAGGTATTTTGCCTGAGACGATTTTGAAATTACAAGAGAATCAGATTCAAACGCGGGAAGACTTAGCTGAGTTAGCTGTTGATGAATTGATGGATATTACACAAATGGATGAAGAAAGCGCAAAGACACTCATTATGACAGCGCGGGCACATTGGTTTAATTAAGGATAAAGAAATCGCATGGCGACTATGACTGTAAAGACATTAGCTGAAGAGTTAAAGCGCTCAACTGATGAAGTTCTTGAGCAGTTAAGGTCAATTGGTATTGATAAAAAAGCTGTAACAGATACGCTGACGGATAAAGAGAAGAAGGAACTATTGGATCATATTGAAAACCCCCCCGCTCCTACTGATGCAGGTGCGCGTAAAAAAATCACTTTAACGAAACGTGAGACGAGTGAAATTCGTCAATCCGATTCTGCTGGGAGAACACGTACTGTTCAGGTAGAAGTTCGTAAAAAAAGAGTGATCGTTAAGGGTGCGGAAGCCGGCGGGGAAGAGGCTCCAGTTGCCGAAGTGCTTGCTCCAGTTGTTGAGGCCTCAAAGCCCGTTTCAATTTTGGATGATGCTGAGTTAGCAAAGCGTGCAGCAGAAGCGAATCGTCAAGCGGAACTATTGGCTCGCCAAGAAGCGGAGCTTCAAGCAGCTACTGATGCTCGCAAATTAAAGATTCAAGCGGCTAAAGAGGCAGAAATCGCCAAAGAAGTAAAAATTGACGCTGTTCCTGAGTCGGTTGTCTCTGACGCAACTCTCAACTCTCAAGCTGAGCCGGTTGCAAAACCAGTTGCTCCTGTTGTTGAAGAAAAAGATACCTCTGAAGAAGATCTAAAGTCCTTACGTGCGAGAAGAGCGGTAGCTGAAGCTGAGGCATTAGCTATTCGCGAGATGATGAGTGCACCATCGCGTGTACTGAAGGCACCAGCTCCGCCAGCACCGTCAGTAGTGGATGATAAAAAAGGTACCTTACACAAGCCGGTAAAAGTAGAAGGTGCTGAAGAAAAGAAAAAGACGATTATTAAGCCAACTGGTAAATTAATCAAAACAACCGAAACTTCTTCTACTTGGCAAGAGGAAGGCGCTAAAAAGAAGATATTGAAAACTCGTGGAGATTCAACGGGTGGTCTTGGTGGTGGATGGCGAACTGGCGGCGGAAGAAAGAAATCACATTCCTCGAACTCTGATGTTCCGACGAATTTTGTGGCACCGACTGAGCCAGTTGTTCGTGATGTGCATATTCCCGAGACAATCACTGTTGCTGATTTATCGCACAAAATGGCGGTGAAGGCTGCTGAAGTAATTAAGTTACTGATGGGCATGGGTCAGATGGTCACCATAAATCAAGTGCTTGATCAAGATACAGCAATGATTATTGTTGAAGAGATGGGGCACGTTGCGCACGCTGCCAAGATTGATGATCCTGAATTAGATTTAGGTGATGAAGAGGTTCATGTCGATATCATTAAGCTACCTCGCCCCCCTGTTGTGACCGTAATGGGTCACGTCGACCACGGTAAGACTTCCTTACTCGATAGGATCCGATTATCCAAAGTAGCGTCGGGCGAAGCCGGTGGTATTACTCAGCATATTGGGGCATATCACGTGCAAACCCCACGGGGCATGATTACGTTTTTAGATACGCCAGGTCATGAAGCATTTACTGCCATGCGTGCTCGTGGGGCACAGGCTACCGATATTGTCATTTTAGTCGTCGCTGCTGATGACGGTGTTATGCCACAAACCAAAGAAGCGATTGCGCATGCAAAAGCGGCTGGGGTACCGATTGTTGTTGCGGTGAACAAAATCGACAAGCCTGAGGCAAATCCAGAGCGAGTCAAGCAAGAGTTGGTTGCTGAGCAAGTTGTACCTGAAGAGTACGGTGGAGATTCGCCGTTCCTCGAAGTTTCTGCCAAGACAGGTTTAGGTATCGATGAGTTATTAGAGAGCGTCTTATTACAAGCAGAAGTGATGGAGCTAACAGCGCCCGTTAATGCTCCGGCTAAAGGTTTAGTCATTGAAGCAAGGTTGGATAAAGGTAAAGGACCAGTTGCTACTATTTTGGTTCAGTCTGGAACCTTAAAGCGTGGTGATATGTTGTTAGTTGGTCAATCATTTGGGCGTGTGCGTGCGATGTTAGACGAAAACGGTAAGCCTTGCCAAGAGGCTGGTCCTTCGATACCAGTGGAGATCCAGGGCTTATCTGAAGTTCCTGCTGCTGGTGAAGAAGTATTGGCTGTGACCGATGAACGTAAGGCGCGTGAGATTGCCTTGTTCCGTCAAGGTAAATTCAGGGATGTGAAATTAGCGAAACAACAAGCTGTGAAGCTTGAGAACATGTTCGAAAATGTGGGTGAGGGCAGCGTTGAAACCAAGTTCTTGCCAATCATTATTAAGGCGGATGTACAGGGTTCACAAGAGGCCTTATCCCAATCATTAACCAAACTTTCTACGCCGGAAGTGAAAGTGCAAATTGTGCATGCCGCTGTTGGTGGTATTACTGAAACTGATATTAACTTGGCGGTTGCTTCTAAAGCGGTGGTGATTGGATTTAATTCCAGAGCGGATGCTTTAGCCCGTAAATTAGCCGAGTCCAATGGAGTAGATATTCGTTATTACAACATTATTTATGATGCTGTTGATGAAATTAAAGCCGCCTTAAGTGGCATGTTGACACCGGATAAGAAAGAAGAAATTACTGGCCTAGTTGAGATTCGTCAAGTATTTTCTGTCTCTAAGATTGGTTCTATTGCCGGTTGTTTGGTGGTTGACGGCGTGGTTAAACGCACATCGAAGGCCCGTTTACTTAGAGATAATGTGGTGGTTTGGACGGGTGAACTCGACTCTCTCAAACGATTTAAAGATGACGCTAAAGAGGTGAGAGCAGGACTTGAGTGTGGTTTATCTCTGAAAAACTACAACGATATTCAAGAGGGTGACCAGTTAGAAATTTTTGAAGTTACCGAAGTTGCAAGAACCCTCTAAGAGTCATGGCAAAAGCACCTAAACATCGTAACCAGCGTGTTGCGGATCAAATCCAGCGTGATCTGGCAGAGATCATTCCCCAGGAGATTCGTGACTCTTCGATGGGTTTGGTGACCTTGCAATCAGTTGAACTCACGCCGGATCTTGCACATGCGAAGGTGTACTACTCCGTCTTAGGGGCTGACCCTGAGATTGCTGCCAGAGTCCTTAAAGAAAAAGCGGGTTATTTACATTCGATCTTATTTAAGCGCTTGCATATTCATACTGTTCCTACCTTGCATTTTTTGCTCGATCAGTCGATCGAACGAGGGATTGCCATGTCGTTATTGATTGATCAAGCGCTACAAAGTAGTGTTCCTGAAAACCCCAAAGAGGAACATTAATGCGTAATGATGCATTACGCTGGACCGATGGGGTGATATTAATTGATAAACCTCGCGGTATCAGCTCTCAAAAAGCAGTCACGATGGTCAAGCATGCGGTGCACGCAGATAAAGCTGGTCATACGGGCACACTTGATCCAATTGCGACAGGTTTGTTGGCCGTTTGTTTAGGTGAGGCGACAAAATATTCTCAAGATTTGTTCAATGCGGATAAAACGTACATTGCCACGATGCTCTTTGGCGTCAAAACGGATTCTGGAGATTCTGAAGGAAAAGTGATTGCTAGAACGCAAGATTTTCCACCGTTATTGCTCGATCATTTTGATGCGCAATTACAAAATATTGTGCCACGGTTTTTAGGGAAAATATCGCAAGTACCACCCATGTATTCAGCGATTAAACGGGATGGTAAACCTTTATATGCCTATGCCCGTGAAGGTGAAATGTTTGACTTAGAGGCCAGGGAAGTGACGATTACGCATCTAGAAATCTTGTCTGCCATCTGGCCAGTAGCTGTGATGAAAGTTAGTTGTAGTAAGGGTACTTATATCCGCAGTTTGATTAACGACATGGGTGATGCTTTAGCGTGTGGCGCGCATATGACTGAACTTCGCCGCACCCAGATTGGCCATTTAAAAATTGAAGATGCGCACTCCATCGAACAGGTAGCACAGTTACAAGAGATGATGGAAGTTGACTCCTTAATTACGCATGTTCCTGCTTTGGTGCTAGAGCACCACTTAGCTCTGCGCTTGAAGATGGGACAACGGATTCATTTACGGGATGCCATTGTCGATGCAGCACCAGATATTTTGAATGCACCAATTTTAAGAATTTATCATCTTCAAGAAACTTCTCGACAATTTATGGGCTTAGTAGACGTGAAGAATGAAGTGTTACACCCCAAACGTTTATTGGCCACCGATCGTTTAGAACATGTATTAGAACAAAGTTTTATTCCTCATTCTTTAATGATTGACACATCCATCAAGCATCATTTACAGAATTCTCATTTTTAGTTTTTATTGAAAGTATTACGATGACCAAGCGCGCTATCCGAAACATTGCCATTATTGCCCACGTTGACCACGGTAAAACGACTCTCGTTGACCAGTTATTACGTCAATCTGGCACCTTCCGATCCAACCAAGCTGTTACTGAAAGGGTCATGGATTCGAATGATCTTGAAAAAGAACGTGGTATCACGATTTTGGCAAAAAATTGTGCTGTTGAGTATGAGGGTACGCATATTAATATTGTTGATACTCCAGGTCACGCCGACTTTGGTGGTGAAGTAGAACGTGTCTTGTCCATGGTTGATGGCGTATTGTTATTGGTTGATGCGGTGGAAGGCCCAATGCCACAGACGCGTTTTGTGACTAAAAAAGCCCTCGCTTTAGGATTGCGTCCGATTGTGGTGATTAATAAAGTGGACCGTCCTGGTGCACGTATTGAGTATGTTGAAAACGCTACTTTTGAATTATTTGATAAGTTAGGTGCTACTGAAGAGCAGTTAGATTTTCCAATTGTTTATGCATCGGGTTTAAATGGTTTTTCTGGAATGAAGCCCGATGTACGAGAGGGTGATATGAGGGCCTTGTTTGAGACCTTGATTGAGCACGTTCCTGTTCGTGACGATGATATTGTTGGGCCGCTTCAGTTACAAATTTCATCGATTGATTACAACAGTTATGTTGGAAAAATTGGTGTGGGACGAATATCCCGTGGAACGATTAAGCCTGGCATGGATGTCATTTGTTTGAATGGTCCTGATGGTGTGCCATTTAAGGGGCGGATTAATCAGTGTTTAAAGTTTAAAGGTCTTGAGCGTGAGATTGTTACCGAAGCGATTGCTGGCGATATTGTGTTGATTAATGGTATTGAGGAAATTGCGATTGGGACGACGATTTGTGCGGTGGACAATCCTGATGCATTACCGATGCTCAAGGTGGATGAACCTACGTTAACAATGAACTTTATGGTGAATACGAGTCCGCTCGCAGGACGTGAAGGTAAGTTTGTTACAAGCCGTCAATTACGTGATCGTTTAGATCGTGAGTTAAAAGCCAATATGGCACTGCGTGTCAAAGATACGGATGATGACACGATTTTTGAAGTGTCTGGTCGCGGCGAATTACATTTAACGATTTTGATTGAGAACATGCGTCGTGAAGGATACGAGTTAGCGGTATCACGTCCACGAGTTGTATTTCATGAAGATGCGAATGGTAATAAATTAGAGCCTTATGAGAATTTAACCGTTGACGTTGAAGATGTGACTCAAGGTTCCGTGATGGAAGAATTAGGTAAGCGTAAGGGCGAGTTACAAGATATGGTCAGTGATGGTAAGGGTCGCACTCGATTAGAGTACCGAATTCCTGCGCGTGGCTTGATTGGATTCCAGGGAGACTTCTTGACGATGACGCGTGGTACGGGTCTCATGAGTCATACTTTTGATACCTACGATACCGTCAGAGATGGCATTTTAGGTGAGCGACATAATGGTGTTTTGATCAGTCAAGATAATGGTGAAGCCGTTGCTTACGCTTTATGGAAATTACAAGACCGTGGACGTATGTTTGTTTCCCCAGGTGATCCTTTGTATGAAGGAATGATCATTGGTATTCATTCACGGGATAACGATTTAGTTGTCAATCCAATTAAAGGTAAGCAGCTGACTAACGTTCGCGCCTCTGGGACTGATGAGGCAGTACGTTTAGTGACGCCGATTCAGATGTCATTAGAATACGCTGTGGAATTCATTGCCGATGATGAGTTGGTTGAGGTGACGCCCAAAAGTATTCGTTTAAGAAAACGTTACTTAAAAGAACATGAGCGCAAAAAAGCTTCGCGTGATTAATCCTTGTTGAGAAGAGAGATTCTGAATGAAACGTAAGAATCTTCTGCATATCAACGGTGTAGGTCCAAGTAAGGTCTTTCTTCCAGAAGGGCCTTATTTATTGGTACTTGATTTTCTAGAGAAGCGATTCCCGAGGGGAACAAGAGCTGGTTGGGAGAATCGCATGCTAGCTGGCAGAGTCTTTGATGAGCTGGGACACCCATTGACACCTGATGCCTCATATTTACCTAGGCGGATGGTCTATTACTATCGTGAGGCGCAAGAAAACTTTGTGATTCCATTTCAGGAGTCCATTCTTTATGAAGACGACTATTTGTTGGTGGCAGATAAGCCACATTTTTTACCAGTGACGCCCGTTGGTCCTTATATTCAAGAAACATTGTTAGTGCGTTTAAGAAACTTAACGGGTATTGATAGCTTAAGTGCCGCTCATCGACTTGATCTTGAAACTGCAGGGCTCGTGATTTTTACTAAGCAGGCTCAGACACGAGATCTTTATGCATCGCTATTTCGTAAACAAGTGATACAAAAAACCTACCTAGCGGTCGCCGACTATACCGATCAAATCACTTGGCCACATATCCGCCAGAGTCGGATTGAAAAAGGGGCCCGTTTTATGCAAATGCAAGAGTCTGAAGGGGTGGCGAATGCCCTCACGACGATCCAGATGATCCAGCATGATGAGCGGTTTGCGTTGTATCAGCTCCGCCCACAGACTGGAAAAAAACATCAGTTACGCGTTCATATGAGTGCTTTGGGCATCCCCATCCGCCATGATCAGATTTATCCCCAAATGATGTCCTATACAGCCCCAGAGCATCGTCTTTATGAAACTCCCTTACAGCTTTTAGCGAAGGAGCTCAGATTTACTGATCCGGTCTCCCAGAAAAACCATCATTTTGTCTCTCAACTTCGCTTAGATTGGCCGATTCGTCACTGATATCGTAAAGTGCCTAATTGATCATGTATCAACATTTTATATTTATGCAATTTTCTATATTTTGCTAAGTACTGATCAAGCTCCTTATTAATAGCCCATGAGATATTTTTCAATGAAATAAATACCTTATTCGGGTATTGGTGTTAATTTCCATCATCATTATTGATCATCATCATGTGAAGTATTTGCTTCTTTAAGGGTTTTCCATAGATAGCAACTCAATGGAAATAGATTAGCATTTGATCATTAGTAAATTTTGGAGAAATACATGTTTGTTTTATCAATGCGTCGTCGTCTTTTAGTACTTTCAGTAGTTTTATTTAGTTCATTAGGTATGGCCACTCAAGCCATTGCACAAGGTAAACCACCTCTTAGGATTGGTTTTAGTATGGCTTTGACTGGTCCACTTGCAGCCAATGGAAAAGCTGCTTTGTTATCCATGGAAATTTGGAGAGAAGAGATCAACAAAAAGGGTGGTTTGATTGGTCGTCAAGTTGAATACGTTTATTACGATGACCAAGGTAATCCATCTTTGGTTCCAGGTTTATATACGAAATTATTAGATTCCGACAAAGTTGACATGGTCGTATCTCCCTATGGAACGAACCTCATTGCCCCTGCGATGCCAACCATCATGCAGCGCAATCTCGTCTTTATTACTTTGTTTGGGACGAACGTTAATGCGAAGTTTAATTACCCTGGTTATTTCCAAATGATGCCCAATGGTAAAGAGCCTGCAGTTGGTTTAGCGGGTGGGTTCTTTGATGCCGCAATGACGGCTAAAGAAAAACCCAAAACGGTAGCCTTTATTGGTGGTGATGCAGAATTCCCAGCGATGACGATTGAGGGAGCAAGAGAAGTTGTCAAGAAATATAACTTAAAAGTGGTTTATGACAAGACTTATCCGCCTAACACGACAGATTACACACCTGTTCTGCGTGCAATTCAAGCGACCAACCCCGATATCGTTTATGTAGCATCTTACCCAGGCGAAACCCCCGGAATTATTCGTGCGGCGCGTGAAATTGGTTTAAAAACCACGGTGTTTGGTGGAACCATGATTGGTTTAGGCTCGGCATCCACTAAGAAACAATTAGGTCCATTGCTCAATGGTGTCTTGGGGTATGAGCTCTATGTTCCAGAGAAGACAGTGAAGTTTTCTGGTGTTGAAGCCTTCTTAAAAATCTATCAATCTCGTGCTGAAAAAGAAGGGGTCGATCCATTAGGTTATTACTTGCCACCATACGCTTATGCAGAAATGCAAATCTTAGGACAAGCGGTTGAAAAGGTTGGCAGTATTGATAATAAAAAATTAATCGACTACATTCATGCAACAAAATTTAATACCGTTGTAGGTGATGTAAAGTTTGCATCTAACGGCGAATGGGAAGTCGGTCGTCCTTTATACGTTCAATATAGAGATGTTAAGGGTAACGACATTGATCAGTTCCGTAAACCCGGTCCTGCGCCAATTATTTCTCCAAGTGATATGAAGTCGGGAGAATTGATTACTCCTTATCAAGAGGCCAGTAAGTAAAATAAACTTTACCATCTTTGACGCTGTGTCAGAGATGGATCTTTTAGAGTGAGCAATGGATATACCTTTAGATTTACTATTTAATGCAATTATTTCTGGGCTATTACTTGGCGGATTTTATGCTGCCATGAGTCTTGGGATTTCTATTTCCTTTGGCATGCTCGATATTGTCAATATTGCTCATCCTGTGTTCATTATGTTGGGCGCATATGTTGCTTGGTGGCTGAACGAGCATTTTGGACTTGATCCGATATTGTCTGCCTTATTGATGTCGCCATTTTTCTTTTTGATCGGCCTGTCGATTTATCGAATTTATTATGATCGATTTGAGAAAAATGCTGGTGGTGATTCATTAAGAGGCTTGGCTTTTTTCTTTGGTATTTTATTTATCTTAGAAATGCTTTTACTTCTCCTATTTGGTGTTGATTACCGTAACGTGAACACCGGCTATACGGATGCCACGCTCAATTTAGGTTTTGTGAATCTGCCATATCGATTGTTAATACCTTTCCTGTTATCCATAGGTCTTTTGTTAGTCATTCGACAGTTTTTTAAATCCACGTATTTTGGGCGTGCGGTAAGTGCCGTTGCTCAAGATCCATTAGCGTTGCAACTGATGGGCGTCAATCCCGTCAAAATCAAAGGTTATGCTTTTGGCTTATCGCTTTTAATCGCGGGCTTTAGTGGTGCAATGCTTATCATTATTCAGAGTGTTCAGCCTGCGGCTGGCAGAGACTACATTGGATTAGTTTTTGCCGTCTGCGTACTCGGTGGTATGGGTAATCTGATGGGTACTTTATTTGCGGCCATGATTTTAGGGGTGGCTGAGAGTATGACAGCAACCTTTGCTGGGCCGTCATGGTCTCCGGCAGTATCCTTCGGTTTGTTACTGTTGACTTTAGCCTTTAGACCACAAGGTATTTTCGGAAAATGAAGACCAATCGCGCCTTTTATATTGGGGTTGTTCTGATTTCTCTATTGCTCGGGTCATTACCTTTTTGGGTTCAATCAGAATATTTCTTTTTTGCCGCCTACACGGTGTTGCAATTTGTGATTCTGGCTACGGCTTGGAATATCTTGGGTGGATACGCTGGGTACGTTAATTTTGGTACGGCGGCTTTTTTTGCGATTGGCGCATACTCAACTGTGGTTGGATATAAGTTGGGTTGGCCGCAGGGATACAATATTTTATTAGGAACATTCATGGCAGGCCTGATAGGCCTGGGGATGGGATACCTTACTTTAAGACTGAAGGGGGTTTTCTTCTCGATTGCTACTCTCGCCTTATCGGTTGTGTTGAATACTATCGTGACCAATACGCCATTTTTAGGTGGGGCTAGGGGTGTTTACGTGATTGTTCCACGCGAGTCGCCAATCGGTGTTGGTCAATATATTCACTGGCTATTTTTCTTGATTTTAGCGATGGCGATCTTTTCTGTCATTGTGGCGCGTACCATTGAAAAATCTTCATTAGGTCAAGGACTGATGGCGATTCGTGATGATGAGCTTGCGGCTGAGGGTTTAGGTGTGCCTACATTAAGACTGAAGTTAATCGCCACAACTATTAGTGGTGCATTAATGGGTTTAGCGGGTACGACTTTTCCTTATTTAATTACATATATGGAACCGACTGCAACCTTTAATTTATCCTTTGCGGTGAATAGTATTGCAATGCCGATTGTTGGCGGATTAGGTTCTTGGCTTGGGCCTTTGATTGGCGCATTGTTACTCGGAACCATTCAACAAGTCGCATCAGTGACGCTATCTGCAACATGGAATTTACTCATCGTAGGAGCGGTACTCGTCTTCTTCGTGACTCTTGCACCGAATGGTTTAATGGGTATTTTTAAAAAGAAATAATTCATGGATCAATCTCAAAAACCCCTCGTTCAAGCTTCTAGCATCGTTAAGAAATTTGGAGGATTTACGGCCTTAAATCAGGTCGATTTAATCATTTATCCTGGGGAGCGATTAGGTTTAATTGGTCCCAACGGATCAGGTAAAAGTACGCTTGTGAATTGCATCTCTGGAATGTTGAAGATTGATGGTGGTAGCGTTCAATTGCGTGGTGAAGATATCACTCAATTGGCCACGCATGCACGTGTTCATGCAGGTATTGCTAGAAGCTTCCAGATTCCAAAGCCTTTTAAATCGATGACGGTGATTGAGAATATTCAAGTAGTGATTAATTTTGCGGGGCATTTGCGCTCAGAAGCTGATGATCATCGAACGCATGAAGAAAAAGCGCTGAGCATTATTCAAAGTGTAGGCCTGATGAATAAAGCCGATGCGATTTCATCGAGTTTGACACAGGTTGAATTACGGAAGTTGGAGTTAGCAAGAGCCATGTCGGCAAATCCACAGCTATTGATTGCTGATGAAGCTTTAGCAGGATTATCTGGCGCTGAGGTCGATGAAATTTTAGAGTTAATTATGGGTATGAAAGCAAAAGGTATTTCCGTGCTGATGATCGAACATATTATGAGTGCGGTAATGCGTTTTTCAGAACGCCTGATGGTATTGGTCGCGGGTTCCAAAGTTGCTGATGGTGATCCGCAAGATGTTATTAGTAATCCAGAAGTGATTAAGGCATATCTTGGCGAATAAAATTATCCTAAAGGACATTAAAGCTGCCTATGGATCCGTGCAGGTTCTTCATGGTATTTCGATGGAGGTAGGTAATGGGGAAACGGTTGCCTTGCTCGGAACAAATGGTAACGGTAAATCGACGCTGATCAAATGCGTGGCGGGTCTTGTCAAGCATACGGCAGGTATTGCTCAGGTCATGATCGATGATCAAATACATGATTTAAGTAAATTGTCTCCGGAAGCGATTGTCAATCTTGGGGTTGCCATGGTTCCAGAAGGAAGAAGACTTTTTCCGTTATTGACGGTGAAAGAAAACCTTCTTTTAGGTGCATCTAGACCTTTAGCACGTATTCATGTAGAGGAAAATTTAGAATATTGTTTTGGGGTATTTCCAAAGTTGAAGGAAAGAGCTAATCAACGAGCCGGAAGTATGAGTGGTGGAGAGCAGCAAATGGTTGCTTTAGCACGTTCTTTGATGACAATGCCCAAAATTTTACTGATTGATGAACCTTCCGTTGGACTGGCCCCGATTATTGTGAAACAAATGATTGAAAAGATTGCTGAGTTAAAAGCGGAAAAAGGTTTAACCGTACTGATGGCGGAACAAAACTTCACACAAGCAATGAGAATTGCTGATCGTGGATATGTTATTGTCCATGGTGAAATCAAGATTGAAGGAAGCGCTACTGAGCTTGCCAGCAATGACGTAGTGCGTCAGTTATACATGGGTGTTTAATTAAGGGTTTTATTGTGAAATTTTCATTACCAAGCGAGCGTGTGCCGTTTTTGCCCATTGTGGATCGTCCGATGTGGCATTTACCCAATGGGAATAATTTATTAGTTTGGATCATCGTCAATGTCGAGCATTGGACCATGGCGAATGCGATGCCTAGAATGGTGCTTAGTCCACCGATGGGTCAACCACTACTACCTGATGTCCCGAACTGGTCTTGGCATGAATACGGTATGCGCGTTGGTTTTTGGCGTATTTTTGATGCTTTAGTGCAGCGTAATATTGTTCCCACTTTGGCTACCAACGGGATTGTTTGTGAATCCTATCCACGCGTTGTTGAGTCAACATTGAAGCATGGTTGGGAAATGATGGGTCATTCCTATGTTCAGGGACCGATGCATAAATTGCCTGATCAATTGGAAGCAATCGAAAAGACGATGTACACCATCAAGAACTTTACTGGTCAAGACCCAATTGGTTGGGAAAGTCCAGGTCTAACTGAGTCTGAAGTCACCATTGATCATTTATCTAAGGCTGGAATACAGTATGTTGCCGACTGGCCATTAGACGATCAGCCGACATGGATTGAGGCCTCACCAAAGCCCGTTTTATCAGTCCCCTACACGGTAGAGACGAACGATATTCCGATGATGCTCTTACAACAACATCGTGGTGATGAGATGTTGTTGCGTGGTAAAGAACAGTTCGACCGTTTGTTGTCAGACAGTCATACCATTCCGCGTGTCATGGCCATCAGTGTGCACCCATACATTACGGGAGCGCCGCATCGTATTGGTTATTTTGAGCAGTTATTAGATTACATTCAAACCAAAAAGGGTGTTTCTATTCGAACGGGTGAACAGATTAATGATTTATATAGAGCGCAGTTTCCGCCGCCTATCATGAAGAAATAATAATAAAAAAGCAGTGCTACACCAAGCTAAGCCGCATCATCGATGCGGTTTTTTTTAGATATTTTCTGGAATTAGTTCATCGCTCATGATGATATCTGCAATATCCACAGCGGTTTCTCGCATTACTCGCTGTGCAATTCCGATATGATTATTCTTGAGTTCTGCTTGACCTTGAGCGGTCATGTATTTACCGAGGTAACGAGCTCTGGCAATCACACGTTGTCCTGGGATGAGTCGTTCTTGTTGATATTGCTCAAAGGCTTTTGCAGTTGCTCCATACTGGGTAATGTTACTCAGTATGGACAAAGCATCTTCGGCTGCTTTAGAGACGCCCATCCCAACGTGTGGACGCGCCACAAAACTGGCATCACCCATCAGAGCAACTCGTTCAAAGGCAACTTGTTCTGAGAATACATCGTAGATGGGTTGGAAAAACACCATTCCAGTTTTTTCAAGAACTTCTGCAAATTGTGGTGCTAAATTCTTTTTAGCCGCTTCACGAACTGCTGCGATATGACGCCAATTCACTTGTACTGGCGAGATTCCTTGTGGATGGAAAATTCCATCGGCGTCAGTCAGCAAATCCTTGAGAATGGTATTTTCAGGGGCTTGTCGATACCAAACAAAGTTATAACGACGTTGCCCAACTTGTAAATTATTGTTATTTCCCGCAACGGGATAACCAAGCATTTGCTCTCCTTCGGGTAGACCAAATCCAAAATAATTAAAAAGGGTGTCACGCATATGTTGACTTAAAGCGCTTTCTTCACAAACGCCGCGCCAAGCAACATAGCCGGTATATTCCGGTTTGATTTGAGGGGCGATGATGTGTCGAATCGCTGAGCGAAGTCCATCGGAGGCAATGAGTAATTCAGCGTTATAACTTGTTCCGTCTTCGCAGTGGACTGAGACTGCCTCTTGGCTTTGTTCAAAAGAGACCACATTCTTACCTGAATGATAGTGTTTGGCTGGAAAGTTTTCTTTTAACAAATGATAGAGTTTGCCCCATGATGTAAAGAGTTGCGGTAGTTCCATATCCGCAATGAGGCCTCCATTTTTATCGAGAGTAACACGGTGGTCGACCTGTATACCCAAGTTATGGTCAATTTCAACTCCAACCATCTTCAGGGCTTTAATTAATACTGGATGAGGGACAATACCGGCACCGCGACCTTCGAGTGAGCCAGAGACTCTTTCGAGTATATCTACTTCATGGCCTTGGCTACGGAGTAAGTTGGCAGCTAAAAGGCCTCCTAGAGAGCCTCCAACAACTAAAATCTTTGACATGTATTCAATCTAAAAGAGGAAAAGTTATACCTTAGCAACTTGCTGATTTTTCACATCAAGGTCGGTGCGTTCGTGAGCAGGATAATTTAGTTCGATCACAATACCATTGGGGTCATCTAAAAAAACTTGATGCAGACCAATAGCCGGTACGAGGCGTTCACGAACCGGCACATCGATCTTGGCTAAGTGCTTCAGCATTTCTTCAAGGCCTGTGGCGTAAAAGGCGATATGATCAATAGCGCCAGTACCATGCAGTTCTGGAAGTTCACGGTCTCCCAAGTACCCAATCAAGCCTTCTTTATCGTTGGGGTCAATACCAACGATATGAACGACTGCATTTAAATAGTTAGAGTGGTCAGAGTCGGATTTATAGAGCCAGTAACCTGGAAATGGAAAATTAGGTCTAGGCCCTGGGGTTAAATCGAGGGTTTTCATAAAAAAATCCCTTGTTTTTTCTGCATCGGGGCTGCGAATGGCTAGATGGTTAATGACGAGTTCGCCCATTTTTTATCCTCTAATAAAGGTTAAATGAATATCAAATATGATGTGTGCATACATCAAATAATAGCAGTATTATTGAGTAAAATAAAAATCATTCATATTCTATAAATGGCAATAAAAGCCAATCAATGAAACAAGGAGACGCCCATGAAAGCGGCAGCATTTAATTATCAAAGAGCTAATTCAATTCAAGAGGTGATTCAACTCTTGGGCAAGTATGGAGATAATGCCAAATTGATGGCTGGTGGTCAAAGTTTATTGCCTTCTCTGAACATGCGATTATCCAATCCAGAGATCTTGATTGATTTGCAAAGTATTGCAGAACTCAAGGGCATTACTCAGATTGATCAAGTCGTTCGAGTTGGAGCGATGACAACGCATACGGAGATTGAAAATTCTCCCATTATTCAACAGCATTTACCTATTTTGAGTGAGGCAGTACCTCATATTGCCCATCGCGCGATTCGTAATTTAGGTACCTGGGGAGGCTCTTGTGTTTATGGTGATCCAGCCGCGGAGTGGCCAGCCTGTGCTATCGCTTTAGATGGTGTTATGGTGATCCAAGGTGCGCAGGGTGAGAGAAGAGTCTTGGCAAAAGATTTTTTCTTGGATTTGTATACGACGGCATTAGAACCAAATGAGATTTTAGTGGCCACAGAATTTAACTTAAGCACAGCTACTAATAAGCATTATTTTGAAGAGCTTTCCCGTCGTCATGGAGATTATGCTGCGACAGGTATCGTTTGTCAGGTTGAACTCAAACAAGATGTTGTTATTGATAGTCGCATCGTTTATTTTTCTGTAGCATCAACGCCGTTGATGGCCTTAGGTGTGCAAGAGAGCCTGAACGGTAAAAATATTCAGTCATTAATCAGCCCTGAATTTTTATCAAGTGCGATTCAAATGGCTAAGTCAGAAATAGCGACCTTAGCTGATTTAACAAACTCAGCACAAATGAAAACACATCTAGTTGGTGTTTTACTTGAACGTGCTCTCAAGCACATCGCTCATCAATAATGAAAGGAAATTGATTATGAATACAACGTCGATTTCGATGACACTCAATGGACAATTGATCCATGCAGAAGTTGAACCACGACAACACTTGGTCGATTTTATCCGCGAAGATCAGAACCTCACTGGATCGCATTTGGGTTGTGAGCAAGGCGCTTGCGGTGCATGCACTGTCAAGGTCAATGGTCAGATTGTCAGAGGCTGTTTAGTATTAGCAGTGCAGGCCAATGGTGCCGATGTGCAGACCATTGAAGGGTTAACTGCGGATGGAGTCTATAAAGATTTGCAACAAGCATTCTTGCAATTCAATGCACTGCAATGTGGCTTTTGTACTTCGGGAATGTTACTCGCTGGAGCAGAGTTGATTGAAACGAAACCTCATGCAACTCGTTCTGAAATCAGAGAGTGGATCTCCGGAAACTATTGTCGATGCACAGGTTATCAAGCCATTGTCGATGCCATTGCACACGTTCTTGAAGAACGTCATTCTAACCTTAAGTAAGGAGATTATCATGAATAAACCCAGTGAACTTCCTATATTAGCTCCGGTGACGAATGAGCAACGTTACATCGGTAGTAGTGAACCTCGTCATGGCGCGAAGCGCCTGACGGAAGGACAAGGTAAATATATTGATGATCTACAATTACCCCGCATGGTTCATGTAGTATATTGGCGCTCACCAGTAGCACATATGCGCATCAAAAATATTCATAAAGACAGCGTATTAAGTATGCCTGGAGTTGTAGCCGTGATTGACGGTAAAGAGCTTTCTCAAATCTGCAAGCCATGGGTGGCAACACTCAGCCACTTGGTAGGGATGAAGTCTGCTCCACAACATGCGCTAGCAGTTGATAGGGCTTGTTGGCAAGGTGAGCCTGTAGTTGCTGTTGTTGCCAAGACCAGAGCACAAGCAGAAGATGCATTGCCACATTTACAGGTGGACTGGGAAGAGCTGCCTGCTATCCTCGATATGCATGCTGCTTTAGACCCCAATCAGACGTTGATCCATCCAGAGCTCGGTGACAACATTTGTTTTAAACGTTCTTTAAATGTGGGAGATGTTGATATTCAATTTAGTCAGGCGGCGGTTGTTGCTGAGGCAACCTTTAAGTTTGGACGTCATACTGGGGTTACTTTAGAACCTCGTTCACAGATTGCTCACTTCTCTCCTGATGGTCGCTTGACGGTGTATCACTCGCAACAGGCGCCGCATATGATGCAGGATTTATATTGTCGTCAATTTGATTTAATCGAGTCAGATGTCAGAGTCGTATGTTACGACGTTGGTGGATCGTTTGGTATTAAGGTACACGCATATCCGGATGACTTTGCCACGGTCGGTATTTCGATGATGCTCAAACGTCCAGTAAAGTTTGTGGCAGATCGCTTAGAGTCTTATTTGAGTGATATTCATGCTCGTGAGCATGTGATCAAAGGACGCATCGCTGCCTCAAAAGAAGGTGAGATACTAGCTTTTGAGATTGATGATCTGACTGGAATTGGGCCGTATTCAATGTTCCCAAGAACCAGTGCAATTGAAGGTAATCAAGTGGTTAACTTGGTTGGCGGTCCTTATAAACACCAACATTACCGCGCTAATCTGAATGTGGTGTTTCAAAATAAAACGCCTACATGCCAGTATCGCGGTGTTGGACATCCAATTGCCTGCGCGGTGACGGAAGGCTTGGTCGATCTTGCTGCCAGAAAATTAGGTATGGATCCATTAGAGTTTCGCAAACGCAATGTCATCCCTGACGATGCTTACCCTTACACTGGCGCTTCAGGTATTAAATTGGAGGTGTTATCGCACGAGCAATGTTTAGCCAAAATCGAAGATTTGATGGACTACCCCAGTTTGCTGTTAGAACAAAAATCGCTTCGTAAAAAAGGGATTTACCGAGGTATTGGTTTTGCTGCCTTAATTGAGCTCACCAATCCAAGCCCGGCGTTTTACGGTGTTGGTGGGGCTCGAATTGCATCGCAGGATGGTGCAACGATTCGTATGGATCCAACAGGGGTGATCACGGTATCGGTCAGTGTTGGTGAGCAAGGTCAGGGAGCGGAAGGTATTTTTGCTCAGATTGCAGCAGATGCAGTCGGTGTGTCCATTCATCAGGTTCGTGTACGAACTGGAGATACCGATACAATTCCTTACGGTGGTGGCACTTGGGCCTCACGTGGTGCAGGTATTGGTGGCGAAGCCGTCCTTTTAGCTGGTATGGCCTTACGTGAAAATATCCTGAAGATTGCTGGAGCGATGTTACAAATCGATTCTAGTCAACTCAATGTAAAAAATGGCAAAGTGGTTGATCGGTTGACTCAACAAGAAAAAATTCCCTTGAGTGAAGTTGGGCGAGTGGGTTATTACCGTACGGATACTCTTCCAAGAGATCTCCATGCGGAACTGACAGTAACTCGTCATTACTCCCAAAAGGATTACCCATTTATCTTTACAAATGGGGTGCAGGCATCCTATGTAGAGGTTGATGTTCATACTGGTTTTGTTAAGTTACTCAAGCATTGGGCGGTTGAAGACTGTGGACGTGTAATTAATCCGATGTTAGTCGATGAACAAATGCGTGGCGCAATTGTGCAAGGTATTGGTGGGGCTTTATTTGAAGAGTGTTTATACGACTCTCAAGGACAGATGATCAACGGAAATATGGCTGATTATTTAGTTCCAATGGCTTCTGAGATGCCAGACATTGAAGTAGCTCACGTGCAAACACCAACAAAATCTTCTTTGCTAGGTGCAAAGGGCGCTGGTGAAGCAGGAACCGCAGGTGCTCCTGGAGCTGTAGTCAATGCGATCAATGATGCCATTGCCCCCTTTGGCGTGCATAACTTTGATCAGCCAGTAACTCCAGAAAAACTGTTAAAGACTTTGGGTGTGATTAGTTGATTTCTTAGGCGAGTTGCATTTGCTCCAAGGTCGCCTTGCCTAATATGCCATAAGGGTTAGCGTAGGTTTCTGGCATTTCGAAGTGGTTATAACCTTGACCAAGGATGTACTTGACGGGTTTGCCTGCGTCTTTGACTGCTTTTGTAAAATCTTTGGATTGACGTTGAAATTCTGGAGTTTCCATATCCCCATGTGCAACGATGATGGGTGTATTTAACAAATGGAGATGACGTTGAGAGCTAAGTGCATTTTCAATCTCATCTGTAAATTTGACGTAGTTACTTCTCGCTGATAAACGAACTGGTTGAAGATCATACATGCCACTGCATAAAACGCCACCTTTAATGATATCTTTTGGAAGACCCATTTTCGCCCAGTCGGTCGTTAACGCAACCCCTGCAAGATGCGCACCAGAGGAGTGAGAGGAGAGGTAGATTCGATTCGGGTCACCATTAAAGGTGTGGGCATTTCTATACACCCAAGCAATTGAGTATCGAACTTGATTGATCATAGGCATCAGATCACCGTTGGATTCAGTCACATTAATAAAGTCTGGAACCACAAAATGGGCTCCAGCATTAACAAAGGTTTCTGCTTTAAAGCCAAAGTTTTTCGCTAATCCCGCACGCCAAGCTCCGCCGTGGATAAAGATTTGGATTGGAGCTTTTGGTCTTTTACACAAATAAACGTCAAGTGCTTCAATCGGAGTAGGGCCATAGGCAAGCCTGATAGGATTGCCTAGCCTACTTCTCGTAATATCACTATTTGAGGCATATCTAATTTGGACTTGTTTGATATTGGGAGCATAGAAACTTTGGTCGTACGCATTATCTAAAGCTGTTTGATCCATATCTCCCCATATGATGGGACCCTTAGATGATGGACTTGGCGATGGAGGAGTCTGCGCAAGGGCATTGGATGCGAAACTTGCACCTAAAGCCATTAATAGGTTTCTTCGGTGGTTCATACAGTTCTCCATATTGTTGTTTTAATTAGCTTAACATAAGAAAAAGATTGAACTTTGATAGGGATCAATCTGTTTGAATTGGCCGAACCGTTACTGAAACTTCTATATCGTGATTAGCACCTCCTTTAATCACGCCCCGAATAGGGGAGACGTCAGCATAGTCTCTGCCTTGCGCTAAAAATACATAATCCTCACCAGGGCTACCGATTCCCCAACGATTATTTGTTGGGTCAAAATCGCACCAAACTCCAGAGGACAACTTATTGTAAAGATCAAAACTAGGAATATAAACGGAAGTCCAAGCGTGGGATGCGTCAGCGCCGATGAGCCTAACTTTACCTGGTGGAGGGGTAGTTAAAAGATAGCCACTGATATATTTTGCAGGTAGGCCAATACTGCGCATACAGCTAATGAATATATGAGCGAAATCTTGGCAAACACCTTTTTTTTGATCAAAAGCTTCGCGAGTCGGAGTATTGATATTGGTTGATTTTGTTTGATACTCAAATTGATGATAGATCTGCTCCATCAGTGCTATTGCGCCATCTAAAATATTACGCTGAGGAAAGAAGGCTTCTTTCGCAAACTGAACATACTGCGCATCATACTGAATCAATGGAGAGTTAAATAAAAACTCAGATGCGCTATCCCATTTTTGGAGTGTTGAATATTTAAAATATTCCCTAACATTTTCCCAGCTCGGTATTTGTTCTAATTGTTGATGATTCGCGTTTGAAAAAGTTTCAACTTGACTGCGAGATTGAATTACGAGAGTAGGGTGTTTTTCTTGAATAGAAAAATAGGAAGAGTAATTGCCAAAAATATCTTGAGTTTCATAATATACATCTGGGGTTGGTTTAATTTGAATATGAGAGAACAAAATATTTTGATACATATTCGAGCGAGGCTTTAGATGAGCTTGGTGACGAACAGTTTCTACTTGTCCTGCGTAGGTATAGGTTGAGTCATGAAGAATTTCTAATTGCATATTAAATGCGGTAGTTGGATTTATAGATGTGGCTGAAGTAATTAGCATTGATATCATCAGCTACAGAAAAAATAGATTGTTGAATGCTGCGTATATATTGAGTTAAATTCAATAATTGATTTTCTTGATTGACCTCACATAATGTTTCTATCGAAGGCATCACCGCGTTAATAAATGGATGGTCAAATTGAATGGGTTGGTTGGGGTTAATTCGATTCAATTTTTTGATTCTATTATCTAAGTGATGAATAATCCAGGCAAAAGAACGTGGATTTTCGTTATCAGTAATGACAAGATCGATAAATGAGTTAAGACTTCTATTTTGTTGATGTTGGCTATGGTAAGTAATGGTGCTATCGAATAAGTACAAAAGTCCATCGAACCCAGATACATCATGTGGAAGTCCATTAAAGAGATCTAGCGAAATAGCTTCTAAAAAGACCTCACAAAGGAACATTAATCGTTCAAGGTATCGCCCAATGCTGAGTAATTGCCAACCATCATCTCTCGTCATCCTATCAGTTTGACCACCGGTGATGGCAGCTAATGATTTACTGGCCTGTCCTAATGCTTCCATCGCTTGATTGGTGGAGTATTCTTGATTAATCTTTGTGTAATTGAGATCTTTTCTAAACTGATCGATACATTCATGAATAATCGCCCACTGTTCAGGTGCTAATCGTTCTCTTACTGAGGATGCTGCTTGTTGCATAGCTAATAAGTTAAAGCCAACACTTGGTAGGGAGGATTGGTCATGTAATGTTTCGATAAGGGTTTTTTCAAATAAACGATTACGAACCCCTTTAAGGTTGTATATGGGATCAATATCTTGTGGGACTAACGACTGAGTTTTACAAAGACTGCCTAATAATAACCAAATAGAGCTTTCATCATGATATTCATTGTTGAGGCTTTTTAAATACAGTCGCGCTAGACGAATCGTATTTTCACTTCTCTCTGAGTAGCGTCCAAACCAAAATAAATTTTCAGCGGCTCGGCTAGTCACGACTCTTTTTTTCTGCGCATTTGCTTCAATTGAATAGAGATTCGCTAAGTTGGGGTTTTGTATCTGAGTATTAGTTTGAACCCATGCATCAGCACTACTTCCACCACGTTGCATTGATGCAATTCCATCAGTTTTTGTGGCAATTCGAACAAGCCCCCCAGAAAGAATACTCCAAGAACTGGCGCCATTACTCAATGCAAATACCCTTAATACATAGGACTTTTGCTTGATTTGCGAATTCTCCCATGATGGCATTTGTGCTAATGGCAGATAAGTTTGAACAGTGTACTCATCAGGTTGCTCCTTAATTTTGGAGATCCATTTTTCTAGTTCTTGTGGGCTTAAATCTTTTGTTAATATTGCGGGGAAACTTTGATGACCTTCACTGTTTGGGTAAGTTGGTTTAATTGCCGTGTTATGAATATTCGACATCGCAGAGTCAAAGGCTGCAGATTCGCCACACCACCATGTATCCATCGCAGGCAATTCAAGATGCTGACCTAGTAGTTTTTCGCTAATACCTGGCAAGAACCCCAGTAAAGCTGGAGACTCTAAAAAGGCGGATCCAGGGGCATTCGCAATCAAGACATTGCCTGAGCGAATGGCTTGTAAAATGCCTGGAATGCCAAGGGTTGAGTCGGGTAAAAGTTCGAGCGGGTCTAAAAAGAGATCGTCAAGGCGTTTTATAATAATGTGTACTTGTTCTAGACCTCCAAGTGTTCTGAGATAGACACATTGGTTGCGAACCGTTAAATCTGAACCTTGCACAAGAGTGAGTCCTAAAAAACGGGCTAGATAAGCATGTTCAAAATACGTTTCGTTATATGGACCTGGGGTAAGCAGAACAATGTTTGAATTAAATCCTGCTGGACTAGATAGTTTGAGCGCGTCGATCAATTCACGATAGGTGCTGGCAAGAGGCTCGATGTTCATTTTTTCAAAAGCAATTGGAAATTGTTGAGAAACGAGATTCCGATTTTCTAAAAGATAACCAAGACCCGAAGGTGCTTGGGTTCTTTGGGAAATGACACTCCATTCACCAGTAGCGTTTCGCGCTAAGTCAAACGCCATAATATGAAGATGTTTGTGACCTAATAAATTGGCGCCATGCATCATTCTTAAATAACCTGGATGACCATGGACTAATGCGGGAGGTATTAGTCCCTCTCTAATGAGATTTTGTGGGCCATAGATATCCTTCATGATTAGCTCTAGTAATTGCGCTCTTTGTGATACTCCAGAAGCAATTTTTTGCCAATTCAAAGGATCGATGATGAGTGGAAAAATATCCAGAGACCAAGGTCTTTGAGGCCCGTTTTCATCTGCATAAACGTTATACGTGATGCCGTTTTCTTTCACAGCATTCAATAAATCTTGTTCTTTTAAATTGAGATTCTCGATTCCTCGAGTGCCTATGGTCGTAAAAAATGTTTCCCAATTTGGTGTCAGATATGACTTCTTGGGGGAGGGGGAGGTACGGTTTTTTAATTCATCAAAATGATTCTCAGTACCTGTCTGTATGAGAAGTTCCGCCAGTTGTATAGGAGAGACAGGATCTTCCGTCTCATAGATTGGTTTTAAAAATTTCACAATATCATTATTTTATCTTCTTAAGTCCAAAGTATATGGAAATTCCCTGCTTTGAGGTAGGTCAAAGGTGGAAGGGAGTTTTTTCAGTTGGCCTGTGGTGTGACCCATGGCAAAAAATCTGGATAATCTACGACTTTCTGCTTCATACGAATTAATCGGTAAGTGATTGTAATTAACACCTCCTGGATGAATAACATGGTATTGGCAACCGCCTAAAGATCGACGATTCCATGTGTCAACAATATCAAAAGTAAGAGGTGAGTGAACCCCGATGGTTGGGTGCAGGCTGGATGGTGGATTCCATGCCTTAAACCGAATGCCTGCGACAAATTCTCCAACTTTTCCTGTGGTTTGCAGTGGAACGGCAATTTTGTTACAACTAATCACGTGTCTATGAGGGTTGATTCCTGTGACAAGAAGTTCAATTCTTTCAAGTGATGAATCTACATAGCGTGCAGTGCCACCACCCGTGGTTTCTTCACCCATTACGTGCCATGGTTCAAGAGCATTACGAAGACTTAAATGAACTCCCATAACGTCAATACTTCCTATGAGCGGAAACCTAAATTCTAAATGAGGCTCAAACCAATCTTTCTTAAACTCAAAACCCGCTAAGTTCATTTCATCAATTACATCATGAAAATCTTGGCGGATGGCATTTGATAATAAGAATCGATCATGAAGTTCTGTGCCCCATCTTGTTAAAGAAGCTTGATAGGGGTCTTTCCAAAATCTGGCTACACATGCTCGTAAAAAAAGCTGCTGAGTTAGGCTCATCCGCGCGTGAGGAGGCATCTCGAATGAGCGAAGCTCAAGAAGACCTAGTCTTCCTGTGCTAGAGTCTGGTGAAAAGAGTTTGTCAATACAAAATTCACTTCGATGCGTATTTCCAGTTACATCTATTAAGATATTTCGTAGAGTTCGATCAACTAACCAGGGGGGCATTTTATGCCCATGTTTTTTTTGGTTAAGCTGTATTTCTTTTAAAGCGATATCTAACTCATAAATTTGATCATTTCTAGCTTCATCAATGCGTGGTGATTGACTTGTTGGCCCAATAAAAAGACCACTAAATAAATAGCTTAAGCTAGGGTGGTTATGCCAGTAGCGAAGGAGGCTAGCGAGTAGTTCAGGTTTTCTTAAAAATGGACTGTCATCGACGTTTTTTCCACCTAAAACAAAGTGATTGCCTCCGCCCGTACCAGTATGTTTACCATCCATCATAAATTTTTCCGCAGATAACTTGGTCTCATGTGCGCATAGATATAAAAACTCAGTTTGAGCAACAATATCTTGCCAGTTATTTGCGGGTTGAATATTCACTTCTATGACACCAGGATCAGGTGTAACTTGCAGAACTTGAAGTCTTGAATCTCGTGGAGGGGGGTAACCCTCTAAAACAATTTTTAACTTTAATGTGGCAACGGTTTTCTCGATAACTTGAAGCAGATGAAGATAATCATCTAAATCATCTATTGGGGGCATAAAAACATAAATAAATTGATTTTTGCCTCCGCCTTGATGTTCTGCCTCAGGACCGCCAGTTCTTTTTGAATCTCGAACTTCAACACATAAGGTAGTTCTAATCATCTCAGAGGATAAATACTCTTTGGAAGCTATTGCTTTAGAGTTTTGAAAGGTGATTGAACTTAATGGGAGGCGATAGCCCATTGGAGAATCGCCGGGGATTAGTGATAGAAATGAATCACGCATTTTCCATTTGCAGGTTAACCATCGCGTCGATTTTTTTGATTGCACAGGATTTGGAGTTATCGGCAAAGCGTATCCAACACTACTTTTAAGACCTTGATTAAAGGTACGGCGAATTCTATTTCTTTCCATGACATCGTCGATATCGAGGTTAGTAACATTTTGATCCGTTGTGAGTTTTGATTCCCGCCATAGGTAATACCAAGCATCTTCTTTCCCCTCATAAAAGGAATTCCCAGGGAGCCCTAAATTGAGGCAGAGTTGTTTGATCAGTTTCTTGGCGTCTTGTTGGGTATATTGTGCTTGATCAGCTTCTTGAGAAAATAGTTTTGCATCTTGCCAAATTGGTTTTTTATCTGTCCGCCAAAATAAAGAAAATGCCCAACGTGGCAGTTGTTCTCCTGGATACCATTTTCCTTGGCCACAATGTAGAATTCCGCCATGTGAATATTGAGCGCTTAATTTTTGAGTCAGTTTGCTGGCATAGTCGCGCTTTGTAGGACCCATTGCAGCTGTATTCCATTCTGGTTCATCTGCGCCCTCCATAGCGACAAAGGTTGGTTCACCACCCATCGTTAGTCTAACGTCTTGGTCGATCAGTTGTTGATCAACCAGATCCCCTAATTGAAGAATATTTTTCCATTGATCATCATCGTAGGGTTTTGTTACTCGAGGAGATTCATAAATGCGGAGAATTTCCATATGATGTTCAAATTGAACTTCACATGCTTCAATGACTCCCTCAATTGGTGCTGCGTTGGAAGGTGCCGGGGTGCACGCTAGCGGTATATGTCCTTCTCCAGCAATTAGTCCTGAGGTAGGGTCTAAACCAACCCATCCAGCTCCAGGAAGAAACACTTCACACCAGGCATGTAAATCGGTAAAGTCTTTATCAGTGCCACTTGGACCATCAATAGCTTGAACATCGGCTTTTAATTGGATGAGATAGCCCGAAACGAATCTTGCAGCAAGACCACATAAACGAAAGAGATTCACTAGTAGCCATGCGCTATCTCGACATGAACCACACTTTTTAAAAAGGGTTTCATCTGGGCTCTGAACCCCTGGCTCCAAACGAATTAAATATTGAATATCCTTTTGTAATTGTTGATTGATATCGACTACAAAATCAATCGTTCTTTTTTTTCTACGATCAATTTTTGTAAAATAATCTAAAAGTAACGGGTTACTTTTAGATTGAACAAGGTAAGGCGTTAATTCACTCTTTAAATTTTCTTTGTATTTGAAAGGGTAATTTTGAGCCTCTGGTTCTAAAAAGAAGTCAAACGGGTTATAGACGGCCATTTCTACGATCAAATCTACCGTGACTGTAAAGTGTTTCGTTTTCTTGGGAAAAACGAGCCTAGCTTGATAGTTAGCAAAAGGATCTTGTTGCCAATTAATAAAGTGTTCAGTAGGCTCTATCTTTAAGGAATAAGAAATAATCTTGCTTCTGCAGTGAGGCGCTGGTCGAAGTCGAACTACTTGGGGTTCAATTTGAATGAGTTTGGAGTATTGATAATCAGTCTGGTGGTGTAAGGCGATATGAATTGTCATATGTTAAGTCTATTGATTTTTCGTGAAGGAATTAAGTCTTTTGCACATTAATGGTGCTTAATTAGACGGTTGTCATCATTTTTAGAATTGGTGCATTCGATCGTGTCTTGCACATAACTTGTGCTTAAGAAAAAAAATCATGGATTGGATAGGCGTAGATTGAAATTATCTTAACTCTTGTCTGAACTGATTATAAAGATGCCTATTAAAAAAACAACTTTGACAATCAGTAGTAAAAATTATTCTTCATGGTCACTAAGAGGGTGGCTCATGGTCAAATTTTCAGGTATCGCGTTTTCAGAAGTCTTTATTGATTCAGATAGTGCTCAAAATCGTGCTGAACTATTGTTGCTCTCGCCATCTATACTCGTGCCTCGATTAGAGCATTCTGGGTCCAAAGTTTGGGATACCCTAGCAATTGGAGAGTATTTGAATGAAATAGTTCCTCATGCAAAATTATTGCCTTCAAATCCTATCCATCGGGCACATTGTCGATCGATATGTGGTGAAATGCATTCGGGCTTTGCCTCTTTACGTGGTTCATTGCCGATGAATATTAAAGCTAAGTTTAAAGACTTTAAGATTTGGTCTAAAGCGCAATTAGATATTGATCGAATTTTGATTATCTGGGAAGAGTGTTTAACAACCTATAAGGGGCCTTACCTATTTGGTAAAAGTCCGACATTAGCCGATGCCATGTTTGCACCGGTAGTGACTAGATTCCAGACCTATAACGTTCCTGTTAGTGGTCTATGTCAGCGGTATTGTGATCAAATCATGTCTTTACCGCAGATGAAGGAATGGGTGATGGGCGCCCTTCAAGAACCCGATGAAATTGAAGAACTTGACGTGGAGTTTTAATAATGAATACTATTACTGATTTTAAAATTACAACCGATTTCTCGCACATTAAACCAACTGATACTCAGTATTTAAAGGGCGGGTTGAGAGATTTCTTTTTGTATCGTGATTTAGGTGTTGCTGAGGCTACGAAAGGAAGAGTAATCGCGCATTTGGTGAAAGCGAATTTACCTCCTGAAAATGGAACTGGGTGGCACTTCCATGTGGCCGAATTTCAGATTGTCATTATGATGAAAGGGTGGGCGAGATTTATGTATGAAGATAAGCCTACGCTAGTTGCTGCTGGGGATTGTGTGCATCAGGCACCAGGAATCGTACACTATTTATTTGATTATTCTCCAGATATGGAGTATTTAGAAATTGTCGGTCCGGCAGATTTTTCAACAGTCGATGCCGTTGGCCCATGTGAAATTCCACCAGTCACCCCTTGGAAATGACTTTTTAATCAAATGATGTACTCTGCATATCAGCTAGCCAGTAATTTAATGAATCCGTTACGTTTTAAGGCGGATTCATTATTTTATTGGCTTCATCAAAAAGTACCTCAGAATGGGTTTATGTATCGTCATGCTATGGCGGTCAACGAACAATTAGCTTTATTGGGTTTTTCTCACGTTAGGCCTAAGTTTGGTATTGATGAAATTGTTGATGAGTTTGGTAATCGAATTTCAGTTGTTGAAGAAGTAATTATTCGAAAATCATTTTGTCATTTACTGCACTTCAAAAAAGTAGGCATCAGTCAGCAACCGAGAGTTTTATTAGTTGCTCCAATGTCGGGGCACTTCGCCACTTTGTTATCTGGGACAGTGAAGACCTTGCTAAAAGATCATGATGTTTATATTACTGATTGGTTAAATATCAGAGATATTCCTTTAAATAAAGGGAAGTTTGATTTTGATAGTTATGTTCGTCAGGTGATTGATTTTTTAGAAGTGCTAGGTCCTAAGTCTCACCTGATGGCAGTTTGTCAGCCAACCGTCGCTTGTTTAGTCGCAACTTCAATCATGTCAGAAGATCAACATCCTTGCGTGCCATTAAGTTTGATTTTAATGGCTGGACCGATTGATGTTCGAAATAACCCTACCAAAGTCAATGATCTTGCTAACCAAAAACCTCTATCTTGGTTCAAGAAAAAATTGATTGATACTGTCCCAAGACAATATCAAGGTGGTGGTAGAAAAGTCTACCCAGGTTTTGTTCAACTCAATGCCTTTATGAGTATGAATCTAAAAAGACACCAAGAATCTTTTAAAAAACTGTATGAATATCGAGTATCTGGTGATGATGATAAAGCGCAAAATATTCATGATTTTTATGAAGAATATTTTGCCATTATGGATTTATCTGCAGAATTTTATATTGAAACCATTCAAAAGATATTCCAAGACTGTGATTTGGCGAAGGGGTCTTTAACGTTTGAAGGACGAATTGTAAATCCTAAAAAAATTAAAAAGACTTTTTTATTAACTGTTGAAGGTGAGAGGGATGATATTTGTGGAATAGGGCAAACACTTGCCGCACAAGATCTTTGTTCATCACTACCGCCTTACATGAAATCTCATCATCTACAAATTGGTGTCGGGCATTACGGCGTTTTTAATGGTAAGCGATGGGAGACCCAAGTCTATCCAGTTGTGAGAAATTTAATCCAATCTTGTTAATAATGGGAGGAATCTTACTTTGCAGTAGATTACTCTGATGAGGTAGTATAAGCTTGCCAGGCATCATAGCCATAAACCCAATCTGAATCGGTGCGTGTACTCATCCACTGGTTTTTATGAGAGGTCAGTTGTACTTTGGAGGTGCGAGGTTTTCGGATCATTTCAAATTGGTTAAATGCTTTATGTAGATTATCTGTTTGACACAGCAGCTTTGTCAAAACAGCGGCGTCTTCTATTGCCATGGCAGCACCCTGAGCCATATAAGGGACCATAGGATGACATGCATCACCCATAAGAGCGATATGCCCTTCGCTCCAACTTTCTAAAGGGTCACGTTCATAGAGTGACCATTTATGGACGTCTGGGCAAGCGGCTAAAACATCTTGTACTTGTTGATGGAAACCTTTGAAAGCATCACGTAGTTGGTTGAGATCTCCTTTTGCCGACCATGACTCATTATTCCATTCGGGTTCAGGAACACTCGTAACGAAATAGATTTCATCTTTTTGTGGCGTGATGTAATAAATAACAATATGTCGATCGATACCCCACCATTTTGTGCAATCATCAATCGTCTTTCCATTCAATAAAGATACGGGGAAAGTTGTTCGATAGGCGACGCGACCAGTAAAGCGAGGCTGTTCAGCACCAAGCATTTGTTCGCGTACTCGTGAATGAATTCCATCTGCACCGATTAAAGCATCTACTTCTTCAGTAGTTCCATCTTCAAACTCTACGATGACTTTTTGGTTAAAAGATTGATACCGAGTAAACTTTTTTTGTAAAACAATTGATTCTGCTTTTACCTTGGATAAAATCGCAGAATGTAAATCACCTCGATGTAATAAAAGGTAAGGAGCTCCATACTTATTTTCAAAATGAGAGCCTAATGGAAGCTCGTACTTCACTTCGCCACTATCCCACTCACGGTTATTCCAATTTTGGGGACAAAATGCCAACCCTCTTAAATGGGACTCCAATCCGAGTTCACGTAAGACTTTGATAGAATTAGCGCTTTGTTGAATCCCCGCACCTACTCGAGCAAATTGTTTTGCTTGCTCGAAGACGACAACTTCAAACCCATTTTTTTGTAGTAGCGCTGCAAGGGTAAGCCCACCAATACCAGCGCCTACTATTCCAATTTTCTTCAAAAGTATTTCCTAATCAATTTTAATTTGACCTTGTTTGACTACTTCAGCCCATTTTAATAATTCTGAATGAATAAAGGCTCCGTATTGGCTAGAGCTGCTTGGCTGAGGTTCTGCTCCAATTTGAGTAAATCGTTCTTTTGTACTTGGGTCGTTCAATATTTTGACAATATCTTGATTGAGCTTTGCAACTATTTCTTTTGGGGTTCCATTCTTTACAGAAATACCACCCCAAGAATAAGCGTTGTAATTCGGTAAGCCAATTTCAGTGAAGTTAGGAATATTCGGGAGTGCGCCTAATCTTCCAGATGTGGAGATTGCTAAAGGACGGAGTTTGCCGGCCAAAATGTGTTGCATTGCTGTTGGCGCATCACTAAACATCATATCGACATGCCCACCTAAAAGGTCTGCCATAGCTGGAGCGCTTCCTTTGTATGGGATATCACGTACTTTAACTTTAGCCTGCATATTGAATAGGACACCAGCTAAATGTGTGCCACCTCCATAGCCAGAGTGACCAAAAGTTAATTTATCAGGATTTGCTTGTGCATATTGAATTAATTCAGGAACAGATTTTGCGGGAAAGTTATTGTTAACCACTAAAATAATAGGATAAATAGCGACGGAGCTAATTGGAATAAAATCTTTTTCAATATCGTAACTAAGATTTGCTTTGAGGCTCGGCATTACACTATGATGAATGACAGAAAAAAGTAACGTATAGCCATCAGCGGGACTATTAAAAACATGTTCAGCAGAAATAATACCGTTGGCACCCGTCTTATTTTCAACAATAACAGATTGCCCCCACATATCGCTCATTTTTTGGGAAATAATTCTTGCAGTTTGATCGATGGGGCCACCAGGAGCAAATGGAACAATAATCTTGATGGGTTTTGATGGAAAAGACTGGGCAGTTGATGTTTGTGAAAGTGCAAGTAAAACACCAAATACACCTAGTAAAAAAAGTTGTCTCATATTAAATCTATAGATTTTCATGAAATTATCTTAACGTGATTCACAAATTAGACTTTTTAAGTAACGGACTTACTCGGTAGCGTTCCCCTCTGTAATAGTCATCTAGTTGATTCAGAATTTGAGCAACTGTAACTTTGCCTAATTGATCAAGCCATTCGAATGGACCAACAGGGTAGCTAACCCCTAGTTTCATCCCTTGGTTTGTGGCTTCTTTAGAGCAGACACCTTGAGTGACTGCATCACAAGCTTCATTTATTAACATAGCAATTGTTCTACCGACAATTAATCCAGGCGTATCTTTAATTTGTAACGGTTTTAAACCTAGATTCGCTAACCAATTAGGAGCTGATTTTTTCCACTCTTCAGATGCTTCTTCAGAAATTGCCCAGGCAATAAATGGCTGGTGATTTGGAAGTAAACAAATATCGAAGACCGCAAATGTAGAGCCTAAACTCGATGCAGTCATGCCATTCGTTTGATGTAATTGATGGCCGTTGATATCAAGACCTATCCAAGAACTATTTTCTTGACGTTGAAAGCCTAGACCTTGACTCTTAAGTTGAGTGGCGAAATGTTCAATCAAAATCCCTTTGCCATGTAAAACAAGGTTTATTGTTTTATTAACAGGTTCTATTTCTAATGTGGGCAGGATAGCTTTAGGAGAATTTTCTGAATAATCATAAAATCCTTTTCCTGTTTTCCGACCCAGCAGTCCTCCATCAACAAGTTCTTTTTGCACAATAGATGGTCGAAAACGACTATCGTAAAAAAAGGCTTCGTAGACTGAAGATGTAACAGCAAAGTTTGTGTCATGACCAATCAGATCCATTAGTTCAAACGGGCCCATCTTAAATCCGACAGATTTAATACAAGCATCTATGACTTCAATGCTAGAAGTTTGTTCTTGAAGCATAGCAAGAGCCTCTGCATAAAACGGGCGTGCAATTCGGTTGACAATAAAACCTGGTGTTGATTTAGCATGAACAGGAGTTTTGTTCCACGCCGTCGATAAGTTAAAAATAGTATCACTTGTTTCTTTAGAGGTTTGTAAGCCAGAGATCACTTCAACAAGCTTCATGAGAGGAACTGGGTTAAAGAAATGCATCCCAACGAGACGTTCTGGATGACTTAGGCCATTGGCTATCGCCGTAATGGATAATGATGAAGTATTTGAGGCGAGGATACAGCTAGATGAAACTATTGTTTCGAGTTGCGCAAAGAGAGTACGTTTGATAGCAAGATTTTCAATAATGGCTTCTAAGACTAACTTCACCTCTGTTGCTTGCTTAAGAATGGTAATCACTTGAATACGACTTAAAGTTTGATCAGCTTGTTCTTGTGTTATTTTTTCTTTTTTAATGAGACTAGTAAAAGTAAGTCTCATTTTGTCGAGAGCTTGTGAAGCAGCCCCCTCTTTTTGATCGAATAAAAAAACCTGATGCCCTGATTGAGCGGCTACTTGTGCGATACCGGCACCCATAATACCAGCACCAATCACTAGAATCGGTTGATTTTTTAATTCAGGCATAGTTCTGTCTTCCACTCAAGGGCACATTGAGAATGATCAGTGCCCATATATTTATATTAATAAGTTTCTAAATGTAATCGACCTTCATTTTTTAGGGTCTCAGACAATGACTCCCATGATAAACCAGCCTGATTAGCAATATGTTGTAAAGACTCAATAACGCCGCTTTCCATTTGTTTGAGTCCGCAGACATAAATAAAGGTGTTGTGGTCTTTTAAAAGTTCTCCGATATCTCCTGTTCGCTCTAGCATTAGGTCTTGTACATATTTTTTATCTTGATTAGGGGTTCTTGAAAATGCAAAATTAGTATCAATAAAGTCTTTTGGGAGATTTTGTAAGGGCCCGAAGTAGGGTAGTTCCTCTTGTGTTCTTGCGCCAAAGAACAGCATCAGTTTGCCACCTTCTAATTGACCTAATTTAGATTGTCTACGCCGCCATTCTGTCATTGCTCGCATTGGGGCACTCCCTGTTCCCGTACAGATCATGATGATATTACTATTGGCATGATTAGGCATTAAGAAACTTGTTCCAAATGGACCAATTACTTGTACGCTATCTCCGACCTTAAGATCGCACATAAAATTTGAGGCAACACCTTTAACGGGGAGGCCAGCTCGATTTTCTAAAACTCGTTTAATGGTGAGAGATACGTTGTTATAGCTTGGGCGTTCACCATCTCTCGGGCTTGCGATGGAATACATTCTGGCATAGTGAGCTTTGCCATATTGATCAACGCCCGGAGGAATAATGCCTAAAGATTGTCCTTCGAGAACTGGGAAGGGTGTTTTACCAAAATCCAAAACAATGTGATGAGTATCATTTTCTTTGCCGACCTCAGTGACACGAACATTCCCAGTTACAGTTGCGGTAATTGATTTATGATGTGATTTAGGGCCATACATATTGATATATGGATGAGCGGCTGACCAGGGAGGTATTACTGAGCCATATTGAGTCTGCTGGATGAGTGGCTGTAACTCAGTTCCCACATTTTGCTCTTTAGGATTCGTACTTGCGTTGACAGGAGCTTTTACAAGAACAATAACTTGATCATCAGGTAACTCGCTTGGTAATTCGTCCCACAATAATTGCTCTTTTAAGGAATACGTTTTAGATACTGGAACTTTACGCCAATTATCTATAGAGCCTGTAGGGCAGGGTGAAATACAAGCCATACATAAATTGCAGATCGAGGCATCAACGACATAATTACGATCATCGTGTGAAATTGCGCCAATTGGGCAGGTTGCTTCGCACGTATTACAACGGATGCATACCTCTGGATCAATGAGATGTTGTTGTATGACTTCTGAAGGTGCGTTCATTTAATACACTCAAATAAAAGTGATTGATGCATTCAAAAAAAGGAGCACCATCGTGCTCTTAATCTTGCGTTTAATTAAACCGGATATATTCGAAATCCACTACTTGACGATTGATGCCAATCATCGGAGGAGCGATCCAGTTCGCAAATTTACCAGGCTCAACTACTCGACCCATTAAGCTTGCTACATACAATCTATCTTCCATTGTTGGCAACCATTCATTCTTTTTAGCTAACCATTCATTATCGCTAATAATTTGGCCTTGCGGTGATACTTTGATGCCGGATAAGGCCCCAATATTGCGGTTAAATGCTTTATGTGGTACTTTTAAGCGGAAGCTGATACCTGCCTTTTCAATCACTTTATTCCAACGCTCGATACCACCGATACTATCTTTAATGTAATCATCTCGCAAGACTTCATTGAGTGCGTTAAGCATCGGAACTTCTTTCTCGACTAAATGGCCATTCGATGCATTTAACACTTTATATGAGTCATTTTTTAATAAGTGATCATCTTGACGTTTGTTCTCCTCATAACGGCCTTTAAGTCCGGTGGAGTAGAAGATCGCTGCATTTGAAGACTCGTCAGCGCCAAATAAGTCGATGGTCACTGAGAAATGAAAATTCAAATAACGTTGCAGGGTCGGGAGATCAATCACGCCAGCCGCACGTAATTTAACAGGGTCATCGGTTTTGAGTTCATTCATCATTTGGCAAGTACGCTGAATGATGCGTGAGACACCACTTTCTCCGACAAACATGTGGTGCGCTTCTTCGGTCAACATGAATTTAGTAGTACGAGCAAGCGGATCAAAACTCGATTCAGCCAGTGCGCATAATTGGAATTTACCATCGCGATCGGTAAAGTAAGTGAACATAAAAAAGCTTAACCAGTCGGGAGTTTCTTCATTAAAGGCTTGTAAGATGCGTGGATTATCTTCCTGGCCACTGCGGCGCTCGAGGAGTGCTTCACCTTCTTCACGACCGTCGCGTCCAAAGTATTTATGGAGTAGATATACCATCGCCCAGAGGTGACGACCTTCTTCGACATTCACTTGGAATAGGTTACGTAAGTCGTATTGGCTAGGTGCAGTTAGTCCCAAATGGCGTTGCTGCTCAACGGATGCGGGCTCAGTATCTCCTTGGGTAACAATAATGCGACGTAAATTCGCACGGTATTCACCAGGAACGTCTTGCCAAACATCTTCGCCCTTATGGTCGCCAAAGTTAATCTTACGGTCTTGTTCAGCCTGATTTAAAAAGATACCCCAACGATAGTCAGGCATTTTAACGTGATCAAATTGTGCCCAACCAGAAGGGTCGACACTCACTGCGGTTCTCAGATAAACATCAAAATTATGAGAATGATCAGGCCCCATATCATTCCACCAATTAATATAATTAGGTTGCCATTGCTCGAGCGCACGTTGTAACGTACGGTCTTCGCTTAAGTTGACGTTATTCGGTATCTTATCGCTGTAATTTATAGTAGACATGTGCATCTCCGTGGTGTAATTAAAAAAATTTAAACTCTGTGCCAATCAAATTGCGCTTTATCGCCTTTGCCATAGACTTTTAAGGCCCCTTTTTCGCCGACCGCATTAGGGCGTTGAAAAATCCAATTTTGCCAAGCGGTTAATCGACCAAAAATTCTTGTAA
This sequence comes from uncultured beta proteobacterium, assembly GCA_903875135.1. Classification (GTDB taxonomy): domain Bacteria; phylum Pseudomonadota; class Gammaproteobacteria; order Burkholderiales; family Burkholderiaceae; genus Polynucleobacter. The sequence goes on along the minus strand of CAIQUZ010000109.1, from coordinate 203,963 downwards.
ACATATTTTCTGGTCCATTAAAACGAAGGTTTGCCTCAAGACCTGTTAATGCATCTGGAGACATGGAGATTCTTTCTTCGATCGCAATTCTTACTTCGTCGCTCCAATCTATATCATCGGGGTTTGAAGTATTAAGTCCAATTGCAAATGCTTGATCAGCATTGAGTAACTGGCCTGCTTGAGCTCTGACAGCATCAAGTGCCTCTTGCTCATCATAAAATCTTCTGCCAAGACGACTTTGGCTAGTAATCATGGGATAGGTACCAAAATTGACATCGCTTACCATGATCTTGGGAGTTTTCGCGTCATCATTTGGAAGTACTAAGTGATAAATACGATCGCAAGTGAGAGCAAATTCTAAAAAGGTACCATTAAAGCAAGAACCCTCCTCAATAAGCGCAAACAAACTTCTCGAAGAAACATCAAAACGACTTAGGGTACGACGCAGTAAACCAATTGTTTCACGAACAAACCAATGTTGTTGATGAGCCATCAAGGTTTGGTCCATTGCACTCACTGCGGCGTGATCACCACGAGTTTTAATCAGCCAAATCCCAATATCTAACTCGTTGGTACGCATGTTGAGGATAGCGTCTTCGAGTTCTCTTGCCATTGCAAATGGATACCAGTTTGATCCAGTGGATTCAATTTGTTCAATAGAATCGATAGTTGTCTTGGTGGGCGATTTGATCGTAAATGTAGCAATCCGCTTAGCACGATCAATCAATACTTCAACATGTTCATAGCTCAGTGCATCATCGTTGATGGTTCGGTTGAGTGGGGTAAGGGAGACACCTTTACCATTACTGGGGCGATCACTTTGTTGGGCAAGTATCATGGCACGGTCTAAAACCGTTTGTTTAAATACGGCTGGCTTTGCTATTTCGTCAACTAAGCGCCAATCTTTTGCTTTTTGGCCCCGGACACCCTCACTGGTTGTGCAAAAGATATCCGCAAGATCGTGACGGACGTGTCTTTTATCGGTCACTCGTGTTAAGCCACCGGTCCCGGGTAAGACCCCTAAGAGAGGAACTTCAGGAAGACTAACTGCGCTTGATCGATCATCAATCAAAACAATTTCATCACAGGCTAGAGCCAGTTCGTAGCCACCACCAGCGCAAGCGCCGTTAATAGCGGCTAAAAATTTTAGGCCATCATAGGTTGATGAGTCCTCAAGGCCATTACGCGTCTCATTAGTGAATTTACAGAAATTAACTTTCCATGAGTGGCTAGAAACCCCTAGCATGAAGATATTGGCGCCAGAACAGAAGACTTTATCTTTGCCGCTAGTGAGAACAACCGTTTTTACTTCAGGATGTTCAAAGCGAATTCGATTAACAGCATCATTGAGTTCGATATCAACGCCAAGGTCATAGCTATTTAATTTGAGCTTATATCCAGGACGAAGTCCGCCATCCTCATCAAAATCGGCCGTTAGGGTGGCGATAGGGCCTGCAAATTCGAGTTTCCAATGTCGGTATAGAGATGGATTGGTTTGATATTCAACGCGATGAGATATATCCATATGATTGCAATCTTTCTAAAATTAGATGATGTAATGGGAATTATAATTCATGTTTTGGGATTGTAAAGTACTTTTATGCACTTTATATCAAATATCAATGACTATGCTGCTAGTTGTAAGGATCCCCTGATTTTTGCTCTGAGAAGAGCGAAGGTATTTTCTAGATCGGTATCACTCGTATTGATATTGAAATTAGCTTGGGAGTAAAAAGCAGCACGTCCAGACAGAATTTTTTTCAGGTCTTCCATCGCTTCCTTATTATCGGCCATCGGTCTTAAATCCCCTTGATCGATGACGCGTTGCATATGGTCTTCAGGTTTGGCTTGCAGCCATACCGTTGTGCAGTGCCCTAGTACTAGATTAAAACTAGCGGGATCAGAAACAATGCCACCAGGAGTTGCGATGACGACTTCTGGATAGATTTGAATCGTTTCTTCGATTGCTCGTCTTTCATATCGGCGATAGGCATTCATGCCATAAAGACCTTGAATTTCTGATACAGAACACCCAGAAAATTTTTCAATTTCACGACTGAGTTCAATAAATTGATAACCTAAATCTTCAGCTAACATATGACCAAGCGTCGATTTTCCAGCGCCTCGTAAACCAATTAAAGCAATTCGAGAGTGAGTTTTTGGTGTGTTTTGTGTTTGGTTTAATTCTTCAGTAATTTTCATCCGAATCTGCCGGATATTTTTTTCATCTTGAGGAATTAATAATTCTCGTATCATTAACCATTCTGGAGTTAATGTGGTTGGATCACCAATCAGTTCAGCGAGGCTACATTCTAAAGCAAGGGCGATTTGGGACAGAATTAAAAAAGAAGCATTACCTTTGCCGTACTCCAGATTGGCTAAGTGACGTTCAGAGACGTTGGCAATTTGTGCCACCGATTTACGGGTCATGCCACGCCGTGAGCGGATGGAGCTAACTCTCTCACCTAATTTTTTTAAGTCGGTATTTTCTGCTTCAGCCATGAATAATAATGTCCTATGTTCGGCAATCAACGCATTAGGAATAACCCTTGAGTATGAATTATAGTGCTTGACAGAGAGATTTTAACAATTTAGAGTGAAACTTGCATAATAATTCATATTTTGGAGTTCTATTCGATGTCAGAAACACCTAAAGTCGCTGAGATTTCCCCTAGCATTGCCCAATATCGGCATTTGCTTTCTCATCTGACTTCTCAGCTTCAAGGGCGCGCGTTGGATGATGCTTTAGATGTTTGGTTAAATCAGGAATATCCGCCAGGTAGTTCTTTGTTCGAAGAATTCAAAACACTCACGCATCTTGGTGTAAGAGAAGCCTGGCTTTGTCAACGCGAAGGTGCTGGAATTAAATATGGTCGTATTTTTAAGCCAGCAGATGATTTGCATGGATTTTCAGTTGACGTTGTGGATATGGAAAATATTGCTGGCCCGCGTCATATTCATCCATTAGGCGAGATTGATTTAATCATGCCATTGGATAGTGGGGTGCTCTTTGACGGTCGTTCTGCCGGTTGGATGGTAACTCCCCCGAACAGTGAGCATGCTCCCACCGTATCCAATGGTCGTGCCTATGTTCTGTATCTTCTGCCTCAGGGGCAAATTCAATTTACAGGATAGGGAGTCACTCATGTCATTGATCCACCAAGATCTGGGAAATACATTTAATTTTGCACAATATTTGATGCAAACGAATCAAGATCGCCCAGAGAAGATTGCTTATATTGATGATTTTGGTTCGTTGACCTTCGCCTCGTTGAATGAGCGAATTGCGCAATTTGGTACATCATTACTCAAAAGTGGCCTTAAACGTGAAGAGCGTATCCTCTTGCTGATGCAAGACACCAATGATTGGCCGGTGAGTTTTTTAGGAAGTATGTACTGTGGCGTAGTTCCTGTTGCCGTCAACACCTTGTTAACACCAGAAGATTACTCCTACATGCTCGCGCATAGTAGGGCACAAGTCGTTGTCTTAAGCTCCTCTCTCATACCTACTTTAATCAAAGCTCTCGATCTTGCAAATCAACAAGATGGGCATGAAGTTTTAGAGGTGATTGTTTCTCACCCAACGGTTGATGATCGAAAGCTATTCATCAACGCACATCAAGATTTGGAGTGGATTGAGTTTGATGACTTTTTAAATGAAGCGGGAACAATTGTTCCTCCCGCTAAAACCCATCCTGATGATCCCGGCTTTTGGTTATATTCATCTGGTTCCACAGGGCAACCTAAAGGAACTTTGCATACACAATCGAATCCTTATTGGACTGCGGAGTTATATGCAAAAACTGTTTTACAGCTTCAAGAGAATGATATTTGTTTTTCTGCTGCAAAGTTATTTTTTGCTTATGGCCTTGGCAATGGACTCAGTTTTCCTTTATCAGTTGGTGCTACCACCATTCTGATGTCTGAGAGAGCAACCCCAACAGCTTGCTTCAAAAGGTTTACTGAATTAAAGCCGACGATATTTTTTGGCGCTCCAACGGGTTATGGCGGCATGTTGGCTAGTCCAGATTTACCAGGAAAAGACTTGGTTGCGCTTCGTATGTGTTCATCAGCTGGAGAAGCACTGCCACAAGAGTTGGGTGAAAAGTGGACGAGACATTTTGGCTGTCAAATTATTGATGGCTTGGGCTCTACAGAGATGTTACATATCTTCTTATCGAATCGTCCTGATGATGTTAAATATGGGACCTCGGGTAAGCCAGTTATTGGCTATGAAATTGATTTACGCGGAGACGATGGCAAGCGTGTTGCGATTGGACAGATTGGTGATTTATTTGTTAAAGGCCCTAGTTCAGCAGTGATGTATTGGAATAATCGTACTAAAACCCGTGAAACGTTCCAAGGGGAATGGACAAAATCAGGTGATAAATATGTTTGCGATGAAGATGGTTACTATACCTATTCAGGACGCAACGATGACATGATTAAAGTGAGTGGTATTTATGTCTCTCCGTTTGAGGTTGAAGGGACGTTACTGCAACATCCTGCAGTTCTTGAGAGCGCGGTCATTGGCGTACCTGATAGCCAAGGTCTAGTAAAAACAAAAGCATTTGTCATTCTGAAGGAAGGGCATAGTATTTCTGAAAAAGATTTACAAGATTTTGTGAAGGATCGATTAGCGCCATTTAAATATCCTCGTATGATAGAGTTTGTTAAAGAACTCCCAAAGACGGCAACGGGGAAAATTCAGCGTTTTCGTTTGCGCAACCAAGAAATCAATAAACAATAAGTTCAATACCAATGTCATTTATCGATATTCCCTGGCGTAACCGCATCATTCAAATTGAATACGAATGGGTTGGTGAGACTTCAAGTGATGCACCTATATTAGTCTTTTTACATGAAGGATTGGGGTCGGTTGCGATGTGGCGTGATTTCCCCGATCATCTTTCCAAGCGTTTAGGCATGCGCGGCTTGATCTATTCTAGACCTGCATATGGCGCTTCGTCACCAAAAGATCGTAAAGAAGTATGGGAGTTAGATTTTTTACATCAGCAAGCAGATGAGGTTTTTCCTGCCGTACTTTCGGCATTCAATATCCAACAACCGGTTCATGTTTTAGGACATAGTGATGGCGGTTCCATTGCGCTGTTAATTGGAGCTCTTGCGCCGACCTTAGTGAAGTCATTAATATTGATGTCGCCGCATATTTTTGTAGAAGATATTACGGTAAAAAACATTTATCAAGCCAAGATTGAATATGAGCAGGGAGAGTTAAGGCCTAGGTTAGCGAAATTCCATCAAGATGTAGATTCGGCTTTTTATGCATGGAACGACGTATGGTTAAAGCCAGAGTTTATCAATTGGAATATTGAAAAAGAATTAGCGCTCATTCAATGTCCCATTTTAGCCATGCAAGGTCAGCAAGACCCCTATGGCACAATGTCTCAGATTAACGATATAGCTAAATATGTCGAAAGAATAGAACTAGTGGAAATCCCTAACTGTGGGCATTCACCACACCGAGACAGCCCTATAATAGCAATGGACGCTATATTTAACTTTATCCAACAACTTAAAAATAATTCTTAAAATTTTGACTAAAGAGGAATCGATAACATGAAACTGATTAAATTTTGCACTATGGCGGTTGCATTCACTATGAGTGCGCAAGTCATTCATGCTCAAAGCCTACCACCCTTAAAAGTGGGGATGATGTTGCCCTATAGCGGTACTTATGCGGCACTGGGTAATGCAATTGATAATGGATTTCAGTTGTATGTCAAAGAGTTAGGTGGAAAAATTGCTGGACGTGAAATTACTTATGTCAGAGTAGACGATGAGTCTGAGCCTTCAAAGGCTACAGATAACATTAATAAGTTAATCAAACGTGACAACGTTGATGTTGTCATTGGTACTGTGCACTCAGGCGTTGCGATGGCAATGGCAAAGGTTGCAAAAGATACTGGAACGATGCTCATTATTCCGAATGCAGGTGCAAATGCGATTACTGGCCCTTTATGCGCTAAAAATATTTTTAGAAGTTCTTTCACCAATGGTCAGCCCGGTTACGCGATGGGTGAAGTTGCTGCAAAGAAGGGTTATAAAACAGCGATGACTATTACTTGGAATTATGCAGCTGGGGAAGAATCAGTTAAGGGCTTTCAAGAGGGATTTGAAAAAGGTGGTGGTAAGGTTACCAAAATGTTAAATCTACCTTTTCCTGGCGTCGAGTTTCAGGCCTTGTTAACTGAAGTTGCCGCAGCTAAGCCTGATATTGTTTATTCTTTCTTTGCAGGTGGTGGCGCCGTTAAATTTGTTAAAGACTACGCCTCGGCTGGTTTAAATAAATCAATTCCTTTAGTTGGTCCAGGCTTCTTAACCGATGGCACACTTGAAGGACAAGGAGAGGCAGCTCAAGGGATGCTGACAAGTTTGCATTATGGTGATAACTTAAATACGAAGCGTGATAATGAATTTAGATTGGCATACGCAAAACAATTTAAATTACAGCCCGATGTATATGCGGTACAAGGTTATGACGCTGCTCAAATGTTGACGATTGGTCTAGTAGCGACAAAGGGTGACATTAGCAAGAAGGATGAATTTGCCAAAGCTGTTGTCGCGGCAAAGATTGATAGCCCACGAGGCCCATTCACTATTTCAAAAGCTCATAATCCTATTCAAGACTTTTACTTACGTCAAGTTGTAGGTAAAGAGAACAAGGTAATTGGTATTGCTAGTAAGTCACTTGCTGACTCAGCTCGCGGCTGTAATATGTAATAAATGATTTAAGACCTATTGGATTTTATGGATTTATCAACCTTTTTTATACAAACTTTAAATTCAGTTCAATACGGTCTTTTATTGTTTTTAGTCGCTGCTGGACTCACTCTCATTTTTGGCATTATGGGAGTAATTAATCTTGCTCATGGTAGTTTCTACATGATGGGTTCATATCTTGCCTTTGGTTTATCTCCTTTGTTTGCAAATACCTTTGGTGGTGGACTTTTTCTCACCCTCATCATTGGCATTTTGATTGCCATTGTGATTGGTTATTTTTTAGAATGGATTTTTTATAGTTATTTATATGAGCGTGATCATTTACAACAAGTGCTTATGACTTATGGTTTGATACTCGTTATTGAAGAGGTTCGAAGTTTGTTGGTGGGGGATGATGTTCATGGCGTAGCAATACCGCAGTGGTTATCTTCAAGTTTGCAGTTAAGCGATGTGATGACTTATCCGGTCTATCGTTTATTTATCTCAGTAGTTTGCTTATCACTAGCGCTTATGATGTATTTAGTATTGAGTAAAACCAAACTTGGGATGATGATTCGGGCGGGTAGTGTTAACCGAGAAATGATTCAATCACTAGGCGTTAATATTCAGTTTTTATATCGAATTGTCTTTGCCGCGGGCGTTGCAATAGCCGCATTTTCTGGAATGGTTGCGGCGCCAGTTTCCTCCGTTTATCCCGGGATGGGCCAAGGAGTATTGATCATTTGTTTTGTGATTGTTGTCATCGGTGGGATTGGATCGATTCGTGGTGCATTTGTGGCATCTCTTCTTATTGGATTTGTGGATACTTTTGGTAAGGTACTGTTACCTGAAGTGGCTGGCGTACTCGTTTATGTTCTGATGGCTGGAATTCTGTTGTATAAGCCGAGTGGATTATTTAAGGCGGGTTCATGAATAGATCACAAATACTATTTTTGTTGGTCATCTTTACTGTACTTACTTCGATAGCTTTTGTTGGCTCTGAGTACAGTATTGACTGGATGACAAAGACTATGATTTATGCCATCTTTGCGCTAAGTCTTGAGTTGTTGGTCGGAACTACAGGTTTAATTTGTTTTGGGCAATCCGCTTTTTTTGGGATTGGAGCATATGCGATCGTTAAATTATCTGCGGATCAAGCCTCACCACAAATTGCTTATCTTCTCCCACTTTCAATGATATTTGCTGGGATTTATGCTTTTTTTGTTGGTGCGCTATCGCTTAGAACTAAAGGGGTCTATTTTATTATGGTCACTCTTGCTTTTGCGCAAATGGCCTATTACGTGATCCATGACACACCTGTTGGTGGTGGCACTGATGGTATTTATCTATACACTAAACCTAATTTTTTTGGTTATACAATAAATAGTTCGCAGAGTTTTTATTTATTTACTTTAATCTGTTTGTTAGCTGTATTCGGATTTTTAGGTTTGATCACGCACTCTAGATTCGGAAGAGCTCTAGCAGGGATTCGGATTAATGAAGTCAGGATGCGGGCAATTGGTTATGACACCTACTATTACAAACTTGCCGCTTTCGTTATTTCAGGAATGGTGGCAGGATTATCGGGCTATTTATTCGCTGTGAAAGATGGTTTTGTTAATCCTGAGTTATTAAGTTGGCACTTATCGGGAGCGGTTCTCATTATGATTATTTTAGGTGGCCTTGGCCACCTGCGTGGAGCATTTTTTGGCTCGGTTGTCTTTGCTCTTTTAGAGGAGTTTTTTCGATCCGAAGTTATTTTTGGGGCCTTTTCTAAACATTGGCATTTGGGTCTAGGACTCACGATTATCATCAGCGTAGCATTATTACCAAAAGGATTATTTGGTCTTAGTGCCTTATGGTCGTCCAAAGCAAAAACACCCCAAATCCTCTCTAAATCCATTCAGGATGAAGGATGAGAAAGTGAGTTCAACGATCTATCTGAAAGCAAAGGGTCTGACGCGTCGATGGGGTGGGTTGGTTGCTGTTAACGCTGTTGATATTGAGTTAGCCTTGGGTGAGATTCATGCTGCAATAGGTACTAATGGCGCGGGTAAATCAACCTTGATTAATTTGATTTCCGGAGAAATTCCACTGAGCTCAGGAAGTGTTGAGCTTCTTGGTCAAGATGTGACGCAGTTATCACAACCTACTAGGGCTCAAATGGGTCTTGGAAAAAGTTATCAACGCAATACCATTTTTTTAGAACTGACGGTTTTAGAGAATTGTCGATTATCTGCACAATCCAAACTTCAAAAGCCTTGGCAATTTTGGCAAAACGGACAAAACTGCTCTTTTAGTAATGAATATGCTTTACACATCCTCGATAAAACTGGTTTAAGTCATGTATTAGAGAGGCCGGCAGGCTTGCTATCACATGGCCAGAAAAGGCAGCTTGAGGTTGCTATGTGTTTAGCAACGGATCCTAAGGTTTTGTTATTGGATGAGCCTCTGGCTGGTATGGGGGCTGATGAAACTGATCGAATGTTGAATTTTTTAAGTGACCTGCGTAAAGATCACGCCATGATGTTAGTCGAGCATGATATGGATGCTGTTTTTAAAGTGGCTGATGTTATCACAGTGATGGTTAATGGCTCAGTGATCGCTAAGGGTACTCCCGATCAGGTACGTAATGATCCCCAAGTTCAGTCTGCTTATTTAGGGGCTGAATCTTCATGAGTCATTTATTAGAGGTGCATGATTTACATGCTTGGTATGGTAGTAGTCATGTATTACATGGCATTGATTATGCAATTGATTCTCATGAAACCATTGGGTTACTAGGGCGCAATGGGATGGGTAAAAGTACTCTGATCCGAAGTATTTTGGGTCATGTACAAAAAAGAGAAGGTCAAATTCTAATCAATGGTCAATCTTCCTTAAAAATGGCGCCATATCAAGTGGCACAATTAGGACTTGCCTATGTGCCTGAGGGAAGAGGAATATTCTCTAATTTAACCGTTAAAGAAAATCTTTTGATGTGTGCAAAGCCTGGACGTAGAGGGCAACTGGATTGGACTTTTGATCGGGTGATGGCAACTTTCCCTCGCTTGTCTGAAAGACTCAAAAATTTAGGCGAGCAATTATCGGGTGGCGAGCAGCAAATGTTATCCATTGGCCGTGCGCTGATGACGCATCCTGATTTATTGATTCTCGACGAAGCAACAGAAGGATTGGCGCCTTTAATTGTGGCAGAGATTTGGCGTGTGATTCAAGAAATTCGCACAAGTGGGATGGCGACGTTGATTGTTGATCGTGACTGGCGCAAAGTACTCCACAATACTGATCGTGCTTTGGTACTGCAAAAAGGTAAAATCGTTCTCTCTGGAGCTTCGAAAGATATATTGGATGATCCTAATCTCGTGAAATATCTAGGTGTTTAGATAGGGTAGATTAATGAGTTTGGAATCATTTCTGAATCATAGATACATAGCCGAGATTGAATTTTAAGACCTTGTTCTGTGATGAGTAATTCATCGATATATCGTCCTACGTTATAGACTGTTGATTCTTGACTGAGTTTGGTGCGAAAGATTGCGTAATTCGATTCGCAATAAATCAGATTATTTTTCACCTCATGAATCAAAGGCACACCAATGACATGACGTTGATAGTAAGGGTCATGAAATAGAGTTTCTGAAATACCGTAAGCGCGATCTTTGAGCATACCTTTGGAAAGCATGGATAAAGTGGCTAATGGAAAATTTCTTTCATAATTCTCACGCGGCACAATTTTGTAAACACAGTCTTCAACAAATAGATCAATCCATCCGTTCCAATTTTCACTGTCAATGACTTGAGCGTATTTAGCGTTAAGGTGAACCACTTGAAGGAGATATTCAGAATACATATTAAATTGCCATCACTTTTCGCCAATAGTTATACATGCCGCGAATCAATGTCTCTGTGACCATATGTTCGGTATCTTCGCAATCCGTCCCGCCAAGTTGAGCAAGAACTTGATGTGCTGGTTTTTGCTCAAAGCCCATTTGTGAAAGTTCTATTACCTCACCATCATCAGCAGATACAAAGCCTGCAGGCCCAAATAAATTTGCTTGAATTAAACGCCGTTCTGTCATTTCTGGCGTGTCCTCCGCAAAACCAAAGTGCGTCCAGACAAAATCAAAGGAACCATGCCCATTGGGTTGGATATGACGTGTTGAGACACTATTGACTTGTTGTTGAAAAATAACGGATGGAAAAATTGTCATCATTACAGCAGAAGGGCCTTTCCACCAATCTTCTTGAACAATATCAATCAGACGTTTATCGTTAATTTCCATGGTATTTTTAAAGCTAGTGATTCCAGCCGTTACTTCAGATGTTACCCCAGCATTTCCTCGCTTAGAGATCATGGCTGCGTGGCGGAAATGTTTATCCATCCTTAGCTTTGATTCATTATCAGCCCGCCATAAACCATAGGTAATAAACCAAGTATGAAGTAAGCCAGGGTGATAAGGATCTTTGATATTTTCTTGCATGAGTTTCCAGTTACCTGGAATTCTTTGTCGGTTATATCCGAGAATCGTCAGTTGACGACCATCAAATAAACGGTCAAAGTAGCTCAAAATTTCTGGGCCGAGGTAATCTTCAAAGGATTCTAAATCATGATCAAAAGATGCAAAAACGACACCACCTCGAACAGCTACTTTCAATTGGTTTAAAGAGTGTTCTTTGGGATTAAAATCTTTTGGCATTCCGCCCTGTATTTCGCCATCCTTTTTGACCCCACGTCGGAAGGGTACTCCTTGTAAATCACCTTTGAGGCTGTAGTTCCATTGATGGTATGGACAGACAAATTCGCTGGTATTACCATGACGCTTACGACAAAATTGCATACCTCGGTGGGCACAAACATTTTCTAAGACGTGGATAGCACCTTCTTGATCACGTGAGAGAATCACAGAGCGTTCACCAATCACGGTTCTCTTAAAGTCACCCGGATTAGGGATTTCTGCTTCTAAGCCTACATAACACCAGTGGTTTTTATAAAATAGTTTTTCAAGCTCTTGGTGATAAATAGACTCGTCCGTATACGCCCAAAAAGGAATTCTGCTAGACCCAACTTCTTCCCAGGTGTTTTGAGTAGGAAATGCGTTTGTCGACATAAATAAAGTTCTCCAAGCGCTTTATTTTACTAAATTTAAATAAATCTAAGATTTTCGATTATTCTATGCATTATTCTTCTTTTTCCACTGATTACCTATGAAAAATATCCGTATAGATTTCGTCTCAGATGTGGCATGCCCATGGTGTGCAATTGGCCTTGGTTCCTTAGAGCAGGCTGTGGAACAATTAAAAGATCAAATCTCTGTAGAGTTACAATTTCATCCATTTGAGCTCAATCCTGGGACGCCCCCTGGTGGACAAGATACGCTTGAACACCTAATGGGTAAATATGGCTCAACTCGTGAACAAATCATTGCTAATCAAACGCAAATTCAGCAACGAGCGAAGGAGGCAGGTTTCCCTTTTAACGAAGCAATACGTCCGAAAATTTACAATACTTTTACGTGCCATCGTTTGTTACACTGGGCACAGGAAAAAATTAGTTTAAGTGCCCAATATCTTTTAAAGCGCGAGTTACTGACAGCATATTTCACATTGAATGAAGACTTAGATGATCAGGCAGTATTGCTCAGAGCTGTTCAACGTGCCGGAATAAATGAGCAGATGGCAAAAGAAGTGATTGAGTCTGATAATTATACGAATGAAGTCCGAGAGGCTTTGGCCTATTACCGATCGATTGGAATTTCGGCAGTTCCGTCAGTGATTGTTGAAGGAAAATATTTGATTCAAGGTGGTCAATCTGCTGAGGTATTTGCCAATTCATTACGTCAAATTGCAGCAGAGCAAGCTTCGGTAGTAGAAGAGTAAACATCCTTGATTGAGATTACTCCAGAGTATGAAGCGGTATTAACTGCCATTGATCGTAAAGATCCATTTATATTTATTAGTGGTCGTGCTGGCACGGGTAAAACAACACTCGTCAATTATTTGCGCAATGAGCTGAAAGAACAAGTTGCAGTTGTTGCCCCAACTGGAGTGGCTGCCTTACAAGTGAGAGGCGTGACAATACATTCTTTTTTCCGCTTTCCACCGCGACTTATATTTCCAGAAAATGACATCAAAAAGCTCAAAGACCGCCGCTTGTATAACAAACTTGGGATTCTGATTATTGACGAAATTTCCATGGTCAGGGCGGACATGATTGATGCAATTGATATGTTTTTAAGAGTTAATGGTCCTCGTGAAGGCAAACCATTTGGGGGGATACAGGTCATTTTTGTTGGCGATTTGTTTCAGTTACCGCCAGTTGTTCGTCAAGAAGAAATGGAAGTTTTGCGTGAACGTGGTTATGACGCCGCCTATTTTTTTAATGCGCAGGTTTTATATCGTTCAGAACTTACGTACATTGAGCTCATGAAAATTTTTAGGCAAAAAGATAAAGTGTTTACTGATCTCTTGAATCAAATTCGTATGAATCAGGGAGCCGATGCGGCCTTGAAGATGATCAATGATTCGTGCTTTCATCCAGGGATGTCAGGCGATCAACAAGCGATAACGCTTACCACAACGAATCAGCGTGCGGACAGTATGAACACCAAAGAGATGCGTGGCTTGGATACGGAAACGCGCGTTTATAAAGGAAGGGTAGATGGAAAGTTTAATATTGACGAAAGAAATCTGCCTTCCCCACTCGATTTGACTTTAAAACTGGGCGCACGTGTTATGTTCACTGCGAATGATCGCAATATGCCACGTCGTTGGATGAATGGAACCTTAGGAAAAGTGGTTCAGTTTGAAACCGAATCAATTACAGTTGAGCTTGACCCTACGTCAGGCTCACGAATGAGGCATCTCGTTGAAGTACCTATTTTTGCTTGGGAATCTTATCAATATGAGTTTGATGAAAAAGAAAACCAAATTAAACCTGTGGTGAATGGTAAATTTGAGCAGTTCCCGCTCATGCTGGCGTGGGCCGTGACCATTCATAAGAGTCAAGGTAAAACATTGGAAAAAGTCAAAGTGGACTTATCAGGTGGAACGTTTGCTCCAGGACAAGTCTACGTAGCGTTGAGTCGTTGTACTACGCTTGAGGGGATTGAGTTACTGCAACCGATTCGAACCAATGACGTACGCACGGATGCGCACGTCAAAGATTTCTACCGTCGTCTTCAGTAGTTACTTTTTGGATTTTTTCTTCGACTTCTTTAAGTTCTTTGTGGGCATCGGTGTTGCCCAGTTTTCTAAGACTTTATAGACGACAGCTGTATCATCTTTGGCATGACCTAGAGCATTGGCTGCGTTATAGACTGGAATACAAGAAGCAAACACGGGTGCGGGAACTGCATAGGATTCGATAGCGCCACTAATAAGATGCATATCCTTATTCCAAACATCAATCTTCATGGTTGCTTCACCCCAAGTACGGTTAGCCATGGAAGGACCTCTTACTTGGAACATTCTGGAGCTTCCAGCACTATTACCAATGACTTCTACGATTTGATTCGCATCGAGTCCCATTTGTACGCCGAGTAGAATCGCTTCGGCAGAGGCGACGTTATGAATCGCGACTAAATGGTTAGCCACCAATTTCATTTTCATGCCTTGGCCAAATTCACCGATGTTATAGATTGCGCGGGCGAAACCTTCAAAAACAGCAGTCATTTTTTGGATGGCTTTTTTGTCGCCACTGGCATAGACAACGAGATCCTTTGTTTTTGCTTGAGCGCCAGTTCCTGATAGTGGGCAATCGAGCAGTGTGATTTCTTTTGATGCCAATATTGCACGAGCCGCTTCTTTTGCCTCACCGGGTAGAGTTCCTAATTCAGCAACAACGGTTCCTTTTTTCGCGGAGTTGGCAATATCCTGAGCAACGCTGATTAAGGCAGGAACAGATGGTAGCGATAATAAAATATGGGTAGCTTTGGCGGCGACATCACTGGCAGAAGCTTGAATATCGATACCTTCTTTTTTCATGAGTTTTTGTTGTTTAGGGCTAGGATCAAAGCCATAGACATGAAATCCCGCTTTGACTAAATTCATGGACATCGCTGAACCCATAATACCAAGACCAATAAATCCTACAGCAGGTTTTTGTTTGGAGAGTTCAACATCATTGCTCTTTGGTAAAGGCGATGCGGGAGCACGAACCTTTGAAATTTGTTTTTTAAAAGTTGCCATCGTATTCCTTAGTAAGTTGGGTCATACTGCAATAAAAGATTCAATACCCTTTAAAAAAGCTGCTGGATCTTGAAGTTGGGGTACGTGGGCTAGGCCCGGAAAAATATGTAGAGAAGCATTTGGGAGAAGTTCTGCTAACTCCACAGACATCGGAGCTGGGGTTGCTTCATCAAGTTCTCCGACAACCACTAAAGAAGGGATGTGAAGTTGAGTTACAGCCGTTCTTAAATCCATCGTTGATAGGGCTTCACATGCACCGTGAAAGGTTTCTAGATTTAATCGTAAAAAACGTTCTTTACGTTCAGCGATGAGCTCGGGATGTAATTCTTGATAAGCGGGTGCAAAAAGACGTCGCATAGCGACATCAGCAATGGCCGAAAGTCCTTTGTTCTTCGCATTTTCTGACATCCCCTTAAATGCAGCTCTACCAGGTTCGGTAAAACAAGCTCCGCAATCAGCTAAAACTAATTTATACGGCAAATCTGGATAACGAAGGGCCGTATTTAATGCCACGAATCCACCATAACCATTTCCCATGAAGATGGGAGATGGTTCGAGAGATAAGGTTTGAATCACACTGGCAATTTGATCTGAAATAGCGTTCAGAGATCCACCAACAAAATTAGAATCATCAAATCCAGGAAGGCTTAGTTGAATCACTTGGTGGGTTTTGACCAGAGTAGGGATAATATGGTCCCAACTCGATTGATCGGCTAACAGAGAGTGAAATAGCACAATGGCACGGCCTTTACCGGCTGTTTTGAAGCTTAAATTTTTACCGTCATGTTGGATATTATTTTCTTGAGTAGCAATAGCTTGAGTCATGTTTTGTCTTTATATGTATGGTTGCTTGAAAAGGGCGTTGATTTCGAATAGGTATTTCATCATCGCCTTCTAAACTCGTTGTAATATAGCATATACAGATATCAATCAATATAATTCAAGGGGCAAAAATGGTCAGTAAAAGAACGTTCATTCAAGGTGTTGCATTGGTAAGCTTCACATTACTAAGTGCACAAATTTCATTAGCAGCTAGTACTGATCCGATACGAGTAGGCTTTCTGACGATTAAGTCTGGAGCTTTAGCCGCGGGTGGTATTCAAATGGAAGACGGTTTGAAGTTATATTTAAAAGAACACAACAATATGATTGCTGGTCGCAAAGTTGAATTATTCACTGGTGATACTGGTGGGCAGCCGGCAATTACGAAAGCAAAGATCGCTGAGCTTGTTGAAAAAGATAAAGTAAATGTTGTAATTGGTCCTTTGGCGGCATTTGAAGCGATTGCTGTTGATGACTATATTCGTAAAGCAGAAATTCCGACAATATCTCCGTCGGCCGGTGCTGAAGATTTAACCCAACGTAAACCGAATCCTTGGTTTGTGAGAGCGGTAGGCAGTTCGGCGCAACCGAATCAACCCTTTGGTGAGTATGTAGCTAAAGAACTAAAGTACAAGCGCATAGCTGTTTTAGGGGATGACTTTGCTTTTGGTCATGAGAACGTTGGAGGTTTCCAGAGAACCTTTGAAGAAAATGGAGGCAAGATTGTACAAAAGTTATGGTCGCCTTTGAATACGGCTGACTATGGCGCATATATTAGTCAAATTAAGACCAATGTTGATGCCATCTACATTGCCTATGCTGGAAGTAATGGTGTTAAGTTTTTACGTCAATATAAAGAATACGGCATGCAAGGAAAGATTCCGGTCTTAGGGAATATGACGGCTGTAGATGAAGGGATTTTGGGTTCGATGGGTGATGAGGCCTTAGGTGTCATTTCACCAGGTTGGTATGCTCAAACCTTGAATAATCCAAATAATACAAAATTCAATCAAGGTATGCTCAAAGAGTTTAAACAAGCGCCTGGTTATTATTCCGTTGGAGCTTATGGCGCGATGCTCATGCTAGAACAAGCGCTTAAAGACAATAAGTCGAACATTGAAGATAAGAAGTCCTTTATGAATGCACTGCGCAATGTGCAGGTCAACAACGACCCTCGTGGAAAAATTACCTTAGATGCTTTAGGTAACCCCATTATGGATATTTATATTCGTAAAGTAGAGCGCGTGAATGGTCAATTAACCAACACGATCATCAAAACGTATCCAGGTGTTACGCAGTTTTGGAAATACAAAAGTGCTGAATTCTTATCAAATCCTGTGTATTCGAGAGACTATCCGGTATCGAATAACCTTGAAAAATAAAAATTACAGCGAAATTTAAAATCATTTCATTTTGTAAGTAACTGATTATTAATATTTTTTGTTTTTATTTTTGTAAAATTTAAGTTCCAAACTTAAATTTTACATTCTCATATAAAACAGACAAATCATCATCAAGGAATACCCCATATGATTTTTGGTGGTGAGGGTGGTTATACGAGTGATGGAATACAGTGGACAGGTTGGAAGGAGTTATGAAGTCCTTTGCCTTCGATGTTTTAAAGGGTGCATGTCTAATACCTTCAAAAAAAAAAGGATTCATTACGAATCCTTTTTCTTGGGTATGAATAACTACTACAGTTTAATTTTCATCATCTTGATAGCATTCCCGCCTTCAATCAATTGACGATCTGCAACAGATAATCTCTTGACACCACGAATCGTTTGTAATGGATGATCATCTGCCATATCGTAAGGGTAATCAGTACCTAAGAGCACATGATCAGCACCAAAGCGACGAATCAGGTTGCCGAGCATTTCAGAATCATGGGTGATCGTATCAAAATAGAATTTCTCTAAATATGAGGACGGTTTCTTTTTAATCACTGTACGACAATCTTTACGAGCACCCCAAGCGTGATCCATACGAGCCCAATAGTGAGCTAAGAAACCACCACCATGGGCGCAGATAAACTTAATCTTTGGATAACGAGCAGCGACACCATCAAAAATCAAATGGCTGACGGCGATGGTTGTTTCAAGAGGATTACCAATGACATTATTAAAGTAGTGGTTGGTTAACCGCTCACCTTGTGTAAAGCCGAGTGGATGCATAAAGATGACGCAGCCCAGTTCATTCGCCTTCGCGAAGAATTTTTCTAAACCAAGGCTTGGATCAGTCAGGTTTTTACCGTTGACGTTAGTACAGATTTCAACACCTTTGAGACCTAAAGTTTTAACGCAATACTCGAGTTCTTTAACGGCCATATCCGCATTTTGGAGAGGTACGGAGCCCATCCCAACAAAGCGATCTGGATTACCTGCAACGACATTGGCGATACCATCGTTGACTTCACGAGCTAGGCTTGCGCCGAGATCTGCCTCTGTAAAATAAAAATAATGATAGGGAGCTGGAGCTACAGCTTGGATATCAACACCCATTTTGTCCATATCTTTCAAACGCTCATCTACACCCATGAGTTTAGGTGCGCGAGTTTGCATTTGTAGTTTGTTGGTCTCATTGGTGATATCGGTTGCGTAAATCACCGTTGGATCATATGAAGGAGCATTTAGATGAATTGTTTTGGCATTGACTTCTGGATTGAGGTAATGGCAATGGATATCTACAACAACATGTTGACCCTTACGGTTTTTAACTACACGCTGGGTTGGGCTGGTGAGTTTTTTAGCAGTCGTTTTTTTGGCAGGAGCAGCGGCACCTTTTTTACTCGCTTTAGCAATCGCTTTACCAGCAAGATTGACCGGGGACTCGTAGGAAGAAGAGTGATTATGAGATGCGTCAGAACAAAATGCAGAACAGGTATAGAACATCATTGCCTCTTAATTAAATATAAATAGAAAAGTTAGTATAAAAGTCTTACGTGAATCAAGTTTAAAAAACGCCTAAATGTTTTGTTGCAAGTTCAGGATTGGCACTTACTTCAGAAGCGCTTCCTTGGTAGGCAACTCTTCCAGTATTTAGGATGGCGATATCATCTGCCACCGTCATTGCCAATTGAAAATTTTGCTCGACCAAAATGATGGATAAACCTTCATTTTTAATGTCTTTAATGCCACGCGCCACTTCCGCGACAATCAGTGGTGCTAAGCCCTCTGAAGGCTCATCTAACAAGAGAACATCTGGATTACCCATGAGCGCACGGCCAATGGCTAACATTTGTTGTTCACCGCCAGAGAGGGTTCCCGCGCGTTGTTTAAAGCGGTCTCTTAATTGTGGAAAAAGGTCATAGACACGAGACATATTCCAAGGATTTTGAATTGGACGATTTTGTGCAGCTACTTTTAAATTTTCTTCGACGGAAAGACTTGGAAAAATGCGACGTCCTTGAGGGACTAGACGGATACCCGCTTTAGCAATGTATTCTGGTTTTTGGCGCGCCATATTTTGCCCAAAGAACTCAATATCTCCTGTTTTTGCGGTAACCAGTCCAGCAATGGTCATCATCGTCGTTGTTTTACCAGCACCATTTCTACCTAGTAATGCGAGTAGGGAAGATTTCTTGAGTGTCAGAGTCACATCATGTAAGACATGACTATCGCCATAATAGGAATTAATTCCTTTGATCTCTAAAGCATTAGTGGCCAAGATAGACCTCCTGTGTTTTAGGATCATTGACGACCGAATCCCGATCGCCATCAACGATGACTTTTCCGTATTGCAGAACTAATATTTTTTCAGCGAAGGCCAGAGCCATTTCCATATCATGCTCAATCATGACGATCGCAACTTCTTTTGAAATGTTATTAATTAAGTCTGCAACCATGACGCGTTCATCTACAGAGAGTCCCGCTAGGGGCTCATCGAGTAAAAGGAGTTCAGGCTTTTGTGCAAGTGCTAAAGCAATTTCTACACGCCGTTGTTCACCATAAGAAATTTCTGATACTTTTCGATAGGCTTGATCTTTTAAACCCACGCTATCGAGTAAGCTAATCGCTTGCTCATACAGTTCATCGGTATTCTTTAATGGTGAAAAGACATTATTTTTACGTGGGCTAGTACCTAGAAGAGAAAGCACGACGTTATGGGCTAATGTATCTTTTGAGAATAGGGTAATGATTTGATAAGTACGACTCATACCCATATGTGCTCTAGCTTGAACGGGCTTACCAATCACGTTTTTACCGAAGATTTCGACAGATCCCGAATCCGGTTTAAGATCGCCGGTGATTTGCGCGAACAGTGTGGTTTTACCAGCACCATTGGGTCCAATAATGAGCCGTCTCTCACCTGGTGCTACTTGAAGACAAACGCTTTGTGTAACAGCCACGCCACCGAAACTTTTAATGAGGTCTTTTACTTCTAAGACATAGCTCATGATTTACCTCCAAACCAACGTTTCTTGATTTGATCAAATCCGGGGACTAATCCAGCTGGCATAAAGATCACAATAAATACAAAAATAAATCCGAGCAGCATATTCCAGCGCTCGACAAAACCAGAGACATAATTTTTTAGAAGAACAATCAAAATTGAGCCGATGACTGGTCCAGCTAATGTTCCCGCGCCACCAGCAATGACGCAGAGTAAGGCCTCAGCGGAAGAGGTAATTGACATGACACTAGGGTGAATATATTTATTGAGGTAGATGTATAGAAGACCAGAGATAGCACCAAAGAAGCTCGCCATAACAAAGGTCGCCCAGCGGATACCCCAAACATTAAAACCTAAAGCACTCATTCTTTTTTCTTGGTCACGTGTACCACGCAGACTTGCACCAAAAGGAGAGTTCACGACAAGTGCAATAAAAAATAAAGAGACCACAGTAATGATTAAACAGAACCAATAAAAGTTGGTTGAGTCTTCTAAATCAAATCCAAACGGTGAAGGCCTGGTAAGGCCAGAAATGCCGTTATCACCATTCGTTAGTCCAACCCAACGATAGCCAATCCCCCAGATGATTTGTGAGAGTGCTAGTGTGAGCATCAAAAAACTAAGACCTGAAGCGCGAAGAGAAATCCAGCCAAAAATAGCGCCGACGAAGGTCGTAAAAATAATCGCAATGGGGGCGGAGAGAGCGTGATTCATCCCGTAATTTTGATAGAGCCATGCCGATGTGTAAGCGGAAAGTCCTAAATAGGTGGCATGACCTAAAGAAGTAAGGCCGCCGTAACCTACAAGCAAGTTGAGGCTTGCCGCAAAAATAGCGGCAATCATAATTTGGCTACCTAAATTCACGTAATACTCACCAAAGAATAAGGGTAATAGAGTGAGGGCTACGGTGAGGAATAAATACGGTAGATAGTTTTTTATACTCATGCGCGCATGGTTCCAAAAAGCCCCGATGGTCGAAAGGCGATCACCAGCACCATCGGTAAGAATAAGATCACATAAGCTAGGTCAGGCACTAAAGCAATACCAAAAGTATAAATAAACCCAATAATAAAGCTGGCTACAAAGGTACCTATTAAACTCCCTACACCGCCTAAAATCACGACAATTAATGCCAAAGGCAGCATATCACCGTCAAGGCCTGGATAGGCATTAAGCATTGGGCCGCCAACTGTTCCACCTAAACCCGCTAACAATGCACCAAGGCTAAAAACGACAGTAAATAGCATCGATGCAGGAATACCCACCGCGCGAGCCATTTGCATATCATCTACACCCGCACGAATCATTGCTCCTAAGCGAGTTCTCTCCATGAGTAAATAGAGAAAAAGGCCAGTGATGAATGCGATACCTAAAACAACTAAACGATAGGTAGGAAAACTAAAGCCAAACATTTCAAGGGGGGCACGTAACATTTCAGGGGCATTGATAGGAATGGGATCACCACCCCAGATCATTAGACATCCGTCAGCCGCAATAAACGACAGTCCTAGGGTTGCCAGAACTTGCCCTTGCGAGTTTCCCGATAAAGCGCGCAAAATAAAGCGTTCAATTAGACCGCCAAGAATTCCCACAACAATCATTGCCACGATACCTGCAACAACTAAGTTATAACCTGCTTTTAACATCGTGGCAGCCAAGTAGGCGCCAATCATAAAGAGCGAGCCATGGGTTAGATTGGCAATCCGCATGAGACCAAAAATCAGTGCAAAGCCGGAGGACAACATAAACAGGAGTCCCCCGAGTGCAAGACTATTCAGGGTTTGAATGACCCAAAATTGCATAAAATAACTTTTCTTAAACGATTACGATTCTAAGTTTTTAGCTGGTGGCCACTCTTTTGAATACACAGGGTTAGCTAAGAATGCCTTAGGATCATACTTCCAAAATTGACTCACATTCGTGTAGGTTTTAGTAACCACATTCACGAGGCGGCCATCTTTTCTTTCGACTTTGCGGATGTAAACGTCACCAACAACGTTGCCGTAACTATCAAACGTTACAGGACCTCTAGCGGTTGGTACGTTTGTCTTCTTGAGAGCGGCCATTAATGCATCTTTATTACCAGCATTACCATTAATCGACTTGATGGCAACGTCTAATACGGCAGCATTAACATAGGTAGCGGCAGCATAAAAACCAGGATCATAACCTTGCGCTTTACGGAAGGCAGGTGCGAACTTGTTATTGATTGGGTTGTTGAGTTCAGCAGAGTACCAGCAGGCAGTTTCGATGCCAAGGGCTTCATCACCCATATTTTTAAGCACTGCTTCATCAAGGGCGGTCATTCCGCCAACGATCGCAATCTTACCTTTCAGACCATACTCATTCATTTGACGAATAAAGCGGAAGCCATTTGAACCTGCAAAGCATAAAAAGATGGCATCGGCATTGGTTTTTAATTGCGCTAAGTAACTACCATAGTCAGGTACTGTGAGAGGTGCAAATAAACGTTGGACAATTTTTCCGCCGTTTTCTTCAAATACTCTTTGAAAACCAGCTGCCATTTCGTGACCGTAAGCAATATCATCAGCAGCAATTACCATCCGTTTATATTTTTTAATATTGGCACAGTAGTCAGCCATTGGGTGAGCACTTTGTGACGAAGTAGAAGTTGCTCTTACAAACCAAGGATTCGCTTTTCGTTGTGTCATATCTTCAGCAGCAGCGACAGATAGAGTTGGGATTTTATGGTCGCGAATATAGTCATCGACTGCTAACGCTTCGAAGGCGGCTAAAGGTCCCATAATCACGTGGACTTTATTACGCTCATTGAGTTCGGAGATTTTTGTTTTGGTATTGGCAGGAACACCGCCAGTATCGGCCACAGTGAGTTCGACTTTGCGTCCACCCAACATGTTACCGTTTTCAGCAAGCCACTGTTTTAAGCCCAATTCCATATCGATACCACCAGAGGCGAGAGGGCCTGTTTTAACCGTGAGAAGACCGATGCGAACCGGCTCATTGCTTTGTGCGAAGATACTTGGAACTGCTAGTCCTAGACCTGCAGCAGCAGATCCTTGGATGAAAGAACGGCGATCGATACTCATTATGTCTCCCTGTTTTATTTAAAAACTACGCATATCTTAAATGATTGATTGATCAATAAGCCAACTTCTCAATACTTTTTGCACATCAATTCAAAAAAATAACAACATCTGTGAGATTAATGGAATCTCCCTATATAAAATATCAGGGTTATTACTTAGACTTCATTTTTCGCACGTCTTGATAAATCTCAATTTAAAAACAATTAACTTTTTATAAAAACAAATTTTAGGAACTAATCTTTACTTTTTATTGATTATTTGATCATTACATGAAAAACTTTCTTTTGCTTATTTATAATAAGTTGAAATTCAAATCATTTATCAGGAGATTGCAATGAAAGTCGGCTTACTTGGAACTGGGAAAATGGGGAGCGCGATTGTTGAGCGTTTGATGGCATGTGGTCATGAAGTAGCCATTTGGAACAGATCGGTTGAAAAGACAGTTCCTCTGGCACAAAAAGGGGCGGTTGTTGCAAAAACACCAGCTGAACTCGTCAATCACTCTGAGATGGTGATTTCAATCTTAACGGATGCAAGTGCCATTGATGCCTGCTATCGCGGACCTAACGGCGTTCTGTCTTCTGATATTAAAGGTAAATTATTTATTGAGATGAGTACGGTTCGTCCCAAAACTTCGGTGGCACTTGCTCAGGAGATTCAAGAGCACGGCGCTGGCATTGTGGATTGTCCGGTTGGGGGAACTGTTGGGCCTGCAAGAGATGGAAAATTACTTGGCTTGGTGGGAGGCGAAGATGCTGATGTTGAAAAAGCACGTCCAATACTCGAGCAGCTCTGTCGTCGTGTAGAGCACGTTGGTCCAAGTGGTTCAGGAGCCATGTTAAAGCTCACCGTTAATTTACCCTTGCTAGTTTTTTGGCAGTCCTTCAGTGAAGCTTTATCTTTATCTGCAAAACTGAAGATTTCTCCGGAGCGTCTAATCGATATTTTGTCAGATACCTCTGGCGCGCCGAATATGATGAAAGGACGAACTCCCGCATTGATTTCTACTCTGAAAGGTGAGCCTCAACCAGCGGCGGCGTTTACTCTCGATAATATTCGTAAAGATTTACGCACGATGATCGAAGAGGCACAAGAGGGTGGTTGGGACTTACCTGTTACCGTTGCAGCCCTCAAAGAGCTCGATAAAACTTCTGCGGCAGGACTTGGTGACGTTGATGGAACCTCAGTGCCTGCATGGTTTATAAAAACAAATTGTCAATAATTGATCTATGAATACTACTCAAATTCGCCTTAACGGTCTGGAGCAAACTGTCAATGCTCCAGATAATACGCCCTTACTCTATGTCATTCGTAATGATTTAGATCACAAAGGAACTCGCTTTGGATGTGGTTCTGGCAACTGTGGTGCCTGTACTGTGATTGTTGATGGTCAAGCGGTGCAGTCTTGCGATATGCAACTTTGGGCTGCCGCCAATAAAGATATTTTGACGCCAGAGGGACTTGCTCTTGACCCTATTGGTCAAATGGTGCAAAGTGCTTTTATTCAAGAGCAAGCTGCGCAGTGTGGATATTGTATAAACGGTATTTTGATGAGCGTCACTGCTTTACTTCAAAAGACGACTCATCCGAGTAAGGCGCAATTGATGGAGGCGCTCAATCGACACTTATGTCGTTGTGGCACACATGTTCGGATTTTACGAGCGATTGATGCGGTCATTGAACAGTTAAATGAAAAGAGGGCAGCATGAGTCAAATCACTCTTCCGCCCAATATTGTTTCAAATCCGCTGTTATCACAGTGGTTGAATTTTCATCACCTACCAAAGATCACGGTATGTTCTGGTAAGGTTGAGTTAGGTCAAGGGATACAGACAGCGCTGCAACAAATTGCTGCTGATGAGCTGGGGATCGATCTTGAGCAAATCCATTGGATTGCTGGCGATACTCAAGATTCACCTGATGAGTGGTATACCGCTGGCAGTTTATCGATTGAAAATGGTGGCACAGCTCTTAAAGTGGCCTTAGGTTTTGGTCGTACCTTATTTTTAGAGGCGGCGGCTCGTCAGATGAATGTGTCTGTAGAGTCAGTGACAATCGAAAAAGGTATTTTTACGAGTCCAGAGTCACCTCAGCAGACCAGTTATGTTCAGCTTGCTCCTCAGATGAACCTTGACCTTGCTATTGAGGTTAGTGCACATATTTTCGCTACCAAAAAGCAAGCGAATTTGAAATGGGTTGGACGAGATATTCCCCGCGAAGATTTGCTGGCGAAATTATCGGGCGCGGCTTTCATTCATGATTTTAGTTTGCCGAATTTGTATCATGCGAGAATGATTCGAGCCTCTCATGTTCAGTCGACGATTGCCTCAGTTGACATCGAAAAAATAAGCCAGTTAGCCGGAGTTGATCGCATCGTTCATAGCGGTAGTTTTTTAGCCATTGTGGGAAGCAATGAAGCGTTATTGGTTCAAGCTCAGGAGAAAGCTTACACCTTGGTGACATGGAATACGCCAAGCTACGTTCAAGCCCAAACTGAAACTGAACCCATGATCATGGCACAACAGTTTAATGATGAAATTGCTTATGAAAATGGCACTTTACAATCCGTGGTTAAAACAGTTAAGGCACGTTATTCACGTCCATTTCTCGCGCATGCATCGATTGGGCCTGCTTGTGCAATTGCACAAGAAAAGGATGGCGTGCTGACGGTATGGTCACATACGCAAGGTTCGCATCTTCTCAAAAATCAAATAGCTGTTGGTCTGCGTCAAGAAGTAAGTTCCGTCAAAGTTGTTCATTTGCATGGTGCTGGATGTTACGGACATAATAGTGCGGATGATGTGGCTTTTGATGCCGCGTTCATTGCCAAGACGACGGGTTTGCCGATACGGGTGCAGTGGAGTCGAGAAGAGGAATTGACAGCAACGCCTTTTGGCGCTCCTGGGGTGGTGGAATTTGAAGCGGGTCTCAATGAACAAGGTCAAATCGTGAACTGGCATACAGAGGTCTGGTCACCGACGCATATTCACCGACCTGGTTGGGCAGGAAAGCTCAATTTATTGGGGGCTTGGATGATTGATCATGCGCATCCGATTGATGAAACCAAAGATAATCCATTGCCACAGGGTGGTGGACTACGTAACGCCATTACCTTATATGACGTAGCTCATCAGCAACTCAGGCATCACATGATTCCTCAAGCGCCACTGAGAACATCGGCACTGCGTGGTTTAGGGGCTTATCTGAATATTTTTGGTATGGAGTCATTTATGGATGAAGTTGCCAATGAACTTGGGGTAGACAGCCTTGATTTCCGCAAACAACATCTTAGCGATCAGCGTTCCATCCAATTATTGGACGAGTTAGCCAAATTGGCGAATTGGTCAGATCGTCATTCTCTGCCAGAGGGAAGTGGTATGGGAATGGGATTTGCCCGTTATAAAAATACAGGCGCATATTGTGGCGTCATGGTTCAATTACGGGCTGAGGAAAAGATTTATATCGATCAGGTGTGGGCAGTTTGTGATGCAGGAGAAATCATTAACCCTGATGGTCTGATCAATCAGATTGAAGGTGGGATTATTCAGTCGATTAGCTGGACTTTAAAAGAAATGGTGAATTGGAATAAAGAAGGAGTTATAACAAATACGTGGGACACCTACCCGATATTGAACTTTGACGAAGTACCGAAGGTTGATGTTAAGTTACTTAATCAGCCGGGCGCGCCAAGTTTAGGTGGTGGTGAGGCGGCTGCGGGGCCGACTGCAGCGGCCATAGCAAATGCTTTAGAGCAGGCTTTAGGTCTTCGCGCTAGAAACTTACCACTGACAGTTGAGCGCCTTGCCTTAATCAATTAGTTTAAAAAATGCAAAAAAAATCCGCGAGAGCGGATTTGTGTTTTGATGATGTCAGAAAACCCTTGATTATTGATCGCCAGTATCGGGGGTGAGGTTAGTGGCTTTAATTCCAGCGACAGCGCAGATTTCATCGTTATCGGAAGTATCGCCAGTGACTCCAACCGAGCCAATAATATGGTTATTCGCATCACGGATTAAAACTCCACCAGCGACGGGGACCATTTTTCCTTCAGACATCGCGTTCAGTGCAGTAAAAAAAGCAGGAACCTTATCGACGCGGCGTGCCAGTTCACGACCACCAAAGCCCATTCCTAATACACCCCAAGCTTTTCCGCGGGCAATATCTTCCCGCAAAATACTGCAATGATCCTCACGCAGGAGCGCTTTCATATGTCCACCAGCATCCAAAACCACCACGGTTAATGGATGAAATTTCATTTCACGACCCTTTTTAAGGGCTGTCTGAGCGATGATTAAAGCTTGATCAAGTGTAAGGTTTGACATCATGTTTCCTTTAATGATAATTATGAAGTATGGTCTGTTGCTGCGTGATACTTACCCTTCCAAAAGAACAGTGGGGCAGTATCTTCAGAAGTATTGTAAGAGTAACTCATGACACGCCCGATAAATATTACGTGGTCACCACCATCAATTTCACGTTCTTTTTTACAAATGAAGTGGCCTAAAGTGCCATCGAGCACTGGTATGCCTTGCGGGCACAGATGATGCGCGATATCTTTAAATTTATCTTCACTTGGTCGTGCGAATGTATTCGAGACCTCTTTTTGTTGTTCGGAAAGAATATTGACTACAAAATGTTCTGAATTCAAGAAGGCTTGATGGCTTGGAGCACCTCTGACTTGTGACCAGAGTACGAGGGGTGGGTTTAAGGAAACAGAGTTAAAAGAACTAACCGTAACCCCATAACATTGTTGGTTGCTATCGACGGTGGTGATGACAGTAACGCCAGTTCCAAAATGACCTAATGCATTTCGAAAATCGCGAGGATCGAAGTCGGGAGCTTGTTCGGGTGTATCGTTGGAGCTAGGGAGGTTGGTCATGATAAGTTCCGTTATTTTTAAGATAGTAATCGCTTGATCATTAGATGTCAATCTGTGATTTTTCGATAAATTACTTTAATTAAAATTTATAAAATATTGTAAATAAAGGAATTAAATTTTATTAAAATGAGATTTAGGGTAAACCCCATTTTCATGAAATTTTTATTTCAGCAAAATAACAGCACTTGTCAAATTGAAAAACGTAGATTAAAGTGATCGAACGATCTCTATTAAGAGTTTTGGATGGGTGGGTCAATTTTTCATAAAGTGAGACAGTAATGACGAAAACAGCATACGTTTTAGAAGGAAAGTTAGGGGCGCCAGTCCTGTTGGTTGCCAATTCTTTAGGAGCTAACTACACCATGTGGAATCCTCAGATCGAGGAATGGAAGAAGCATTTTCAGGTATTGAGATATAACTATCGCGGTCATGGAGGTACTTCCTCTCTGGGGGACTTTGCGACTTCTCAAGATTTGGCAGATGATGTGAATGAACTATTAGACACTCTCAACATTCAGACCGTTTATTGGGTTGGGTTGTCATTGGGGGCGATGTTAGGTCTTTATTTTGCTGCTCACTATCCACAAAAAGTTAAAGCATTGGCCTCTGCGTGTTTTAGGCCTTATCAAACGCCGGAAACCTTCGCCATGTGGGAAAGCCGTATTGCAACGGTCAAAGCCAATGGTATTTCAGGAATTGTTGATGGCACAGCTGATCGTTGGTTAACGGAAGGCTTTCGTAAATTGAATCCGGATATTGATCTCTCCTTGCGAGTCATGATTGGGGCAAACGAGCCCGATGGTTACATGGCATGTGGACATGCCGTCAAGGACTACGATTTACGTCCTTACATTGGCAAGGTAACTTGTCCAGTCTTGCTTATTGGTGGCCAGTTTGATGGCGGAGCACCAGCAGCTGAGATCAGTAATTTACGAAGTGTGATTAAAAATAGTGAATATGAAGAGTTGCCGGGAGCGCATATTGCGAATCTAGAGTGTGCCCCAGAATTTACTGCCCTTGTAGCAAAGTTTATGTCCCGTCACTAATTAACTGTTAGGAAAAATAGATGACAACGCCAGTCAAAGTTGCTGTAATTGGTTATGGTTGGTGGGGTAAGATTATTACCGCCACCCTTGAAGCAAGTTCCTTGCTTGATGTCGTTTTAGTTGTGGAAAATGACCCCAAGGTGATTGAGAGTGCCAAAAGTGGGTCTCATCCGATCCGCTTTCAATTTGCCCATCAATTTGAAGATGCGATTGCAAACTCTGAGGTGGAGGCCATTATTTTATGTACTCCTCACCAATTCCATGCAAAACAGATACAAGCTGCGGCGAAGGCTGGTAAACATGTATTTTGCGAAAAACCATTATGTTTGACATTTGACGATGCACAGGCGGCGATTGCTGCTTGCAAGGCGTCTGGAGTGCAATTAGGTATTGGGCATGAGAGACGATTTGAACCGGCCGTCATTGCTATGCGCGAAGAAATTACAAAAGGGACTTTAGGGACCGTCTTGCAAATAGAGGCTAATTTTTCGCAAGATAAATTCTTTGCTTTACCACCAGATAATTGGCGTTTATCGAATCAGTATGCCCCTTGTGGTCCTTTGACAGGAACTGGCATTCATTTAGTCGATTTAGCCATTGCCATACTGGGGCCTGCTGAGTCGGTTTGGGCCAGACTGGCAACGCTTGGAAGTAACTTTGAAAATGGTGATACGCTGGGCATTATGTTGGCTTTCCCTGGGGGTGAAAATGCCTTGATTAGTGCTATATTAGCGACGCCGTTTGAGGGGCGCTTTTGTGTCTACGGATCGAAGGGGTGGATGGAAATTCGTGACAATACGCATCCTGAGAATCCCACGGGCTGGAATATCACGACGCAACTCCGCGATCAGGAAAGAACGACCCACTTCATGCCTCCCGCGCCAGCGGTCAGAAATAATTTAGAAGCGTTTGCTAAAGGGATTCGAAAAGTAGCGCCATATCCTGTTTCGCATGAAGAAATGCTCGCTAATGTTGGGGCTTTAGAGGCGATCATGCGATCTGCTATCTCACGTAAAATTGAGCTGATTCAAGGGTAAATCACTATAAAACAAGTGTTTATTAATGATTACGTGATCAGTTAGAATGTAGGCTATGGAGTTAAAAATATAATATGCCTGATCCAATAGCAACTTCTGTCATTGAACCTCAACCACGCAAACGTTTAAAACGCGAGGATCGTGATCGAGAGATCGCCGCGGCGGCGGTCACCTTTTTTGCCGAGGTCGGATTTGATGGTGATACCCGTGAACTTGCGCGACGTTTAGGCGTCACTCAATCTTTGATCTTTCGTTATTTCCCCAATAAAGCAGCATTAATTGAGCGGGTCTATCAAGAGGTCTATGTTGGTCGATGGAATCCCTATTGGGAAACGATTATTGCTGATCGTGGTGTGCCATTGCAAGATCGATTAGTTCGATTATATAAAGATTACTCGCGCATTTCTTTAACGTATGACTGGGTTCGTATTTTTATGTTTTCAGGCCTAAAGGGCGAGGACATCAATACCCGATATTTAAAATTCCTTAGGAGCAGGATCTTAGAGCAAATTGCTATCGAGGTCCGGGCTGATCTCGGATTACCCCCTCCAGAAGAAATCCCGATTAAAACGAGTGAAGTGGAATTAGCCTGGGGAATTAATTCCAGGATATTTTATTTAGGTCAAAGGAAGTGGATTTTCAACATGCCGCTTGAAATGGATATTGACACAATTATTGAACATACGATCACCATGTATTTAGCCGGCGCTAAAACAGTTGTTCCTGAGTTAATAAAATTAGATTAAATTATTGATTTTATTGAGTTAATATAAACATATATTATTCATTTTATCGTCATTATTCTTAATTTAAAATACTTCATTTAGGGTAACTACCTATTGAGAGAGTATCTTTTGAGACTTATAAATGATCAACTGATTACTTTTGTTTATAATTATTTATCTTTAATCTTTCGTCACCAATTTCGAGTGGACCTGCTATGAAACTTAGTACCTTTATGATGCCAATTCATCCTCCTGGCAGAAACTTAACTGAAACCTTTAATGAGGACCGTGAGGCCGTGATCTTGGCTGATCAATTGGGTTTTAGTGAGGCCTATGTTGGCGAACATGTAACCGATGCCGCTGAAACCATTACCAACTCGATGATGTTTTTATCGAGCTTGGTTTATCACACCAAGCGAATTAAGTTGGGAACCGGAACGATTAATTTACCTAACTCTCATCCAGCTGCGATCGCGGCTCAAGCGGCGATGTTGGATCATATGTTGGAAGGTCGCTTCATCATGGGCATTAGTCCAGGTGGATTGATGTCGGATGCAGAAGTATTTGGTAATTTAAAAAGTGATCGCAATGCGATGTTTGTCGAGAGCATCAATACCATCCTGAAGATATGGGAAGGGGAAGCACCCTATAACATTGAGGGCGAGTTTTGGAAAATCTCTACTCAAAATACAATGATTGCCGATATTGGTCAGGGTTATATTATGAAGCCCTTTCAACAACCTCATCCACTCATCGTAGGAACTGCGGTTGCACCATTTTCTAAAGGTGTGACGGAGATGGCCAAGCGCGGTTGGCAACCGATTTCGGCCAACTTTTTAATGCCTGAGTGGGTTAAGACGCATTGGCCCAAATATGCTGAAGGACGGGAAGCCGTCAATGCGGTGCCACATGCTAGTGAATGGCGTGTCGCAAAGAGTATTTTTGTGGCAGATGATGAGGCTACAGCACAGCGCTATGGTCGCGGTGAAAATGGTCCATATCATGCCTACTTTAAATCACTGAGTACAAAGCTTCTCAATGGTGGACGTGGTAACTTGTTTAAAGTTGATCCTAATATGCCTGACGCGGAAGTGACTCCTGAGTTTGTGACGAATCGATTAGTGTTAGCTGGAACGGTTGATTCTGTAGTAGATCAGTTACTGTCATTTAGAGAAGAGGTTGGCGACTTTGGTAATTTGTTGTATGCCTGTCATGACTGGAAAGATCCCATGCTAGCAAAACGCTCCATGGAGCTAATGGCAAAAGAGGTGATCCCACGGGTCAATGCGGCGATTGGACAAACGTCGGATAACCCAGTAATCGCCTAATTTGCTTTATTTAATCGACAAGGTGCACATTGACATGTGCGCCTTTTTCATTTGTAGGATAAGTCGTCGATGGTTTGATGAACATTAATGAATAAAAAACGCTGAAAGATGAATGCCAGAAAAAGTATATGGTTAATGTGAATATCAATGACAAAATATTAGCCGTTGCACCGATGATGGATCTGACAGATCGGCATTGTCGATCATTTCATCGATTGCTGAGCAAAAAAGCAAAGCTATATTCTGAGATGATTAATACAGGAGCCATCCTTTATGGAGATGCACATCGTCATTTAGATTTTGACCGAGATGAACATTATGTGATTTTGCAGCTTGGTGGTAGCGAGCCAAGCGATTTAGCGAAAGCGGCAAAAAGAGGTCAAGAATGGGGCTATGATCAGATTGATTTGAATTGTGGATGTCCTTCAGAGCGAGTCCAAAAAGGTTCCTTTGGTGCTTGTTTAATGGCTGAGCCAGATTTAGTGGCAGATTGTGTGAAGGCGATGAAAGATGCCGTATCGATTCCAGTCTCGGTAAAACATCGATTAGGTTTGAATGAGATGAATCCTGATCATCCTGTGGATTATCAGTTTGCCTTAGATTTTATGTGCGCAGTTGCGCAGGCTGGAGCGTCACAAGTCACGATTCATGCGCGCAATGCTGTATTGAAAGGGTTATCTCCTAAAGAAAATCGGATGATCCCACTCCTGCGATATGACATTGCAAAACGTCTAAGAACTGATTTACAAAAGCATTTTCCGCAGGTGAAGGTGCTTCTCAATGGGGGGTTAGAGACCAATCAAATGATCCAACAGCATTGGAATGATTTTGATGGTTTCATGATTGGTCGAGCTGCATACCATACCCCTGCGATGCTTTTAGCCTGGGATCGCATGATCGATTCGCAGGGTCAAGAAAATGGTTATTTTCTGAATGATCAGACTTGGTTGGAAATCCAAGAGGGTATCATTCGATATTCGCAATCATGGTTGCATCAGTTGGGTGGTGATCAGACCGAGCGTTTTTATTTAGCGGGTATCACACGGCATGTCTTAGGACTAGCCCATGGCCTAGGTGGTTCTCGACTTTGGCGCCAACAATTATCCGATCATCGCCTCATCGCGCCGGTTAAAACGGATTTACAAATTGAGCAGTTTTTTACTCAAGCGAGTCGCCATCTGCGGATTTTTTCAGATGAACGTGATGAAAGCTTTACCTCGCAATATGATGATTGAGTATTGCACCAAAAGGTCTAATAATTTTTATCGATGATGAGTAAGGTAATTCCGGGGTTGCCTTGCATATCTCTCGTGATACTTTGTTTTAGAGATGGGTATCTTTCCACCAGGTTGTTTAATTCAAGATGATGGGGGGCGAGAACTTCCCCGTAGTAGACCTCAATGATGGACTCGCCCCATAACCCATAATCCATCGCTTGTCGAAAGGCATGACGAATTTTTCCGCCACTGCCGGTAGAGCCATGTCCATGAATGACCTTCACCATACGAATACTTTTCCCCTTGATCAAATCCAGATGATCTTGAAAGCGATCCATTGCATCTTCTACGGTCGGCATATTGACTTCTAGGTTGATGACATAGGTCGATTTTGGTGAGGAGGTGGTATCAAGGGTTTTCGTATCACCACAAAAAGGGCACTCATTCAACATCATCAGGCGAGGGTTGCCACACTGAGCACAAATGACTTTCTGAGGTTTCATGAAAAATTAAAAATCTTTTAAAATAGAAAGAATAGGCTTGTATAGTAAAGCTTATTGAACAAGATTGGAGAAAATGATGCGTTACGAAAAAATTGGTGTGAGTCTGTTATCAGCGGTGATATTGGTATCTTGCTCGAATATGGGTTCTCAATTTACGCCGATTGTGGATAAGAAAAACATTGACGAGAATCAATATCAGCAAGATTTGGCAGAATGTCAAGACTTATCGACTCAAGCGCAAGGTGCTGGTAAAGATGCAGCCAAAAAGGCGGCCGCTGGAGTTGCTGTGGGCGCTTTAATCGGTCTCGTTGGTGGAGGTAATAGTACTAATATTGCGCAGTCCGCTGGTGTTGGAGGTGTGATTGGAGGTGCAACAGGCGCTTATTCAGGTAATGCTGAAAAAGAAAACGTCATTCGACGTTGTTTGGCTGGAAGAGGATATAAGATTTTAAATTAATTCCTGAAGGTGATTGCCCCTATAGCGACCAAGTTATGGCAACATACACGCATGCGTCCTTTATCTATCGGTAGTTTTCTTTTCTTGATGAATGTTGGGGGTTGTGTCATGGCTCCGATTACGAGCTCTGTATTTACAACGGTGACGACCACTACTTTTATTGAGACTACGGCTGTTAATGGGGCAAGTTATGCAACCACTGGCAAAGGTATCTCCGAGCATCTGGTATCAGGTGCTACAGACCAAGACTGCAAACTCTATAATGTCATTGACGGTAAAGCAGTTTGTCAGAATTATCAAATCGATAAAATTCCACAAAAGGATTTAACGACGAAGTTTAGGCCTGGAATTATGGGATCTTCAGATTTGACCATTGAAGAGGTCATACAACAGTCGAGTTACGAGAAGTAATTACTCGGAAGTCGTCATCCAAAAGAGGCCTTCTGAGGTCCCTTTTAAAGGGATGTACTCACAACCCACGAGTCCATCGTATCCAATTTGATCAATGAGTGGGAGAAGGTATTCGTAATTAATCTCACCAATATTCGGCTCGTGGCGTGCAGGAGCTCCTGCAATTTGAATATGCCCAATCAAGGGTAAATGTTGGATTAAGCGATTTTCTAGATTGCCTTCCATCATTTGAACGTGAAACAAATCCATCAGTAGTTTGACGTTAGGAAGGAGTAATTGATTGATTACTTCCGCAGCTTGAGCTTGGTAATTTAAAAAATAACCTGGCATAGATTTAGTATTGATTGGTTCAATTAAAATATCAATATTGTAGGGTTCGCAAGCAATAGCTGCTTGTTCAACCCGTTTTAGGTAAACCTGACGAGCTTCGGTAGAACTTAATCCTTGGGTGACAATACCCGCCATCACATGTAGGTTAGGGCAGTCCATTGCTTGGGCATACTCAATCGCTAGGGCTAAGCCATCATCGAATTCTTTTTGGCGATCAGGCAAAATGGCTAGGCCACGCTCACCCGCTTGCCAATCACCTGGAGGGCTATTGAAAAGGTGCATCTTTAGGCCATGATTGGTTAATTGATCAACAATGGCTTGAGCTGGATAGGTGTATGGAAATAAAAACTCAACGGTTTCAAATCCATCGTTTGCTGCCAATGCAAATCGATCAATAAATTCAACTTCTTGGTACATCATAGACAGGTTTGCAGAATAGATAGGCATAGGAAGAACTTATTGAGTAGGTTTATTTTTTTTCTCAGCGCGGAATTGCCAAGGTGGAGTAGGATTATCTTGTATCCATAATCCCTTTTTATTATTTCTAGCGATATCTTCAGCTTTGCTATAGCGATCCGCCTCTTCTTGAGGTTGGGTGTTTGCATATTTTTTGTAATGCCAAGCCACGCCCTGTAAGATCATATATTCATTAATATCAATATCGCCCATTATCACAATACCCAATGTGCGTCCATATTGATCTATGCCGCGGTTTTCTATGCGGACATTTTGTGAAAACACTTTTTTACTAAGCGTTTTTTTGGCGAGATTACCAAATGCTTGAGCTTTTTCGGGGCAGTCAATGCCCGCTAGGCGAACTTTATATTGTTCATGTTCCTCAGTCAGGACTGTCACCGTATCGCCATCAGCGATACCGATGACTTTGCCTGAAATGAAATTTTTTGTTAGATTCGCATCTTTGGCGAATAAGGTTGAAGTAAAACTCACCAATACAGCAAACAAGAAAAATGCAATTAATCGACTTTTTGGTTGTTGACGCATATAAAGCCTTTGCAAGTAGTTAGCGCTGAAAGATAACTTTTTTGATAAAACTTTTTTTTATTCAAAAACTATGAATTCATTCTAACTTATTTGTGAGACATGGATTGTGTCAACATTTCTTCATAATCTTCTTTGGAAGCCAGGCGAGGATTCATGGCATGGCAATGATCTTTGATCGCTCCATCGACAATATTTTTAAATTGCTCAGATTTAACCCCAAGAGCCTCTAACCCAGAAGGAAGACCAAGTCGGCGGTTCATCTCCACGACAGCAAAAGCAACATCACTGGCACTGGATAAGCCCATTGCTGCCGCCATTCTAGAAATTCTGGATTCTTTAATCACGGATTCTGCACTTTGATTAAATTCAATCACGCTTGGTAAAAATATGGCATTGAGGGTGCCATGATGCAGCTTGGGGTTAATTCCACCTAGACTATGACTCAGACTATGGACACAGCCGAGGCCTTTTTGAAAAGCCATTGCCCCTTGCATTGATGCTGACATCATTTGCAGTCGGGCATCTTGATCTTGACCATTGCGCGTGGCTTTTTCGATATTCGCCCAGGCTCTAGTAAGGCCATCTAAAGCGATGCCATCGGCTGGCGGATTGAAGGGTGCTGCCATAAATGTTTCCATGCAATGGGCAACAGCATCCATTCCGGTAGCGGCGGTGAGCATTGGCGGTAAGCCAAGCGTCAGAAGCGGGTCACATATGGCGGATTTAGGCATTAAGAACCATGAATGAAAACCCACTTTTCGACCATCATCTAAAATCATAATGGCGCCTCGCGCCACTTCACTGCCTGTACCGCTCGTTGTTGGAATTGCGATGATGGGGGCAACCGTTGACGTGATTTTATTGGACCCACCTTCAATCGTTGCATACGTTTTAAGAGTGCCTGGGTGTGTTGCTAGAATTGCCACTGCTTTACCGCAGTCCATGGAGGAGCCACCACCAATCGCAATGATTCCGTCGCACCGGTGTTCGACATATAACTTCGCGGCAGCAACGGCGGCCTGTTCAGTCGGGTTTGAAGGGGTTTGGTCAAAGACGACGTAGGGTAAGTCCTTAATGTATGCCGTTGCTTGGTCTAGAATTCCGGCTTGACGAATACCCATATCTGTAACAAATAATGGACGTTGAATACCGATCCGCTCGCATTCCGCAGCGAGTTTTGATAATGCCCCGAACTCAATATGTATTTGTGTTAGATAAAAGATCGTTGACATAATTAAAAAGTTTCTCCAAGTAATTGTTTGTCATATTTTTTTAATAAAATATTAATATCAATCTTAACAAAATTATTTTTATTTCATCAGTTTATACATTTGTGTTCTTGAAAAATGGCTATTGATTCGTACATTCTCGGAGATAATTTCACAAAGTTGCGTGAGGAGAAGGGTTTTACTCGGCAACAATTAGCCCATAAATTATGTTGCTCAAAATTTCAAATACAAGAGATTGAGGAGGGTGGTCAATCTTCTTTTTATAATGAATCACAAAAGCTAGTGACAGCCAAAAAAATGGCGAAGTTGTTAGGATTAAGTGATGAGCTTGCCTTTACAACCACCCCTCTATATATTAAAGCGGAACTAGGTATTCATCATTTTTATGGCAATGAAAATAGACCTTTACCAATCACCAATTCATCATGGCGTTATATTGGCACGGGGGTCGTTATCGCCACCCTTTTCGCTTATAGCATGTGGGGTATCTTGTCAGCCGATCTGCCGCAATCAGTCAGTATGGTTACTGAGACAAAAAATCAAATAGTCGCCAATCCTGAATTGGAATCTGAAATCGCATTAGCGATCAACGAAGCTCATAACTCAGAAATCGTCGAAAAAGCTCCTTTATTTATTACTGACCCCTGTCAAATGACCTATCAATATACGAATGCATTTGTACCGTTACGTGCGAATTTTTCTGGAAATTTTGTGGTTTTTGTGAGCAAAGAAGAACAGGCAGTTTGTGTGCTCGATGGTAAGGGCGAAAAACAATTGGTCAAGATTGTGCCTGGACAAAATAAGGTGGTTTCAGGTATTGGTCCATTTACGATTGTAGGTCAACATTTAGCGCAAATTGATACGTATTTTCAAGGTTGGAAAGTAACGAACCTCAGCACTCAAACCGATAGTATTATTTTAAAAGAAACACCAGTTCAAACCGCGGCAGAATCTCAAAAACCCGCGTTGGTTAATCAGACTAAAGAAACAGTCACTACAGAAAGTAATGGCTTTAGTAGGGCTTTTAGTTCTGGATCTGCAACGACATCATCTGTATCAAGTACCAATTATTCAGGGCAAGAGGTGAATAAGGGGACTTTGCCCAAGGATGACCGTTCTATCGTAACACCTGAGAAGGCAGTATTGCCAGAGTAATTGCCATTTCTTGGTCGTTTTGAATTCTATTTGGTTTATTATCTCAATCAGAGAATATCAATTGAATTGAAAGGTGACCCCATGGACTTTGTTTATACCCCAGAAAATATCCCAAGCGTTCCTGTACAAGGATCGAATTTACATTACGCTGTATCTAGAATTTTTTGTGTTGGCAGGAATTATGCTGCGCACGCTCGTGAAATGGGCTTTGATCCAGATCGTGAACCGCCATTTTATTTTACAAAGCCAGCCAATGCCCTTGTGTTGACCGGAGCAACAATCCCTTATGCACTGGGTACGCAAAATTTGCACTATGAAATGGAACTGGTGATTGCCATTAGCAAACCGGCTTTTCGAGTCTCTGTAGAACATGCGCAAGACTATATTTACGGTTATGCATGTGGTTTAGATATGACTCGAAGAGACTTGCAGATTAAGAGTCGAGAAATTGGTCGCCCTTGGGATTTCGGCAAAGCTTTTGAAAACTCAGCAATTATTACACCCTTAGTTCCGAAGTCGGTGAGTGGGCCAATTAACTCTGGAAATATTGATCTTTCAGTCAACGGCGTTGTAAAACAAAAGGCAGATTTAAAAGACATGATTTGGAATGTTTCGGAGATTATTGCGAACCTATCTGAGTACTACCATCTCACGACCGGAGATTTAATCTATACAGGCACTCCCGAAGGAGTCGGCCCAGTGGTTGCTGGTGACACTTTAGTGGGTAATATTGATCAGTTAGGAAAGCTGGAATTACATATTGGTCCAGCAGAATAATGCCTGTTGGGAATTGAGACGCAATGATCAATAAAATACTCGGTAAGATGTCAGATGCGTTTGATGGCCTAAAAGACGGCGCAACGATCATGATTGGTGGCTTTGGAGGTTCTGGCATACCTCATGATCTAATCGATTGTCTCGTTGAGCAAGACGCAAAGGATTTGGTCATCATCACCAATAATGCCGGCGCTGGTGAGACTGGTATTGCGGCATTACTCAAAGCGGGCCGGGTGCGAAAAATTATTTGTTCTTATCCTCGGATGGCGGATTCCCATCATTTTGAAACGCTCTATCGTGCGGGAAAAATCGAGTTAGAGCTTGTCCCACAAGGTAACCTTGCAGAGCGTATTCGTGCGCAAGGAGCTGGTTTGGGTGGCTTTTTTACGCAAACGGCCTACGGGACACTTCTTGCTCAAGGCAAAGAAACACGCCTGATCAATGGCAAGCACTTTGTATTTGAAACGCCCCTTGCAGCTGATTTTGCTTTGATTCGAGCTCTCAAAGCGGATCGTTATGGGAATTTAATTTACCGAAAAGCAGGACGAAACTTTGGGCCGGTGATGGCCATGGCGGCTGAATGTACGATTGCTCAAGTAAGTGAGGTGGTCGAGGTAGGAAGCTTTGATCCTGAAACTGTGGTGACACCAGGTATTTTTGTAAAGCATGTTGCTTTAGTTGAGGTTTCTAAATGAGTTCATCATCACTAAAACCCATTACCCGAAATGAAATTGCGCAAAAAATTGCGGCATGCATCCCAGAGGGGGCTTACGTAAATCTAGGGATTGGTATGCCGACTTTAGTCGCGAACTATCTGCCTCAAGATAAGGAGATTTTTTTACATTCTGAGAATGGTATTTTAGGAATGGGACCAGCTCCTGAAAAAGGACTTGAGGATTGGGATTTGATTAATGCGGGTAAACAACCGGTGACTATGTTACCGGGGGGCTCCTTTTTTCATCAAGCGGATTCTTTTGCCATGATGCGTGGCGGTCATTTAGATATCTGTGTCTTAGGGGCTTTTCAAGTCTCTCAAACGGGTGATCTTGCCAGTTGGCATACCGGCGAGGCACAAGCTATTCCAGCCGTAGGGGGCGCGATGGATTTGGCGGTTGGCGCTAAAAAAACCTATGTGATGATGGAGCATCTCACGAAAGAGGGCGTGAGTAAATTGGTTCAACAATGTACCTATCCTTTGACTGGGGTCAGATGCGTTGCAACCGTATTTACGGACCTTGGAATTTTTGACATTA
The DNA here is from genome assembly GCA_903875135.1 of uncultured beta proteobacterium. GTDB lineage: Bacteria > Pseudomonadota > Gammaproteobacteria > Burkholderiales > Burkholderiaceae > Polynucleobacter. Next base: position 163,423 of record CAIQUZ010000109.1, on the reverse strand, counting down.
CTCCTCAAGGCTTTACGATACAAGAATTATTTAACGGGATGACACTTGAGGAAGTTCAACAGGTAACTGGCGCAGCTTTATGCAGACCGACCTTGCCTCAACATGAATAGGACTCTTTTATGACTACACCTCAGGTTGCTTATATTTGTGACGCGATTCGGACACCAATTGGTCGTTACGGAGGTATTTTATCGGTCATCCGCACGGATGATTTAGGTGCTATTCCAATTAAAGCGCTGATTGATCGCAATCCACAGGTCAATTGGCAGAAATTAGATGAAGTTGTCTATGGCAATGCTAATCAAGCCGGTGAAGATAATCGCAATGTCGCGCATATGAGCTCACTGCTGGCAGGTCTTCCTGTTGAAGTTCCAGGATCTACAGTCAATCGCTTGTGTGGCTCTGGGATGGATGCGATTGGTATTGTTTCAAGGGCGATTGCTGCTGGACAGATTCAGATGGGAATCGCTGGTGGTGTAGAAAGTATGAGCCGAGCACCGTTTGTCATGCCCAAAGCGGAATCCGCTTTTTCAAGAGCGAATACGGTATACGACACAACCATTGGATGGCGTTTTATTAATCCGCTGATGAAAAAAATGTATGGCGTGGATTCTATGCCTGAAACTGCACAAAACGTTGCCGATGACTTTCATGTTTCTCGAGCAGATCAAGATGCTTTTGCCCTTCGCAGCCAGCAAAAAGCGCAACGAGCGCAAGCGAGTGGGCGGCTTGGTAAAGAGATTATCCCAGTCAAAATCACCACCAAAAAAGGTGATGTATTTGCTATTGATTTAGATGAGCATCCTAGAGCAACTACTATTGAGGCTTTGGAGAGTTTAAAGCCAATCGTGCGCCCTGATGGCAGTGTTACAGCCGGAAACTCTTCTGGTGTGAATGATGGGGCTTGTGCATTGTTGATTGCTTCTGAGGCGGCATTAAAGGAACATGGCTTAAAGCCACGAGCCAAAATTCTAGGGATGGCCACAGCGGGTGTGGCTCCGCGGATTATGGGTATTGGACCAGCGCCGGCGAGTAAAAAACTGTTAGCTCAATTAGGGATGACGATTGATCAGATGGACGTAATTGAACTGAATGAGGCGTTTGCTGCGCAAGGTCTTGCAACCCTTCGTGAGCTAGGTGTGGCTGATGATGATGCCCGCGTCAATCCTAATGGTGGTGCGATTGCACTCGGTCATCCACTAGGAATGAGTGGGGCTAGATTAGTCACAACCGCCTTAGTGGAGCTGGAGCTAACCGGTGGTCGCTTTGCGTTATGCACCATGTGTATTGGGGTTGGTCAAGGTATTGCGTTGGTGATTGAAAGAGTAGTTGCCTAAGTAGGATAGGGATGGACAATAACGATCTCACAACTGCTGTTGACGCGGTAATTCGGTCTAGAAAGTCGATTCGAGCCTTTTTAGCTAAGTCGGTTGATCACCAACTCATTTTGGATATTTTAAACATTGCAGCTAGAGCCCCTTCGGGATCAAATGTACAGCCCTGGAAAGTCTATGTTATTGAAGGGGATGTAAAAGTACGTCTGAGCAAGGCGATTAAAGCTGTTTTTAATGATCCTGCACAAAGTTCACAGTACCGACCAGAATATATCTACTATCCTAAAACTTGGGTAGAGCCATTTTTATCAAGGCGTCGTAAAGTAGGATTCGACTTATATCACTTAGTTGGGATTGCTCGTGGTGAGAGTCAAAAAATGCATGACCAACATGCGAAAAACTTTGATTTTTTTGGTGCGCCAGTCGCGCTGGTTCTAACGATTCCTAGAATGATGGAGCTAGGAAGTTGGTTAGATTACGGTATGTTCATCCAAAATATTTTGCTTGCGGCTCAAGCGCGAGGTTTGCATACCTGTCCACAAGCTGCCTTAATTCAATATCATCAAATTGTGGCTCAACATGTAGGTTATTCTGCAGATGAGCAGATGGTCTGTACGATATCCTTGGGGTATGAAGATTCCTCTGCCCCCGAAAACCAGATAGAGACTGAACGAGTTGATGCTGAAGAGTTTGCGACTTTTGTGAATGATTACTCCCTATAGCTAAAGCAGGGGGGGGCAAATCTCCCTTGATTTAACTGCGAGGCTCCTACTACTAGCGTATCTAGTCCGATACGGAGAATGTTCTTGCTGGCATTGATGTCTCTATCGTGAATCACTCCACAACAGTCGCAAGCCCATTCTCTTATTCCAAGTCATGCGATACCTTTCGGCCGCGATGGTGGTTTTTCGCCACTCGAAGAAAATAGTTTGTTGCAACTTCATCATGCTGTAATTTTATACAGTTACTAATGATTTTTCATGTATTACAGCTTATATCCCCATGGATAAATCCAGGGGCTTTACGCTGCTTTTGGTAATCTAGTTTTTTTTCTTGGCTTGAAGGTCGAGGTTTTTTAAAAAAGCCATTTTTTCTTGTATTTGGATTTCTAGCCCGCGCTCTGTTGGAGCGTACCAGTGAGGTTCTTTCATGCCCTCGGGCAAATAAGTTTCTCCAGCTGCATAGGCGTTAGGCTCATCGTGTGCATATCGATAAGCATGACCATAGCCTAAATTTTTCATGAGTTTGGTAGGTGCGTTGCGCAGGTGCAGAGGGACTTCTTGAGTTTGATCTTGTTTTACAAAGGCCATCGCCTGATTGAAGGCATTATAAGAGGCATTACTTTTAGCTGCCATGGCTAAATAAATGACAGCCTGACCGAGGGCTAACTCACCTTCTGGGGAGCCTAATCGCTCAAACGTTTGGGTGGCATCTAGGGCAATTTGTATCGCTCTAGGATCTGCTAAGCCAATATCTTCCCAGGCCATGCGAATGATTCTTCGGGCTAAATATAATGGGTCTGCACCGCCGTCAAGCATACGACATAACCAGTAGAGTGCCGCGTCTGGATGGGATCCACGCACCGATTTATGAAGTGCAGAAATTTGATCATAAAAATGTTCTCCACCTTTATCAAATCTTCGACTTTGTTGGCTGAAAAGCTCGTCTAAGAACTTTTTTTCTAGTTCTATAGTGTTTTGTTCTTGATGTCCCGCAAGCGCTTGATCAATGAGGTTTAGAAATCGACGAGCATCACCATCTGCATATTGGATGAGTAGTTCCATCGCATCATCTGCAACGATGACGGTTTTATGAATAGTTGATCCAACACGCTGAACAAGTGCTCTCAGGTGATCGGCATTAAGAGGTTTTAATACATAGGTTTGAGCTCTTGATAGTAATGCTGAATTGACCTCAAACGATGGATTTTCGGTAGTTGCGCCGATGAACGTAATAAGTCCGGACTCAACAAAAGGAAGGAGAGCATCTTGTTGGCTTTTATTAAATCGATGGATTTCATCGACAAAAAGAATCGTTTTTTGATTCGATTGATGGAGCACTTGTTCAGACTCTTCGACTGCCTGACGAATCTCTTTGACTCCAGCGAGAACCGCTGATATAGCGATGAAATGGCAGCTAAAGCCGTTTGCCATTAAACGTGCGAGGGTAGTTTTACCAACCCCTGGCGGACCCCATAAAATCATTGAGTGAGCCTGCTGAGCTAAAAAAGCAACTTGAAGAGGTTTACCTGGACCTAAAAGATGTTCTTGCCCAACGACATCCGAGAGGAAATGAGGGCGCATTGCTTCCGCAAGAGGAATATCTGGCCAATGTTGATGCTTCGTGAATAAGAGCTGCGTCATCATCACAACCAAAGTGAGTCACAACATGAATGTTACAAATACTAGAGAACTACGAAAGTTCTCTAGTCCAGATTACATTTTGCCGAGTTCGATTTTTGCAATAGCAGCGCGATGAACTTCATCAGGGCCATCCGCTAAACGAAGAATACGTTGCCATGCATAGTTATAAGCTAAATCGAAATCTTGACTAACACCACCTCCGCCATGCGCTTGAATTGCCCAATCGATGATTTTTCCAGCCATATTGGGGGCAATGACTTTGATCATAGCGATTTCTGCTTTGGCAACTTTGTTGCCCGCGACATCCATTGTATAGGCTGCCTTTAGCGTTAATAAACGGGCTTGATCAATCATGCACCTTGACTCAGCTATACGCTCATGCCAGACTCCTTGTTCCGAAAGTGGTTTACCAAAGGCTACCCGCTCTTTTAGACGTTTACACATGGATTCGAGTGCTCGTTCAGCGACGCCAATGGATCGCATGCAGTGGTGAATTCGGCCTGGACCTAAACGGCCTTGTGCAATTTCAAACCCACGACCTTCACCTAACAGAATATTACTTGCTGGAACTCGCACATTATCAAGAATCACTTGCATATGACCATGAGGAGCGTCGTCATAGCCAAAAATCGATAGTGAGCGTGTAACTTTAACGCCAGGACTATTCGCGGGAATCAAAATCATGGATTGCTGCGAGTGACGGGGCGCATCAGGATCAGTTTTGCCCATGACGATATAGATTGCACAGCGTGGATCTCCGGCACCAGATGACCACCATTTGTTTCCGTTGATAACATACTCATCACCTTCACGCCGAATACTACACTGGATATTGGTGGCGTCGCTCGAAGCAACATCAGGTTCAGTCATGAGAAAGGCTGAACGAATTTTTCCTTTGAGCAGGGGCTCAAGCCAGGCATCTTTTTGTTCTTCTGAACCATAACGCTCGATCGTTTCCATGTTTCCAGTATCTGGCGCATTACAGTTAAAAACCTCAGGAGCAATATGCGATCGTCCCATGATTTCGCAAAGAGGTGCGTACTCCAAATTGTTGAGTCCTTCAGGGGCGCGTTGGGATCTTGGAAGAAATAAATTCCACAAACCTGCAGCTTGTGCTTTAGGCTTTAATTCTTCGATCAATCGTGTAGGAATCCAAGCATTGCCAGCGGCACGATTAGAGGCAATTTCCTCATGAAAGCGATGTTCATTTGGGTAAATATGTTCGTCCATGAATGTTAATAGACGTTTTCTTAATTCTTCAACTTTAGTTGAGTAGGCAAAATCCACAGAAACTCCTTGAAATATGTTAATTAATTGTAAACTGATATGCAGACAACAATACCAAACTTGAATTTATAGATTAATTTTAAAAACATTGGTATAAATAAGGTTCATCTAAATCTATTATCATAAAGAGAATGCTAACCTTACTTTCCCCAGCAAAAACACTCAATTTTGATGATCATGTTGACTTATCCTTGCCAACGACTTTGCCTGATTTCATTGCTGACTCCAGCCAGTTAATTTTGCTTTTAAAAAAGTATTCAGTGCAAGATGTGGCGCAACTCATGAGTTTATCCGATAAATTGGCCGCGCTCAATGTAACACGCTATGCTCAATGGTCGAAGACCTTTACCCAAAAAAATAGTAAAGCTTCTTTACTAGCCTTTAATGGCGATGTTTATGAGGGTTTGAATGCGAGTACTTTGAACAGCAAGCAACTTGAATTTGCTCAAAATCATTTACGCATTTTATCGGGCCTTTATGGGGTACTACGACCGCTTGATTTAATGCAGGCATATCGTCTAGAGATGGGTACACAGTTGCCCAATAAGATGGGTAAGGATTTGTATTCTTTTTGGGGTAGTAAGGTCACTAAAAAAATCAAGGCCGAACTGGATCAAGATAAAAAACCCTATTTACTGAATTTGGCTTCTGATGAGTACTTTAAAGTGATACAACCGAATTTATTAGGGCATCCAGTGATTTCTCCGGTTTTTCAGGATGAGAAAGAGGGTAAGTTTAAGATTATCTCGTTTTATGCTAAGCGAGCAAGAGGACTAATGGCACGTTTTGTCATTGAAAAAAAAATCAATGATCCATTAAAGCTTGCAAGCTTTGATGCGGAAGGTTATCAATTTATAGAGTCCTTGTCATTACCATTGAAGCCCGTTTTTCAAAGAAAGCAACGTTCATAATGCCCATTACTAAAACGTCGATGAAATCCATTACTACGCGATTGGCGCCCAAAACTAGGACTTCACCTGAAGTTGAAAAGTTAGTTGCTGAAGTCTTAGCACTTGCTTCATCAGGTAGTAAGTTAGAAGACAACTACTGGGAAAAAAAGATTTTTGAGCGGTTAAATCGATTGCTTGTAAATCAACATCAAGCAGTTTTGGAAGCGGCACTAGATCAAACTTTTAAAAGCCAAACACCTGCTTTTGAAATTTTGGCAGACTCGATTGAGACGGCAGCAGAATCCGTATCATATGAACATGATGGTCAAATGTACGAAGTACTTTTATTGGCAATTCCCATTATTGCCCAAACTCGATATACGATTCCATCGGGGCCAATTCGTACACCGCTGATTGCAGAAACTGTTGAGTATTTGAAAGATCTCATCATTGCTCAGCACGCAAATCTTTCGATAGTTCCTTGGTTATACAGTATTGATCAAATTCCTCAGTCACACTCACAAACAAGAATTTTGTTAGAAAAAATGGCCAAGTCGGCGATCGAACAAGCCGATGTTGTTTATGAGCTAAAAGGTATGCCAGAAACTATTCCAGTATTGGCAGATCCGCGTTTTATTCTTTGTGCAGTAGCCGTTCAATCTGGAAAATCAATTTTTGTATGGCAAGAAGAAGAGCAATTGAAAGTGGAACGCAATATTGCATTAAAGCGCTGGCAGGCTGCAATGGCATCTGTGTTAACAGAATTGTTACCTGGATGTGAATATGAGATTCTTTTACCGGATGCTTTTTTCACCAATTGTCGTGAAGCAGACAAAAAAGTGAGGCCTTTGAGTTTGATTGCTGCGGTTAATTATTTGGAGTCTACATTAGGTGTTTCGCCAGCTGAGTTATCTTGTGTTGTTGCGCCATTTGGCCAGGAAATGACGGATGAATTTCGGATTTCATTTGCCATCAAAGGTCATCCGGAAATTATCTACGGCGTTGTTTGGCCACTTTATGATCGTGAGTCCGTGTCTGTAGAGGATATCGAGGATGGTGGTGCAAGTAATACGACGGTTGAATTGATCGCTGACACGCTTCATGGTGCTGGGGTAGGAGATGTGTTTAAGCATGCCATGTTATTTACCCCAGAAATGTGTGAAGACTGTGGTGTACCTTTATTCTCGAATCGTTCGGCAGATGTCGTGCATGCCGAAATGCCCGCAGACACTCCGGCACAACAACTTTTATTTCATTAAGTTGGATTCGGGTAGTTTGATGTTTTTCATTTCAGGGGTTTGACAATAGTCTAAGAGACGTTGACCAGCCTTACTATCGAACAGCATGGCTTTACCCGGAATAATGAACCAGTCGAATTTGCTTGCCATATCAGTAAAATGGGAGACTCCGTTCAAGGCTTCAATACCTGTCATCGTAAAGAGTTTTTTATTAAATAGCAGCAAATAACTATTGCCGATGTTGGAGGTTTTCACCACAATATTATTTTCACAGGTCCAAATCGTTTCTTGTGCACTTTTCAGTAAGTCATACTTTTTCTCATCGCTTGGAACATTAGTATTTGAGTTGGTATTGGATGGTTTCTTGGAGCTTTGAGCACTGGCGTCTGATAAATGAATCAGTGTCATAACGCTGGCAAATAGGCTCAACATAAAACATCGTGAGAAGAAGTGTTTCGTCGGCTTGCTGTCTTGTTTTAGGTTAAAAATATATTTAAGCATGATTCAACCAAGTTAATGATGTAAGGTTCATAAATTGTCTCCCTGAAGCTTTCGCTCTCTGTATTAACATCCAATAATAACGATAACTGGCTCGATCATGCAACTTACCTTCGAACTGAATCGGGCCCCATGATGCATCCATGGCTGTTTGTAAAATCTGTATTGCCTCATCCACTTGCTCCAGTTTGGGTGCAAAAGCCGCAACGATTACTGGAATCTGGTTAGGGTGGATACTCCATTTACGAGTATAGCCAAAAAAATTCTTTGCTGTAAGACAATCGGTATCAATGATCGAGAGATCTTTGATTTCGGTACAGACATTATGGGATGGGGTTTTGGCGTGTCGATGGCACGCCGCTGATATTTCTAACATAGCCCTCGTCACCAGTGGGTGTGTGAATTGCTCTGAACTCATTGCACTGGCAGGAATTGCGCCGTAATGAGCCGATACAAAATCCATCAAACCGAAACTTAAGCATTCAATTTGCTCATGAGATGCGATCTCAAAGACTTCGGCTAAGGCCCCATGAGTTTCTATGAGTGCATGAACCGGGATGACTTGAGAGATTTGATGTTGTTTGGCTAGGATATTGATTTTTTTAATCAACGCACCCACATCTTGAGCGGATTCTATTTTAGGTATGGTGATGTAAGCCAGACGATCACCTGCAGCTTTGATCAGAATTTGCAAATCTTGATCAAAATGGGGGCTTTGGGGATCATGCACCCGCACACCGATCCGATCAAAAGCATTACTTGGATGGTTGATTAAATTAGCCACCAAGTGGGCATGAGCTTCTTCAGAGCCAACCGGAGCACCATCTTCACAATCGAAGGTGATGTCAAAGCAAGGTCCCATTTCAGATTGCAGGGCCATCGCTTTTTTCATACGGACTTCAGTCCCGCAATAGTGATCGCAGACTGGTAAGGTTTTAGGAACCTTACCGTCAAAAAGGGCCTGCGCTGGATGGATTAACGACACTTATAGTAGGTGTTTGACGCCATCTTGCTCTTCTAATAACTCCTTGAGTGTGAAATCCATTCTTTCGCGAGAGTAATCGTCGATCGCCAAATCTTTAATCACAGTATATTCACCGTTTGCACAAGTAACGGGAACACCGTACATCACTTCAGCAGGAATGCCATAAGAGCCATCTGAAGGTACGCCCATAGTTACCCATTTACCGTTGGTACCAAGGTGCCAGTCATGCATATGATCAATGGCTGCGTTGGCAGCTGAGGCCGCTGAAGAGAGGCCGCGAGCATCGATAATAGCCGCTCCACGTTTACCAACAGTCGGTAAAAATACATTCTTATTCCATTCTTCATCATTAATCAAATCTTTGATGGCTTTTCCACCTACAGTCGCAAAACGATAGTCCGGATACATCGTTGGGCTATGGTTTCCCCACACAACCAGTTTTTCAATATCTGCTACGGCTGTATTGGATTTAGAGGCGAGTTGAGAGAGGGCACGATTATGATCCAGACGTAACATTGCGGTAAAGTTCTTCGCTGGAAGATCTGGTGCAGACTTCATGGCGATATAGGCATTGGTATTAGCTGGATTCCCAACAACTAATGTTTTTACTGTTCTTTTGGCCACCGCGTTGAGTGCTTTACCTTGCGCGGTAAAGATTTGGGCATTAGCAGAAAGCAGGTCTTTTCTTTCCATGCCTGGACCACGTGGACGAGCGCCGACGAGCACGGCAAAGTCAATATCTTTAAAGGCCGTCATTGGATCACCATGTGCTGTCATGCCAGCTAACAAAGGAAAAGCGCAATCGTCTAACTCCATCATGACCCCAGTTAATGCTTTTTGTGCTTTTTCATCAGGGATTTCTAATAATTGCAGGAAGACTGGTTGATCTTTTCCTAACATATCACCATTAGCGATACGAAATAATAAGGAATATCCAATTTGTCCGGCTGCGCCGGTGACTGCAACTCGAAGAGGGGCTTTTGACATGATTAACTCCAATATAAATAAATGATAAAAACGGGTAAGAGATAAAAATTAAGAATATTTTTTATCAAATTGTGCTTCTATGATAAACATTATGAAAACTCAACATGACAATTTAGATGGTTTGCTGATGGATTTGCCTTTTAATGACCGATTTAACATCGTTGCTAGGGTGTCTGTATCAATCTCTAATAGGGGAAATAGGGATTGATTCTTGTTCGACATCATGAGTGAATCACCAATCCCAATGTCACAATTGAGCTTCGCTCAGCTCAATATCTCACAAAGGATTATCATATCTTAGGCGAGTTCATAAACAAGCTTAATTGATTATTTAACTCAAGTTTTTAGAACGCAATATTCCATAAATTCACAGGATATGACAAAATTAAATATTATAAAATTGGATGTAAGTTAAATTTACATATAATTTTGTCAATATTAATAATGAAAATAGTTTTTTAACAGTGCAATCACAGCAAAAGGTACAACATGTCTGACACAGTTGATGCTAGCCCTAAAAAGGCTCGGCCTGAATTCAAAAATATTGGATACGGTCAAATTCTCACTTCTTATAAACTACCTTGGTCGGGTAAAGTCTCTATATTGCACCGTGTTAGCGGGGCACTCTTGTTTTTATCTTTACCGATTATTTTGTACTTATTTGATAAGAGCATCAGTTCTGAATTAAGTTTTATTACCTTCTCTCAGATTGTTGGTCATCCACTAGCTAAGCTCTTTATATTGGCTTTGATTTGGGCTTTCTTACATCACTTTTGTGCAGGAATTCGTTTTTTAATGCTTGATACACACCGTGGTATTGAAAAAGATCAAATCCAGAAGTCTGCAATTACCGTCCTAGCTGTGAGTTTATCTCTCACTATAATTTTGGCGGCTAAACTTTTTAATTTATTTTGAGGGCGACACATGTCAAAAAATAACATTGGTGCCAATCGACTTGTTGTCGGAGCCCATTACGGTCTGACTGAATGGTTACTGCAACGTGTTACTGCCGTAATTATGGTGATATTTACCGTGGTTCTTTTAGTGGTTTATCTCCTGTTTGGCAATGCTTCTTATGAGGGTTGGGCGAGCCTCTTCGCCAATCAATTGATGAAGATTCTTACTTTCCTCGCACTCTTGAGTTTGTTCTATCACGCTTGGGTAGGTATTCGTGATATTTGGATGGATTACATAGCGTCTGCTGGTGTTCGTTTAGCATTGCAAGCTTTTACTGTATTGTGGCTAGTCGGTTGTGCTGGCTACACAGCTCAAATTCTTTGGAGGGTTTAAATGGCAGCTATCAAATCAGCTATTCCACGTCGACGTTTTGATGTCGTGATTGTTGGAGCCGGTGGCGCTGGCATGCGCGCATCTTTACAATTGGCCGAAGCTGGTCTAAACGTTGCGGTCTTATCGAAAGTATTTCCGACCAGGTCACATACGGTTGCTGCACAAGGTGGTATTGGTGCTTCACTGGGTAATATGAGTGAAGATAATTGGCACTATCACTTTTACGACACGATTAAAGGATCGGATTGGCTAGGTGATCAGGACGCGATTGAATTTATGTGTCGTGAAGCACCTAAAGTCGTTTATGAACTTGAGCATTTTGGTATGCCCTTTGATCGTAATGCGGACGGTACGATCTACCAGCGCCCATTTGGTGGCCATACCGCCAACTATGGTGAGAAGGCTGTTCAACGCGCTTGTGCGGCGGCTGACAGAACTGGTCATGCGATGTTACATACACTTTATCAACGAAACGTTCGCGCGAGAACGCAATTCTTTGTCGAATGGATGGCTTTGGATTTAATTCGTGATGCAGAAGGCGATGTGATTGGTGTTACCGCTATGGAGATGGAGACGGGTGATATTCATATTTTAGAGGCAAAGTGCACGATGTTTGCCACCGGTGGTGCTGGTCGTATTTGGCAAGCCTCAACGAATGCCTTTATTAATACTGGTGACGGTATGGGCATGACAGCCCGTGCTGGAATCCCCCTAGAGGATATGGAATTTTGGCAATTCCACCCAACTGGAGTAGCTGGCGCTGGAGTTTTATTGACTGAGGGCTGTCGTGGAGAGGGCGGTATTTTAAGAAATAAAGACGGTGAGCGTTTTATGGAGCGCTATGCTCCTACACTGAAAGATTTAGCCCCGCGGGATTTTGTGTCTAGGGCGATGGATCAAGAGATTAAAGAGGGTCGTGGTTGTGGTCCAAATGGCGACCATGTAGTATTAGATTTGACACACATTGGAGCTGAAACAATTCATAAGCGTTTGCCATCTGTTTATGAAATTGGTATTAATTTTGCAAACGTGGACGTCACTAAAGAACCGATTCCTGTAGTGCCAACAATCCATTATCAAATGGGTGGTATTCCAACGAATATTCATGGTCAGGTTGTCGCTCCTAAAAATGGTGATCCGAATACCCTTGTGAATGGTTTTTATGCAGTTGGTGAATGTTCTTGTGTTTCCGTACATGGTGCCAATCGTTTAGGCACTAATTCCTTGCTCGATCTTCTGGTGTTTGGTCGTGCGGCAGGTAATCACGTCGTATCGACAGCACTCAAGCAAAAAGAGCATAAACCAATGCCTGCTGATGCAGCAGATTATTCATTATCAAGATTAGCGCTCTTAGACAATTCAAGCTCTGGCGAGTATACCCAAGACGTTGCTAATGAAATTCGTAATACGATGCAAAAACATTGCGGTGTATTTAGAACGCAAAAAATCATGGATGAGGGTGTTGCGAAGATGGCTGAGTTGACTGAAAAAGCGAAGCATATTCACCTCAAAGACAAATCCAAGATATTTAATACTGCACGGGTGGAAGCTCTAGAACTTGCCAACATTGTTGAGGCTGCTAACTCAACGATGTATTCAGCTGCGGCTAGACAAGAAAGTCGTGGCGCGCATGCACATGATGACTGCCCAAATCGTGATGATGTGAACTGGATGAAGCACTCATTGTGGTTTAAAGAAAATAATCGCATGGAATACAAGCCAGTCAATCTGCAGCCTTTAACAGCTGAATCTATTCCACCTAAAGTACGTACTTTCTAAGAGGTTAATGATGAGTCAAACAAGAATTTTTGAAGTATATCGCTACGATCCAGATCAAGATGCTGCACCTCGTATGCAGTCCTATGAGCTAGAGTTAGATGGTAGTGAGAGAATGTTGTTAGATGCGTTGATGAAGCTGAAGAAGTTAGATGAGACATTGACTTTCCGTCGCTCTTGCCGTGAGGGTGTTTGTGGATCAGATGCCATGAATATTAATGGAAAAAATGGCTTAGCGTGCTTAACCAATATGCTCACTTTGCCAAACAAGATTACTTTACGTCCATTGCCTGGCTTGCCTGTAGTGCGTGATTTGATTGTTGACATGACCAACTTCTTCAAACAATATCATTCGATACGCCCTTATTTGGTGAATGACACGCCACCTCCAGAAAAGGAGCGTTTACAATCACCTGAAGAACGTGATGAATTAAATGGTTTGTACGAGTGTATTTTGTGTGCTTCTTGCTCGACTGCTTGTCCATCATTTTGGTGGAATCCTGATAAATTTGTTGGACCTGCTGGATTGTTGCAAGCCTATCGATTTATAGCGGATAGTCGTGATCAGGTAACGAGCGAGCGCCTTGATAATTTAGAAGATCCATATCGTTTATTCCGGTGCCATACCATCATGAACTGTGTTGATGTATGCCCGAAGGGATTAAACCCAACTAAGGCCATTGGTAAGATTAAAGAGTTGATGGTTCGTCGGGCAGTATGACGATTGATTCACAAATCCTTTCTCGGCTACGTTGGAGCGCTAGAAGGGGTTTGCTGGAAAATGATTTGATTATTGAGCGATTTTTTAAGCGCTATGCTGAGCAGTTAAATAACGAAGATGTATTCTTGCTAGATCAGTTATTTGACTTAAGCGACAATGATCTCTTAGACTTATTTTTAAGTCGTAAAGAGCCTGAGGGCGCATTAGATACTCCCGAATTAAAGGGCGTTCTCAGTAAATTACGGCAACTGTAAAAATTTCTGTTTAAGATGGACTAGCTATTACGAAATAATAGAGTTTTACCAAATGAATATAATGATTAATTAGTAAGGAACCTTAAAATGACCCCCTCTGATATAAAAGCAACCTTATCTTTTTCTGATGGATCCCCAGCCATTGAAATGCCCATTTATAAAGGCACAGTTGGTCCCGATGTGATAGATATTCGTAAGTTATACGGTCAATCAGGTAAATTTACCTATGATCCGGGTTTTATGTCCACAGCCTCATGTAATTCACAAATCACGTTCATTGATGGTGACAAAGGTGAATTGTTATATCGTGGTTATCAAATTCAGGATCTTGCTGAGAATTGTGATTTTTTAGAGACTTGTTATTTGCTCTTAAATAAAGAGCTTCCAAATGCTGAGCAGAAGAATAAGTTTGAAAACTTAGTCATGCACCATACGATGGTCCACGAGCAGATGCAATTCTTTTTACGTGGTTTTCGACGTGATGCGCATCCAATGGCTGTATTAACTGGCTTAGTTGGAGCAATGGCGGCGTTCTACCATGATGGTTTAGATTATACGGACTCAACCGTAAGAGACATTGCTCAGATTCGCTTGATTGCAAAAATGCCTACTCTTGTAGCAATGTCTTATAAGTACTCCATTGGCCAGCCATTTATTTATCCTCAGAATAATTTATCTTATACAGCGAATTTCATGAGAATGATGTTTGCCAATCCTTGTGAAGAGTATGTCGTCAATGAAGTTTTGGTCCGTGCGTTAGACCGAATTTTTATTTTGCATGCAGATCACGAACAAAATGCTTCGACATCGACGGTACGTTTGGCAGGGTCCTCTGGCACAAATCCATTTGCTGCCATTGCTGCTGGTGTTGCTTGCTTATGGGGACCTGCGCATGGCGGTGCCAATGAAGCTTGTTTACAGATGTTAGAAAACATCCAAAAAATGGGTGGTGTTGATAAAATTGGTGAATTTATTGCGCAAGTCAAAGACAAGGACTCTGGAGTTCGTTTAATGGGCTTTGGACATCGTGTGTACAAAAACTTTGATCCACGCGCTAAGCTGATGCGTGATACCTGCTATGAGGTGCTCAATGAAATGGGGCTGCAGGATGATCCACTGTTTAAATTGGCCATGACACTCGAGAAGATTGCTTTAGAAGACGAATATTTTGTCAGTCGCAAGTTATACCCGAACGTTGACTTTTACTCGGGTATTGTCCAACGTGCGCTAGGTATTCCAACTGAAATGTTTACTTGTATTTTCTCTTTGGCAAGAACTGTTGGTTGGATTGCTCAGTGGGAAGAGATGATTACTGATCCTGAGTATAAAATAGGACGTCCACGTCAATTATTTAATGGATACACGACACGGACAGTACCACCTATCACAAAACGCTAACTAGGAGATTGCATGGCACGTACCTTATATGACAAACTTTGGGACGACCATGTGGTCCACGCAGAAGAAGACGGAACATCTGTTTTGTATATTGATCGTCATCTTTTGCATGAGGTAACAAGCCCTCAAGCATTTGAAGGTTTGCAAATTGCGGATCGTTCATTGTGGAGAAACTCTGCCAATTTAGCCGTTTCTGACCATAACGTCCCAACGACCGATCGTTCTGAAGGGATTAGTGATCCCATTTCTAAGTTGCAAGTTGATACCTTGGATACCAATTGTGATCGCTTGGGTATTACTCAGTACAAAATGCATGATTTACGTCAAGGTATAGTGCATGTAATAGGTCCTGAGCAGGGTGCTACGTTGCCTGGTATGACGATAGTTTGTGGGGACTCTCATACGAGTACTCACGGTGCTTTTGGGGCATTAGCGTTTGGTATTGGTACCTCGGAAGTTGAGCATGTACTGGCCACTCAGACTTTGCTCATGAAAAAAAGTAAAAATATGTTAATTCGCGTCGATGGAAAGCTGCCTTTAGGCTGCACTGCCAAAGATATTGTTTTAGCGATTATTGGCAAAATTGGTACGGCTGGCGGAACTGGACATACCATCGAATTTGCTGGGGAAGCCATTAGTCAGTTATCGATAGAGGGTCGAATGACAGTCTGCAATATGGCCATAGAGGCGGGGGCTCGAGCTGGCTTGGTAGCAGTCGATGAAAAAACGATAGACTATGTTCAGCATCGCCCTTACTCCCCATCTGGTCAAGCTTGGAGTCTTGCGATTCAATATTGGCGAAGTCTGCACTCTGACTCTGATGCAAAATTTGATCAAGTGGTCACACTAAGAGCTGAAGAGATTAAGCCACAAGTCACATGGGGTACTTCACCTGAAATGGTTTTATCGATTGATGATCGGATTCCAGATCCTGATAAAGAAAAAGACCCTAACAAACGATCAGCGATTGAGCGGGCATTGGTTTACATGGATTTAACACCAAATATGACGATTGATTCGATCATGATTGATAAAGTTTTTATTGGTTCATGCACCAATAGTCGTATTGAAGATATTCGTGCTGCTGCCAAAGTGGTTGAACGACTAGGTAAAAAGGTTGCCCCCAATGTGAGGTTAGCTCTAGTCGTTCCTGGTTCAGGCCTTGTAAAAGCTCAGGCCGAAAAAGAAGGTTTAGATTTATTATTTAAAGCGGCTGGATTCGAATGGCGTGAACCTGGATGCTCCATGTGTTTGGCGATGAACGCTGACCGGCTCGAGCCTGGTGAGAGATGTGCATCGACTTCAAATCGCAATTTTGAAGGTCGTCAAGGAGCTGGGGGTAGAACCCATTTAGTGAGTCCGGCGATGGCAGCGGCAGCAGCAATTGAAGGGCATTTTGTGGATGTGCGTAAAATTGCTTAATTGTTAGGGAGAACATTATGAAAATTATGACTATCATTTGTGCTGGGTTATTGGTGATGAGCGTAAGTGCTTGTTCAACGATGGAAGGTATGGGTAAGGATCTGCAGTCATTGGGTAAATCAATTGAGAGTTCTGCCACACCGTCGACTAAAGTTGAAACTTCTAAACCAATTGAGCAACCATCAGGGGCTGTTGTAACCCCGATTAAATAGTAAAAGATTAATAAAGAGACATTTATGGAAGCATTTAAGGTTCATCAAGGCTTAGTAGTCCCTCTGGATCGTGAAAACGTAGATACTGATGCTATTATTCCGAAGCAGTTTTTAAAATCAATTGCTAGAACTGGTTTCGGGCAAAACTTGTTTGATGCTTGGCGGTATTTAGACCCAGGTGAACCTGGCGTTGACTGCTCCGCTAGACCATTAAATCCTGATTTTGTTCTCAATCAACCGCGTTATCGGGGTGGCAGCATCTTACTTGCCCGTCAGAATTTTGGTTGTGGAAGTTCGCGCGAACATGCTCCTTGGGCGCTAGTACAGTATGGTTTTAGGGCGGTGATTGCTCCAAGCTTTGCTGATATTTTTATGAATAACTGTTATAAAAATGGATTATTACCGATTGTTTTAGGGAGCTTGCAGGTCGATCATTTATTTAATGAGACTTTTTCTTTCAATGGTTTTAAAGTAACGATTGACCTTGAACAGCAAGTGGTAACAACACCAGATGGTCGTTCTTATGATTTCGATATCACGCCATTTCGCAAATATTGTTTGACCAATGGTTTAGATGATATTGGATTAACTCTGCGGCATGCCGACAAAATTAAACTATATGAGTCTGCTCGGTTATTGAAAATGCCTTGGTTAGACGCCAAACTTCCATAGGGTCACAAAGATATGAAAATTGCCGTATTACCTGGGGACGGAATTGGTCCTGAAATCATTGCTCAAGCACGATTAGTCTTAGATGCTCTTGGCGAATCTTTTGAAATTGAAGAGGCTCCAGTTGGCGGGGCGGGTTATGAGGCTTATGGGCATCCTTTACCTCCTCAAACCTTAGAGTTAGCAAAAGCAGCGGACGCTATATTATTTGGTTCGGTAGGTGATTTTAAATATGACACCTTAGCTCGAGAGCTCAGACCAGAGCAGGCCATTTTGGGTTTGCGTAAGCATTTAGCCTTATTTGCCAATTTGAGACCTGCGATTTGTTATCCAGAGTTAACTGCAGCTTCCTCTTTAAAGCCAGAAATTGTTTCTGGCCTAGACATTTTGATTGTTCGGGAGCTCAATGGCGATGTGTATTTTGGATCCCCTAAAGGGATTCGGACGGCCAGTGATGGATTATTTCCTGGCTCACGTGAAGGCTTTGATACGATGCGCTATAGCGAGCCAGAAGTCCGTCGTATTGGCCAAGTTGCTTTTACAGCTGCTCGAAAAAGAGGAAAAAAGGTTTGTAGTGTTGATAAATCAAATGTTTTGGAAACTTCTCAACTGTGGCGTGAAGTGATGACAGATCTTGGCAAGTCTTATCCTGACGTTGAATTAACCCACATGTATGTTGATAATGCTGCGATGCAGTTGGTTAAAGCTCCTAAAGCTTTTGATGTGGTTGTGACAGGTAATTTATTTGGAGATATTTTGTCCGATGAGGCCGCCATGTTGACTGGGTCGATTGGTATGTTGCCTTCTGCGTCATTAGATATCAAAAATAAAGGTCTTTACGAGCCGAGTCATGGTTCAGCACCTGATATAGCAGGTAAAGGGATTGCCAATCCACTCGCAACGATCTTGTCGGCGGCCATGATGCTGCGTTACTCCCTAGGAAAGGAAGAGCAAGCTACCCGTATTGAGCGAGCTGTACAGCGGGTTTTAGCCGATGGTCTTAGAACGGTTGATATCTATACAGTTGGAACAATCAAGGTTGGAACAGTAGAAATGGGCCAAGCTGTTTTAAAAGCACTCGCTTAAATCACATAAAATTTCGAAGATCGTTCCTAGAAGTAATAAAATAGAACCTTATTTACAATTTCATTAATAAAGGTTTTTTGATGTCACTTCCTGTGGTGGGTTTTGTTGGTTGGCGTGGAATGGTTGGTAGTGTCTTGCTTGAGCGTATGTTGGCTGAAAAAGATTTCGATTTAATTGAACCCATCTTTTTTAGTACGAGTAATGCTGGAGCAAAGGCGCCTTTATTTGCTGGTCAACGCATCAGTAAAAATGAAGAGATACTGCAAGACGCTCATCAAACAGAAGCCCTTAAAAAATGTGATTACATCGTTTCTACGCAAGGTGGGGACTATACCAATGCTTATTTTGGGCCGCTTCGTGCGGCCGGATGGCAAGGACATTGGATTGACGCAGCGAGTAGTTTAAGAATGGATCCTCAAGCAAAGATTGTGCTTGATCCAGTCAATCGCTCAGTGATTGACAATGCCATCGCCCAGAAAAACCTGAATTGGATTGGTGGGAACTGTACGGTCAGTTTGATGTTGATGGGACTGAATGGTTTGTTTAGTGCCGGCTTAGTGGAGTGGGTTAGCGCCATGACTTATCAGGCTGCTTCAGGTGCTGGTGCACAGAATATGCGTGAGTTGTTAAGCCAAATGGGTTATTTGCATCAAAGTGTTCAAGCTCAATTAGCTGACTCGGGATCCGCTATATTAGAGATTGATCGACAGGTTAATCAAGCCTTACATAGTGATGCTTACCCTAAGTCCAATTTTAGAAACACGCCACTTGCGGGAAGTTTGATTCCTTGGATTGATGTACCGGTTGGCCATGGTCAAACGAAAGAAGAGTGGAAAGGTGGGGCAGAGTGCAATAAGATCTTGGGCTTACCACCTTTTAGAGAGAGTGGCAGTATACCGATTGATGGAATTTGTGTTCGGGTTGGTTCGATGCGATGCCACTCCCAAGGATTAACCATTAAGTTGAAAAAACATGTCGCAATTGAAGAGGTAGAGCAATTATTAGCTAACGCGAATGATTGGGTAAAAGTCATTCCCAATGATCGTGATTTGACCGAAAAGTACTTAACTCCTGCGGCCGTGACTGGAACGATGCAGATTCCAATTGGTCGGATTCATCAAATGGCGATGGGGCCAGAATATATTGGGGCCTTTACGGTTGGCGATCAGTTGCTTTGGGGGGCTGCAGAGCCTTTAAGAAGAATCCTACGCATTTTATTGGAAGCATAAATGATGCCATTCAGATTACTGTTCAGATGTTTTATCTTGCTGGGGGGCTTGTGCCTTGTTCAATTATCGATGGCGGTGTCACTTGGTAATTTGGTGATTTCTTCTGCAAAAAATGAAAATCTTGAAGCAAAAATTAGTATTTTAATTTCATCTCAAGAAGCTAGATCCATTGGCGAATTAAATGCTGTCATCGCTGAGGCGGCCGTATTTGACAAGTTGTCGATTAAACGACCGATTGATGAATCTTTACCAACTCTGCGCTTGGTCAAAGATGCATCAGGTAAACCTAGTTTCATTTTGTTAAAGTTTTCTAAAAAAAGTGAATCGCTTGAACAAGCTTTTAACGATCTAGCGCTTGAGTTATCTTGGTCATCAGGGAAGATTACTCGTGTTTATACTGTTTTAAATACCCAATCAAAAGAAATCGCTGTTCAATCCGGGGACTCGTTGGTAAAAATCACCTCTCAGCTTACACCTAATTTAAGCGGGGCAGAATTTGAACAAGTATTAGTCGCCTTATATCGGCTCAATCCAAATGCCTTTTACTCCGGCAATATTCATCGTCTAAAAGCGGGTGAAACACTTCAAGTACCAACGGTCAGTATGGCTGCGTCGATACCCCAACAAGAGGCGAGAGACTTTACTGCAAGAGGGTATCAGGATTACAAAGATAAGCAATTTACTCGATCAACAGAGCAAGGTTTAGCTCAATCCAATAAAACATATCAACCTTCCAAATCAAAAGAAGAGGTTAAAGATCGTTTAAAGATTGGTTCTTCAGAGAAGGAAACTGAGCAGTCTGTCAATCAAGCTAAGGTTAATGAGGACATGATTGCTCAGCAAAAAATGTTAGAGGAGGCGCAGCAAAGGATTGCTGAGTTAGAACGCAACATTAAAGATCTCAAAGAGTTAAATGAAAGAAAAAGTGCGAAGGCTCAAGTAACGCCTTCGCAAACGGTCAATGCGAATGAAGTATTTACTGAATACGGTTGGGTTTTAGGTACACTGGGATTAGCTGGGGTTTTTCTATTTGGTGTTTACCGAAATTCTACTTCTGCGGGAATTAAACCTCGCTCGATGCCAGTGGAGGTTCCGGTGATGAAGGAACCCATCGTAAAGCCGGCTGAAAATAAGGAAATAGCAAGTCCAGCTAAAGTTCTCGTATTTGAGCCTAAGCCAATAGTTGATGATAAAGATCCTCCAGTAACAATTAGCTCGGCGGCCGTTAAGGCGGCAACTACAGAAGTACCTCCTCAGGCCCAAAAAATCTTCCAAAGTATTGACCTTAACTTACCATCAAAAACTGAACTCCCAAAACCAATCGTTACGCAAGCTAAGGGGCCTTTCGCTCTCGATCTTGGCGTTGAGGCACACGATCAATCGACATCTGTCGCTGTAAATACTGATAGCTTAAATGAGGATGAACAGCGCGTTAGGCTAAACTTGGCGAAATCCTATATCAAGATTAAAGACATAGAAACTGCTCGTACTTTGCTCAGTGACTTAATGAATTTAGGACCGGATATTGAGGTCAGTGTGCTCGAAGAAGTAAAGCAAATCATGCAAGATCTTGGATAATAAAATATCCTCATCGGTTATGGATAAGAAACGACGACGTATAGCGATTGGTATTCAATATGATGGTTCGCCTTATTGTGGATGGCAAAGCCAAATCAATCAAGCAACCGTCCAAGATCATATAGAAGGGGCGATTACCAAATTTATTGGTGATGAAGCACAAGAGTTACTTCGTCTTACTGCTGCGGGTAGAACCGATACTGGTGTTCACGCTTTAGGGCAGGTAGCGCATTTTGATACAGATATTGACCGACCTGATTGGTCCTGGGTAAGGGGGTTGAATAGTTTTTTGCCATTCACTATATCCATTCAATGGGCGAAAGAAGTTACTTTTGATTTTGACGCAAGGCGCACCGCTTATGAGCGGTCTTATGTCTATTTTTTAATGAATTCACCAATACGAACCCCTTTGTTACATGGTAAAGCAGGCTACAACATGTTGCCCTTAGCAAAACTGTTTATGATCGATGAGATGCGTTTAGCCGCCCAATCATTGTTGGGTGAGCATGACTTTACTTGCTTTCGTTCTTCTGAGTGTCAGAGTAAGAGCCCGATTAAAACAATTTATCAGTTAGATATTGTGCAAGACGGCGCTAGAGTTTTTTTCTTGCTACGTGCTAATGCTTTTTTACATCATATGGTGAGAAACATCATCGGAACATTGCTTCAGGTCGGAATTGGCAAAAAATCTGTTGAGTGGGTTCAAGAGGTGCTTCAGCAACGGGATCGATCGTTGGCGGCCCCAACATTTTCTGCTGATGGCTTATATTTAGCCAAAGTTTCTTATCCAGAACATTTTCAGATTCCTATGCCAAATTTGGGACAATCGGCAATCCCTGAGCAAATGTTAAATCAGGCATTTTGTCAATCATTTCCAGGGCGTGTGATGTCATGAGTCTATTACAATATGATTTTACGAAAACGAACATCAAAATCTGTGGATTAACCACTGAACTTGATATTCAAACAGCCTTAGAGCTGGAAATTGATGCTATCGGTTTGGTCTTTTATCCACCGAGTTCTCGTTATTTAGAACCTTTCCAAGCCGGACCCTTATCGCGTCTTCATCAGGGGCAATTACAAAATGTTGCCTTAGTCGTAGATGCGAATGATGAACTCATCGAGCGCATTCATCAGGAATGTTTAGTCGATATTTGGCAGTTTCATGGCAATGAGACACCGCAACGTTGTCAAACCATAGCGCAGGGCAAACCGTGGTTAAAAGCGGCAAGAATTGATGAGAAATTCATCATGTCGGAATTTTGCCTACAATATAGGGATGCATCTGCTTGGTTATTAGATGCAGTAGTTGATGGGTATGGTGGCGGTGGACAGGCTTTTAATTGGGATTTGATACCAGAAACATGGATAAAAGAAAACGCGCATCGGGTCGTTTTGAGTGGTGGGTTGAACTCGCACAATGTCGCCCAGGCGATAGAGTATTTTCGTCCGTTAGCAGTTGATGTCTCGAGTGGGGTTGAAATATCGAAAGGTAAAAAAGACCCTGTTTTAATGAAAAATTTTGTAATGCAGGTCAGACAGTCGCATCGCTGAGCGCATTGAGTGAAGGGTAACTTATGTATGATTTTCCGGACCAGCGTGGACATTTTGGACCATATGGCGGGGTGTTTGTTTCTGAAACATTAATGTATGCTTTGGAGGAGCTCAAGGAGGTCTACGCCAAGTATCGTTATGATCCTGATTTTATTAATGAATATAATTATGAGCTCAAACATTTTGTTGGGCGTCCAAGCCCCATTTATCACGCAAAACGTTGGAGTGAGCAAGTTGGTGGTGCTCAAGTCTATTTTAAACGTGAGGATTTGAATCATACGGGTGCGCACAAGATTAATAACGTTATTGGCCAAGCCCTGCTAGCCAAACGGATGGGTAAGCCCCGCATCATTGCGGAAACCGGTGCAGGTCAACATGGCGTAGCCACTGCGACGATCTGTGCACGATTTGGACTTGAATGTGTGATTTACATGGGTAGTGTAGATGTTGAGCGTCAAGCACAAAACATTTACCGTATGAAATTACTCGGTGCTACAGTGGTGCCGGTTGAGTCTGGATCTAAAACATTAAAAGATGCTTTAAATGAAGCAATGCGTGATTGGGTAACGAATGTAGAAAACACTTTTTATATTATTGGAACGGTTGCTGGACCGCATCCTTATCCTGCCATGGTTCGAGATTTTCAAAGTATTATTGGTCAGGAGTGCATCGAGCAAATGCCAGAGATGACAGGGGCTCAGCCTGATTATGTTCTGGCTTGTGTGGGTGGTGGGTCGAATGCAATGGGAATTTTTTACCCGTATATCAATTACAGTGACGTCAAATTAATTGGTGTAGAAGCGGCGGGCTCAGGTATTGCAACGGGTAAGCATGCAGCTGCATTATGCGCAGGAACACCGGGCGTTTTACATGGTAATCGTACGTATCTGATTCAAAATGAAGATGGTCAGATTATGGAAACTCACTCAATATCTGCGGGTCTAGATTACCCAGGAGTGGGCCCTGAACATGCGTGGTTGAAAGATATTCAGCGAGCGACATATACAGCTGTGACGGATGACGAAGCTTTAGCCGCATTTCATACTTGTTGTGAAATCGAGGGAATTATTCCTGCTTTAGAAACCAGTCATGCAATTGCATATGCATTTGAACTTGCAAAAACGTTACCAAAGGACAAGACGATTTTGGTTAATCTATCTGGTCGTGGTGATAAAGACATGCATACAGTCGCACTTGCGGACAAAATTAAACTTGCGCCAGTCTAAGGGAAACCAAATTCATGAGTCGTATTGATAATGTATTTAAAAACCTTGCAGTGAATGGTCGTAAGGGATTAATTCCTTTTGTCACTGCAGGGGATCCTGATCCTCAACAAACCGTCGCCATCATGCATGCTTTAGTCGAGTCTGGTGCTGATGTGATTGAATTAGGTGTACCATTTTCTGACCCGATGGCTGATGGTCCAGTGATTCAGAGAGCTTCCGAAAGAGCTCTTGCAAAAGGCATGAATCTAGATAAATGTTTAAAGATGGTGCAAACCTTTAGAACTATCAATCAGCATACCCCTGTGGTGCTCATGGGTTACGCTAATCCGATCGAAAGAATGGGCATTGATCAATTCACAGCGCAAGCTTTAAATTCTGGGGTTGATGGTGTATTGGTAGTTGATTATCCACCGGAAGAATGTATTGAGTTTTCAGAGGCATTAAAGGCGGCAGGTTTATCTCCCATTTTTCTTTTAGCACCGACTTCTTCACCACAACGAATTGCCAGTGTTGCGAAAGCGTCGAGCGGCTATATTTATTATGTTTCTCTAAAAGGTGTTACGGGCGCTAGTCATATCAATACCGCCGATGTGGCGTCAATGACGAAAACCATTAGGTCCCAGACCTCGACCCCACTGGCCATTGGATTTGGTATTCGCGATGCGCAATCAGCATGCCAATTAAGTCAAAGTGGTGATGCCGTTGTGATTGGAAGTAAATTAGTGCAGATTTTAGAAGATGCCCCAGGAGATACGGGGTTACAATCCCTTAAGGATTTTATTCATGAAATTCGTATTGCTTTGGACAGTACAAAGGCAATCAGTTCTTGAAATGAAGAAGGGAATATAAATGAGTTGGATTGACAAGTTACTACCTCCGCAAATTCAACAGACTGACCCCAGTTTACGCAAATCTATACCTGAGGGTTTATGGGTTAAGTGTTCGTCTTGTGAAGCCGTATTGTATAGAACGGATGTGGAAGCCAATCTTAATGTTTGTCCAAAATGTCATCATCATATGCGAATTCGTGCTCGGGTTCGCTTAGACTATTTACTTGATAAAGAAGGGCGTTATGAGATAGGGCAAGAAGTGTTGCCAATTGATGCGCTGAAGTTCAAAGATACCAAAAAATATCCCGATCGCCTTAAAGACGCCATAGACTCCACTGGAGAAACGGATGCTATGGTGGTGATGGGTGGGTCGATCCAAACCTTGCCTGTGGTGATTGCCTGTTTTGAGTTTGAGTTTATGGGTGGCTCAATGGGCTCGGTTGTCGGGGAACGCTTTGTCCGGGGAGCGCAAATGGCTCTTGAGCAAAAGGTACCCTTTATTTGTATTTGCGCGACTGGTGGTGCAAGAATGCAGGAGAGTCTGTTATCTCTAATGCAAATGGCTAAAACGAATTCGATGTTAACTCAATTAGCACATGCCAAATTGCCATATATCAGTGTTCTCACAGATCCAACAATGGGTGGTATTTCAGCTAGCTTTGCGTTTATGGGTGATATTGTTATGGCAGAGCCTAAAGCTTTAATTGGTTTTGCAGGGCCACGAGTGATTGAACAGACGGTTCGAGAAAAGTTACCTGAAGGATTTCAGCGATCAGAGTTTTTGCTACAAAAAGGTGGCATTGATATGATTGTCGATCGTCGTCAGATGCGCGCGGAATTAGCGAAACTTTTAGCGCTTTTACAAAAACAATCGGCAGACTCGATTGCTACTTGATTGATGATCTGTGTTTTCTAGAGAGCCTCAGTATTTTTCTGATTTACCGACTTGGCTGAATTTTTTGGAATCTGCTCACCCTGTCGGCATCGATATGGGTTTGGCTCGGATTCTTCAGGTGAAAGAAGCCCTTAATTTACGGTTCTCATGCCCTGTCATTACCGTAGCTGGTACCAATGGTAAGGGATCTACCTGTGCATTTTTAGAAGCTATTTATAGTGAAGCAGGCTATCGAGTTGCTTGTCATACCTCACCTCACTTTATTGATTTTGCAGAGCGTGCAAGGATTTTGCAGGAGAATGTATCTGAAGAGCTGTTGTTAGAGCATTTTCGGATAGTTGAGACAGCAAGAGCGTCCTTGCCAAGCCTTGTGAGTTTGACATATTTTGAATTTACGACTTTAGCCATCTTGCATTTGTTTTCCACATCCCAGCTCGATGTGGTGATCCTAGAAGTTGGCTTAGGAGGGCGTTTAGACGCAGTGAATATCGTCGATGCAGATTGTTCCGTCATCACTAGTATCGATCTCGATCATATGGCTCTTTTAGGCAATACGAGGGATCAAATTGCTCTTGAAAAGGCAGGGATCATGCGATCGGGGAAAACGGCGATCTGTTCCGACCCAGTTGCCCCATCGTCTTTGATTCAATATGCACAAGAAATAGGTGCGGATTTATGGTTACATGGACGCGACTTTAATTTTTCCGGTGATCAGCAGCAATGGTCTTGGTCTGGAAGATCAAGAAGAGTCAGTGGTTTGGCTTATCCGGCCCTACGAGGGGCTAATCAACTACTCAATGCCTCTGGAACAATCGCTGTAATCATGAGTCTACGAGAAGTTCTGCCGGTTGGGGTACAGTCAATACGCAACGGTTTTGCCATGGTGGACTTGCCTGGTCGATTCCAAGTCCTTCCAGGTCAACCGACCATCGTCTTGGATGTGGCGCATAACCCTCATGCAAGTAGTGCATTGGCAGCTAGTGTGGATAAGATGGGCTATTTCCCCTTTACTCATGCTATTTTTGGCGCAATGGCGGATAAGGATATTGAAGGTGTTATTCGACCGATGTTGGGTATAGTTGACTATTGGCATTGTGTTAATTTACCCACACCAAGAGCGGTTACTGCGGATCAATTGCAACAGATACTCGAGCATTTGGGGGTAAAGAACACCAATGAGACGGGTGTTGATACTTTTGCAAATCCTGCGCTAGCTTATCAAAAAACCCTCGAAAGAGCTGGTCAAAATGATAGAATACTGGTATTCGGCTCTTTCTACACCGTGAGTGGTGTGATGAGTGTACGCAACTTAAAGAAGCATTAAATTTCCTCCCATTTATATAAAATCGATCATGTCATTTTTAAATTTTAAAAACAAGAACTCCTCGGATTCTAAAAATGAGCGTGTCGAACCTAGTTTAAATTCAAGAAGGCAAGTTGACCCAGAAGATGATTCGGAATCACTCATTGAAAATCCTGAGGTACAAAGGGCTCGACATCGATTGCTTGGCGCTGGATTTTTACTTTTTGTCGCTATCGTTGGACTTCCTAGAATTTTTGATTCCGAACCGAAAAAGGTCAAAAATGATGTTGTCCTCCAAGTGGTGACATCAGTAACCGATGGGGCAAGTCCAAAAACAGATGTAAAAGAATCTACTGGGGCGAAAAATTCAACGCTGGTTACTGAAGATGTATCGAAAGAAACCGTCATTTCCTCGCCTAAAAATGAGTTTAATGAAAGCACCTCAAAGAAGGTATCAACTGAGGTTGTTGAAGAAGTGATTTCTGAGTCAAAAGCAAAAGACCTTGAAAAGCCGAAGAAGTTTTATATTCAGGTTGCTACTTTTAGTTCTAGCGACCGTGTCAAAAAGATGTCGGGGAAATTAAAAGATTTAAAAATTACATCGTATGTGATTGAGAGAAAAAAAGAATCTGATTCGAGCACATTGTACATACTCAGAGCTGGTCCATATACCAATAAAGACGAGGCGCAAGCTGCTATGACAAAGATGGCAGATTTGGAAGTGACGCCTAAACTGATAGAAATGAAACCCAACCCCTGATGAATACCTTTGCATTTACAACGGTAGATTTTATTGTGATTGGGGTGATTGTCATTTCGGCTATCGTTGGTCTAGTTCGCGGGTTTGTGCGTGAAGCTTTATCTCTCATCGGCTTTGGACTTGCGATGTATTTAGCCTACCGGTATGCAGGAGTAGTAGCTAATCAGTGGTTATCCTCTATGCCTGGTGGTAGAACTGGGCAAATTGTCCTTGGCTTTTTTGCGCTGTTCGTTGGTATCTTAATCATCTCTAAAATCATTTCGGGTATGTTTAATCGTGTCATCACTACTGTAGGGCTTTCGTTCATTGATCGATTACTTGGTGCCTTTTTTGGTGTTTTGCGGGGAGTATTGATTATTGTGATCTTATCAACCTTACTAGCGTTAACAGACATTCCCAAAAGTAGCGAGTATAAGGATGCCTTAACTCGTCCTGGCGTGGAGTTTGCAGTTGGATTCATTCGTGGTTGGTTACCTGATGATTGGGCTAATCAACTTAAGGAAGCTACAGATATTCGTAAAGTACCTTAATACATCGAAAGATAACTTATGTGTGGAATTGTTGGGGTTGTTGCTAATGATCCAGTGAATCAATTGATCTATGATGCCTTGCTTCTTTTACAGCATCGTGGTCAGGATGCGGCAGGTATTGCAACGCACAATGGTCGTTCATTTCATATGCATAAGGCCAATGGCTTAGTTCGTGATGTTTTTAGAACGCGGAATATGCGGGCACTTGCAGGCAATTCTGGCATTGGTCAAGTTCGGTATCCTACCGCAGGATCAGCAAGTAGTGAAGAGGAAGCCCAACCTTTTTATGTTAACGCACCTTTTGGTATCGTGCTCGCGCATAACGGTAATATTACCAATGCGGCTCGTTTACGTGAGGAAATGTTTCATCGTGATCGACGTCATATTAATACCAGTTCCGATACGGAAGTATTACTCAATGTGCTTGCTGATGAAATACAGCGATCGACAAATAGTATTGCACTTGATGCGGCATCCGCTTTTGTTGCCCTTGAAAACGTCTATCAGCGCATTGAGGGCTCATTTGCAGTGGTCTCGATTATTGCGGGTTATGGTTTGTTAGCTTTTCGTGATCCGCACGGTATTCGCCCCCTCTGTATCGGCAGGATGGATATTGGACAGGGTAAGTCACAATGGATAGTCACTTCTGAATCGGTAGCGATTGAGGGTATTGGATATGAGTTTGTCCGTGACGTTGCTCCTGGCGAGGCTATCTTTGTTGATTTAGATGGTAATTTCGCAAGTCGTCAAATTGTTGCGGATGCTGATTTAAATCCTTGTGTATTTGAATACGTCTACCTAGCACGTCCGGATTCATGTATGGATGGCATTTCTATTTTTGATGTGAGAATGCGCATGGGTGATTATTTAGCGCAAAAAATAAAAAAAGAAACGGATATTTCTGATATTGATGTCGTCATGCCAATTCCTGACTCCAGCAGACCTGCAGCAATGCAAGTTGCTAAATTATTAGGTATCGAGTATCGAGAGGGGTTTTTTAAGAATCGATATATTGGTCGAACTTTTATCATGCCTGGGCAAGCGGTTCGTAAGAAGTCTGTTCGCCAAAAATTGAATGCGATGCGTGTTGAATTTGAGAACAAATCGGTTTTGATTGTTGATGATTCGATTGTTCGAGGAACAACTTCATATGAAATTATACAAATGGCTAGAAGTGCTGGTGCCCGAAAAGTCATTTTTGCATCTGCTGCTCCACCAGTAAGATTTCCAAATGTCTATGGTATCGATATGCCGACGCGTGGTGAGTTAGTTGCCTATGGTAGAAATTTAGCAGAAATTAATGAGATGATTGGATCGGATCAATTGATTTATCAAGATGTCGATGATTTAAAGCAAGCTATCCGGGATATTAACCCGTTGATTAATCGTTTTGAAGCCTCTTGTTTTGATGGTGACTATGTAACGGGAAATATTACAACTTCGTACCTAGATGCTCTAGAGGCTTCTCGTATGGATCCGCATGCTATGGACGATCGCGCTGGTGATCAAAGTGACTTCTCAAGATCCCAGCTTAATCTACAATTGACGACTGACGATTAAAGGATATGTATGTCTGATCAAAAAAAATTGGCTGATTTGCAGATGGATACTTTAGCGGTTCGTGCAGGAACGATGCGCACCGAATTTAATGAGCATTCTGAAGCGATGTTTTTAACATCCAGTTTTGTTTACGAGAATTCACAAATTGCAGCAGATCGATTTGCCAATGCACAGAATGGATATATCTATTCTCGCTTCACCAATCCATCTGTAACGATGTTTCAGAACCGACTTGCTGCTTTAGAGGGTGCTCCAGCTTGTATTGCCACGGCCTCTGGTATGGCCGCTATTTTTGCCTTATCCCTCACCGTTCTCAAAGCTGGTGATCATATTATTTGTTCACGATCAGTTTTTGGGTCAACGATTCAGATGTTTAGCAATATTCTTTCGAAATTTGATATTTCTACAACCTATGTAGATCTATCCAAAGTCAATGAGTTTCAATCGGCAATGCTACCAAATACCAAAATGGTGTATATAGAAAGCCCATCGAACCCGTTAACGGAGATTGCCGATATTCATGCCATTAGCCTTATTTGTAAAGCCTCTGGCGCTTTGCTGGTGGTTGATAACTGTTTTTGTACGCCAGTTTTACAAAAGCCGCTTGAGTTGGGGGCTGATGTGATCATCCATTCCGCTACTAAATTTTTAGATGGTCAGGGACGGGTTTTGGGTGGCGCTATATTAGGGTCTGAGGAATTAATTACGAAAATATTTGCTTTTAATCGCGTCACAGGGCCAACCTTATCGGCCTTTAATGCTTGGGTCTTATTAAAAGGATTAGAAACTTTATCCCTACGAGTTGATAAACAAAGTGATCAAGCTTTTGAACTAGCTAGTTGGTTGGAGTCTTTAAATATGGTTGAGCGTGTGTATCATCCGCAACTTCCTTCGCACCCACAGCACGCGTTAGCGATGCGTCAGCAACGCAAGGGTGGCGCAATTGTTTCATTTGTTGTCAAGGGTGGAAGAGAGAATGCTTGGAAAGTGATTGATGCTACTCAGTTATGTTCAATTACAGCCAATCTTGGTGATACGCGAACCACCATTACACATCCTGCGACAACTACCCATGGTCGCATGCCGGAAGCTGATCGTGAGAAAGCTGGAATTGTTGAAGGGCTCATTAGAATTTCTGTTGGGCTTGAGAACGTGACTGATTTAAAAAATGATTTACAACGTGGATTTGATCTAATTTAATTGAGGAGATAAAGAATGTCTTTAGAAATAACTCAACATAACGAGGAGTTTTCTACTGTCGGGCAAATTACCCCAGAAGAAGTTCCTCAGATTGCTGCTCTTGGCTATAAAAGTGTCATTGATAATCGTCCTGATATGGAGGGCGGTCATGATCAACCCTTACATGTTGAGATTGAAAAGCAGGTAACTTCTACTGGTATGCAATTTGCCTATTTACCTGTTGTCAGTGGCGCAATTACACCAGAACAAGTAGAGCAAATGGCGGATTTAATTCAGTCAATGCCAAAGCCGATTCTTGCATTTTGTCGAAGTGGGGCTAGGTCAACCAATTTATACCATTTAGCGCTTCGTACCTAAAGATGTCTTTGCGTTTTTTCTTTCCCATCTTTCTGATCGTGCTTGGAATTTATACTTCCATGGTCTACGCAGGGCAAGTTCAGGAAAGGGAATTAAAAGAACTTGATGAGGTTCAAACCCGATTAGATTTACAAAGAGAGTGGATTCAATATCGTTATGATGCTTCAGTAAAGTCTTGTTATGCGCTTTTTTGGGTACAGAGATGTTTAGATAAAGCACGCGCTCAATCCATCAAAGATCGCAAAGTTGTTCGAGATCAGGAATTAGATCTGCACGATCGAAAGCGACTTGTCAATGAATTGCAAAAAGATGAAAAAGATCAAATAAGAGTTGCAGAATATCAGGATCCGAAGAAGGTTCAAGAAAGAGCGAATAATCGTGCTGCTTATGAAGAAAAACAACGTTTGCGTGCTGAGCGGGCGGTAGAGCTTGAGGAGCGCAAGAAAGATGCTGAAAAACGTTCTCAAGAGAACAAACAAACTTCACCTCTTGATTAATCGTGTCCAAAGTTAAAACTCAATATGTATGCAATATCTGTGGCGCTAGCTTTCCCAAATGGAATGGTCAGTGTCCATCTTGTCATGAGTGGAATTCATTAGAAGAGTTCCTTGAGAAATCGGCTAATCAACGTTTTATTGGAATCACAAAGACAACGCCATCACAAAAGCTGGCTGAAATCACGTTGGAGGACTATGGGCGGATTTCTACATTAATTCCTGAATTTGACCGAGTTCTGGGTGGTGGTTTGGTGGATGCAGGAGTTGTCTTGATTGGTGGTGATCCAGGGATTGGCAAATCAACTTTATTATTACAGACTTTAGCTGGGCTGAGTAATCATGGTGAGTCCGTCATGTATGTGACGGGGGAAGAGTCTTCTGCGCAAATTGCGCTGCGTGCACAACGGATTGGATCATTTGCTCCTGATTTGGATGTTTATCCAGAGATTCTTTTAGAAAAAATTATACCTACCCTAGAGGCTGTTAAACCTAGAGTTGCCGTCATTGACTCCATACAAACAGTTTATTCGGAAGCTTTATCTTCAGCACCTGGTTCCGTTGCGCAAGTTCGAGAATGTGCGGCTCAGTTAACTCGATTGGCTAAATCTTCTGGTATATCGATCGTTTTAGTAGGGCATGTGACCAAAGAAGGGAACATTGCTGGCCCCAGAGTTTTAGAGCATATTGTAGACACCGTTTTATATTTTGAAGGAGATACCCAATCTTCATTTCGGCTCGTACGAGCTATCAAAAATCGTTTTGGTGCCGTCAATGAGCTCGGTGTCTTCGCGATGACGGATAAAGGCTTAAAAGGTGTCAATAACCCCTCCGCGCTCTTTTTATCGCAAACGGAAGCGTCTGTGCCTGGTACTTGTGTTCTTGTAACGCAAGAGGGTACACGGCCTTTATTAGTTGAAATACAAGCATTGGTTGATCAGTCTCATGTACCTAATCCGAGAAGGTTAGCCGTCGGTTTAGAGCAAAATAGACTAGCCATGTTGCTAGCGGTCATGCATCGACATGCTGGGATTGCTTGTTTTGACCAAGATGTATTTTTAAATGCCGTAGGGGGTGTCAAAATTACTGAGCCAGCGGCGGATTTGGCTGTTTTACTTGCGATTCAATCTTCGATGAAAAGTAAGGCATTACCGAAAGATTTGGTCGTTTTTGGTGAGGTTGGCCTAGCTGGCGAGATACGCGCCTGCCCAAGGGGGCAGGAGCGTTTGAAAGAAGCTTTCAAATTAGGTTTTAAACGCGCCATCATTCCCAAAGCGAATATGCCAAAGAAATCTCAATTTGATAGTATGGAGTTAATAGCAGTCGACCGAATCGAAACTGCACTTCAATTAGTGAAAGACTTATGAGCATGCCAGCAATACCTGAAATACATCGTGAAGACTTCCCAAAGTTAGTCCAAATCTCTACAAGATGGGCTGATAATGACATTTATTTACATGTGAACAATGTCGTCTATTTTTCATTTTTTGATACTGCGGTGAATCAAACCTTGGTTGAAAATAACTGTTTACAAATTGAACAAAGCGACGTGGTTGGATTGGTAGTGAATAATCAATGTCAATTTTTTGCCTCCATTGCTTTTCCAGATATTGTGACTGTAGGAGTTAGCGTAGAAAAAATTGGCAACTCTAGTGTGACGTATCGATTAGGTATCTTTAAAAATCAAGAGGATACATTATGCGCACTTGGTTCCTATACGCATGTCTATGTTGATCGATCAACGCATCGTCCGGTATCAATACCGCAAGCTACGCGGGCATTATTTCAATCGTTACTCGTCATAGAAAAAAAGGAAGCATAAGCTTCCTTTCTGTAAGACAAAGATTCTTCAGGTATTACTCAACGTAAGCGCCTGAGGCTTTGATGATCGGCGCCCATTTTTTAACTTCGGACTCGACTTGGTGTTTCAAAGATGCTGGTGTTACATCCTCAGGTTTGGCGATCTCTACATTGAGATCTTTCAAACGTGATCTGACATCAGGATCATTCAGGGCATTTTTTAAGGCCGCGTTTAATTTATCCAAAACAGGTTGAGGGGTGCCTTTAGAAACATACATACCATGCCATGCAACAACTTGGAAGCCTTTGAGTCCTTGTTCGTTTAGGGTCGGAACTTCTGGTAAGCTTGAAAGTCTTTGCGTAGTAGTTACGCCATAGAGCTTGACTTTATCTGAACGGATGTACGTCAAAGTATTGGTGGTTTGATCGCACAATAAATCAACTTGACCACCCAAAATATCCGTAATTGCTGGGCCGGTACCTTTGTAGGGCACTTGTGTCAGCGCTACCCCTACTTGACTAGTGAAGAGCATTCCACATAACTGAGATACAGCACCAGGACCGGCGTTTGCCAAAGTCACTTTATCTTTATTTGTTTGGATATAGGCGAGTAATTCTTTGAAGTTATTAGCAGGAAGATTTTTACGCCCAATCAGTGTCATTGGAGCATTCACAACTTGACCAATGTACTCAAAATCATTCAGTGTGTCGTACGGTAATTTTGAGTACAAAGCAGGTGCTGTAGATATACCAATATGATGAAAAAGCACCATGTAACCATCTTTTGGAGATTTTGCAACGCGGTTGGAGGCAATTGTTCCACCTGCACCTACGGTGTTTTCAACGAGGACCGTTTGTCCTAAAAATTTTGTCATCGGAACAGCTAATAAGCGAGCTACCGCATCCGTTGGTCCACCTGCTGAAAATGGCACCACGATGGATACAGGACGAGTGGGGTACTCTTGCGAATGAACTAGTGAAGTTGTTGCCAAAAAGAGACCCCCCATCAAAGTAGATAGGAATTTACGTTGGAAAGATAGATTTTTCATATATTTTAGAAGGGGAAATTAGTAAAGTTTCATATTATACTTTTATTCCTCTTTCTAGTATTAGGGTAAATCTTCACTCAAGATGAGGCAGATCTGCTGTTGTCCTGCAGATACATCTAGCCAAGTTACAGGTAGTTCTGGGAAAGCTTGGAGGAAATTTGCATATTCATTGCCAATTTCAAGTACCAACGCAGAGTGATCATAGAGATAATCTTTTGCTTGTTCAATGATTTTTCTAATGATAGACATGCCATCTGAGCCACCAGCAAGGGCTAAGGCAGGTTCTTTCAAATACTCCTGTGGGAGTTTTGTCATCGTATCGGAATTAACGTAGGGTGGATTACAAATGATCAGATCGTATTTTTCATTCTCCGTTGGGTCTGGAAGGTGTTCAAAAAGGTCGCCACAAAATAATTCAATAGCATCCTCGAGATGGTATTTTTCAATATTGAGTTTTGCGAGCTCAAGTGCTGGCGCACTAATATCTGAAGCATGAATGATCATATCTGGACAATACGAGCCAAGAAGTATGGCCAAAGATCCATTGCCCGTGCACAAATCCAATGCTCGTCCCCCAGGGGGTAACCAGGGTTCAAGGTCATCTTCAAAAATCAATTCAGCGATCAACGACCGAGGGACGATACTGCGCTCATCACATATAAAGTCATAGCCCATCAGCCAGGCTTCACCAAGAATGTACGCTAGAGGTTTTTTGGTAGTGATGCGGGTTTGGGCAATCAGTACTGCACGATCAAATGGGGCTGGGGGATAAGGCTCTTCCAGCCGGTCCAAAGCATCGATTGGGGCAATGTTTAAACAATGAGACAAGATCCATAATGCTTCTGAATCCGCATCAGTAGCGCCGTGCCCAAACGATAAATCTGTATTCGAGAGTTGATCGCTAATGACATCGCATGCATCGTTAAAAGAGAAGGGTGGCTGAGACACTATGTCAGAATGAGTTCGTTGAGAGTCCGGCGATAAATATTTTTGAGAGATTCGATATCCGCCAAATTGACATGTTCGTTCACTTTATGAATCGTCGCGTTGATCGGACCGAATTCAATCACTTGCGGACAAATTTTGGCAATAAAACGGCCATCACTAGTTCCTCCGGTAGTGGAAAGTACCGCTTGGACCCCAACCTCCTCGTGTATTGCTTTGCTGATCGCTTGGCAAAGCGAACCTTCCGGCGTTAGAAATGGTTCACCTGCCTGGTTCCAAGAGATGTCGTATCGGAGTTGATGTTTTAACAGAATCTTTTCCACTTGCTCAATCAGCCCTTGTGCAGTGCTTGAGGTCGCAAAGCGAAAGTTGAAATCAATCACCGCTTCCCCTGGAATTACATTCAGTGCACCAGTTCCGGATTGAAAGTTGGATGTTTGCCAAGTAGTTGGAGGAAAGTACTCATTACCTTGATCCCATTGCATATTTGCTAATTCAGCGATCACCGGTGAAACAAGATGAATCGGGTTTTCTGCTAAATGAGGATAGGCAACGTGACCTTGGATACCCTTGACAGTGAGTTTTGCCGATAAGGATCCACGGCGGCCATTTTTGACCATATCACCAAATTTTTCTGAACTCGTCGGTTCGCCTACGATGCAGTAATCTAATTTGACTTGACGCTCTTGTAAACGGTTTACCACCACAACGGTACCGTCTGTATTTTTAGGACCTTCCTCATCACTGGTGAGTAAAAAAGCAATATGGCCAGAATGATTTGGATAATCTGTCACAAACTCTTCGGTAGCAACGACAAATGCGGCGAGGGAGCTTTTCATATCTGCGGCACCACGACCGTATAAATTACCATTACGGATTTCTGGAGTAAACGGATCAGACTCCCATTTATCGAGGGGGCCCGGAGGTACTACATCGGTATGACCAGCGAAGACTAGGCATTTTCCATCTTGCCCTGCGGCGCCCCTTCGGATGGCCCATAAATTGGTAACCCGAAAATCTGCTGGACCGCTCATGATCGTTTCACAACTAAAGTTAAGTTTTTTAAGTCGATGAGCAATTAGATCCTGTATACCGCCATCTTGAGGAGTTACTGAAGGATGTGCGATGAGTCCTCGAGCTAAAGCTTGTGTTGGTGAAAGTACAATCGTCATGAAGTTGTTCCAAAGAAGGATACGTAGTCGGCATCTTTAAACCCAAGATGAATCTCTTGGGAAATTGCCAGAACTGGGCGTTTAATCATTGAAGGATTTTGTATCATCAAAGCGATTGCATCATTCTCATTTTGCGACTGTAACTTCTGTTGCTCTGTTAAGTTTCGGTATGTCATACCTGAACGATTGAGTAGTTGATTGAGATCGACTTTCTTTAACCATAATAGGATTAAATCTTTAGTAATACCTTGCTTTTTAAAATCGTGAAAGGTGTACTTGATCTCATGCGTATCTAGCCAATCACGTGCTTTTTTGACTGTTTGGCAATTCGGTATACCGTAGACCGTAATCGTCATCGCTGATTAATCTCTTAGGAGTTCGTTAATTGCTGTCTTAGCTCTTGTTTGGGCATCCACTTTTTTGACGATAATAGCGGCGTATAAACTGTATTTACCATCACTAGAAGGTAATGACCCAGGCACTACAACAGAGCCAGCAGGAACACGGCCATAATGAACTTCGCCGGTTTCACGATCATAAATCTTAGTGCTTTGACCAATATAGACGCCCATTGATAAAACGCTATTTTCTTCAATAATCACTCCTTCAACAACTTCTGAGCGAGCACCGATAAAACAGTTATCCTCAATAATCACTGGGCCAGCTTGGACTGGTTCCAAGACCCCCCCAATACCAACCCCACCAGATAGATGGACATTTTTACCAATTTGGGCGCATGATCCGACCGTGGCCCAGGTGTCGACCATCGAGCCTTCGTCAACATAGGCACCGATATTGACATATGAGGGCATCAATACAACACTCTTGCCGATAAAGGAACCACGTCTTGCGACAGCAGGAGGGACAACTCTAAAGCCACCTGCCACAAAGTCAGCATGGGTGTATTTTTCAAATTTTGACGGTACTTTATCAAAAAATTGGGTATACCCACCTGCGCTCATCACTTCATTATCTTGTAACTTAAATGATAGAAGAACTGCCTTTTTAACCCACTGATGAACAGTCCAGATGCCAACTGACTCTCTCGTAGCAACTCTAAGCTCACCACTGTTAAGTCCCTCGATCACCTGCGCCACACAGGAACGAAGCTCAGAAGTAGCGTTTTGACCCGTAATTTGAGTGCGATTATCCCAAGCAGGGTTAATGATAGATTGCAGTTGTTCGTTTGATTGTGTGGTCATATTGGAGTAATTAATGATAAATTTCAGTTATTTAAGATACTTATTTTATCTCTTTGTTGGTGAATCAGGGAAAAACTCAAGGACATTTCGAAAGACTTGATATCATCATGATTTATAGTTGAAAAATTTAGAACGTTGTGAGACTCAAATCAATTAAACTTGCAGGCTTTAAGTCCTTTGTTGACCCGACTAATTTCGAGTTACCCGGTCAACTTATTGGCGTCGTCGGCCCCAACGGTTGCGGAAAATCGAACATCATCGATGCAGTAAGGTGGGTTTTAGGAGAGTCCCGTGCCAGCGAGTTGCGTGGTGAATCGATGCAAGATGTCATATTTAATGGCTCTGGACTACGAAAACCTTCTGGCAGAGCTAGTGTTGAACTCGTCTTTGATAATACAGATGGACGGGTTCAAGGGCAGTGGTCAAGTTTTGGTGAAATTTCTGTTAAGCGAGTGTTGACCCGAGACGGCGCTTCCAACTATTTAATTAATCAACAAGTTGTGCGTCGCAAAGATATTCAAGACATGTTTTTGGGGACAGGACTAGGCCCACGCGCCTACGCCATTATTGGTCAGGGAATGATTTCTCGGATTATTGAGTCAAAACCTGAAGAGTTAAGAGTGTTTTTAGAAGAAGCCGCTGGCGTTTCGAAATACAAAGAGCGTCGGAAAGAGACCGAATCGCGGCTAGAAGATACCCAAGAAAACTTGACACGAGTTAGAGATATATTACGAGAACTTGATGCCCAGTTACTCAAGTTAGAGTCTCAAGCAGAGGTGGCGAATCGGTTCACCGAATATCAACAAAATATGCAACAGCAGCAGCAATTGCTTTGGGTCATGCGCATGTTAGAAGGCGAACAAGCCCAAAAACATCAAACAGATACGATTCGTAACTTGCAAGTAGAGTTAGAAGAACGCATGGCCAACTTACGATCTACTGAAGCGGAACTTGAAGCAAAAAGAACTCATCAATTTGATTTACAAAATAACGTCTCAACTGCCCAGGGGGATTTATATGAGGTCAATGCCGTTATTTCTCGGTTGGAATCTGAAATTCGCTTTGCGAATGAGTCAAAAGAGCGCCTAACGCATCAATTACAAAATCTGTTGCAGCAGGGTACTCGTTGGCAGGCTCAGTTTGATCATGCGCAAACACAACTCAGTCAAGTCAATCTTGATTTAGAACATGCTCAAAATCAAGATACCGATTGTCAGCAAGAATTATCCGATCATGAAGCAGGACTACCAGAGCTTGATGATCAATGGGCGCATTCTCAAAATGTCGTTAATCAGACCAGAAATGAACTTGCTGAATTAGAAAAAAATGCTGCCTCAAAGAATACCTTAACGATTAGTTTAAAGTCACAGCTTGAGCAGGCAGAACAACGTTTAGTTCGTTTAAATATTGATTTTGATCAGTTACTTAAGCCTAACGAACAAGCATTATTAACCGCACTAGACCGTAGTCAAAATGCGATTAAAAAGCGTGACGAGTCTTGGTTGCGTCTACAAACTGCTGAACAAGCCATTCCTTTAGCAGATAAAGCAAGAAATGAGTCTTTAGAAGCTCTGCAAAAAACAAACCAGACATTAAATCATTCTCAAGCAAAACTATCTGCACTAAAGAATATTCAGGAGCAGGTTCAAGCCCAAGGAAAATTACGACCCTGGTTGGAAAAAAACCAGTTACAGACTTTGCCAAGACTTTGGCAAAAGATTCAAGTTGAAAATGGTTGGGAGTCTGCTGTTGAGTCGATTTTACGAGAGCGTGTTGGAGCAATTCAAACCAATGATTTAAATGAAGCAATGCCTTTTGTGGAGCAAATCCCACCTGGTCGAGTAGCCTGGTTTGAAACCAATTCCCAAGCATCTGCCAACAAGGTTCCTGCAACTGGGCAATTGACTCCTCTCATGAGCAGAATCAATGTCAAGGATGTCTCGCTTGGTCACGTATTGCAGGAGTGGTTGGCACATGTTTATGTGATTGATTCTGTTGGGGAAGGCTTATCTCGTCGCACTGAGTTACCTGTTGGTGGGGTCTTTATCGCAAAATCAGGACATGTAATTTCACGCGTTGGTATTCAGTTATATGCTGAAGATAGTGAACAGTCAGGATTAATTGCTCGTGCAAAAGAGATTGAAAGTTTGGATTTGCAAATCAAATCAGAGCAGTTGATTGTAGAAGAAGCGCAGAGCGAACATGCCAGAATGCAGTCTAATTACCAAGCAGCTCATCAGCAAGCACTCACAGATCGATTGAGTTCTGAACAGTCGGTTAAGGACGCCCATCGATTTGAGATGGAAACTTTGCAATTAAAACAAGCTGAGCAAGAATATACGACACGTGCAGAGCAAGTTCAAAAGGATATTTCCGAGGCTATCGAGCTGATTGAATCCTTGAAAAAATCTTTGCGTGATTTGAGTAGTGAGTTAGAAAATTTAGAACAACAACTCATTACGAATCAAGCAACTTTCGAGCAAGCGGTTGTGTCACATCGACAGATTCAAGAATTACGCGAAGAGGCTTTGCGTAAAAAACAAGAATTACTATCGCAGGCTCAAGAGGCTTCATATACACTTAGAACTTTGACACAACGTCAGCGTGATTTAAATCAAGAAATGAAAATGTCTGCAGAGCAAATGGAAGAAATTCATGCTACTGAAAAGACGCTTCAAGAAGATTTATTAAAGCTTTCAGATGTACAGACACAATCCCAGTTACAAGATCAACTTGCTCTTCGCTCGGAGAAAGAAACTGCTTTGGCACAAGCCAGAACAAGCTTTGATGCGTTAATGTTTGACGTCAAAACGACAGATGAGCAGCGCTTAGGGATTGAAAAAGGGGTTGAGCCGATCCGTGTGAAAATTACAGATGCCCAGTTAAAAGAACAGGCTGCGCGCCTAACGGTTGAGCAATTTACAACTCTTCTAGCTGAGGTAAATGCTGACATTGAACAGGTGAAGACCAATATTACGCCAGAGATCAAAATTGGAAACCTACAGCATCGTGTGAATGAATTACAAGGTCAAATACAAGCGCTCGGACCTGTTAATATGGCTGCACTTGATGAGTTGCAGACTTCCCGAGAGCGTAAAGGCTTCTTAGATGCTCAGTCAGCTGACTTGAATGAAGCGATAACGACGCTTACCGATGCCATTAATCGGATTGATGGTGAAACTCGCAGTCTTTTACAAGATACATTTGATCAGGTGAATCATCATTTAGGTCAAATATTCCCAGCATTGTTTGGTGGAGGTAATGCGAAGTTGACAATGACTGGTGAAGAGATATTGGATTCAGGGGTGCAGGTGATGGCACAACCACCTGGTAAAAAGAATACGACGATTCATTTACTGTCTGGTGGTGAAAAAGCACTCACGGCAATCTCTCTAGTTTTCTCTCTGTTTCAATTGAATCCAGCACCGTTTTGCTTACTTGACGAGGTTGATGCTCCGCTAGATGATGCTAACACCGGTCGCTATGCTGATATAGTCGCTAAAATGTCGCAAAAAACACAATTTTTATTCATTTCCCATAATAAAATCACGATGGAAATTGCCAATCAATTGATTGGTGTTACGATGCAAGAGCAGGGAGTATCAAGAGTTGTTGCAGTTGATTTACAGGCCGCCACCGCACTGACACAGAGTACATAAAATGCCCGAAAGTATGATGCAATTGACAGAGCATATCGATCTTCAAATAGCTCTTTTAGCCATTGGTACCTTTCTGATTGTTGTTTTGCTTTTATATAACTTTATGCGAACTCAAAAGTTAAAAAAGCAATTAATGAGCAGTATGGCTAAAGCAATGGTTTCTGAGCAATTAGACACGTCGACTGATTTGGAAGCTGACCCCCATCAGGTCTCTGATGTTTCTAGAGTTGAACCTAACTTTACCGAACCAAATTTGGTTGACCATGGGTCAACCCCAAGCTTGAGCACATTAACGACACCAGAATATCTTACTCGCGATCAAGAGCCCGACGCCCAATCTAGTTATAGTTCGCGGATGGACCCTAGTATTGATTGTGTTGTTGTCTTACGTTTTTCTTTGTTGGTAAGTGGTAAAGAAATTCTTGAGCAGATGTCCCATTGGCCAACGAGTAATGCGTATCGAATTGCTTCAGAGGGTTTGTATGAGTCTGAAGGGACAAATGTTTGGGAACTCATTAGCGAACAACGCGAATATCGTGAAATTCAACTCAGTATTCAATTAGCAAATCGTCGTGGCCCTATTAGTCAGGAAGAGTTGTCTGAGTTTTTAGGCTTAGGGGCAAAACTCGCTGGTGATATTGATGCAGAAATCGATTTGCCACCGATTACTCAAGTTCTATCACAAGCACAGGATTTGGATCAGTTTGCCGTGCAATGTGATGTGCAGTTAGGATTTAACCTAGTTCCGAATATGATTAGTTGGGCGCCGAAGGATGTTGAGACCGCATTATCAAATCATGGCTTTATTCTGTCTAGAGATGGACTATTTTTTAATTATGTTGAACATCAACTCTTATTATTTAAAGTTCAGATTCCTGGGCTCAATTTTTTAACAGATGATTTACAAACGTTCAGAATCAAAAGTATTCTCTTCGCACTGGATGTCCCCTTAGTACCTGAACATGTGAATGCTTTTTCAAGAATGCTCGAAATATCTGTCAAGCTTGCTCAAGATCTTGATGGAAAAGTGTTGGATGATAACGGTCAAATTTTAGAGTTAGCATCTGTCAACACTATTATTGCGCAATTGGAGCCCCTTTATGCGTTGATGAGAGAGCGTCTGATCATCCCAGGCTCTGCTTCTGCGGCTCGATTGTTTAGTTAATCGCTTCATGCCAGAGATTACAGCTCAACGATATACTTGGCTGAAAAAACAGATTAGTCTGCATGATCGTCATTATTATTTGCAAGATGATCCATTGATCACTGATGCTCAATATGATGGCTTATATCGAGAGTTGATTTCGATTGAAAAAGAATATCCTCATTGGATCACTCCTGATTCACCCTCGCAAAAAGTTAGTGGGTATGCAAATCAAGTCTTTTCAGCAGTAGAGCATGGTAGTCCCATGTTGTCTTTGAATAATGCACTCTCAGAAGAAGAGTTGGTATCTTTTGATCGACGATGTCGAGAGGGTTTAGGGATCGAGCAGATTGAGTATGCTTGTGAATTAAAGTTTGATGGTTTAGCGATTTCATTACTATATGAAAAGGGTATTCTAGTAAGAGCGGCGACTAGGGGTGATGGAAGTGTCGGTGAAAATGTCACAGATAATATTCGCACAATACAGCAAATTCCCCAAAGGCTTCAAGGAACTCAGACTCCTGAACGGATTGAAATTCGTGGGGAAGTCTTTATGTCTCATGAAGACTTTCGACTACTCAATGAGCAGCAAAAATCTTTGGGCGCTAAAGAATTTGCAAATCCTAGAAATGCGGCAGCTGGCAGTTTACGCCAATTAGATCCTCAGATCACAGCCCGCCGAGCATTATCGTTTTTTTCTTATGGTATAGGTGAACTTGAGCCAACTGGCTGGTTACCAACAGGGCATTCAGAATTGTTAGACCGGTATGTCACGATGGGACTTCCAGTTTGTCAGGATCGAGTACTTGCTCGAGGATTTAAAGAATTAATGGTATTTTTTCAGTCGATTAAAGATCGTCGTGATAATTTACCTTTTGATATTGATGGTGTTGTCTACAAAATAAATGCTTATGCTTTGCAAAATCAGCTAGGTTATATATCTCGCGCTCCACGGTTTGCTATTGCGCATAAATTTCCGCCCCAAGAGGCGATGACTAGGGTAATGGCTATCGAAGTTCAGGTTGGCAGAACAGGAGCCATTACTCCCGTGGCACGTTTAGAACCAGTCTTTGTCGGTGGCGTCACCTTAACCAATGCTACTTTACATAACGAAGACGAGATCAATCGTAAAGATGTCAGAGTTGGAGACATGGTCATCGTTCGTCGTGCTGGTGATGTGATCCCTGAAGTAGTAAGGGTGATCCTAGAGCGTCGAGAAGCGTCTTCTGAAATATTTCAAATGCCAACGAATTGCCCCATTTGCCAGTCGCAAATTGAACGCACATTGGGAGAGACTATTGCTAGATGTACTGGAGGCTTATTTTGTCCAGCGCAAAAGATGCAGGCAATAACTCATTTTGCACATCGGCGCGCGATGAATATTGATGGGCTTGGTGAGAAGCTGGTGGCGCAATTAATTGAAGCTAATCTTATTTATCATCCTGCGGACTTATATCGCTTAGGTTTAAATGCCTTAGTGACCTTAGACCGGATGGATTCGAAAGATAAAAAATTAGCGTCGAATTTATTACAAGCGATAGAAAATTCGAAAAAAACAACTTTAGCTAGATTAATTTTTGCTTTGGGTATTCGTCATGTGGGTGAAACGACTGCAAAAGATTTGGCTAAATACTTTGGTTCGATTCAAGCATTCATACAAGCTCA
This sequence comes from uncultured beta proteobacterium, assembly GCA_903875135.1. Classification (GTDB taxonomy): domain Bacteria; phylum Pseudomonadota; class Gammaproteobacteria; order Burkholderiales; family Burkholderiaceae; genus Polynucleobacter. The sequence continues at coordinate 118,861 of CAIQUZ010000109.1, read as the reverse complement.
AGAGGATGATTTATTAAGGGTCAATGATGTTGGGCCGGTTGTCACTAAATCTATTCAAAAATTTTTGGCGCAAGCACACAATCTAGAAGTCATAGAACAACTGATAGCTTGTGGTATTAATCCTCAAGAAAAAGCTTCCTCTGAACAGGTTGTTACTGAGCTCTTCAATAAAAGTTTTGTTCTTACAGGTACTTTACCAACTTTATCAAGAGATAGTGCCAAAGCTTTATTGGAAGAAGCTGGTGCAAAAGTCGTAGGCTCAGTATCTAAAAAAACAGATTTTCTCTTGGCGGGAAGTGATGCTGGTAGCAAACTGGAAAAGGCTCAAGAGCTTGGTATACCAGTCATGACAGAGCAAGAGTTATTGTCTATCTTACAAAGAGCTTCAGTTCGCTAGAGCCTCAATTAATTCGGTTTCAATTTGGATTTGTAGTTTAGGATTCAATTTTAGTTTTTCCCCATCTAGCAATAAAGTATCTTCAACACGTTCTCCTAGAGTGTTGATACGTGCTGTCTTAAGTGAGATTTGATGATTCACTAAAATGCGTGATACTGAATAAAGTAAGCCGGCACGATCATTGGCTGTCAACGATAAGATGAAGAGTTCACCTTTTTCATCGGGAATCAATTGCACTCGAGGTTGCATTGGGAATGATCTTGATTGACGAGAAATTCGACCCTTAAAGATAGCGGGTAGATCACCCACTTTTAATAGCACGGCTGCTAGATCATGTTCGACCATTTGAATGATGTGGCGATACTCCATATTTTCTTCATCCTCAACATATGATACTTGGAATGTATCTAATGCAAAGCCATGATTCGTTGTATGAATGTTGGCATCCTGAATAGAAAACCCATTTTGATCAAAATACGAACAAATCCGTGCGAATAAATCGGGTTGGTCTTTGACATAGACTGTAATTTGGAGTCCCTCACCGATTGGTGAGACCCTTGCTTGAACAATCGGTTCTGGAGTATTGACGGCTTGATACAGATGTCTAGTAATCCAAGCAATATCATTTGAGTCATGCTTCAAGAAAAAGCCCACATTCAAATGATCCCATAATTGAAGATGTGCATTTTTTGGAATGCCATGAAGGCTTAATTGCACAATAGCGTCTTGCTGGCGCAGTTCAAGTTGTGAATTGGTATCAAATTTTGCGCCACCAAAATAGTTCAGAGTTTTGCGGTAAAGCTCTTCTAATAATTTGCCTTTCCATGCGTTCCAAACTTTATGACTAGTGCCGCGAATATCAGCAACCGTTAACAAGTAGAGTGCCGTTAGATAGTGGACATTCATCACCTTTTTTGCAAACATCTCGATCACATCTGGATCTGAGATGTCCTGCTTTTGTGCAATTTGACTCATGCTTAAATGTTCAGAGACTAAAAATATCGCTAAGTCTGTATCACCTTTTGATACACCATGTTGCTTTGCAAATAATTGAACGTCCTTTTTCCCTAAATGCGAGTGGTCTCCACCACGGCCTTTGGCAATATCATGGAAAAGGGCTGCAAGAACTAACACCCAAGGCTTATCAAAATTTGCTGCTAGTTCGCTACAAAACGGAAATTCATGTGCTAGCTCCGGGATAAAAAAACGCCTTACATTTTTAACTACTGTCAGAATATGTTGATCCACTGTATACACATGGAATAAATCATGTTGCATTTGACCGACGATTTTGCGAAAAGGGGGTAAGTATCTACCCAGCACGCTGGTTTGATTCATGAGATTCAGTGAGCGGTAAACTCCAGTATTTGAGCGTATGATTTCAATAAACTGTTGGCGATTAATCGGATCTTTACGCCACTGGGAATCCATTAATTCTCTGGCGTTATATAAAGCCCTTAAGATTTGTGAAGACAGTCCATTAACCCCAGAAGTCTTTGAATAAATCAAGAAAGTGGCAAGAATTTGATCTGGTTTCTTATTAAAGAGCAGAGGGTCGATGATATCGAGTTGGCCTTGTTTTTCGATAAAGTTTTCTGATAGGGGTCTTGTTACCTGTGACTCTCTTGGAAAGAGTAAGGCTTCTATGTTTTGTATCAGTACTTCGTTGAGTTGACAAACGGCTTTGGCCGCCCAATAATAGCGACGCATAATTTGTTCGCTAGCTCTTTTTTCCGTCGTGTTCTCCATTCCAAAAGTATGTGCTAATGGGGTTTGCACTTCGAAAATAATTTGGTCTTGACGACGTTGGCTGATTAAGTGTAGTTGTGCTCGAATCACTTGCAAGAGTTTATGGTTCTTGGTGAGCTCACTAGCTTCTCTCCCAGTAATGATGCCCCTTTGATTGAGGGCTTTAAAGGTGTTACCAAATTTTGCTGCACGCGTCATCCACAAAATCACTTGAATATCTCTTAAGCCTCCAGGACTTTCCTTGACGTTCGGCTCAAGAGAATAGGGGGTATTTTGATACTTTTGATGGCGTTGTCGAAGTTCTAAGAGTTTTTCTAAGAAAAAAGATTTGGGGTCTAGCGCGGCATTAAACCGTTCTTGAAAAGTTTGAAATAATTTTTTATTGCCGATCAGAAATCTTGCTTCTAAAAGAGAGGTTCTTACAGTCACATCTTTTGTTGATTCATTAAGACACTCATCGATGTTTCTAACGGAAGATCCAATTTCTAGTCCAAAATCCCAGCAAAGCGTAATAAATTTTTCTAATTTTTCTTTAAGAGATGGGTTTAAGTCGTTTGAGTCACCTTGATTCAGTAAAACAAGAATATCAACATCGGAGTAAGGGAATAATTCATTTCTACCAAACCCCCCGACTGCTACAAGGCAAGGTAATTGAGCCGATTTGACCATATGAAGTTCCGAATCTTGCCATGCTTTTTCAAGAACTTTTCCTGCTGCAAGACTGAGACCTTTAGTTAACTGATGGACTTGATGGTTCTGTTCAAACATCTTGAACAGTTCCGTTTTCATGGCTAAAAAAATATTCATGCAATTAATGATTTGTTGAAATCAGATTACCCAATAGTGGTTGGACAATTGCTGGAATAGCCGGTGATTTTTCAGAAACCGTCAGAACTTCGACACCGGTAGCCGTCACCAAAACGGTGTGTTCCCATTGTGCGGAAAGACTTCGATCTTTGGTTTTAACGGTCCATAAATCAGGCATGGTGCGGATTTCGCGACGACCTGCATTAATCATTGGCTCCACCGTAAAGGTCATCCCTTGTGTCAGTGATTCGCCAGTCCCAGGCTTTCCATAGTGAAGGATTTGAGGATCTTGATGAAACACTTTCCCGATCCCGTGACCACAATACTCACGTACAACGGAATAGCCCGCTTTTTCTGCATGCGTCTGAATCGCGTATCCAATATCACCTAGTTTGGCCCCAGGCTTTACTTGAGCGATGCCAAGCCACATGCATTCGTAGGTGATTTGACAAAGACGTGAAGCCAAAATGGAAGCTTCCCCAACGAGGAACATCCTGCTGGTATCTCCGTAATAGCCATCGGGGGTGATCACTGTGATATCGAGGTTAACAATATCCCCTGACTTTAAGATACGCTCACCAGGTATGCCGTGACAAATCACATCATTGACGGATGTACAAATGGCCTTTGGGAAAGGAGGGTAACCAGGTGGTTGATAGTTCAGAGGCGCAGGGATGGTGTGCTGGACGTCGTTCATGTACTCATGACAAATACGGTCAATTTCGGCCGTGCTAATGCCTTCTCTAATGTAAGGCGTTATAAAGTCGAGTACTTCACTGCCTAATCGCCCAGCATTACGCATTCCATTGAGGTCAGATTCTTCTGTAAATATTGATTTCATAGTGGAATTATGTATCAAACTGGTCTATAATGCTAAAACTTTGTTGGATTAGACTGATTTGGTCAATCCCAAAGAATCACGAGTCAAACCATCCGGGGTGCCGCTATTTAGCGTAATCAGGATTTGACTTAAGTTTAAACCCTAAGGAGAGATTTATGTCTGTAACCATGCGTCAAATGCTGGAAGCCGGTTGCCATTTTGGTCACCAAACCCGTTTCTGGTCACCCAAAATGGCTCCATTTATTTATGGCCATCGTAATAAAATTCACATTATCAACCTTGAGAAAACCCTTCCGATGTACGAAGAGGCAATTAAATTTGCTAAATCGATTGCAGCGAACCGTGGAACGATTCTATTTGTTGGTACAAAGCGCCAATCGAAAGAAATTATTGCAGAAGAAGCATCTAGAGCAGGAATGCCTTATGTTGATGCTCGCTGGTTAGGTGGAACGCTTACTAATTTCAAGACAGTCAAGGGTTCAATCAAGCGTCTCAAAGAGATGACTGCAGCCAAAGAAAATAATGAATGGGATCGTCTTTCGAAAAAAGAAAGTCTCATGAATGAGCGTGAAATAGATAAATTACAGAAATCCCTTGGCGGAATACAAGATATGGCAGGCATTCCGGAAGCCATTTTTGTGATTGACATTGGTTATCACAAAATTGCTTTAACAGAAGCTAAAAAACTTGGTATTCCTGTCATCGCAGTAGTGGATACTAATCATTCACCAGAAGGTGTCGATTACATTATTCCTGGGAATGATGATTCGAGTAAAGCGGTGACTCTTTATGCACGTGGTATGGCTGATGCAATTTTAGAAGGTAAGGCTTCAGCCGTGAACCAAGTGTTAGAGTCCATTAAAGAAACAGCAGTTGCAGAAGTTACAGAAGAAGGGCGGGAAGATTAATGGTTGCAATTACGGCTGCAATGGTTGGTGAGCTTCGGGCAAAAACGGATGCTCCCATGATGGAGTGTAAAAAAGCATTAACTGAAGCGCAGGGTGATATGACTCGCGCAGAAGAGATTTTGCGTGTCAAATTAGGTAGTAAAGCGAGTAAAGCGGCTTCACGAATTACTGCTGAGGGTGTAATTCACTCCTATATTGATGGTGCAAAGGGTGTGCTGATTGAGATTAATTGTGAGACCGATTTTGTTTCAAAAAATGATGATTTTTTGAACTTCACGAGGAATGTTGCTAAGTTAGTTGTCGATCATCAGATTGCTGATAATGACGTGGCGAATTTATCGGCATTATCACTAGACGGAAAAACGGTTGAGCAGGTTCGTACAGAGCTGATTGGTCGCATTGGTGAGAATTTAGCCATTCGTCGTTTCAAGTTATTTAACCAAGGTGCTGCTTTAGTTTCATATTTACATGGAACGCGGATTGGCGTGATGGTTGAATTCAACGGTAGTGAAGTAGCGGCTAAAGATGTAGCAATGCATATTGCAGCGATGAAGCCCGTTTCTTTATCGACAGCCGATGTTCCCGCTGACAAAATTGCTACGGAAAAAAGCGTAGCTGAGCAAAAAGCCGCTGAATCTGGAAAACCACCAGAAATCGTAGCAAAAATGGTTGAAGGTTCGATACAGAAGTATTTAAAGGAAGTTTCTCTTTTAAATCAACAATTTGTGAAAAATGACAAGCAAACTGTTGAGCAAATGTTAAAAGCAAATGCTACGTCTATCCAGTCTTTTACGATGTATATCGTTGGAGAAGGTATTGAGAAGCGTCAAGATGACTTTGCAGCCGAGGTTGCTGCTCAAGTAGCGGCGGCTCAAGGAACTGCTTAGTACAGCAACAATTGCTAAATCTAGGGGCGCTGATTAGGCGCCTCTTTTTTAGGCCTTTATAATAGAAGTAATTAATTTCAGGAGAATATACCCAAATGCCAGCTTATAAGAGTGTCTTACTTAAGTTATCTGGTGAAGCCTTAATGGGTAACGATTCTTATGGAATTAACCCGACCACAATTGATCAAATGGTCACGGAAATTGCCAAGGTAGTTCACCTTGGTGTGAAATTAGCTATTGTGATTGGTGGTGGCAATATCTTTCGAGGTGTTGCTGGTGGTGCAGCGGGTATGGACCGAGCAACTGCTGATTACATGGGTATGTTAGCCACCATGATGAATTCTCTTGCGCTGCAAGATGCCTTACGTCAAAAAGGTGTTGAGGCGAGGGTTCAGTCTGCGCTGCGGATGGATCAGGTAGTTGAGCCGTATATTCGCCCTCGTGCAATTCGACATATGAATGAAGGAAAAGTGGTCATTTTTGCTGCCGGAACGGGTAACCCATTCTTTACGACTGATACTGCGGCGGCTTTGCGTGGTGCTGAAATGGGCGTGGATATTGTGCTCAAAGCAACAAAAGTGGATGGCATTTATTCGAGTGATCCAAATCTTGATCCCTCAGCCATCATGTATGAAACGATTAGTTTTGATGAAGCGATTGTCAAAAATTTACAAGTAATGGACGCCACCGCCTTTGCCTTATGTCGTGACCGTCAGTTACCGATTAAAGTTTTTTCGATTTTTAAACAAGGATCCTTGCTCAGAGTTGTCAATGGTGAGCCTGAGGGTACTTTAGTTCACGTATGATGAGGAAAAAGTATGTCAGCTGTTGATGTTATTTCTAATGTTGATCAAAAAATGAGTAAGTCCATTGAAGCCTTAAAAAGTGCTTTGGCAAAAATTCGAACTGGTCGTGCTTCTACGGGCATTTTGGAACATATTCAAGTTGATTACTACGGTAACCCAACACCTATTTCTCAAGTAGCGGCTTTAGGCTTGGCGGATGCTAGAACGATCACAGTTACTCCTTGGGAAAAAAACATGATTGCCGCCGTTGAAAAAGCCGTACGTGATTCTGATTTAGGGTTAAATCCTGCGACGCAGGGTAACGTGATTCGTGTACCGATGCCAGCCTTAACCGAGGAGCGTCGTAAAGACCTAGTTAAGGTTGTTAAATCTGAAGGTGAAGACTCTAAAATTGCGATTCGTAATCTGAGAAGAGATGGTAATGAGCAGTTAAAAAAATTAACGAAAGATAAGCTCATTTCGGAAGATGATGAACGACGCTCTCAGGATGATATTCAAAAAAGAACAGATCGTTTTGTTGCCGAAGTTGATAAGCTGGTGCAAGAAAAAGAAAAAGAAATCATGACGGTATAGTCGAAGTAAATTTTAAAACCATGAAGCCAAGCATAAAAAGTTCCACTTTAGCGATACCTGAAATTACTCAAATTCCACGTCATGTAACGATGATTATGGATGGTAATGGTCGCTGGGCTAATCAACGTTTTTTACCGAGAGTAGCTGGGCATTCTAAGGGCTTAGATACTGTTCGTTTAATGGTTGAAGAGTGTGTCAAACATGGGATTGAGTATTTAACGCTTTTTGCATTTAGTTCAGAAAACTGGCGTCGACCTCCTGATGAGGTCAACTTTTTAATGAACTTGTTTTTTAAAGCCTTAGATCATGAAGTTGCTCGGCTACATACCAACAATATACGGTTACGCATCATCGGTAATCTTCAGGGATTTTCTACTGAAATCCAAGAAAGAATTATTGCTGCCGAGAAATTAACTGAAACTAACACTAGTCTAGTCTTAACGATTGCAGCTAATTATGGTGGACGATGGGACATCTTACAGGCCACTAAAAAAGCCTTAACTCTTCATCCAGAAATTTCTCATGCGGACATGAATGAGGAGTGGCTATCACCTCATTTATCGATGGCCTATGCACCTGAACCTGATTTATTTATCCGCACCGGTGGCGAGCGTCGAATTAGTAATTTTTTATTATGGCAACTGGCTTACACAGAAATGTATTTTACGGATACATTTTGGCCAGAATTTGACGAGGTTGCTTTTCAAAAGAGTCTTGATTGGTTTAAGACAAGAGAGCGGCGGTTTGGTCAAACGGGATCACAAGTTCTAGAGAACACCATCGCAAGAAATGCTTAAGACGCGCGTTATCACCGCATGCGTTCTTTTATTGGTTTTCATACCGATTCTTTTTTTTACTTCGCCTATATTTCTGTATATTCTTTTATCCTTTTTTATATCGTTAGCCGCTTGGGAATGGGGACGTTTAATTTGGGGAGTGAAGAGGGTTTGGTACTCTTATTTATACGCCATATTGACGCAAATCATATTAATATGGCTATGTATTGAATTATTTTATTTTTCAGATGGAGTCGATGTCATCGTTTCTCAGCTCTTAAAAATGTCCTTATGGGCAAGTTCCTTATTTTGGGTCATGATTGTGCCAATGATCATGCGTCAACAGCTCAGATTTCCTCTTCAAAACTACGCAACGAGTTTAGCCATTGTAGGTTGTATTGTGTTCATCGCTGATTGGTACGCAATCGTCATGCTCAGAAATGAAGGTCTTTGGGTACTATTGTCTGTATTGATGCTTGTTTGGGCTGCAGACATTGGCGCGTATGTTCTTGGTAAGCAGTTTGGTAAGCGTAAATTAGCGATTCAGTTAAGCCCTGGAAAATCTGTTGAAGGTGCCATTGGAGGGATGTTCTGCGTTGGTTTATTAGTCGTATTTTTTGTGTATATAAGTCACGACTTTGATAATTTTTTTAGCCACTTATCAAATCATCTACCGATCGGCGTCATGATTGGCGTCATATTATTATTAACTTGCATGAGTATCATTGGCGATTTATTTGAGTCGCAGTTAAAGCGCTTATCAGGAGTCAAAGATAGTAGTGGGCTTTTACCTGGTCATGGAGGAGTGCTTGATCGCTTAGACGCTTTATTGCCAGTTTTGCCCTTGGCAGCATTAATACTTCAGAGTTCCAAATGAGATCAATTTGTATTCTAGGATCGACAGGCTCCATTGGTGAAAATACCTTGGATGTCATTGCACGCCATCCTGATTTATATCGAGTTTGTGCATTAACGGCCAATACGCAAATTGAAAAGCTAGCGGTCCAATGCCGTCAGTTTAAGCCAGATATTGCGGTGGTTAGAGATGCGGTTGGTGCGCATCAGCTCCAACAATTAATTGCCGAATTAAAAACCGAAGTCTTACATGGTCCACAGGGATTAATTGCTGCAGTTATGCATCAATCCGTCGATACTGTGATGGCAGCTATTGTAGGTGCAGCAGGCTTGCTACCTACACTAGAGGCTGCTAAAGCCGGTAAAAGAATCTTATTAGCCAATAAAGAAGCATTAGTGATGGCGGGTCCTATTTTTATGGATGCGATAGCTCAAAGTCGTGCCGAACTATTGCCGATTGATAGCGAACATAATGCGATTTATCAGTGTTTGCCGCATTCTGAAACATCGTCACACGGTTCTTATCGCGCTTCGGGGGTTGAGGAATTATTATTGACCGCTTCGGGTGGTCCTTTTTTAAAAAGAGCGATTGATACTCTGGATCTAGTAACACCAGATGAGGCCTGTGCCCATCCCAATTGGTTGATGGGTAGAAAGATTTCTGTTGATTCCGCGACCATGATGAATAAAGGTCTTGAATTGATTGAAGCAATGTGGTTGTTTGATATGCCTGAGGATAAAATACAAATTGTGATTCATCCACAAAGTGTGATTCATTCCTTAGTGCGCTATGTTGATGGTTCTTTACTGGCTCAACTTGGTGAGCCAGATATGAGAACACCGATTGCTTATGGCCTTGGGTGGCCACACCGCATCGATTCAGGGGTGAAGAAACTGAATATGATGACGCTGAAAGATTTACATTTTATGGTGGCAGATGCTAAACGTTATCCAGCGATTTTATTGGCTAGAGAAGCAGCGCGGGCTAAAGGCACTGCGCCTGCCATTTTGAATGCAGCTAACGAAGTTGCTGTTGAGTCTTTTTTACAAGATCGAATAAAATATACACAAATTATTCCTATCGTTAACCAAGTGTTGCAAGAAGTTGTGGCACAGAAGGCCACTAGTTTAGAGTTAGTATTAGAAGCTGATCAACAAGCAAGGGCTAAAGCAAACATGATTATTAAAGGTTTGACACGATGACCATCATCTCTTTTTTAATTGCCATTCTTATTTTGGTAGGTTTTCATGAATTTGGTCATTTTATTGTCGCCAAATGGTGCGGTATTGCTGTAGAGCGTTTTTCGATTGGTTTTGGGCCAGTTTTGTGGCGAAAAAAATCGAATAAACCCTTTGCCACTGAATTTGTTCTCAGTGGGATTCCACTCGGGGGGTACGTCAAAATGATTGACACCCGCACGCATACTGATCTCTCTCCAGAACAAACATTGAGAGCGTTTGACCAGCAAAAACTGTATAAAAGATCAATGGTAGTTGCTGCGGGGCCATTTGCCAATTTTTTATTAGCATGGGTATTTCTCTTTGGTCTTTACTTATCTGGACCTCTTCAAGTGAAAGCCGTATTAGATGAGCCAGCCTCGCATTCGATTGCCGCATCTTCAGGTTTAGTTAAAGGTGATGAAGTTCGAGGATTTGCCAAGTTACCTCAGGATTCAGATGGCGTTGATATGAGTCTTGAATTTACACCGATTGATAGTTGGAATCGACTACGTTGGAAATTGCTGAAATCGATCTTAAGTCAAGAGGGCTTTGTGCTGCAAGTAGCTCACTCTGATAGTGGGGATTCTCGCGTCGTTTTTGACCATCAGGAGTTGCAAACCCTCAATATGAAAACCGATGTTTTTAGTCAGCTAGGCTTAAGCCTCAGTAAAGACATCTCTGAAGCAACATTTCAGTTAGATATTGGGATTCTGGAGTCGATGCAACGTGCCTATGAACGTGTGTATGACATTTCTTCGGTATCAGTTATGAGTATTCGTTCATTATTGACTGGCCAGGCTTCCTTGAAGCAAATTAGTGGGCCAATAGGGATTGCCAGTATGGCAGGGCAGTCGGCCCAGTCGGGAATTATTGCTTATATTGGTTTTTTAGTCTTAATTAGCATTAGTTTGGGCATTATGAATTTACTGCCATTGCCAATGCTAGATGGCGGTCAACTCGTTTTTGATGCGATAGAACTCATTCGGGGTAAGGCAGTTTCTATGCCGGTAAGGGAAATTACCTCGAAAGTTGGTATCTTTGGCATACTTATCCTTACAGGAATTGCTGTTTTTAATGATTTATCTCGTCTTTTTCATGGATAATGTAGGATAAGTTCTACCTTATTAAGAACTTTGGAAACTTTTATAATAATTAGATTGAAGTAAAGAGCTATTTTGTTGAATATCAAAAAAAATAAATTACATCTCGCCGCGGCTCTAATCATCAGCATCGGTACGTTTTGCTTCCCATTATTGGCTTTTGCGGCCGCTCCCTTCATTGTCAAAGATATACGAGTTGAAGGCCTACAGCGCGTCGAGCCAGGGACTATTTTTAGTTATTTACCGGTGAAGGTTGGAGAGAGCTTTGATGATACGAAAGGTGCTGAAGCGATTCGAAGCATCTTTAACACAGGCTTTTTTAAAGATGTTCAGATTAAAGTAGACAATGACATTTTGGTGGTTATTGTGGAAGAAAGGCCCACGATTTCAAAGCTCGACATTACTGGAATGAAAGAGTTTGAAAAAGATGGCATTTTAAAAGCACTACGCAGTATAGGACTGGCTGATGCGCGTTATTTTGATAAAGCACTCGTAGACAAGGCAGAGCAAGAAATTAAAAAGCAATATATTAGCAAGGGATTTTACGATACTGAGATTCTAACTACGGTGACGCCGAATGAGCGGAATCAAGTGTCTGTGTATTTTAATATTGTTGAGGGCGATGCCTCGAAAATTGCTGAGATCAATATTATCGGCAGTAATGTTTTTCCTGAAAAAGAATTAAAGAAACAATTTCAGATTTCCACAACCGGATGGTTTTCCTGGTACACCAAAAATAATCGCTATTCAAAGCAAAAGCTTTCTGCCGACTTAGAAACTTTACGTTCCTTTTATCTGAATCAAGGTTACTTAGAGTTCCGGATTGACTCTACTCAAGTTTCTATTTCACCCGATAAAAAGGGTATGTACGTCACAATTAATATCTTTGAAGGTAACCAATATAAAGTAAAAGATATCAAACTCAGTGGTGAAATGTTTGGAAAAGAAGCTGAGCTTAGAGCTTTAGTCCCTTTAAAAGCTGGTGATATTTACTCATCTGCTCAGCTAAATGCAGGTACTAAAGCAATTGCCGATGCTTTAAGTGCCTATGGATACGCTTTTGCTACGATTACTCCTCAGCCAGACTTAAGAAAAGAGGATAAGTTAGTCGATATGCTCTTGGTGGTTGATCCGGGTAAAAGAGCCTATGTTAAGAACATCAACATTGTCGGAAATGCAAGAACAAGAGATACCGTTATTCGTCGCGAAATGAGGCAACTCGAAAGTTCATGGTATGACGGCGAAAAAATTAAGTTGTCCAAAGATAGGATTAATCGCCTTGGTTATTTCACAGAAGTTGACGTTGCAACCCAAGAAGTCCCTGGTTCTTCTGATCAAGTGGATTTGACGGTAAAAGTCAGTGAAAAACCATCTGGATCCTTATCTCTAGGTGCCGGCTTTTCAACTTCAGATGGTTTTATGATTTCTGCAGGTATTAATCAAGAAAATGCATTTGGTACGGGTACTAGCATTGGTTTTAACGTCAATACCAGCCAAGTCAATCGTACCTTGGTTTTATCGCAATTTGATCCATACTTTACTGAAGATGGTATCAGTCGCTACACCGATTTGTATTACAGAACATCAAAGCCTTTGTATTACCTCGGAGATACTCAATACGCAATTGTGACACAAGGTAGTAGTCTGCGTTTCGGTATTCCATATTCTGAAAAAGGGCGCTACTTTGTTGGTGGTGCTGTGGAATTTTTATCTCTGAGTACGTCGATTAATTCACCAGTCACTTATCAGCAATATGCCGCGTCTTTATCTGGTTATGATTCAACGCTGGTTGGTACATCAAGTGATCCTCAATTAGGCAATTACTCAGCACAATCATGGAATATCCCTCTAACCGTTGGATGGTCAAAGGATGGTAGAGATAGTGCCCTGTTACCAAGTAGTGGAACATTTCAATCAGCCAATTTTGAAGTATCCATGCCAATCGATCAAATGCAGTATTACCGTGGCTTTTATTCACATCAGTACTTTTACCCAGTGACGAAAACAAACGTTCTTTCATTAAGCGGGCAGGCGGGATACGGTTTAAGCTACGGGAATCAGGTATTTCCAATCACAAAAAATTACTACTTAGGTGGTATTGGATCTGTTCGAGGCTTTACTCCTGGATCGATGGGGCCGCAAGTTTACAACAGTGCTATCGGTGCTTTTCAGCCGACTGGAGGTCCTTCCAAAGCCGTATTTAACGTAGAGTATTCAATTCCTGCACCAGGATCTGGGACAGATAAAACACTCCGATTTTTTAGTTTCTTTGATGCAGGTAATGTTTACAGTGGTGCCCCCAATATTTCTGATTTAAGATATTCCTATGGTTTAGGGATCACTTGGATTTCGCCATTAGGTCCTTTAAAATTTAGTTATGCTATACCGCTGAATCAAACGAGTTTAGATCATATACAAGGTTTCCAATTTCAAATCGGAACTACTTTTTAATTCTTTAAGGAACAATGCATGAAGCTGTTAAAAATGATTCAACAATTTACTCTTTGCATCGCCATGATGTTGCTCTCCTATAGCAACGTGGCCTTTGCTCAAGAGTCGTCGATCAAAATTGGCTTTGTCAATTTAGAGCGTATTTTAATTGAGTCAAAGATGGCCAAAGAAGCTCAAGCAAAAATGCAAAATGATTTTGGTGCTCGCGAAAAAGATGTTCGAGATGGAGTGGCTAAAATCAAAGCGGAAGCTGCGCAACTAGATAAAGATGCAGCAGTGATACCTGAGGCTGATAGGATTCGTCGGCAAAGAGAGTTGGCTGAGCATGATCGTGAAATTCAACGTAAGCAACGTGAATTGATTGAAGATACTCAACGTCGTGGTGCAGAAGAAAAATCAAAAATTTTTGAAAAAACCAATCAAGTGATCAAATCCATTGTTGAGCAGAAAAAGTTGGATATTGTTGTACAAGAGGCGGTCTTTGCCGGTCCTCGAGTTGATATCACTAACGAAGTTATCGCCGCGCTCAATTCAAAATAAATCCTTCACTTGAAAAGTGAAATTTAAAGTATATGTCTGAAAAAGTTTCTTTAGGCTTTTTGGCGAGTCACTTCTGTGTTCAGATGGAAGGTGATGCCTCTTTGGAGGTCACGGGTCTATCTCCACTTAATGTTGCTAAATCGGAACACGTCTCCTTTTTAGTGAATCCCATTTACCGTAGTCAGGCTCTGGTTAGTCATGCGGGTGTCTTGATTGTGAATCAAGCTGATTTTAAGTTTGTTGATACAACATCGACCATCAAGCGTTCTTATCTAATTGCCTCAAACCCTTACGCCTTATTTGCTCGAGTCGCCCAATATTTCGAATCACGGCGAGCAAATAAAATCACCCCTGGTGTTCACGCCCTTGCTCACGTTGATCCCTCTGCAACTGTTGCATTGGACTGCACGATTGGCCCATATTGCTCTTTGGCAGCGGGTGTTGTGGTCGAGAGTGGGGTGCATCTAGTTTCTCACGTCCGACTGGGGAGGAATGTTCAGGTCGGAGCGGATACACTCATTCATCCGATGACGGTCGTCTATGATGATTGTCTTGTAGGTAAACGCTGCATCATTCACGGTGGCGTTGTGATTGGGTCTGATGGATTTGGATTTGCCCCTGACTTTTCATCAACTGGAGGAAATTGGGTAAAGATTCCGCAGACTGGCCGTGTCATCATTGGAAACGATGTGGAGTGTGGCGCATCAATGACCATTGACCGTGGAGCCATGACGGATACAGTGATAGGTGATGGTTGTAAATTTGATAATCAAGTTCAAATCGGTCATAATGTGAAGGTAGGTGCTCATACCGTGATGGCTGGTTGCTCTGGGATAGCGGGAAGTACTGAAGTGGGAAGTTTATGCGTCATCGGAGGTTATACTAATTTTTCTGGGCATTTAAAGATTGCGGATCGAACTACGATCTCAGGTGGAACATCTATCACAAAATCTATCACCACTTCTGGTAAGCATTACACAGGGGTTTTTCCTTTTACTGAGCATGCTCAGTGGGAGAAAAATGCAGCGATTCTTCGAGGAATCGATAAACTTCGCCAACAAATTAAAAACATTATAAAAAAGTAAAAAAGAAAGAAATCAGTTATGGCTAATGAAATTCATTTGGATATTCATAAAATATTAAAGTTATTACCACATCGGTATCCCATTTTATTGGTCGATCGTGTTCTTGAACTTGATCCTAGAGTTCGAATAAAAGCATTAAAAAATGTAACGGCCAACGAGCCTTTTTTCCAAGGACATTTTCCGGACTATCCAGTCATGCCAGGAGTTCTTTTACTGGAAGCCTTAGCACAGGCGTCCGCCTTGTTAGCCTTTTCTGAGAAGACAGAAGAGGACGCCATTTATTTTTTTGCGGGTATCGATAATGCGCGTTTTAAAAAGCCGGTTATTCCAGGCGATCAATTAATATTAAATGCTGAAGTCGAGCGTTACAAAAGTGGTATTTGGAAATTTAAAGCATTTGCAACTGTAGCCGATGATATGGTTTGTCAAGCTGATCTGTTATGTGCAATCAGGAAGAAGGAACAGTAAGATGTCATTGATTCACCCAACGGCAATTGTCGATTCTCAGGCAAAGATAGACTCGAGCGTCGTTATCGGTCCTTACGCAGTCATTGGTCCGAATGTCTCAATTAGCGCTGGTTCAACAATTGGTTCTCATACAGTGATTGAGGGGCATACTCGTCTCGGTCAAGACAATAAAATTGGCCATTTTGTATCCTTGGGTGGTGCACCCCAAGATATGAAATATCGAGGAGAGCCAACAGAGCTTGTGATTGGAGATCGTAATACGATTCGTGAATTTGCCACCATTCATACTGGAACGATTCAAGATAAGGGCTTAACGAAGATTGGTGACGATAACTGGATTATGACCTATGTCCATATTGCGCACGATTGTGTCATTGGTAACCACACGATATTGTCGAGTAATGCACAAATTGCAGGACACGTTGTCGTGGAAGATTGGGCGATTTTAGGCGCTATGTCAGGGGTTCATCAGTTTGTCCGAATTGGTCAGCACGTTATGCTCGGCGGAGCTTCTGCCTTGGTTCAGGATATACCCCCCTTTGTCATCGCGGCAGGAGATAAAGCACAGCCCCACGGATTAAATGCGGAAGGTTTAAAGCGCAGAGGTTTTACTCCCGAGACGATATCTGCCTTACGCCATGCATATCGTGTTTTATATAAAGATGGATTAACCTTTGAGCAAGCGAAAACAGCTATTCAGTTAATGAAGACTGAAGGATTTGATCAGACGACTTTAGCGCAAGAAGCCATCGAAAAAATTGATATCTTTTTAAATTTCATCAGTTCATCATCACGTGGAATCATTCGATAATCCATGACATCCCTCATTGCATGTGTAGCTGGAGAACCATCAGGAGATTTATTAGGGGCTGAACTGATTGCTGGATTAAAAAACCATGCCACGTTTGCCCAAAGCCAATTTTTTGGTATCGGTGGTCCTCGTATGCTCGAGCAAGGTTTTATATCTTCTTGGCCGATGGATGCCTTAAGTGTCCGAGGCTATGTCGAAGTTCTTGGTAACCTCCGTCAAATTCTGAACATTCGTCGACAACTCATTGCTAAGGTAAAACAAGAGCGACCGGATGTTTATATTGGTGTAGATGCCCCTGACTTTAATCATGCTATCGAAAAAAAATGTCGGAAGATGGGAATACCTACGATCCATTATATTAGCCCATCTATTTGGGCTTGGCGAGGCTATCGAATCTTTGGGATTAAAAAAGCAGTAGATCATATGTTGTGTATATTTCCGTTCGAACCACGTATTTATCATGAAGTTGGTATGCAAGCGACGTATGTAGGACACCCATTAGCGAATAAGATTCCACTGAAGCCGAATCCCTTAGAAGCAAAGAAACAGTTATACGCAAAAAATCTTATGCAATATGGAGAGATTGCGGAAGATGAAGTGCTTGTGGCAGTATTGCCAGGTAGTCGTGCTTCTGAAATTCAATATATTGCAAAAGGTTTTTTTGATGCAATGTGCATCATGCACAAAACGCATGGCAAAAAAATTCGCTTTTTAACCCCAGTCGCAACTTCCGCATTAAGAGCACCTCTTGAAGCTTTAAAACAGTTCGCCCTAGAAAAGTCACCCGATATTCAGATTGAATTGATAACGGAAAATTCAAGTTTAATTTTAGAGTCATCTGATACCGTCTTGATTGCCAGTGGAACGGCCACACTAGAGGCCGCTTTATGGAAAAAGCCGATGGTGATTTCTTATACAGTCCCTTGGTTAACCGCTGAGATCATGAAGCGCCAGGGGTATTTACCTTACATTGGGTTACCCAATATCTTATGTCAAAACTTTGTGGTTCCAGAGTTACTTCAAGAAGAGGCAACACCAGAGCTTCTTGCTAAAGGAACTTTGGAATGGTTAGACCATCCTTCTCAAGTTGCCGAGTTGGTCGAGATCTTTGATGAGCTTCATCAAGTTTTAAGGCAACCTACCGGTGAACTTGCGGCTCAAGCGATTGCTGATACTATTGCCAAATATCCTCATTAAAGGGACGTTTTGATGGAAATCATCTGCGGAATTGACGAAGCAGGAAGAGGGCCTTTAGTCGGCAATGTCCTTGCGGGCGCCGTTATTCTTGATCCCAATCGTCCAATTAATGGTTTAAAAGACTCAAAAAAACTATCTTCGAGCCAAAGAAACGCTCTTTATGAAGAAATTATGCAACGATCTCTCGCCTGGGGTATCGGTAGTGCGAGCCCCCAAGAAATTGATCAATTGAACATCCTTCAGGCCTCAATGTTAGCCATGAAACGAGCCTTGCACCATCTTATCGTTCAATTTAAGGTCAGTCCCAATTTGGTTCTAGTGGATGGAAATCGTCTTCCGGAGATAGATATTAACGCAAGAGCGATCATCAAGGGGGATACAAAAGAACCTTCTATTTCTGCCGCATCGATTTTGGCGAAAGTGACTCGAGATCGTGAAATGTTACAGATGCATCAACAGTATCCTGATTATGGATTTGATCAACATATGGGTTATCCCACCAAAATGCATTTATTGAAGCTATCGCAAAATGGTTTGATTCCTGGTTATCGTCATTCATTTAAGCCGGTTAAAGACCTATTAAGGGAATCACATGCTTGATATCGCTAGTTATTTTCGTTATGTTGAGTCACCTCAAAATGAGTTCATTAAGAAACTAAGAATTCATATTGAAGGGGGGGCTCGAGCTACTAAGTTACGAAAAGAAACTGGTCAAGCTCTAATTGAAGGGATTCATTTAATGGATGCTTGGGTTAATGCCCATCAAATGCACAACATCACATCGATATTAACGAATCTCAAAAGCCTAGAAAATCCAGAAATTAATCTACTGATTCAGGCTTGCATCCTTGATTGTGAAGCAAATGATCGAGTTTTTCCAGAGATGATCTTGGTAGATGAATCGCTTTGTGCTTCATTAACTACTTTCGTGAACGGTCCAATTTTGGTTTGTACAGTAAAGATACCTACTCATGAATATGGCCTTGGTGATAAGGTAGATACTCTTGTCTTAGATGGAGTTCAAGACAGTGGTAATGTTGGAACCATGTTGCGAACAGCTGCAGCCGCTGGATTTTTTCGCATCATTTGTACGCCTGGAACTGCAAGTATTTGGTCATTAAAGGTTCTTCGAGCAGCGATGGGTGGGCATCTTTTTTTAGAATTTATGGAATCGGTATCCGTAGAAAGTGTATTAGAAAATACAAACAATTCTTTACTGGTCACGAACTTAAACATCCATGCCTTGGATGTATTTCAATTAGGTGATCGTTTAAGGGGCAAGGTTACATGGGTGATGGGAAATGAGGGAAAGGGTGCTCATCCTTTATTTTTAGAAAAGGCGACTAGTGTGCATATCCCTCAGGAAAAAGGAGTTGAGTCCTTGAACGTAAGCTCTGCTTGTTCTGTTTGTTTATTTGAAACCATCAGGATACGCAAATATGCTTAAACAGTACGCCTAAGAATTTCTTAATAAAGATTTTTATCCGACTTGATAATCTGCAAAATAGTCGTTGAAATTTCTTCGATGGATTTATGCGTTGAAGATAACCACGGAATGTTTTCCCTTTCCATCATACTTTGGGCCTCGTTGACCTCATAACGACAATTTTCCAAAGAAGCATATTTACTGCCGGGTCGTCGTTCATTCCTAATTTGAGATAAGCGTTGCGGTTCAATCGTTAGTCCAAATAGTTTCGTGCGGTATTTATGTAGTTCAGTGGGCAGGGTACCTCGCTCAAAATCATCTGGAATAAGGGGGTAATTTGCTGATTTAATACCATATTGCATAGCAAGATAGAGGCATGTCGGTGTTTTACCGCTTCTTGAAACACCGACCAATATCACATCAGCATCTTCTAAGTTTTTATGGGACTGTCCATCATCATGAGCTAATGAAAAATTAATTGCTTCGATGCGGTCTTTATAGCTCTGCGTTTCAATATTTTGGTGAAAACGACCCATAGCATGGGTTGATTTAAGATTAAGCTCATTTTCTAATGGTGCGACGAAGGTATGGAACATATCCATCACCATGGCATTTGAAGAATGAATTAACTCATTGATCTCTTGGTTGACTAGCGTTGAGAAAACGATCGGTTTAAGACCATATTTAGAGGCATTATTATTAACTTCTTGAAGTGCTTGCCGGGCCCTATCCATCGTATTCACAAAAGGTAGTCGTATTTGATGAAAATTTGTCTCAAATTGGGCCAAAATTGAGTGGCTGAAGGTTTCTGCAGTGATGCCAGTCCCATCGGAGATGATAAAAACAGTACGTGGAATATTCTGCATAAAAATGATTGACTGATAAAATTAGAGTATATATTTAAGTAAAGAATTTTAATTGAAAGAAAGCTAGTATGTCCTCAGAGTCCCTCCTAAATGCTTATGTTATACCCTTTGAAGAGTTACGCATGGGCGATGTTGAAGTCGTCGGCGGAAAAAATTCTTCCTTGGGAGAAATGATTTCACAGCTTCATTCTAA
This sequence comes from uncultured beta proteobacterium, assembly GCA_903875135.1. Taxonomy (GTDB): domain Bacteria; phylum Pseudomonadota; class Gammaproteobacteria; order Burkholderiales; family Burkholderiaceae; genus Polynucleobacter. The sequence continues at coordinate 98,904 of CAIQUZ010000109.1, read as the reverse complement.
AGGTGTTCGTGTTCCTACTGGATTTGCCACCACAGCACTGGCTTTTCGTGATTTTTTACACCATCACCAGTTAACTCAAAAAATCATTGATCGTTTAGCTGGCTTGAATATTGATGATGTCAAAGCTTTGGCTGTTGCTGGTCAAGAAATACGTAATTGGATTGTCGAGGTGCCATTACAGGAACGTTTAGAAAAAGAAATCCGTGAAGCCTTTGCCAAGTTGGATGCAGATGGATTGGGTTCTTTTGCGGTTCGCTCCTCGGCAACCGCAGAGGATTTACCAGATGCTTCATTTGCCGGACAGCAAGAAAGCTATCTCAATGTAGTTGGTATTGAGGATGTCTTGGTTCGGATTAAGGAAGTGTTTGCTTCTTTGTATAACGACAGAGCTATTTCTTACCGGGTGCACAAGGGCTTCTTACATGCTGAGGTAGCCTTATCAGCCGGCATACAAAAGATGGTTCGATCAGATAAAGCATCTTCAGGGGTGATGTTCACACTGGATACAGAATCAGGTTTTAGAGATGCGATTTTTATCACTTCTAGTTATGGTTTAGGTGAGACCGTTGTTCAAGGTGCCGTTAATCCAGATGAGTTTTATGTATTTAAACCGTCTCTGCGCCAAGGTAAATACCCTATTATTCGTCGTAATCTTGGTTCAAAGTTGATCCAAATGCGATTTACTGAAGGCTCAGAAGAAGGGCGTGTCAAAACGATTGATGTACCCCTTGAGTCAAGAAATCGTTACTCTCTAAGCGACGAAGACGTTATCGAGTTAGCAAAGTATGCCCTGACGATTGAAGAGCACTATGGTCGACCGATGGATATTGAATGGGGTAAAGATGGCGTAGACCAAAAGATTTATATTTTGCAAGCTCGCCCTGAAACCGTTAGAAGTCAGGCAGAAGGAAAAGTAGAGCTCAAATATAAATTAAAAGGTGAGTCGGCAGTTTTAACGCATGGTCGAGCGATTGGTCAAAAGATTGGTGCTGGTCCTGTTCGTGTGATTCGTGATCCCTCTGAAATGGATCGTGTTCAACCTGGAGATGTATTGGTTGCTGACATGACCGACCCCAATTGGGAGCCTGTGATGAAAAGGGCTGCAGCCATTGTTACGAATCGTGGCGGTCGAACTTGCCACGCTGCCATTATTGCAAGAGAGCTGGGAGTGCCGGCTGTGGTTGGTTGTGGTGATGCTACCGATGTCCTCAAGGATGGGGCGATGGTAACTGTCTCTTGCGCAGAAGGTGATGAGGGCAAAATTTATGATGGCTTGATTGATACGGAAGTCAGTGAAGTTCACCGTGGTAAATTACCGGAAATCTCTGTCAAAGTCATGATGAATATTGGTAATCCCCAGTTGGCATTTAACTTCTGTCAGATCCCCAATCAAGGGGTTGGCTTAGCGCGTCTTGAGTTCATTATTAACAATAATATTGGCGTGCATCCAAGTGCAATTTTGCAGTACCCCAATATTGATAACGACTTAAAGGTGGCCGTTGAAAGTGTGGCAAGAGGACATGCTAGCCCGACAGCCTTTTATGTAGATAAGTTGTCAGAAGGGATTGCAACCATTGCGGCAGCATTTTATCCAAAGCCGGTCATTGTCCGTTTATCAGACTTTAAATCCAATGAGTACAAAAAATTAATTGGTGGTTCGAGATATGAACCTGATGAAGAAAATCCAATGCTAGGGTTTAGGGGTGCTTCACGTTATATTTCTGCTGACTTTGCTAAAGCCTTTGAAATGGAATGTACTGCGATTCGAAGGGTTCGTAGCGATATGGGATTGGATAACGTGGAGTTAATGATACCTTTTGTGAGAACAGTCAAACAAGCCGAACGGGTTATTGGTTTGCTCTCTCAAAATGGACTTACACGTGGCAAAGATGGTTTAAAAATCGTCATGATGTGTGAAGTTCCGTCCAATGCGATTTTAGCTGAAGAGTTTTTAGAGCATTTTGATGGTTTTTCGATTGGTTCGAATGATTTAACGCAATTGACTCTTGGGCTGGATCGGGATTCGGGAATGGAGCTTTTAGCGGCCGATTTTGATGAGCGTGATCCAGCGATTCTTTTTTTAATTGAACGCGCTATTCAGGCTTGTTTATCCAAAGGTAAATATATTGGCATCTGCGGTCAAGGGCCCTCTGATCATCCTGACTTTGCAAGATGGCTCATGGCGAAGGGTATTACTTCCATTTCTCTGAATCCTGATACGGTAATTAAAACCTGGGAAGACTTAGCTAAACCGGTCTAAAGCTTAGGCCCTGTATTCTCGACGAGAGTGATGGGGCCTATTTTTTCTGGTGGGCTCATGATGGCCAAAAATTCAGGGTTACTCTCCCAGTTGGGCTCTTGAATGCTCATCACAATTTCGGTTAACTTCTGCCCCCATAGTTTTCGAATCATGCCAAAGTAAGGGTTTGATTCATCGATGGTAATTGCTTTATTTAGACTATATGAATGCGCCTCATAAACAAATAGATCGAGTGGTAGACCTACGGAGATATTACTCTTTAGCGTCGAGTCCATCGAAATCAAAGCAGATTTCGTGGCCAAATCTAAAGGGGTATGGTGTTTGATTACTCGGTCTAAAATCGGTTTGCCATATTTAGCTTCACCAATCTGAAAATAGCAGGTTTCATGAGTCGATTCCACAAAATTGCCTGCTGAATAGATGTTAAATAAACGCGGCTTTTCACCGAAAATTTGGCCACCGAAAATAAAGTTGCAATTAAAATCGATACCAGCATCTGCTAAGGCTTTTTCATCACGTGTTTTAACTTTACGTATTGCCATTCCCACGACGAGGGCGGCCTCGTAGGCATTTTTAGCGTTCCAAATATTCACACCATCAAACAGATCACCTTGCTGAATAATTTCTTTTACCGCTTGTGAGATGGCAAGATTGCCGGCGCTTAAGAGGGTAAAGATCCTTTGATCACTCTTTTTATAAATGGTCATTTTACGAAATGTACCAATATCATCAACACCAGCATTGGTTCTGGTGTCAGATAAAAAAACAAGGCCTTCTTCAAGGCAAATCGCTACGCAATAGGTCATAAAATTGTTAAAAAATATAATAACTAATAATTTAACATTTTTCGATGGCAAGTTTGGTAATGAGCTCTTCATCTCCACCACCAGACCGAATCCCTTTGACGGGAGCAACATGTGCGTAATCTCTTCCAACAGCTAGTCGTATATGCCGCTTATCACTAAAACAAGCGTTGGTAATATCAACACTATGCCAAACTGCCGCATCGATATTTAAACAGACGTCAACCCATGCATGACTTGACAGATCTGAATCGTTTTCTTCATAAAAATAGCCACTCACATATCTTGCGGGTAACCCAAATGAGCGACAAAGACTAAGCATGATGTGCGAGTGATCTTGACAAACCCCTTTTTTTAATTCAAATGCTTGAGCTGCTGAGGTTTCAATATCGGTAACTCCAGTTCCATAAACGATCGTTTTACGAATTTCCTTCGCTAGTTTTAATAGACGTTCAGGAGTCCAAGCTTTGCTTGTATTCAATTTCTCAAAATATTGAAGCATTTCCGGAGAGATTTGAGTTAGATCAGTAGATTGAAGAAGATAGTAGGGCGAAACGGCATCCTTGGGATCTTCAAAGAGAAATTGATCCGTTGTCATTACTTCACCTTTAGCTTCAATGATCAAATTCATATAATGATTATCCATCACAAAAGTATGACAATAATTACCAAAGGCATCCATCGATTCATTCAATTTATTGGGTGCCAAGATTTTCCAATTTTGGACGGTTTGATTAGATGATTTTGAAGGCATTAAGCGAAGTTCGTGGATGGAATGATGCACATATCTTTCATAGATATATTCGGTGCGATGGGTAATCATAAAATGCATAGGATCAAGCCGATAAAGGGATTAAATACGCGCTACTAAATTCATCGGCAATATGGTTTATTTTTTCTAAAAACCGCTGTATGAATTGATCTAAGCCTTCGGAGTTGATATCTTCGATATTAGAATAATCTAGCTCTGATTTTAATTTTCCAATTAAACGTTCAATTTCCTTCGATTTATTATTTTTTAGTAAATTTACTAAAAGTAATATTTGATCGATACATTTAATCAGTGATCTAGGTAATTGGGGATTAAAGACTAATAAGTCAACAATACGATCTGGAGTAATCTGATCGGAATACGTTTGACGAAAAATCTCAAACGCTGAAACGGATCGCAGTAATGAAACCCAATGATAAAAGTCAAAAGTATCATTGGCATGATTCATTTTATGCATGTTTAATTGCAGTGTTTGACCTTGTTGTTGGGTTTGATTTTGATTAGGTGGTGCAAGATACTTGGCTTTAAGGATCCGTGCAGTATTATCCGAGCGCTCAAGATAGGTGCCGAACTCCATAAAATGTAATGCTTCATTGGTCAACATGGTACCAAACACAACCCCACGAAATAAATGGCAACGGTACTTCACCCATTCAAAGAAGGCCGACGGGTCATGGGCTGAGCTTTCAGGTAAAAACTCTTGAAGATTTAACCAGGTTAAGTTTTGTGTTTCCCATACCTCAGAGGGTATTTTTCCCCGAATAATACGAGCATTGACTCTTGCAGCATTCAGGCAGGAAACAATACTGGAAGTATTTTCCGCATCAAAAATCATAAATTCAAGGATGTTTTCACGACTGTAACAGGAATATTTCTTTTCGAAAAGAGCTTCTAAAAGACTCACATTGAGTAGCTTTCTCCAGCTTTGTTGCATGAACTCTAAGGGTTGTGGCATCAAGGATGTTTGATATGCAACATCGAGCATCCGCGCCGTATTTTCGGCGCGCTCTGTGTAGCGAGCCATCCAATATAAGCAGTCCGCTGTTCTACTGAGCATTAGGACTCCAAGACCCAAGTATCTTTTGTGCCACCACCTTGTGAAGAGTTCACGACTAAAGAACCTTCTTTTAAAGCGACCCTAGTCAAGCCTCCCTGTACCATTTTGATTTGTTTGCCCGATAAGACAAGTGGGCGAAGATCAATATGCCTAGGTGCAATACCCGCCTCTACAAATGTGGGGCAAGTCGATAAAGCGAGTGTTGGTTGAGCAATGTATTTATCGGGATGTGCTGTTAAATATTTTCTAAAGTTTTCAATTTCTGTGGTTGAGGCGACAGGACCGATTAACATTCCATAGCCACCGGCGCCATGCGTTTCTTTCACGACTAGTTTTTCTAAATTGGCTAAGGTGTACTTCAGATCATCTGCCCTGCGGCATTGAAAAGTGGGAACGTTACTGAGGATAGGTTTTTCACTGAGATAAAACTCGATCATTTCAGGAACATAGGGGTAGATGGACTTATCATCTGCAATTCCTGTTCCGATGGCGTTACTAATACCTACATTCCCCGCGCGATAAGCATTTAATATCCCAGGGATACCCAGCGTTGAGTCAGGACGCATTGCTAATGGATCTAAAAAGTCATCATCGATACGACGATAAATCACATCAACTAACTGAGGACCCTGAGTTGTGCGCATAAAGACGTGTTCATTTTTGACAAATAAGTCTTTACCTTCGACGAGTTCAACCCCCATTTGTTGAGCCAAATATGAGTGCTCAAAATAGGCTGAGTTATACATTCCCGGTGTTAATACCACGACATTGAGTTTTTTGACGCTACTATGCACTGCTGTCTTCAGACATTCTAAGAGTAGGTCCGGGTAGTGCTCAACAGGGGCAATCCGATGACGTTCAAATAAGTCGGGAAATAATCGCATCATCATCTTACGGTTTTCAACCATATAAGAAACTCCAGAAGGAACTCTTAGGTTATCTTCCAAAACGAAATACTCGCCCGCACCAGCTCGAATAATATCGATACCAGCAATATGCGCATAGATATTACGCGGCAAATCGATAAAACGCATTTCAGGGCGATATTGCGAATTATTGTAGATTTGTTCTTTGGGGATAATACCGGCCTTTACAATTTTTTCATCATGATAGACATCATGTAAAAACATATTCAGGGCTTTAACCCGCTGTTTTAATCCCTCTTCAAGGACCGTCCATTCTTTTGCAGGAATGATACGAGGAACTTGATCAAAAGGAATTGTTCTTTCAGTTCCTTTTTCATCTCCATAAACAGCGAAGGTAATGCCGATGCGCCGAAATATGAGCTCTGCTTCATCGCGCTTAAGGGACATTTGACTATCACTTTGTTTTGCTAACCATTCGCTAAACTCTTTGTAATGAGTGCGCGGTTTGCCTGAGGCATCAAACATTTCATCAAATGGTTTTGTCATTCTTACAAGATAATACTTTTTTATGAAATATTGAAGTACTTTGCCACTTTATAGCCCATCCCTGCACAATTTATGTGCAGGGATTATTCATATTTTCCTCGACTAATTTGAGCCTTTTCACGAACCCAATCACGCTGCTTTTCTGTTTCACGCTTATCAAATTGTTTTTTTCCTTTAGCCAAGCCAATCTCACATTTGACACGTCCTTTTGCATAATGTAGATTTAGGGGGACTAAGGTATAACCTTTTTGTTCAGATTTACCAATAAGTTTATTGATTTGTTCTGCATGTAGTAATAATTTTCTCGTACGAACTGGATCCGGATGAATATGAGTCGATGCCTCTGGCAGCGGACTGATATGACAGCCAATTAAATAGAGCTCCGCGTTCCTAATTACAACATAAGCTTCTTTGATATTGCTTCTACCAGCCCGAATCGCTTTAACTTCCCAACCCTCTAGAACAAGACCCGCTTCGAGACGGTCTTCTATAAAGTAATCAAAAAAAGCTTTCTTATTTTCTACAATGCTCATAGGTCGATTATATTTTGAGGTTCATCCTAAATTAAGAAAAGTATTACTAAATCATTGATAATATAGTGATATCGGAAGAATTATGGCAGACGTTCACAAATCACTACTTATTCAGCACTCCGCTAAGCAGATGTACGACTTAGTCACGGATGTCAGTAAATACCCAGAATTCTTGCCCTGGTGTGGTGGGGTAGAGATATTTCAGTCAACACCAGAGCTGATGGAAGCGAAGATTAACATTAATTTTAAAGGGGTTAATCAGTACTTTCATACAAAAAATACGCAAAAATCACCCACGAATATAGATATGACCTTTGTTTCCGGCCCTTTTAAAGCATTTGAGGGACATTGGGTTTTTACACTGCTAGCAGAAGATGCATGCAAAATCGAGTTTTCATTACATTATGAGTTTTCGAATTTCTTGCTCGATAAGTTAATTGGTCCTGTTTTTAGTGTCATTGCCAACACGTTTGTGAATAGCTTTGTCAAACGGGCTAACGACGTTTATGGAGAATAATCAACGCTCAAGCATTCTCGTTGAGCTATGTGATGCTCGTCAGATACCACCTCTTATATCGCAACATCAAATCGTGCTATCGAACCATCAAGTCTGTTCGCTGTATGAGGCCTTATTTCAAATGAAGGTTGTTCTCAGCTCGGATGATCCCTTATTTTTGAAAAAAGGACAAGTAGGGGTTTTTGGGATACCCTTGAGCCCTCAAGATATCGTCTATGACGGCGACAGAATTGAGCTATATCGTCCGATTTTGATTGATCCCAAAAAGATTCGTCGTAAAAAGGCCAATCAAAATAAAGATGCTGAGTTAAAAACGAAAGCTAAAATCCGTAAAGAACGCAAGGTTTCTAGAGATTTCTGAGGATTCATCATTAAACCTTTATAATCATATTTTGTGTCTAGGGGTTTTTATGCGTCTTATCAAAAAAGCACTTACCTTCGACGATGTCCTATTAGTTCCGGCCTATTCGGCTGTTTTACCTCGAGATACGCAACTCGGAACACAACTCACTCGTCAAATTTCATTAAATATTCCATTGGTATCTGCTGCCATGGACACTGTTACCGAGGGTAAATTAGCCATCGCCATGGCTTCTGAAGGTGGTATTGGCATTATTCATAAAAACCTGAAGCCAGCTGAGCAAGCTAGAGAAGTACTTAAAGTGAAGCGATATGAGTCTGGCGTCTTAAGGGACCCCATTACCATACCGCCAACGATGTTTGTTCGTGAAGTCATCGCACTATCAAAAGAGCATGGTTTTTCTGGATTTCCTGTTCTTGAAGGCAAGACTGTCGTTGGTATTATTACGAACCGAGATTTACGTTTTGAAGAAGAATTAGATGCTCAAGTCAAAACTAAAATGACTCCACGCGAACGTTTGGTGACCGTTCAAGAAGGCGCCACCTTACAAGAAGCGAAACGACTGATGAACAAGCACCGCCTAGAGCGAGTGTTGGTGGTGAATGACGCATTTGAATTGAGGGGACTTGTCACCGTCAAAGATATTATGAAGGCTACGGAACACCCAAATGCCTCCAAAGACAGTTTAGGGCGTCTCATTGTTGGTGCCGCCGTTGGAGTTGGTCCGGAAAATGATGAACGAGTCGAGTTATTAGTGAAGGCGGGTGTTGATGTCATTATTGTCGACACAGCTCATGGCCACAGCCAAGGCGTTTTAGATCGTGTTCAATGGATTAAAAATAATTATTCCCATGTGCAAGTGATTGGCGGAAATATCGCGACTGGCGAAGCTGCATTAGCTCTTGTAAAGCACGGCGCTGATGGGGTAAAGGTAGGAATTGGCCCGGGCTCGATTTGTACAACGCGTATCGTTGCGGGTGTAGGAGTTCCTCAAATCACTGCTATTGAAAATGTAGCGACCGCTTTAAAAGGAACGGGCGTTCCTTTGATCGCTGATGGTGGAGTTAGGTATTCTGGAGATATATCGAAAGCTTTAGCCGCAGGCGCACACACCGTAATGATGGGCTCGATGTTCGCTGGAACGGAAGAAGCCCCTGGTGATGTTTTCTTGTTCCAAGGCCGATCATTTAAATCCTATCGCGGTATGGGGTCCGTTGGTGCGATGAAAGATGGAGCTGCCGATCGCTATTTTCAGGAAGATAATAGTGCTAATGTCGATAAATTAGTACCGGAAGGTATAGAAGGACAAGTGCCCTATAAAGGTAGTGTCCTGGCAATCGTTCATCAACTCACCGGTGGTATTCGTGCTTCGATGGGTTATTGCGGCTGCGCAACCATCCAAGAGCTCCATGATAAGGCGGAATTTGTTGAAATTACCTCAGCCGGTGTTCGGGAGTCTCATGTTCATGATGTGATGATTACCAAAGAAGCTCCTAATTATCATATTGATTAATTGATCCAATAAGAATTGATTCGTGCACGATAAAATATTAATACTTGATTTTGGTTCACAAGTCACTCAACTGATCGCCCGCAGAGTGCGTGATCTAAAAGTTTTAGCAGAAATATTCCCTTACGATATTGACCCGTTAGTGCTTGAGAAAAAGATTGCCGAGGAAAGCTTTAAAGGCATCATTCTTTCTGGTGGACCAAACTCTGTCACTGAAGGAGATACACCTAGAGCGCCCGATCATGTTTTCACCTTTGGATTGCCTGTTCTTGGTATCTGCTACGGGATGCAAACCATGGCAATGCAATTAGGTGGGGAAGTTCAATCTGCCGAATCTTTAGGAAAAGCTCGTGAGTTTGGATATGCTGAAGTGAGAGCAAGGGGTCACACGAAGTTATTAGAAGATATTAGCGACTTTACGACAAGTGAAGGTCATGGCATGCTCAAGGTTTGGATGAGTCATGGTGATTCCGTGACCTTAATGCCAGTAGGCTTCAAGCTCATGGCATCAACTAGTTCTTGTCCAATCGCAGGGATGGCCGATGAGTTTAGAAAGTTCTATGCTGTTCAGTTTCATCCAGAAGTAACCCATACCGTTCAAGGTATTACGATACTTGAGCGCTTTGTGGTCGAGATCTGCGAATGTGTTCCTGACTGGGAAATGGGCAATTATATTGAAGAAGCGATTCAAAAGATTCGAGATACAGTGGGTAACGATGAGGTGATTTTAGGTCTGTCTGGGGGAGTTGATTCTTCGGTGGCAGCAGCGCTCATCCATCAAGCGATCGGCAATCAATTAACCTGTGTTTTTGTGGATCATGGCTTACTTCGACTGAATGAAGCCAACATGGTCATGGACATGTTTGCTAAAAACCTTGGCGTTAAAGTGATTCATGTTGATGCTAGTGAACAGTTTTTAGGATGTCTTGCGGGCGTCTCTGATCCAGAACAAAAACGAAAAATAATCGGCCGAGAATTTATTACTGTCTTTCAATCAGAATCTGACAAAATTAAAAATGCCAAGTGGCTCGCCCAAGGCACCATTTATCCAGATGTGATTGAATCTGCAGGTAAAGGCAAGAAGGGTGCTCATACAATTAAGAGTCATCATAATGTAGGTGGGTTACCGGATGATATGCATCTGCAGTTACTTGAACCTCTACGTGAATTATTTAAGGATGAAGTAAGGCAGTTAGGTATCGAACTCGGACTACCTAAAGAAATGGTCTACCGCCATCCTTTTCCTGGGCCTGGTTTAGCGGTCAGAATTTTAGGTGAAGTAAAAAAAGAGTTTGCTCAATTATTGCAAAGAGCCGATGATATTTTTATCCAAGAGTTACGCAACACAATAGATCCGAATACAAATCAGTCGTGGTATGACTTAACGAGTCAGGCATTTGCCGTCTTTTTACCAGTGAAGTCAGTAGGAGTGATGGGAGATGGAAGAACGTATGAATATGTTGTGGCACTCAGAGCTGTTCAAACACAAGATTTTATGACTGCTCATTGGGCTCATCTACCTCATGAGCTTCTTGGTAATGTATCGAACAGAATCATTAATGAAGTACGTGGCATCAACCGTGTTGTGTATGATATCTCTGGAAAACCTCCCGCCACTATTGAGTGGGAATAACTCATCAGCCAACTTCTGAAGATGACTTCAATTTTCTATAGACCGCCGAGGTCATCTATCCTCAGATGAGCCACTAATTAAGCTTTAGACCTGACTCTTTAATGATAGGACCCCACTTAATAGTCTCTGCTGCGATATGCTTGGAAAAATTTTCCGCTGGACCACCTACCGGCTCATAGCCAATTTTAATCAGTCGAGACTGCATCTCTTTGTCAGCAAGGACTTTATTAAACTCTTTATTTAAACGCGTGATGATAGGCTCAGGCGTTGCTTTAGGTGCAAGAATTCCATTCCATGAGGTTACCGCATAACCAGGTAAGCCAGCTTCTGCAATGGTTGGCATATCAGGCAAGTTCACAGAGCGGCGGTCACTAGAAGTCGCTAAAGCTCTTAACTTGCCCGTATTAACAAATTGCAATACAGTGGATGGCTCTCCAAATAAGATATCCACTTCGCCAGATAAAACAGCTGCGGCTGCTGGAGCACCACCCTTGTAGGGAACATGCAACAGCTTAATTCCGGCCATAGAACCAAATAGTTGTCCTGCTAGATGATTAATTGCACCGTTCCCACTAGAGCCAAATGTTAATTTTCCAGGATTTTCTTTTGCATAAGCGATGAGTTCTTTAACACTTGTAACAGGTAACTTCGGATTGACGACAAGCAGTTGCGGAACGGATGTTAAAAAAATAATAGGAACAAAATCACTTTCTTCGAAAGGCATGTCTTTATAAATATGTCTATTTATAGAATGCGTACCAGAATACGCAAAGACAATAGAGTAACCATCTGGCGCAGTATGAACTGCATATTGCGCACCAATGTTACCCCCAGCACCCGGCTTATTTTCTATCAATATGGGTTGACCTAAAGATTCAGCAACTGGCGTACTCACCATTCTAGCGATAACATCAGCTCCGCCACCCGGGGGCCACGGAACTATCCAGTGGATAGGGCGATTTGGAAAACTTTGGGCATAGGCCGGATGAGTAAGGGAAAAGAAATAACCAAAAATTAAAGAAAAACACCAAATCGTAAGTTTGTATTTATATAATTTCATCTTTTCTCCTAGAGTCATTCTAACGATGTGAATATAGATATTTGTTACAACAAGATTATTTTTGCGCTAATATCCCCATCCCAGGGAGTGAATCAAGAATACCAATCTTTCTAAGAGCCCACCAATAAGTAGCTACATTGACACCGATTAACGGCTTACCAAATTTCTGTTCAATGAAATCAGTTAAAGCTGAAACGGGTAAATTAGTACCAACATGAATAAGGGCTTGAGCTTGATGATGGTCTACCTCTTCGAATGCGGCAATGATTTGCTCAGCAGTAAAGCGTGCAACGGCAGTTGGGCCAACAGACTTCATACCATACGTCTTTACAACTTCATATCCACAGGCTTCGAAAAAATGACGAATCATCTCATCTGCCGGTGGCCAGTAGGGGGTGAGTATCGCAATCTTAGCGGGGTTTCCAATCGCTTCTAAGCCAGCAAGCACGGCTCTAGAAGGGGTAATAAAAGGTATCCCACATAAATCTTCTAATCGTTTTTCCTCATCAAGAGCACGCTTCGCATCTCCTCGAAATGAATGTATAGAATGACCATGTGCAACTACGTGAGGCTCACAAACTAGCACAGACTCTAGAGCAATCTCCAAGTTGCCTTTCTCAGTCTCCAAAGCTAATTTATAGGCAGCTTGATCATCATAAGGTCGGGGCGGGAGGACCATCCGGGTAACATGATTTGTAACGCCTGGAGGTCGCATCAGCTCCATTTCTGGTTGAACTACGGTATTCGTTGCCGGCACGACAATCGCTACTTTGGCACGTGATGCTAAGGTATCGGTAGAAGGTGTAAATTTCATATTTGCAGTTTGTTCATTCATCACATGCTCCTTCGTTATTCCACTTTTAAATTACTCGCTTTAGCGGCGTCTGACCAAGTGCGTATATCGTTGGCTAAGATTTGTTTAAATTGTGCAGGCGTATTACCTAAATAATCAACACCAATTTGCAGAAGTCTGGATTGCATATCAGGTGTGGCAACAATCTCTTGAATCGCTGTAGATACCTTACTAATGACCGATATTGGAGTTCCGGTGGGAGCCATGATGCCATTCCAAGTAATTGTTTTAAATCCCGGATATCCAGATTCAGCAATGGTTGGAACATTGGGAATTAACGACGACCTTGATTCACTAGACACCCCAATCATTTTGATATTGCCAGCAGTGGCGTGAGAGGTTAATTCAGATATATTTCCAAAGTACATTTCAACCTGCCCACCCAGAAGATCTGCAACAGCTGGAGCACCTCCCTTATAACTGACATGCGTCATATCGAGTCCAGCGCGGTTCACAAACAAGACTGCTGATAAGTGAGAAACACTTCCAGAGCCTCCCGAAGCATAATTGAGCTTGCCGGGGTTACTTTTCACATACTGCACAAACTCTTTTAAATTATTGGCCGGGACATGTTTTCCAATACCTAAAACAAAAGGGTTAGTTCCAACAATACTTACTGGTGAAAAGTCTTTGATGGGATCGTAACTTGTCTTAGTAATCACCGGCAAAATCGCCATGATGGGCATCGCTGCCATTAGAAATGTGTACCCATCAGATACTGCTTTTGCGACGTAACTGGCGGCAATGACGCCGTTAGCACCAGCCTTGTTATCAACAATAAAAGGTTGATCAATCAACTTTGATAATTTTTCTGCAGTGATGCGAGCGATCGAATCCGTGTTACCTCCCGGAGCGAAAGGAACAATCAGCTTTATCGGTCGAGAGGGCCAAGACTCTGATTGAGAATACGCTGTATGTGCGATCGGCGCTAATGCTGCTAAGGTAAGGCTTTTGGTAAGTGTTTTGATCGTATTACGTTTTACATTTAGTGGATTTGTCATAGAAAGAAGTATTTATGTAATAAGGTTCGCTGTTTGAATGCTATTGATCATGGAAGAGTTGAGTAAATATTCTCTTCGTAAAACCTTATTGGAGTTCATTTTTCGCAAATAGGCAAATCGCTCTTGGCGGATACTTGGGTCTTTTTCCTCTAGCTGTTTTTTATTTTTAATCGAGAAGTCTTGAACATACTGTAAGTTGACAGACTTTCTCTGTCGCTCATAGAGATTAAGGATTTCTGTATTCGCATCTGTGTTAATAACCTGTACGAGTTTTTCTGTTAAATTCATCGCATCATGGATGCCGCTATTAAGTCCAAAGCCACCTAAAGGATTATTGACATGAGCTGAGTCTCCAGCTAATAAAACCCGATGCTTTCTAAATTGCTGAGCAACTCTTTGATGCACCCGATAAACGCTTTGGTGAACGATTGGAATATCCTGTAGCAATTGTCCGTTTAAGGCTCTTTTATATACTTGATTAGCATATTGAGGAGTTAAAACTTCGTCATCGCTAATCTCAGGATCTACTGGTACGGTCATGCGCCACAATCCTGGAGGCGCCTTATCGGGCATTCTAAAAAAGGCAACCCATTGAATCGGATCGCTCATGTAAGCATTATCAGCATACCCTAATGGGGCAATATCAAAGGTTGTACTCATAACACTATAGCGCTCTGGCCAAGTGTAACCTTCAAATTCAATATTACAGGCTTTCCTAACAATGCTCTTACCACCATCGGCACCAATGACCCACTTTGCAGTGAGTCGGAGATTTTCTGAATGGTTATCCACAGTGAGTGAAACCTCATCATCAGTTTGAGTTAATTCTAATAAGGGTTGGGAAAACAATACTTCTGCATGAGGATAGCTTTGCAGCATCTTTAAAAGAATGGGTGTCAATCGATGTTGTTCGAGATGGAGTCGAAAAGGATACTTTGTATCATTCGCTAGAACACTCATATCCCACTCAACAATTAAACCTTCTTCGAGATCGCGACTTTGCCAATGTGGAACTTGAATACCAATCTCCATCATGGCATCAGTAACTCCAATAGGATCCAACATTTCTAAAGTGGGGGGATGAAATGTTCCAGCACGTAAATCGATAGTTAATTCAGGCTCAGCCTCTATGACTGTCACAGGGATACCATTTTTTGCTAACTGAAGGGCACATAGCAAACCCACCGGACCCGCGCCGACAACGACAACATTTTTTTTTATCTCTTTCATGTTAACTCTTTATCAAATAACCAATCTTTTGTCTTAAGGCTAAAGACGCTTGTCCAACTAAGATATCGGCAAGCTTCAAAGTCAACTCCGGGTTTTGAGAGTTTTTACAGATCGCTAAAGTGTAGTCTGTATTTAATTCTAAAGATGGTGGAAGTAAACCAATGAGTTGTACTCCCGGACAGATATTGATCTCAGTGGTTTGAGTACCGCCTAACACATTGCTATCAGGATCGTTTGTCATTTCTGACATGGCTGTTGCACCATTCGGAAAAGTTTTAAATCGACTCGCTAATTCTTGATCTAAGCCTAGTTGTTGCATGACCTTCATAAAATGAATACCTGCCGTTGATTTTTGCATATCTGGAAAATATAAGGCAGGGGCAGTACGAAAAGCAGTTTTCAAATCGTCAACGGATTCGATCTTGGGGATGGGGGTTTTTCTAGAGGAGGGTATGGCGATGCCAGTTGGAACAATCCCTAATGACCTTACCGAGTTTTCAATCACATGATTTGAACTCACTAATTCTTGAACCAAGGCTTTCGAAAGAATCACCAAGTCACAAGGATTTCCTTTGACAACAAGATCTCGCATGGCGCCGACCGCACTATATGTACCATCGATTAGGCAATCATAACTTGTTTCAAAATCAGCTTGAATACCTTTGACAACTCCTGCCGCCGCTCCACCACTGAGAACAATAATTTTCACATCAAACCCTTATCTTCAGTTCTTTAATCCGGCTTTATACCTGCTGATCTAACAATCCCTGCCCATTTTGTGATGTCAGCTTCTAAATATTTATTAAATTCAGTAGGGCTCAAACTTAAAGGTAAAGCGCCTTGCTTAGCCCAAAGATCTTTTACTTCTGTCTGTGCAATAATTTTTCGGATAGCAGTATTCAGAGTAATAATGACTTCATTCGGAGTACCCTTCGGTGCCATGATCCCCAGCCAAATAGTTGTTTCATATTTCGGCACACCGGCTTCATTCACCGTTGGAACATTTGGCATGATGGATGATCTTGCTTTACCACTTGTGGCTAATGCAATGACCTTATTTTCTTTTACAAATTCATTCATCGTCGTCACTGCGTCAAACATCATATCCACCTGACCACCAATCACATCGGTTCTAGCACCCGAACTTCCTTTATAGGGGATATGTGTAATATCAACTCCAGCCATCGATTTAAATAATTCTCCTGCCATATGATAGGGAGTTCCGTTACCCGAGGATGCATAATTCATCTTTCCTGGAGAAGCTTTAGCCAAAGCGAGGAGTTCCGCAAGATTTTTAGCTGGTACTTTTGGATTTATCACTAGAACAAGATCAGAATAATTAATGGGAGCTACTGCAACAAAATCTTTCATTAAGGCAAATGGTTTATTGGGTACCAGAGACTCATTCACCGTCTGGGTATTTGACATCATTAAAAGGGTATAGCCATCCGCGGGGGATTTTGCTGCAAAATCCGTCCCAATAATGGATCCAGCGCCAGGTTTATCTTCAACAATGAAGGACTGTTTTAATTCATCTTGCAAACGCTGAGCCATGAATCTCGCATAATTATCCGCTGGACCACCTGCGGCAAAAGGCACGATGATTTTGACTGTTTTATTGGGATAAGACTGCGCCATGGCAAAAATTGGCCATATGACCGTTGTTAATAGTAATCGTTGAAGTATATTCATGAGTTTCCTAGAGATGTCTTTTAGGGATTGCTTTATGATTCAAATATGACTCTAATATACAGTATTGTTTAGTAAATCGTGCAAGCAAACCCTCCAAATTATTCCTTCATCCACCTTCGAAAACGGGCTTATCAGTGCCTTTGTCTAACGGATCCTGCCCAGAAAGTTGCAGAAGTTCACCAACTTGAGCATATCATCAAGAATCAAACCTACGTATTAGATACGCAAGAGTGTATTCAAGAAGAAGAGCACCTTATACCAGGAAGACCGAAGAAACCAGATCTTGTGAATCCTTTGTTGGTCAAACGAAGAGCAATGCATACAAATGAAGGCCGTGCAATTGCGATTCATGCCTTGGCTCATATTGAATTCAATGCGATCAATTTAGCACTGGATGCAGTGTGGCGATTCGCTAATATGCCCAAAGAGTATTATTTGGATTGGTTGAAAGTGGCTTCTGAGGAGGCAAAACATTTTTTACTCTTAAATAATCATTTGAGTGATCTGGACTTTAATTATGGTGATTTTCCAGCACATGATAGCTTATGGGAAATGGTAGAAAAAACAAAAACAGATGTAATTGCACGGATGGCATTAGTCCCAAGAACAATGGAAGCACGTGGTCTTGATGCCGTCCCAATGATAAGAAATCGGTTTGAACAAATCAAAGATAAAAAAATGGTGGACATTTTAGATACCATTCTTCATGATGAAATTGGTCATGTTGAGGTTGGCAACCGCTGGTTCCATTATCTTTGTGAAGTTCATCAGTTGGACAGCATTGAAACGTTTCAAAAGCTATCTATTCAATATCGAGCTCCCACTTTGCGAGGACCATTTAATCTAACAGCTCGTAAATTAGCTGGATTTACAGACACCGAACTTGACTTACTTATTCAACAGGCAAATTAAATGAAATCCGTTATTTTTGCATCTCTCGCAGAAGTCAAATCACATATTGGGGAAGAAGTTGCTTTTAGCGACTGGAAAAAAATTGAGCAATCACAAATTAATTCCTTTGCAGATAGTACGAATGATCATCAATGGATCCATACAGATGAGACTCGAGCCAACAAAGAGTCTCCTTATGGATCAACGATTGCACATGGGTTTTTAACTTTATCGTTAATTCCTAGCTTTTTAGAGTCTTGTATTCAGTATCCCTTTTCTAAAACATCGATTAATTACGGACTCAATAAAGTTCGTTTCCCAAGTCCTGTTCGAGTAAATAGCCTAGTAAGAGGGCGCTTTCAAATTAAAGAGATCCATGACATTGAAGGGGGTGTTCAAATTGAATGGTTAATGACAATCGACATTCAAGGAGTAGAAAAGCCTGCCTGTGTCGCAGATATGCTGATCCGTTTATATTTTTAAAACCTGCTCCCAAGCAAGTTCGGCTAGTGGCTTAGCCCTTTTTCCAGAATCAATCGCTTTATCGCTTGAGGCATTCCCTTGAAGCGCACGAGCCATGATTCCTTGCAAAATAGCCGCAAGACGGAACATATTAAAAATAATATAAAACTCCCAATCTTTTTGACTTGCGACGATTAAACCTGTTTTTTTCAAATAGGCTTCAACATACGATTGTTCATCAGGAATTTTCAGGCTTTGTAGATCTTCACCGCCTAAGCCTCTAAAAAGTTGTGGAGATAAACGCCAAACCATAACATGATAGGCAAAATCGGATAATGGATTACCTAAAGTTGAAAGTTCCCAATCAAGAACAGCCAATATTTTAGGTTCTTTAAGATCAAAGATGAGATTATCTAAACGAAAATCGCCATGAACAAGGCGTGTAGTATCAAACTCTGGGATATGCTGGGGTAGCCATTCAATTAAATGATCCATTGCTGGTATCTTTTCTGTTTCAGAGGCACGGTATTGCTTTGTCCATCGATCAATTTGACGTTGAACATAGCCACCAAAGCGACCGTAGTCTGAAAGACCGATAACCACAGGATCTAACGAATGCATCTGCGCCATTACTTGATTCATTTGATGAAAGACTTGCGTTCGGTCTTGATCATTCAGTTCTGGTAATCTCGGATCCCAAAATACACGACCTTCAACAAAACTCATTAAGTAAAATTCGGCACCGATCACTTCTTGATCAGCGCAATAAGCGACAGGTCTAGCCACAGGAAAATCGTTTTGATATAAGCTTTGTATCACTTTATATTCACGATCAATAGCATGAGCACTAGGCAATAAATTGCCAGAAGGCTTGCGACGCAGAACTAAGGAAAGATCATTTTGTTTAATGAGGTAGGTGGGGTTGGATTGACCACCTTGGAACTGCTGAATACTCAACGGTACGTGATGATTAATTTCAGGGACATATTGCCTCGCCCAATCTAAAAATCTCTCTTGAGGAAATTGCTGTTCAGATGTCATCGGCTTCATAGCTGAGCTATCCATTATTTTTTAAGATCAACCAATTTAAAAGTCCCCATCGCTTTTGCAACCATTTCACCAGTAACATCATGTGCTGTTGCCTCACAAAAATGGATAGATTTACCGCTTCGAAGCACTTTACCTCGAACGGTTAATTTATCTTGACCACCTTTCATAAAGGCAATTGACATATCAACAGTCAAACCAACTCCCTGATGCTTTGCCTTTGTTTTTGCTGACATAGCCATCGTAAAATCAAGGAGGGTCATCATTACACCCCCATGAGAATATCCTAAAGGGTTGCAATGATGAGGTTGTAGTTCTAATACTGCTTCGACTTCACCTTCTGCAATTTCGACTGCCTCGACTCCAAGATGAGCAATAAAGGGCACGTGGATACCGAAATATTCTTTTTTCAATTTCTACTCTCTCATTTCATTTAAAAACTAGTTCACTTTAACAACAACCTTACCAGTTGCTTTTCGAGATGCTAAATGCTCAATTGCACTTGCCGCATCTTCGAAAGCAAATGTTTTGGTAATCAAAGGTTTGATCGCTTTTGAACTGATTAATTCAGTGATATACCGCATGCTCTGAATATGCTCTTGTGGATTTCTTCTGACCCAATCCCCCCAAAAGACACCCATAATATTTCTCTCGGATAGTAATGCAAGATTGAGGGGAATTTTAGGAATTTCACCTGCGGCAAAACCTACAACTAAGTAACGTCCCCTCCAACCAAGTCCACGCAGGGCTATTTCAGCGTATTTTCCACCAACAGGGTCATAGACAACATCACAGCCTTGTTGATGTGTAAGCTCTTTTATTTTGGATTTAAGATCATCGGTTTCATAATCAATCAACTCATCAGCACCAAGCTGTTGGCAAATCTCCAGTTTTTCTTTTGAAGATGCACAAGCAATGACCTTTGCGCCAAATATTTTGGCTAACTCTATCGCCGCTGATCCAACGCCCCCTGAGGCTCCTAAAATGAGAACCGTTTCACCAGCTTGTACTTTAGCGATATTTTTTAACGCATGTAAAGATGTTCCGTATGTCAAAGTCACGGCAGCACCAATATCTAAAGGAATTTCATCTGGAAGTGGAATGACTAGTTGAGCATTCACAGCAATTTTCTGAGCAAATCCACCGTAACTTGGAGCACAAAATACACGATCGCCAATGTTTAAATGCGTCACATCTGAACCGACAGTGCTGACAATACCGGAGATTTCATGGCCTGGTGAAAAAGGGAAAGGTGGCTTAGTTTGATAAAGTCCTTGAACCATTAAAGCATCTGGAAAATTAACCGCTGAATAAGCAACGTCGACAATTACTTGTTGTGCTGTCGGAATAGGGTCTGCTAGGTCTTTAATTTTTAAATGACTAATAGGACCAAACGATTCACATAAAAGGGCTTTCATGATACGGATACCTTTGGATTTTGGAGATGAGTAATTTCGTGATGTCGTTGCTCAATCAATGAATTGATTTTCCTGTGTGGAATAATATAAAACTGCTGTTTCTCGATAGCTTGAAAAACCTCATCAGCAATCTCACTGGCCGACATTTTGCCAGCCTGAACCGCATTTGACATGCGGTCTTCATATTGAAGGGACACGGGATCACTAGGGTCTTGATGTGCGCCAAAGCGCTCAGGACGATTTCTTTGTGCCAAGTGGATTTGGGTAGGAACCCATGCTGGACAAAGCACAGAAACATGAATTTTCGCATCGATAGAGTGGAGCTCCTGAAAGAGTGTTTCACTTAAAGTAACAACTGCATGTTTAGAAGCGTTGTATGCGGCCATGCCCGGCGTACTGAGCAATCCTGCAGCAGAGGCTGTATTAACAATATACGCAGGAGTTCCTTGTTCTAGCATACGTGGGACAAAATATCGTATCCCATGAGCGACACTAAACAGATTGACATTCATTAACCATTCCCAATCTTGATGAGAATGCTTCCAGCTTAATCGATTTAAACTAACGCCAGCATTATTGCAAAGTAGCTCAACGCTCCCAAACTTCTCATAGGCCTTTATACAGAGATGTTCTATTTCTGCCTCTTGACTCACATCCGTTTTTAATAGCAGCGTTTTAGATTCAGTGAGAAGCAGGTCTTCTTTAAAACGTAATAATTGATCGAAATTAATATCGGCAAGCACCAGATTCATGTTCAGTTGATGAGCGTGCTTCGCAATTTCTAGGCCAATACCGTTTGCTGCCCCAGTAATGACTGCGGTTCCATTTTGAAGTTGCACAGGATATTTATTCATCAGAAAGATAACTCAACATAACCTTGGGAGCTTAGCTTAGGCACAACGGGATAGATATTTTTTTGTGCCGCAAATTTTACTTCTTGATCCCAGGCACGATCATTCAGAAGTTGACCGACTCGAGAAAGATTTAAAAGCTCTAAGGCTGTTCCACTCGCATGAAAGATCCTAGCGGCATGAGAACTATCAGAAAGATCAAAGGAGTTGGCAGGGTAAGAATCGATTAAGCTTTGAACAAAAAAGCCGGCCCCATAAAAATCTTCAATATTAAATTGATCACTTGAACCAGAGCACACTATAAGAATACTGCGCTCAGAATTATTTAACTTCATCCGATCAATAATGGCCTGGGTATTTAGCAAACTGCCCACATAAACTTCTTTGGCCTCTTTACAATCTGAAAGGGCAACCGTTCCATTCGTAGTGCAATAGACTAGATTCTGATCAGTCATTCCAGACTCTAAGAGGGCAATTGGAGTGGGCTGAATAAATCCCGATAAGGTATCAGCGTTAAGCTCACCAGAGAATTTATATCCTAAAAATTCGGGATTATCTTTATAACTAAGGGCTTCATGATAGTTTCTTACGGGAACAACTCGATGACAACCATTGGCCAGTGCGGTGACGATTGATGTTGTTGCAATCAAGATATCCAGAACAATGACAATTTTATTCTCTAGCTGTTCTTTTTTTAATTCCGCCTTGTTCGTTAAAACATGAAGTTTAATCATCAGTTAAACGCTCACTGGACGTTTTTCGAACATATTCCAAGCCTCGATTGTCGTCGTCAATTCATCATGTTGGTTATAGCAACTCCACCGTGTTTTAACCATACCGATTGTTGGTTTACTATTTAAGGCACGCGTTTCTAATACTTCAACGACAGTTTTTAGAGTGTCTCCGGGGCGAACGGGCTTGAGCCATTTCAAACTATCGATACCGGGAGAGCCTGTACTGGAGGAACTTAACATAAAGCCATCACAGACCATCCGCATCATTAGACCAGCCGTTTGCCATCCGCTGGCAATCAGACCTTTAAAGATCGTCAGTTCAGCAGAATCCTTATTCACATGGAACCTCTGGGGGTCATATTTTTGAGCGAATTCTAAAATCTCTTCTTCTGTGACCGTATATGGACCACATTCAATGGTTTGATTTAGAAAAAAATCTTCCCAGTAATAAAATTTTGTTGGTGGATTTTGTGTTGTCATTGCTTTTTAAGAACTCACTTTTTGTAAACGTTGAAGAACAGTGAAAACGCCACTCGTTCTTAGAATTAATTTTTCACCGACTTTTAAATAACAGTCCGCAAAGCTCATTTTTGCACCAATTTTATGAATCTTCATCTCAGTACGGACCCAATCACCCGGTTTTGGACTCGCGATAAAATCGGCATTTAAATGAACTGTAACCAGTTTTTGGGGAGGACTTGTCGCTCTTGAAAGGTTATAACCTAATGCTGAATCTGCCATGGAAATTAGCATCCCACCATGAGCTGATCCCCAAATATTCGTATGACGATCTTCGATATAAATACCAAATATTTTTTCTACTTTACCATTTTCATGTTCTTGATTCTTGAAGTACCAAGGTCCTAGGATAGTTAAAAACTTTTCAGCCTCTGCAGACATGGGGTGAAGACTAAATCCTTCAGGAATAACATAATTTGACATGATCAGTATTTTAAGATGATTGATAGAGTGCCGTATTAGGAGATCTTTTTTCTAAAATAGCCGTCATGATTTCTTTTGCCGCAGGAGTTTGAAGTAATCGTGCAAATTGCTCAAATTCATTGTCTATCACCTCTTGGATTTGCCCTGATTGATGCGCTTTGATGAGAGCTTTAGTTGTTCTCATAGAGTCTTGAGGCTTGGAAGCCATTTTTTTACACAACTCCCACCCTTGAGCAATAATTTCTGAGGCGTTGTAGATGTGATTAATTAAGCCAGCTTGTTTGGCAACCTGGCTATTAAAAACCTCACCTAAAAGCAATAGCTCATTACTTAATTTTTGACCTGCACTTTGTTGTAATAGAAAACTGGAGCTACCTTCAGGACAAACACCTAAATTAATAAATGGCATTTGAAAGATAGCCTCTTCAGAGGCAAGAGCCAGATCACAGTGTAAAAGCAGTGTCGTTCCGATACCAATCGCGGGGCCTCCTACCGCGGCAATCAATGGTTTTGAATAACTAGCAATAAGATGCAAAAAATCTACGGCTGCAGAACCTTGACGTAAATCGAGTTCCATAAAGTCTTTTAAATCATTCCCCGAAGTGAACAAATCAGCTTGGCCATGAAGAAAGATGACGCGAATGTCTGGATTGACCTGTGCATCAGATAAAGCTCTTGATAATGTCTGATACATCCGATCGGTTAAAGCATTTTTCTTATCTCTTCGATCAATTTCGAGCTCAAGAATATGATCTTTAATCTTTTGATGAATATGGGGTGATGGTTCAAAATTCGTCATTTTGTCCTTAAAACAGTCTCTTTAGTATTTCTATTATGAATTAAAAGTATTTATGGTGATCAAGTTTAAAATATAGGTCTATGTATACAGTAAAAGAAATCTTTAGTTCCTTGCAGGGTGAGGGTACACATGCCGGTCGAGTCGCTGTGTTTTGTCGTTTTACAGGATGTAATCTTTGGAGTGGGAGGGAAGAGGATCGATCACAGGCTATTTGTCAATTTTGTGATACCGATTTTGTGGGGACGAATGGCTCAGGAGGGGGGAAATTTCCTTCAGCCGAGGAATTAGCTTTGGCCATTCAAGATGAATGGCAATCCATGAATCGATCCATGAGTCAGCGATACGTAATTTTTACCGGTGGTGAACCTCTATTGCAGTTGGATGTTGATTTAATTCAAGCGATAAAAAAATTGCACTTTCAGGTTGCTATTGAGACCAATGGAACGATTCAACCACCCAAGGGTATTGATTGGATATGTATCAGCCCGAAGGATGGCAGTGTGCTTGCTTTATTGCAAGCGAATGAAATTAAATATATTGTTCCGCAGCATCACTCAATCCCCAACAAAAGTCATATCATTCAACAAATGAAACGTTTTGAGCAAATGAATTTTGAACATTTTTATTTGCAGGCGATGGATAGTCCTGCCCTAGTAAGCCATCTCCATTTGGCAGTGCAGTTATGTAAAGAGCGTCCCTTGTGGCGCTTAAGCACGCAACAGCATAAATTATTAAACCTCCCATAAGAAACCCATGCGCCAATTCCATATCACCCGTCATTTAGAGTTTGATGCCGGTCATCGTATTCCTAACCATGATGGTCAATGTCGCCATTTGCATGGCCATCGTTATCAAATCGAAGTGACTTTGGGTGGTCCTATCATCGAGCGCGTTGGTGACGCAGATGAGGGCATGTTGATGGATTTTGGACATATTAAAACAATCATGCAAGAGTTTCTGATTGATTCATGGGATCATTCTTTTTTTGTCGCTAAAAGTGACCAGATGATGGTCGATTTTTTAGCCCGCATTCCAGATCATAAAACCACTTTGGTGGATGGCGTTCCAACTGCTGAAAACTTAGCAAAGATTGCCTTCGACATTCTTTCACCGAAGTTCAATAACTTTTATCATGGGCAAGTCAAGCTGAAGAAGCTTCGCTTATATGAAACACCAAATTGTTGGGCTGATATTTTTGAGGAATAAGCCTGATCATGCTTTGTGGATGAGCATTGCCCTTGAAGAAGCGCAAAAAGCCGCTACCCTGGATGAAGTTCCTGTTGGTGCAGTGCTTGTTTATCAAGATCAAGAGCTCGCTCGTGGTCATAATCAGCCGATTGGGCTTCATGACCCTTCAGCGCATGCAGAAATTGTGGTTTTAAGGAAAGCGGCTCATCAATTAGAGAACTATCGATTACCCGACACCTCCTTATATGTTACTTTGGAGCCTTGCTTGATGTGCGCTGGCGCGATCATGAATGCGCGAATTTCACGCGTTTTTTTTGGTGCTAGCGATCCTAAAACGGGTTGTGTTGGGAGTGTGATCAATGTCTTTGATAACCAGCAGTTAAACCATCACTGTCAGGTTGAAGGCGGTTTTTTGGAGCATGATTGCGCTAAAGTACTGCAAGACTTTTTTAAGATGAAAAGATCTTCAAAAGGTTAGAATGTTCAGATGAAGCCTTCTCATTTCCCAATTTCTCTTTTTGCTCCTTCAGGTCGAATAACTGATACTTCGTCGATGTACCGGGGAATCGAATATCTTCAAGAGCTTGGTTTTGAAGTACGTAATACGGAGTGCATTGATCGCACCCATGAGCGATTTGCAGGTCAAGATGCTCAACGAGCTTTAGAAATTAACTCCCTATCCCATATCGTATCCACATTAGGGCCTTGTATTGCTCTTGCCGTTCGAGGGGGTTATGGTTTAACTAGATTGCTCCCAATGATTGATTGGGATGCCTTAGCCAAAGCCGTTGATCAAGGTTTACTCTTTGTTGGACATAGTGACCTAACCGCTTTAGAAATTGGTCTTTTTGCTAAGACAGGTAGAAAAAGCTTCGCCGGTCCAATGTTAGGTTATGACTTTGGTTGCATTTCTAGTGATCGGTCGGAATTTACCATCCAACATTTTTTAAAAGCTGTAGAGGGGAGTACGGTAGACTATTCGAGTAATCAGGTAGTTCCTTTACTAACCTCTGAGGATATGAAGGCTCAAGGCGTACTTTGGGGTGGTAATTTAAGCATCTTAAACAGCTTACTTGGAACCTCATATTTCCCCGATAACTCATTGATTAGAAATGGTATATTGTTTATTGAAGACGTCAATGAACAACCGTACCGTGTTGAAAGAATGCTTTTTCAATTATTACAATCTGGAATCCTTGGTAGTCAACAGGCTGTATTATTTGGTGACTTTTCCTCCTATCAACTCAGTTCTTTAGATAACGGGTTTGATTTAAATGCGTGTATTACGAGAATTCAAGATGAGTTAAAGCTCATAGGCTCATCCACCACAATATTTACTCAGCTTCCTTTTGGGCATTGTCGCGATAAATTAACATTGCCAGTAGGAGTTAATTGCCAGATCAACTATGAAAATCAGCAATTTTCTTTAAAAACGGTCTAAGACAAACCAATCATTCATCAAGTAAATGATAAAATAGGAATCCTCAAGAATTTCCTATCGATACTTTTTCAGAGTTAAAACGTGCTAGCAACTTCCAATATCACCATGCAGTTTGGCCAAAAGCCATTGTTTGAAAACATTACCGTTAAATTTGGCGGTGGTAATCGTTATGGACTCATCGGAGCCAATGGTTGCGGTAAATCGACCTTCATGAAAATCCTGGGTGGGGAATTAGAGCCTTCAGCTGGTCATGTCATGTTAGAGCCGAACATCCGCTTGGGTAAATTACGGCAGGATCAATTTGCTTTTGAAGAATTACGAGTCCTTGATGTGGTGATGATGGGGCATGCCGAAATGTGGGGAGTGGCCCAAGAAAGAGACGCCATTTACGCCAATCCTGATGCTTCTGAAGACGATTACATGCACGCCGCCGAACTCGAAGCCAAATATGCTGAATATGGTGGATATACCGCTGAGGCTAAAGCAGGGGAGTTATTGCTAGGTGTTGGCGTTCCTATTGATCAACATCAGGGACCAATGAGTGCTGTTTCACCTGGTTGGAAACTTCGCGTTTTACTAGCGCAAGCCTTATTTGCAGATCCAGATGTTCTTTTACTTGATGAGCCAACGAATAACTTAGATATTCATACAATTCATTGGTTAGAAGATGTCCTCAATGAACGCAATAGCACCATGGTGATTATCTCCCATGATCGACATTTCTTAAACTCAGTTTGTACCCATATGGCAGATATGGATTTTGGTACGCTCAGAGTCTACCCAGGCAATTACGATGATTACATGCTTGCTTCTGCTCAGGCGCGCTCACAGCAGATGTCGGACAATGCCAAGGCAAAAGATAAAATTGCTGAATTGCAAGACTTTGTTAGAAGGTTTTCTGCGAATAAGTCTAAAGCTCGTCAAGCGACTTCGCGTCAACGTCAATTGGAAAAAATCGAAGTTGCTGATATTAAACCCTCTTCACGTCAAAACCCATTTATTCGTTTTGAGCTAGAAAAGGTTTTACACAATATTGCCGTTGAATGTGACGGCATTACGAAAGAATATGACCGTACTATTTTTAACAACTTTCAACTCACAATTCAACCCGGCGAAAAAGTTGCGATTATTGGGCAAAATGGAGCAGGGAAGACAACACTTTTAAACACCATACTTAGCGATCGTTTCAACGGTATTACAGCTGACCACGGCAAAGTTCGATGGGCTGAACATGCTGACGTAGGCGTTATGCCACAAGATACCAATGAGTGTTTTCCGAATGAGTCTACCTTATCTGACTGGATGAGTTCTTGGGGTAAGCCTGGCGATGATGATCAAGCGATTCGGAGTATTTTAGGTAGGTTATTGTTCTCCGGCCCAGAAATCACCAAGTCCGTCAAAGTCATTTCTGGAGGGGAAAAAGGGCGCATGATTTGGGGTAAGTTAATGCTAGGCCGCCATAATGTTCTCGCTTTAGATGAGCCTACCAATCATATGGACATGGAATCGATCGAAAGCATGCAAATTGCTTTAGAGAAATTTAAAGGAACACTGGTGTTTGTATCCCATGACCGAGAATTTGTTTCTGGACTAGCCAACCGCATCTTGGAAGTCAGAATGGATGGAACTATTACTGATTTTTCAGGAACTTACGAAGAGTACCTCATTAGCCAGGGTGTCGAAGTTTAAGCAGCTTATTGTTTGTCAGTAAAACGCATTGCAGTAGCTTCTTGGGTAATGCGTTGCCACACTTGTTTTTTTTCCGCTGGAGACATCGCCACCCAATTGGACACTTCTAAAATCGTTCGGCCACAGCCACGGCACACATCATCGAATAGTGTGGAGCAAATGCCGATACAAGGAGAATCAACTTCTTGTGTATTATTTCCTGAAAAATCGTCACTCATTGATGGGTTCCCATCTGAATCAGCTCGATTTTATAAGCGTCTGGATCTTCTACAAACGCAATGATGGTATTACCACCTTTGACTGGGCCGGCTTCACGGGTTACTTTTCCACCTTGAGCTTTGATTTTTTCGCAGGTTAGTGCTACATCCTCAACACCTAGTGCAATATGACCAAAGTAGCCGCCATGTTCATAATGTTCAATTCCATAGTTAAAGGTTAATTCAAGCTCGCCCTGATTCTCTTGATTTCCTGAACCAAAAGCCAGAAAAGCCAATGTATATTTTTGCTCGGGACGTTCGGTGGTTCTTAAAAGATTCATGCCAAGAACATTGGTATAGAAATCAATCGATTTAGCAAGATCAGTAACGCGTAGCATGGAGTGGAGGAACTTCATCGGTCGATACTTTCTGAGAGATATTTCTTATTTAACATAATAATTATTATACGCATGAATGATGAATTATTTCGGTGGGAAAATTCGAGGCTTTGCAACATAATCTGTGCCATAAAGTTTCTTCCACCTAGACTTAAGTCCATCAGCAATCTCTTTTTGATTACTCATCATCGCAAAATCAATTGCTGTTAAGTTTTGATCATTATGGATCGATAAATCCGCGTCATGATCTAATAAAAACTTAACAAGATTAATAAAACCATAACGTGCGGCAAACATGAGAGCTGTTGTATTGTTGGGCGAACCTGTATCAACATCCGCATCTTTCGATAAAAGATACTGAACCACCGGTAAATGTCCTTTAGTGGCCGCATAATGAATCGGGCTCCAGCCTTCCTTTTCAACCTCTGCACCGTATTTTTCGACCATCAATTTGACTAATTCTAAGTTTCCTTTAAATGCAAGCCACATTAAGGCATTTTCTGTACTTTTATTTTGCATTTCTATATCAATATCATTGACTTGTAATAGATATTTAAAAACTTTATAAGCATCCTCTCGGACCGCAAATGGTAACGCAGCTTCACCATACTTACTTAAAGTGTTAGGACTCAAATCTTTATTCAGAAGAGATTTTTTGACACCATCGACATCATCAAAAGAAATTCTTTTGAAATAATTATCAATCTCAGGAATCACTTGTTCTTTTTCTGAGCCAGACGAATTACTTTGAGCATAGGTAAAGCTGGGGAGTCCTAGCGTCAATAAAATCACTATGAGTAGTTGTTTCAGCATTAAATATTGAATAATTGATGGAAGTTATGGGTAGTAATTTGACCGATTTCGGCGGCACTGACATTTTTCAGCTCGGCAATATACTCAGCAACATGGCTAACCCAAGCTGGTTGATTTACTTTACCGCGATGGGGAACAGGTGCTAAATAAGGGGAGTCTGTTTCAATTAATAAACGATTGAGCGGGACAAACCGGCAGGTTTCTTTAATCTCAATCGCATTTTTGAACGTCACGATACCTGAAAAAGAGATGTAAAAACCTAATTCCATTGCTAATTTCGCCACTTCTTTAGACTCTGTAAAACAATGCATGACACCACCGACTCGATCAGCACCCTCTTCGGTCAATATACGAATAGTATCATCAGATGCTTGTCTCGTATGGATGATAAGTGGCTTACCAGATTCCACAGCGGCCCGAATATGAACTCTAAACCGTTCCCTTTGCCATTCTAAATCTTCATAGGAGCGATCTTTCATTCGAAAGTAATCTAAGCCTGTCTCGCCAATGGCAATCACTTTGGGGTGACTGGCCATCCGAACCAGCCACTCTTGAGTTGGTTCTACTGTATCCTCATAATCAGGATGAACTCCGACTGAGGCATACAGGTGATCATATTTTTTAGCTAATTCAAAAACTTTGGGGAAATCTGGGATGTCAACACTCACACAAAGTGCTTTAGAGACTTGCGCCGATTTCATGTTGGCTAAAACTTCCTCCATATTATTAGAGTAATCATCAAAATCCAAATGGCAATGAGAATCAATATACATAAATAGCTATGAGAAAAGTTGCTTATATTTCATCAGCAATGTATCTAGCTGAACTTTAGGGAACAAAGGATGATTGGCTAAACGGATATCGTCCCGTAAATGCGAGATGAACTGTTGCAAAGTAGCTTTACTCACTTGCTGAGTTTGCGACTTCATTGTTGATGCTAAATGAGGAAAATATCGAGGCTCTAAGCCAAATGCCACCAAATTAAGATCGATCGACCACTTATAAATACAATTCAAAATATCAAATAAGGTATGTTGTTGAAGTTGCTCTATTATCACACCGCTTTGTAACAATTTAAACTTTGACAACTCATTCACAACCGTGAGCTCATCAAAGGTTTTATGATCAATGGATTGTATGACTTTCAGCGGTGAACCGGCATAAAGCGCGAGTTGTTGATCAATTTTTTCTTGCGTCAGGGTTTCTGGCAACTGATCTTTTAACCATTGACTGGCTATCGGGTGAGACGGTTTAGGAATCGCTGAAAATTGACAACGTGAGCGAATGGTCGGCAGAATTTTTTCTAAGTGACTCGTGATAAGAATGAAATGTAATTGAGCGGATGGCTCTTCTAGGGTTTTCAGCAGACAATTAGCTGCCTCAGCTTGCATCGCTTCAACGGGGTAAATTAAAACCACTCTTTTACCGCCTCGATAAGAACCTAATTCATTTTTAGCGATGACTTGACGTATTTGTTCTATGCGGATGAATTTACTTTGTTTTTTATCTTCAGATTCACTAGCTTCATCACCCTCATCAGTATCAAAGGGTAAAAGGTGTTTAAGATTTTGTGGGGTAATCACAAATAAATCTGGGTGAGCGCCTTTTGCCACCCAATGACAAGCATCACAAGTATGACAAGGTCGATTTGCAGTTGATTCACATAAAAGGTAATTCGCCAACTCCAAACCATACTGTAACTTACCAATATCTTTCTCACCATGAATTAAGAGCGAATTAGGAATCGGATGTTGAGTTAAAGATTGAAAGGATTCAACTAACCAAGGGTATAAGAAAGAAGCTTGATTTGCTACCAATTCACTCATAGTTGTTGGATACAGGCATTAAGTTGGTGTTGAATGGTTTGAATATCTTGGCTAGAGTCAATGATGACAAATCGTTGATTGTCCTCGGTAGCGCGCCGAAGGTATTCGTTACGTACATGATTAAAAAAATCAACATCGAGCTCTTCAAATTTATCAGGGGTTCGACTGGATCTGCGTCTTTCTTCAGCAACATTTGCGGATAAATCAAACAGAAATGTTAACTGTGGTTGAAGTAAAAAATGGTTGTTTTGGAATGATCTTTCCTGTACCCACCGTTCGAGAATATTGAGATCACGAATCCCCAACCCCCTCCCACCACATTGATAAGCAAAAGAAGAATCGGTAAATCGATCACTAATGACGATGTCAGAAGCCAGTAAAGCAGGCTCAATCACCTTAGATAGATGCTCCTGTCGACTCGCAAACATTAAAAGAGCCTCAGTTTTTGCATCCATAGGATCATTTAAGAGTATCTGACGCAACTTTTCTCCGAGAGGTGTGCCTCCAGGCTCCCTAGTTAATAAGACCCTTTTATTGGGAAAACGCTCTTGAATTCGTTGAGAAATAAAGGGAATATGCGTGCTTTTACCCGCACCGTCAATCCCTTCAAAAGAGATAAAAATACCTGGATAATGATTTACTTGTGAAGACATATTTAAAATATTCTAATGCTCTGATGAAGGTTATTTTCTCACGGGTCAATCTGAAACAATAGATAATAGAACCAATGACTAATACTAATACAAGTTTGATATCCCCTCTTCCAGATTGGACTTTAATTCAGGTCAGAGGTCCTGATAGCTCTCCATTCTTGCAGAATTTATTAACCAACAATATCTTAAGTTTAGCGATTAACGAGCAACAGCTTTCTGGATTTTGTTCCCCCAAGGGTAGGCTTCTTGCGAGCTTTTGGATTAGCCATCCAGCGATTGATTCTTATGACTTATGGATTAGTGCCGATATTGCTCAGGAGTTTTCTAAAAAGCTCTCTATGTATCGCTTACGATCAAAAGTGATGATCGAGTTGAAGACGGAATTGAATGTTTATGGTCATATCATTGCTGAGCCAGGGTTAGATCAGTCTCCAATCCAATGCAATCTCCCTAGCGTTTTTTACAATCACCAAGAATACCATCGTCGATTAATTGCCACATCTGATGTGTTGATGAACTCTGACTCACAATATCTTTGGAGACTTCTTGAGGTCCATAGTGGTATTTCTCGCATAACCGATGCCACAAAAGATCTGTTTATTCCACAAATGATTAATTTTGAGTCTGTTGGTGCAGTCGATTTCAAAAAAGGATGTTATCCAGGACAAGAAATAGTAGCAAGAAGTCAGTATTTAGGTGCTGTCAAACGGCGTTTAAAAATTGCGTATGTAAATATCACGAAGAATCAAGACCTTATCATTTCACCCGGAATGGAGGTTTATTCAACGGCTGATCCAGATCAAGCCTGTGGTGTAGTGGTTTTATCTAGTATGGATATTTCTCAAAGTCGCTATTATTTTCAGTTAGAAATTAAATTAAGCCAAACTCAAGAAAACCTGTATTTTAAGATGAATGATTTGCAGATTTCTGATATTGTTTTATTAGACCCACCCTATCCATTAATAACTATTTAGTCTTTATGTGTTTAATCCTCTTTGCTTGGAATTGTCACCCTGATTATGCTTTAGTTGTTGCTGCAAATCGTGATGAATTTTATGAACGACCTACCGCTCCGATGAGCTGGTGGGAGGATCATCAAACCATCCTTGGTGCTCGCGATAATGCAGATGTCATCGGATTACGTGGTACCGCATTAGGATTGTCTCTGGAGGGACGGTTTGCCGCATTGACCAATATCAGGGCGCCTAGTGAAAAAAACCCCCTCATGAGAACTCGGGGTGAATTAACTGCTAAATTCTTATCAGAAAAACACGCTATCGATGAATTTGTAATGAATCATCAAAAATCATTCATGCAGTACAACGGCTTTAATTTATTAACGGCTGACTTGTCCGACCCTAAGAATGGTGAATTAGCCTGGGTAACGAACCGTATCCTGGTTGGGGAAAAAATCAGGCAACGTAAAAATATCAGTCCTGTAAAAATAAAACCAGGTATTTATGGCTTATCGAACGCTATGTTAGATACTCCATGGCCCAAAGTTAGAAATGCGGTAGGCCATTTTGCACAAACCTTAGCCATGGATCATGGGAAACTAAATCATCCAGAACATTATTTAAAATTTCTGAATATTCCAGATGCTTTCCCAGATGCTGAATTACCATCCACTGGAGTTAGTCTTGATTGGGAAAGAGCCCTCTCACCGATGTTCATCAAAACCGAGCATTATGGGACGCGTTCAAGTACCCTATTACGCATCCGTAAAGATGGAAATTTCCAAATGGTTGAACGTCGCTTTAGTGCCAAAGAGGCTCATGAAACTTCCGTGGTCGAAGGTCAACTAAAACGTTCCACACAAGTTAATAGCTAACCGAAAGAAGAAGCGCTTAGACCGTTCTTTGACGTAAGGGAAGGTTTTTAAAATATTTAAACGTTCCGGTAGCTAAACAGCATAATTTTTCATTTGCATCAAAAACCCTTGCTTCACAAAAAGCCATTGTCGTGGACTGATGGACCGTCTTTCCCACCACTCTGACTCTCCCTTGTACTGCTTGCATAAAACTATTTTTCAACTCAATGGTGACTACACTACGATCATCAGGATCACATGACCTAGCCGATATAGCCATAGCTGCATCAACCAAGGTTAAAATCACTCCGCCATGCGCAACATGCCAAGAATTCATGTGCTTATCTTCAATCTCTAAGGTCACCTCTCCGACCCCATCCGCCATTTTTGTGATTTTCACACCAAGAAGATTTAAAAATGGAACTTCTAATGCAATCGGAGGCTGGGGAGTATTCATAGGCATGGTAATGGATGGTTTTTAAATTGCTCGCGTAACTTGAGCTTTTGCATTTTACCAGTTGCTGTTAGTGGAATTTTATCAACGAAAACAACATCATCCGGTATCCACCATTTAGCGACTTTATCAATAAAGAATTGTAATATATCTGCTTTTAATTCGTCATTGGAAAGTTGTACATCTGGCTTCTTTTCAATCACTAATAAAGGACGCTCATCCCACTTAGGGTGAGCGACGGAAATACAAGCTGCCATCATCACAGATGGATGACCCGCGGCTACATTTTCAAGATCAATCGAGGAGATCCATTCGCCACCAGATTTAATGACGTCTTTACTACGGTCCGTAATTTGCATATGGCCATCAGGATCGATATTGGAAACATCCCCAGTCGGAAACCAACCATCGATTAGTGCAGACTCTGATGCTTTAAAGTATTGCTGTATCACCCATGGACCCTTAACTTGTAAATCTCCAAAAGCTTTTCCATCTTGAGCTAGGGCATTGAGATCGCCATCAACAATCCTCATATCGACGCCAAAGATGACCCGCCCTTGTTTTTGTTGAATTAATTCTTGCTCATGGATACTTTTCGAAAGATCAGAAGCTTTTAATTTGGCAACGGTTCCAATCGGCGATAACTCCGTCATACCCCAGGCATGGATCACTTCAACGCCGTATTCCTGAAAGGTTTTCATCATGGCAGGTGGACACGCAGAACCGCCAATCACCACTCGTTTAAACGTTGAAAAGTTTAAATTCTTTAATTTCATCGATTGGATTAAACCGGCCCAAATGGTAGGAACACCAGCTGAAAAAGTGACCTTTTCAGATTCTAGTAACTCATAAATAGATGGGCCATCCAATTTGGCTCCAGGTAATACCAGTTTTGCACCAACTAGAAGGCTGGAATATGGGAGTCCCCAAGCATTCACATGAAACATGGGCACCACTGGGAGAATAACGTCCCTCGCTGACAGACTTAAGGAATCAGGTAAAGAGCTTGCATAAGAATGCAGAACTGTCGAGCGATGACTATACAGCGCTCCCTTCGGATTGCCGGTAGTACCCGATGTATAACAAAGACTTGAAGCCAACCTCTCATCAAAAATAGGCCATTCAAAATCACCTGATTCCTGCTCGATAAAGGACTCATAGTTATCCAATGCCAACTCACTACTTTGCATTAGCGCTGGATCAATCAAACAGATCCATTTTTTCACATGAGGGCATAAAGGGATAAGACCTTCCACCAGAGATTGGAAGCTTTGATCAAAGAAAATAATCTCATCTTCAGCGTGTTGAATGATGTAGGCAATTTGTTCTGAAAATAATCTCGGGTTAATGGTGTGGCAGACCAAACCACTTCCAGAAACACCATAATAAATTTCTAAATGTCGATATCCATTCCAAGCCAAGGTTCCAATTCTAGATCCAGCATCTAAATGGAGTCTTTCTAAAGCTTGAGCAAGTTTTTTTGCTCTCACTTGAAGATCTACCACCGTGTAACGGTGAATATCTCCTTCAGCCCTTCTTGAAACAATTTCGAGTTGTGCGTGATGTCGAGCCGCAGAACTTAAAATATTAGAAATTAATAAAGGACTATCCATCATTTGCCCAAAAAGCGCTTTTGTCATCATTTATCTCCTAAATTTTTAGTTAATGCCTAATTCTTCTTTGAATTTATAATTACAACTATCGTAACCTAATAAAGAATCTCAACACGAAATGACTGTCAAAAAAACTGATCAAGAATATAAAGCCCAACTGAGTTCTATTGAATTTGAGGTCACTCGTCATAGCGCTACAGAGCGACCATTTACTGGTAAGTATTGGGATACTTGGACTAAAGGAACCTACAAGTGCATCTGTTGTGGTGAAGATTTATTTGATTCCGAAAGTAAGTTTGATGCCGGTTGTGGTTGGCCGAGTTTTTTTGTGGCACTAAATGAAGCACCGATTGAAGAGATTAAAGACCTTACCCATGGTATGGTGCGAACCGAAGTTCGCTGTAAAAATTGTGATGCCCATTTAGGCCATGTTTTTGATGATGGTCCTCAACCAACTGGACTTCGTTACTGTATTAATTCAGCATCCTTAAAACTGATGCCCAAAGAATAAGCTCACGATGAAAATTTTGACAGAGTTTTTACCCATACTGGCTTTCTTTATAGCATTTAAAGCCTTTGATATTTATGTAGCGACCGCAGTAGCTATTGCGATTACTTTGTTGCAGATGATTTGGATGCTTTGGAAAAAGCAGCCCATCTCAAAAATGCAAATTTTTAACTTTGTCGTGATCCTTATTTTTGGTGGGTTGACCATTTTTTTGCATGACGAAAGTTTCATCAAAATTAAACCAACTATTTTGTATTGGTCCTTTGCCTTAGGCCTTGGTATTAGTTTTTATGGCTTTAAAAAGAACTTGATTCAGTCTGTAATGGGCAAAGAGTTGCAATTAAATACCAATCAGCCAGAGTCTATCTGGGCGAAGATTAACTTATCTTGGATTGTCTATTTTGTTCTTTTAGGTGGGTTGAACTTGTATGTCGCCAATCAATTTTCTCAAGACGTTTGGGTGAATTTTAAATTATCAACCATTGGACTATTGGTTGTATTTATCGTTTTACAAGGTATTTGGTTATCAAAATATATTAAAAACACGGAAGAAGAGTAATCCATATGCCAGCAATACATCCACAAATTGTTTTGTATGAAGCAGAGCTGAAAAAGCAACTTCAACCCCAATTGATTCAAATCATTGATGATTCTCATTTACATGCTGGTCATGCAGGTCACACATCGGCTGGAGCTAGCCATCTCACGCTTCACCTCGTATCGGATCGCTTTGTTGGACTATCAAGGGTACAAAGACACCGTCTCGTGTATGATATCCTCAGTTCATGGATGAAAACTGATATTCATGCCCTTGTCATCAACGCTAAAACACCCTCTGAAAATGAAAATATTTAACTTATTCAAAACGATCTCTGTTGCTGGATTGTTGGCATACTCTTCCTTTAGTCTTGCGCAAAACGCAGTTATCGTGAATGGGACACCGATTCCTTCTGCGAAGCTGGAGCGCCTTATTCAAAGCTCTGGTCAAGAGCCCACACCGGAAATCAGAGCGAAAGCTCGAGATGTTCTCATTACTAAAGAACTGATATCCCAAGAAGCTGCAAAAAGAGGTCTTACTAAAGAACCCCAAATACAAGATGCTTTGGAACAAGCTCGGTTAGGCGTTTTGGTTTCAGCAGTATTTGAAGACTGGGTGACGAAAGAAGGTATCACCGACAAAGATTTAGAAGCTGCCTATGACTCCATGAAGGGTCAACTTGGAGGTAAAGAATATAAAACGAGTCATATACTAGTCAAAGAGGAAAAGTTAGCAAAATCGTTGCTAGCAAAAATCAAGGCTGGCGGTAGCTTTGCAGAATTAGCCAAAGCTAACTCTTTAGACAAAGGCTCAGCAGTCAACGGTGGAAGTTTGGATTGGGTTTCTCCAGCCGCGCTTGTTCCTGAGTTCTCCAAAGCGATGTCGGCTTTGACTCCTGGTCAAATAGCGCCTGCTCCAGTAAAAACACAGTTTGGATGGCATATTATTCAAGTGAGTGAAATTAGAGAACAACCGGTACCAACGATGCAAGAAGTCAAGCCTCAACTCATTCAAATGCTAACGCAGGATCAGAATTGGCAAAAAGCGAAGTTCATGGAAATGATGGACGGATTTAAGGCGAAGGCAAAGATTCAATAAGCTCACTAAATCAATAAATAATCTTTGCTCTGAACATTGCTTTTTTGAAGATGTTTTGCCCATTTCTTTGTTGGCAACTGATACTTACTTTGCACAAATTGCGCTCTCTGAGCTAACTCTTTCCAGCTTACTTTTAAGTCTGGTCCTTTAAAAGCAATCGCCACTACATTACAATCGTGTACCTCTTGAAATAGCAAAACACGATTATCAAATACGTCACAGATGTGATTGATATTTTTCTTAAAGCTTGGATGGCGACTAAATAAATTCACCGTCATGACACCTGGAAATTTTAATGTGTCAAAACATCCTTGATAGAACTCTTTTGAGTCTAATGCAGGACCTGAAGCTTCACCGTTAAAAATATCAACTTGTAAACTATCAAATAAACCGTGATGGTTTTGTGAAAGCACATAGTCAAGAGCGTTCGCATGAATGACGTTCATACGAGGACTTTGGGTTTCTAAACCAAACATCGTTTGAGCCGCAACAATAACCGCAGGATTGAGTTCAACAGCCTCAACGGTAATACCCGAGTTCAGTCGATGGGTGAACTGAGTCAACGCCCCAGTTCCCAAGCCCAGTTGAAGAGTTTTTGTGCTCATTTCAGCATCCAAAAATAATAACCATGCCATCATTTGCTGAGCGTACTCTAATTCGATTAAGTAAGGTTTATTGAGTCGCATTGCGCCTTGAACCCATTGTGTCCCAAGGTGAAGATACCGAACGCCATTCAGTTCAGAAAAAGTGACTGGCTCATAATTTGAAAAATTCATATCTCTTAATTTACCCAATATCTAGCATTTTTAAACATTCTCATCCAAGGACTCAAACCATCTTTAAAGTTTGCCCATTCAGGTGGAGACCAACTCATTTGAGCAACTCTAAAGACTCGTTCTGGATGAGGCATTAATACGGTAAACCGCCCGTCAGCTGTCGTCACACTCGTAATTCCGCCTGGTGATCCATTCGGATTGTATGGAAAACACTCTGTTGGAAGACCTTGATGATCTGTATAACGAAGAGAAATTAAATTTTCTTGTTGCAATCTTTTTAGTGATCCTTTTTTAGAAAAATTAGCATACCCCTCACCGTGGGCAACCACAATAGGAAGTTGGCTTCCAGCCATACCTTTGAAAAAGAGTGAGTGAGAGTCTGAGATCTCTACCTGAACTAAACGTGATTCATATTGTTCAGAAACATTACGTGTAAAGGTAGGCCAAGCTTGTGTTCCTGGAATAATTTCAGATAACTGAGTGAGCATTTGACAGCCGTTACAAACTCCTAGAGCAAAGGTATCGTTCGATTGAAAGAACATTTCAAAATGATCTCGAAGCTTGGCATTATATAAGATCGACTTTGCCCAACCCTCACCAGCACCAAGAACATCACCATAACTAAATCCGCCGCAGGCTACTAGACCAGTGAAATCTTGTAAGTTTTTTCTACCTGTAATCAAATCTGTCATATGGACATCATGTGATTCAAATCCAACTTGAGCAAAGGCATAAGCCATTTCTTGATGGGAGTTAACCCCCTGCTCTCTTAAAATAGCTATTTTAGGCTTCACGTTTTTCAATACGTAGCTTGATACAGGCAAATCACTGACTTCAAAAGACAGCATTGGAGATAGTCCAGGATCAAGCAGATCATTCACTAAACTTTGTTCGCTTTTGGCACAATCCGGGTGATCGCGCAACGCTACAATTGCACAACTGGCCTTTTCCCAAAGTGTTTGTAAATCTTTTCTTGAAGATTCATAAATCGGTTTAGCATCGCGCCAAATTTCAATCGTATCTTTTGTGTTAGGTTTACCAATGACATTTGCGTAAGCGCTGAGATGATGCTGACGTAATAGATTAAATACATCATCTCGGTCTTTGCGACGAATTTGAATAACAACTCCCAACTCTTCATTCAACAGTGCTCTCAGAGTACTTTCTTGGCGCCTTCCAGAAATCTGCTGTGCCCAATTTTTTGCATCACCATAATCTGACTCATGTCCTTTTTCCAGAACAAGGAGATCAATATTGATGGATAGCCCAATATGTGAACAAAAAGACATTTCACATAAGGTCGCAAAAAGACCACCATCCGACCGATCATGATAGGCCAATATTTTGCCCTCATCTTTTAGTTTTGTGATGGCTACAAATAGGTCTTTTAAAAGTTGAGGACTCGCTAAGTCCGGAGTAATCGTTTCATCAAGTGCATAAGCTTGAGCCAAAATACTTGCGCCAAGTCGATTCTCTCCAAGGCCAAGATCAATTAAGACTATTTCAGTATCTGGCTCACTCTTTAATTGCGGAGTGATGGTTTTCATCACATCATGCACTGGTGCAAATGCTGAAATAATTAATGAAACCGGTGAGGTAACGGTTTTAGATTCGTTAAGTTCCGTCCATTGTGTGCGCATCGATAGAGAATCTTTTCCAACCGGAATCGAGATTCCAAGTTCAGGACAGAGTTCAAGTCCTACCGTCTTTACCGCCTCAAATAATTTAGCATCTTCTCCGGAGGTCCCGCATGCTGCCATCCAGTTTGCTGAAAGTTTTATATCACTAATTGCGCGAATATCCGTTGAAAGAATATTAGTAATGGCCTCACCTACCGCCACTCTAGCCGCAGCAGCTGAATCAAAAACGGCGAGTGGGGTTCTTTCACCCATCGCCATCGCTTCACCTCGATAACCCTCATAATCCATCATCGTTACCGCACAATCAGCAACTGGAACTTGCCATGGGCCAACCATTTGGTCACGGTGCGAAAGTCCCCCGACTGAACGATCGCCAATCGTAATCAAAAAAGATTTACTTGCCACGGTAGGATGTTGGATCACGTGACCTACCGCTTCATTCAAAGTGATATGAGACCAATCCGATTGATGGGGTGTGATCGTTAAGGTTTTTACATCACGATGCATTAAGGGTGGTTTGCCCAATAAAACATCCATGGGCATATCAATCGGCAAATGTGCCGGGTGACCAAGGGATTCATCGGTATCCATCAAAACAAGTTGACGATTTTGTGTGGTTCTTCCAACGACGACAAAGGGGCAACGCTCTCGCGCACAAATCTCTGAAAACGCATCTAAATCATTTTCTTTGATGACGAGAACATATCTTTCTTGAGATTCATTGCACCAAATTTCTGCTGGACTCATTCCAGTTTCTTCGAGTGGAATCTTACGAAGATCAAAGGTTGCTCCTAATTTGGCGCTATCGGCAAGCTCTGGAAATGCATTAGATAATCCGCCTGCACCCACATCATGGATTGACACAATCGGATTATGCTTTCCATACGAAATACAAGTGTTAATGACTTCTTGAGCGCGTCGCTCAATTTCAGGGTTGCCACGTTGTACAGAATTAAAGTCAAGATCTTGTGCGTTGGCGCCGGTATTCATTGAACTAGCAGCACCACCACCCATCCCAATCTTCATGCCAGGGCCCCCTAATTGAATCAATAAGTCGCCAACAGCAATCTTGTTT
Source organism: uncultured beta proteobacterium (assembly GCA_903875135.1). Taxonomy (GTDB): domain Bacteria; phylum Pseudomonadota; class Gammaproteobacteria; order Burkholderiales; family Burkholderiaceae; genus Polynucleobacter. Next base: position 57,349 of record CAIQUZ010000109.1, on the reverse strand, counting down.
TTATGCGTATGCTCATCACGAATACTGCCAATACCTCCAGCAATCATGATGGGTTTATGGTAGCCCCAACGTTTTCCAAGAAGCTCCTGTTCAAAAACTCGGAAATAACCACCCAAGATGGGACGACCAAACTCATTATTAAACGCCGCCCCTCCAATAGGTCCTTGAATCATGATGTCTAATGGCGCAGCAATCGTGGGGGGCTTTCCATAAGGATGTCTTTCCCAAATCATTGGCAATTCAGGAAGATGAAGATTTGATACAGAAAACCCTGTAAGACCGGCTTTAGGTTTGCCGCCTATACCTGTAGCACCTTCATCCCGGATCTCACCTCCAGCACCTGTGGATGCTCCCGGGAATGGAGAAATAGCGGTAGGATGGTTATGTGTCTCAACTTTCATTAAAGTATGCACAGCCTGAACCGTCTTTTCATAAACTTTCGTCACCGGCGATGGACTCCAGATGACAGATTCACAACCTGTCATAATCGCCGCATTATCTGAGTAGGCAACAACAGTTCCTTCTGGATGGAGTTGATGCGTATTACGAATCATCCCAAATAAAGTGTTCTTTTGATCGATGCCATCAATCGTCCATGAAGCATTGAAAATTTTATGACGGCAATGCTCACTATTGGCTTGTGCAAACATTATTAATTCAACATCACTGGGATTACGCTGAAGTTCTGTAAAGCTATTCATTAAATAGACAATTTCATCATCAGACAAAGCTAATCCCAGATCAATATTTGCCTGATCAAGTGCCTGACGACCTAAACTTAGAAGATCGATATTTTGAAAATTTTGTTTTGGTAATAGTTGATATTGAATCTGTAAATCTTTTGCATCCAATATGATGGACTCCGTCATGCGGTCATGAGTTATATCGTATAAAAGCGACAAAGAAGATGCATTCAATGCTTTTTGAGAAATGTATTGATATTCCACTCCTCTTTCCAATCGCAGCAAGGGAAGATTACACAATTTAGCGATTTCCGTGGCTTTACTTGCCCAAGGGGAAATGGTACCGATCCTAGGTATCACATAGAAGCTTGAACCACCTTTGAGGGAGATACTTGTTTTTGGAAGATTTAATAGTTGCTCAATTTGTTCGGACTGAGTCGGAGAAATTGGCAAATCCGTCCAGATTAAATATTGGTAACTCGCTTGGATAGAAATGATGGGTAATTGATACTGTTTAAAGCGATCAATTAATCTTTGCTGACGATAGGAGGAGAGTGCGGTTGAACCGTTATAGAGGCGAAAAATGGGCATACTCAGATTATACGAAATGCTGTGGCTTCTCGACTAAATGATGAGCGGTTGATCCGGTAGCTCGTTAGGGGTAACGACGGATTCGGGGAAATGCAGCTGCAGGACACGAGTAATTCGTTCAATCCCCAACAAAACGCCCTCTTCAAATTGATTATTTCGAAGAAGCATCCCTATCTCCTGGCTAACTTCATCCCAATAGCTTTGGCCAGCTTTTTCATGGATATTTCGATCCGCAATAATTTCAAAAGCATGATCTGCCATCAGTAGATAGATTAAAACGCCATTATTGTTTGCGGTATCCCAAACCCTAAATAAAGCAAAGATTTCTAGAGCCCTCTCCTTCACCGATAAACCTTGGTAGAGAGCCAAAGGAGATAAAGAAGTTTCTATAATAAAGCGAATCTGTCCATTATGAGAAATCTCACTGTCAGCAATCGATTGTTCAATCTTCTTCAGAGTTGTCGTAGGAAATCTTTTTTTAGTTCCGTAGTTTGTCGCCAATAAATGACGAATCATTCTAGATATGGATTGCATTACCAACCTCCCGATGCGCCGCCGCCGCCAAAACTACCCCCTCCACCGCCAAAACCACCACCCCCGAAGCCTCCACCTCTTCCACTTCCGCCAAATCCACCCCCTGGAAAAATAATAGGACCTCCACGACCAGCCAAGCCACTTAACATCGAAGCAAAGAAACCGATAAAAGACGCAATAATCGCAATCCCAATCAAACCGGTAATGGTAAAGGCTAAGAAACCAATAACGCCCGCGGTTGCAGCGCCTCCTAAGGTCTTGCCTAAGATGCTTTTAAGAATACCCCCAAGAAATATCGATAACATAAAGGCAATCAAATAAATGCCATCCATATCATCACCAGCAGTAGTATCAGGGGTGGGTTTAGGTGGAGGCAAGGGTTCTCCGTCAATCACCTTAATCAGACGATCAACACCTGCATCGACGCCCTCATAATATAAATTTTGCTTAAAAAATGGGGTGATTACTTCTGTAATAATCCGTTTTGCCGTCAAATCATTCACGGCTCCTTCTAAGCCGTAACCAACCTCAAATCGTAATCTTCGATCATCTTTAGCGATGAGCAACAAGACGCCATCATCAATTTTTTTTCTTCCTAGTTTCCACTTTTCAACCACCCTTAACGAATATTGTTCAATGGCTTCTGGTTGTGTCGTAGGAACTAGCAAAATGGCAATTTGACTGCCTTTAGAGGCTTCAAATGTACTGAGCTTACGATTTAAACTAGCCATCTGCTCAATTGACAGAGTGCCAGTTAAATCAGTGACCTGATCCTTTAATTCAGGAACTTGAAGAAGATCACCTTCTCTTGCAGAACTCTTCTCAAAACTTGCCCCAACTGAAGGGGACTTCAAGTTATTTGCTTGAGCCCATACAGTTGCTGGATTAACGAGAATCGAAAAAGTAAAGCAAAGTGCTAGGACTTGACGTGCTAGCACTGGAAGATATTTACACATGCATTACTTCGTGGTGTTGAAGTTGACTGTCGGTGGTTTTGCTATTTCAGCCTCATTTTCAACGGTAAAGTTCGCCTTAGGTTTATAACCAAATAACATCGCCGTAATATTGTTAGGGAAGGTTCTAACCGCCAAGTTATATTCTTGAACAGAATCGATATAACGCTTACGAGCAACGGTAATGCGATTTTCAGTGCCTTCCAATTGAGCAGAAAGGTCCCTAAAACTTTGGTCAGATTTTAATGCTGGGTAATTTTCTGAAACCACCATCAAACGTGAAAGTGATCCTTTTAATTCATTTTGAGCAGCCATGTACTTTTTAAAAGCCTCGGGGTCATTAATGAGTTCTGGAGTTGCTTGCATTGAGCCTACTCTAGAACGTGCCTCCGTAATTTTAGTCAGCACTTCCTTTTCCTGACTGGCATAACCCTGAACCGTTGAAACTAAATTAGGAATTAAGTCAGCACGACGTTGATATTGATTTAATACTTCAGACCAAGCTGTTTTAACTTGCTCATCTGTAGTTTGAAAAGTGTTGTACCCACAACCACTGAGCACCAGAGAGAAAAACATCAATAAAGTACCAAAAATTCTACGTGTCATCAAATTCTTCAATTTAAACCCCTTAGTTGTTCATTATTTAATCTATCGACAGCAAAATCACGCTCTACTCACTTTTAAGGCACTCACTCATAAAAGCTCTAAAATCAGCTTGATTTCTGCCTTTTCCCATCGAAGAGCATTCCTTCATTTTCATTTGTTGAGATGTCAACTGTTTACCATTTTTATCGACATCATTTGGTCCAGGTTTTAATTCACCAATTTTTGCTCTTGCTGCGGCGCCATCAGCCGCTGGAGATCCGGTGTTGTTTACCGTCTTTTTAGGTGCTGGTTTCGTTGGTTTAGTAAGTTCACTCTCTTTAACCGGGACAGGCTCCTTCTTTGGTGAAGGAAGCTCAACAGGAGTAACAGTCTCTTTTGTTTCTTTTGTTTTAGAAAGGTCCTCTTTTTTTTCTTTTAACGAAGAGGATTTAGATTCCTTTGCTTTGGTTGCCTCATCTTTTTTGGCTTGAGCAGCCGCCTCTTTCGTCTCCTTCGCCTTGGTTGCTTCATCCTTCTTAGCTTGAGAAGTCGTCTCTTTTGATTCTTTAGCTTTAGTAGCCTCATCCTTCTTGGCTTGAGCAGTCGTCTCTTTTGATTCCTTAGCCTTCGCAGCTTCCTCTTTCTTAGCTTTCGCAGCTGCCTCTTTTGCTTCTGTAGCTTTGGCCTTTTCTTGGGCCTTTTTCTCTGCTAAAGCTTTCTTTTCTTCTGCAATACGTGCCTTTTTTTCTGCTGCTGTTTCTTTAACGGCTTTTGAAGTATCTTTTGCCGTTGAGGAGGCATCCTCTTTTACGACACTGGTATCAACCGACTCTTTAGCAAATGCGATCGATAGTGAAGAAAGTAATATGGCTATAAATAGTTTTTTCATGTTTATCCTTTAATTGCAGCACTTACTGACGAGATTCTGATAACTGCCCACCTTTTAATAATAAAATCCTATCACATTGATGCGATATTTCTGTATCGTGAGTTACCATAATGATGGTAGTGCCAAGTTCCCGATTAAATTCAAAGAGAAGTTCGATGATTTTCTTGCCATTCTCAGCATCTAGGCTACCCGTAGGTTCATCTAAAAACAATACCTTAGGCTCAGTTACAAACGCTCTAGCCAGACCTATTCGTTGTTGTTCCCCACCAGAAAGAGTGGCGGGATAGTGATTCGCCCTTGCAGATAAGCCAATTCGATCGAGCAAAACCTCTGCTTTGCGAAGATTAGGGGCGCTATATTTACCTGATATCTCTAATGGTAAGCAGATATTTTGTAAGGCGGTTAATTCTGGGATCAGTAAAAACGATTGAAAAACAAATCCGACAGAATCTTTTCTCAGTCCAGCGCGTTGATTTTCAGTTAGGCTCTTTAATTCTGAGCCTAGTAGTTTGACGGATCCATCGTAGTGATGATCTAAACCCGCTAATATACTCAGTAAGGTCGTTTTTCCTGAACCCGAACTGCCTAAGATGGCAATTTTCTCTTTGGCAAAGATAGATATGTTGATATCAGTTAATATTTGAATGAAACCTTGATGAGTCGATACAATTTTGTTTAAGTGGCTTACTTCAATGATTGGCTCTAATTGCATAATGGACTCATGAATATATCTCTTTTGATTATCGTACAAAAAACTTTTTACGTATTTTTGCTTGTGTTTATTTGTTCGTTTCAAGCGCAAAGCGCCCCCTCGAACCAACTCTTAATTTTAGGAGACAGCATTTCGGCTGGTTATGGTTTAGCGCAAGGTAAAGGATGGGTATCTCTCCTAAATGAGTCTTTAAAGAAGGGAAACTATTCTTTTGAAATGCATAACGCCAGTATTAGTGGTGATACCACGGCTGGGGGCAAACAGCGACTTGGTAAATTAATTGATCAATATCGCCCCAATATCTTAATTATTGAGCTAGGTTCGAATGATGCTCTAAGAGGTTTTCCCATCGAAACCAGCGCTAAAAACCTTGAACAGATGATTCAACTTGCACAAAAAAATAGCATTAAAGTGCTTCTACTCGGAATGCGGGTCCCCACTAATTATGGTCAAGATTACACCCAAAAATTTAGTCAAATGTTTATCACAGAGGCTAAAAAATCAAATGTATCTTTAGTCCCTTTTTTATTAGAGGGAATGGCGACTAAAAGAGAGTTATTTCAGGATGACGGAATACACCCCAATGAGGAAGCACAAGTTATTCTCTTAAACAATGTGATGCCGTATTTACGGCCTTTATTGCATTGATTTCAGCAATTTGACTGTGTGTCGATCACGCATATTAGCAAAATAAGCCGATAGCTCATTTTGCAAATTGAGCTCTGCAATTTGCTTAAATTGTTCAATTTGTACTTTAGAATCTTGAGATGAACTTCTCGTTTGATTGATGCGATAGATAGCAATTCCCGAGCCGGGAATTTTGGCATAAACAACCTTAGGTAATTCCTTAGGATCCACACCGAACACTTTTTCGAGGGGCTCTCCAGCTAAGTCCAATGGTTTTACTCTTGAAACCCAGATCGGCTTACTAAACTCCTTACCAGAAACTTGCATCTTAGGATCTTTTTGTAATTGTTCGGCTTGATCTGAACCAATCTTGATCGCCATTTCTTCCGCTTTTTTAGAAGAGACAATTTTTTCGATTCCAGAGCGAACATCTTCATAGTTCTGTGTTTTTGAAGCATTGTATTGCGTGACGTGTACAGAAACCAAATCCCCATTCGGTAACTGAATGGCATCAGTATTTTTATTCGATTTAATCACTTCATCACTAAATACAGCTTTCAGAGTTTTGGCCTGATTCAAAGGATGGGCTTTATCCAAGCGAGCAAGTCCTTGTGCAGTTAATCCACTGATTTTCTCCACTTTTAAATGAAGGGTATCAGCTACAGGGCGAAGACTATCAGCTTGTTCATAAACAGTATTTGCAAAGGCATCAGCAGTTTTACTATACTCTTTTTCATCAAATTTCGGATCTCGATGTAAGACAACGTATTCAACGTCAACGGTTGGTGTGGTTTGAAAATCACTGGGATGCGCTTGGAAATAATCTTTCGCTTCTTGGGGCTCAACTTTGATGAATTGACGATATTGATCTGCGAGAAAGAACATTACTTGTACTTCTCTTTCTATACCGTAAGCTGATATCAGTTTTTGTGACACCACTTCTGAATTCACGCTTTCTTGCTTGGCTGCAATCGCAAACTGTAAATCTGCGCTCATCAACTCTGCTTTTTTAATATCCTGAAACTGAGAAATGCTTAAACCATTGCTTTGCAACAGAAGGCGATATTTATCAGCATCAATAGTTCCATCAGGTTTTTTTAGTGCCTGAATTTCCGGAAACTGTAATAACTCTTTAGCTAGTCTTGCATCTGATACTTGAAGATGTAAGGCTTTTAACTCACTACGCAATAATTTTTGTTGAATCATTTGATTGAGCACGTTATTTTTAAAAGCGCTCGAATTTGTCATTTCTAAGGGAATTCCGGCTCGCTGCGCTTGACTTTTTAGAGCATTATCAAACTCAGTACCTGTAATGACATCGCCACCTACCTTTGCAACATCTGAGTCATTGGTTCCAGAGCCTGTATAACTACTGACACCCAAAAAAACAAATGAAGGCAAGATCAGGAGCAATAAAATCAACTGGAGAATTTTTTGATGTTTTCTAACGGAATCAAACATGGAATGAACTTAAATAATTGTTATGAGTTTGCAGTATAACGGAGAGAATAAAGCTGGTGGGTGCTGACGGGATCGAACCGCCGACATTCTGCGTGTAAGGCAGACGCTCTACCATCTGAGCTAAGCACCCTTTTGAAGTTCTAAGCTCATAACAAAACACCGTTCAATTGCCTAGAAAGTCTTCTATTATATATTGAATTTGACTAGAATTCAAATTTCTTAATGTTTCAAGACCTCTTCAGGACCAACTTTTGCTGGGGCTGCATCTTTTGCCACAGCAACCTCTTCCTCAGGAAGGGGTTTTGGCATCGTTTCCAACGCTAATTCCAAGACCTTATCAATCCAACGTACTGGAACAATCTCGATCGAGTTTTTTACGTTATCTGGAATCTCCGTCAAATCTTTAACATTTTCTTCAGGAATCAAAACTGTTTTAATTCCACCTCGATGAGCAGCTAATAACTTCTCTTTTAAACCACCGATCGGTAAGACCTCTCCGCGCAACGTAATCTCCCCAGTCATTGCAACATCTGCACGAACCGGAATGCCCGTTAAGATCGATACCAAGGCTGTGGAAATAGCAATGCCAGCTGAGGGTCCATCTTTCGGAGTTGCCCCTTCAGGAAAGTGAATGTGAATATCTTTCTTTTCAAACTGTTCTTCTTTAATCCCTAATTGGCTGGATCTAGAACGTACAACAGACCTAGCTGCCTCAACTGACTCTTTCATCACATCACCGATCGAACCGGTACGGATAATCGTCCCTTTACCAGGCATCAATGCCGCTTCAATAGTTAATAAATCACCACCAACTTCAGTCCAAGCAAGACCGGTAACTTGTCCAATTTGATTTTGTTTATTAGCTAAACCAAAGTCATAACGTTTTACAGATAAGAATTTTTCCAAATTGGAAGAATCAACAATAATCGGGGCTTCTTCTTTTTTCAGTAATAGTAATTTCACCACCTTACGGCAGATTTTACTGATTTCGCGCTCTAAGGCCCTTACGCCAGCTTCTCGAGTGTAATAGCGAATAATGTCCTGAATCGCTGACTCTTTCACCTCAATCTCACCATGTTTAAGACCATTGTTTTTAATTTGTTTTGGCAACAAATATTTCATCGCAATATGTGTCTTTTCATCTTCTGTGTAACCAGCTAAACGAATAATTTCCATACGGTCGAGTAGCGGACCTGGAATATTTAATGAGTTCGATGTAGCAACAAACATCACATCAGATAAATCAAAGTCGACTTCAACATAATGGTCTTGAAAGGTATGATTTTGCTCCGGATCTAAAACCTCCAGCATGGCACTCGCAGGATCTCCCCGAAAATCCATCCCCATCTTGTCTATCTCGTCGAGTAAAAATAATGGGTTACGTACACCAACCTTCGTCAGGCTCGATAAAATTTTGCCGGGCATTGAACCAATGTAAGTCCGACGATGGCCGCGGATTTCAGATTCATCACGAACCCCACCCAAAGCCATACGCACAAATTTACGATTCGTCGCGCGAGCAATAGACTGTCCTAATGAAGTTTTACCAACACCTGGAGGACCAACTAAACACAATATCGGCGCTTTCACTTTGTCTACGCGCTGTTGAACCGCGAGATATTCCAAAATTCTTTCCTTGACCTTATCTAAGCCATAGTGATCATCATTCAATACGGACTCAGCATGATTCAGGTCGTTATTCACCTTACTCTTTTTCTTCCAGGGTAAATTGATAAGAGTATCAATATAGTTTCTAACAACTGTTGCCTCAGCAGACATTGGAGACATAAGTTTGAGTTTTTTCAGCTCAGACTCCGCTTTTTTCAAAGCTTCTTTTGGCATTTTTGCCAGCTTAATCTTTTTCTCTAGCTCTTCTAAATCAGCGCCCTCTTCACCTTCGCCTAATTCTTTCTGAATCGCTTTTACTTGCTCATTGAGGTAGTACTCACGCTGACTCTTTTCCATTTGACGTTTGACGCGTCCACGAATCCGCTTCTCCACTTGCAAAATATCAATTTCGCTTTCCAGTTGTCCCAATAAACTTTCGAGACGTTTAACAACATTACTCATCTCAAGCAATAATTGTTTCTGGTCAAGTTTGATCGGCAAATGCGCACAAATGGTGTCAACTAAACGGCTAGCATCATCAATACCGGTTAATGACGCTAAAATTTCTTGCGGAATCTTTTTATTTAGTTTTACATATTGATCAAACTGAGCAACGATCGCTCTTTTTAAGGCCTCTGTTTCAGACTGATCTATCGACTCTATCGCTTGCGGTGTCGCTTCACAGTTAAAGTAACCTAAAGAATCTTCAACTTGGCTTAAGTCGGCACGCTGAGTTCCCTCAACTAATACTTTTACCGTACCATCAGGCAACTTTAACATTTGTAAAATATTAGCAATGCAACCAACCGCATATAGATCCTGAACGGTAGGTTCGTCTTTCGATGCTGTCTTTTGAGCAACTAATAAAATACTTTTACCAGTCTCCATCGCAGCTTCTAATGCCTTGATTGATTTTGGGCGACCCACAAACAATGGCATCACCATATGTGGAAATACCACTACATCCCGTAAGGGTAATAACGGTAACTGAATTGGCTCAGTAGGTAAAAGTAGATTGCCAGGCATATTTCAAATCTCCGATGAAACAAAAAGCATTAAATGAGTATTCCTACTGTTAATCTAGTGCCAAATTATGGTATTACAAGATTAGAATACACTTTTTTATTGAATATTCGCACTTATATTGATTTTATAAGAAATTAATTGGGTATTTGAATAATTGTGCTTCTTTATGCGGCAGAAGATGCATTTCTATAAACCAATTTTGGCTCTTCACCTTCTACGGAGCTTGCATCAATTACCACTTTTTCTATATTTTTTTGCGATGGAAGTTGATACATTGTGTCTAATAAGATACCTTCTAAAATAGAGCGTAGCCCTCGAGCCCCAGTATTCCTAGAAATTGCTTTTTTAGCAATGGCTTTTAACGCATCTTCACGAAACTCTAACGCAACATTTTCTAACTCAAATAAAGCCTGATATTGTTTAACCAGTGCATTTTTGGGTTCCGTCAAAATTTGTATAAAAGCAGCTTCATCTAATTGAGACAAGGTCGCAGTAACTGGCAGACGTCCAATCAACTCAGGAATCAAACCGAATTTAATTAAATCCTCCGGCTCTACTTGCTCAATCATCTCACCAAAGTTTTTGGAATCTTTGCTTTGGACAGAAGCATTAAAGCCGATACCTGATTTGGAAGTTCGACTATTAATAATTTTTTCTAAGCCATCAAAAGCACCACCACAAATAAATAATATATTTGTCGTGTCAATTTGTAAAAAATCTTGATTAGGATGCTTTCTACCACCTTGCGGAGGTATGGAAGCCATTGTGCCTTCAATCAGTTTCAATAAAGCCTGTTGAACTCCCTCACCTGAAACATCACGAGTGATGGAGGGATTTTCTGACTTGCGGGAGATCTTATCAATCTCATCAATATAAACAATACCTCGCTGCGCCTTTTCGACATCATAGCTACAGGACTGCAAGAGTTTTTGAATAATGTTTTCTACATCCTCACCGACATAACCCGCCTCAGTCAATGTCGTAGCATCCGCCATCACAAAAGGAACATCGAGTAATCTCGCTAAAGTTTGCGCGAGTAAGGTCTTACCTGAACCCGTCGGCCCAATCAGTAAGATATTGCTTTTAGCCAGCTCAACACCATTTACCAACGCCGTTTTCCGGGCTTGCTGATTTTCTTTATTGGGTTTTTCAACGGGCTGAAGATTGTTGAGTCGCTTATAGTGATTGTAAACAGCAACTGCCAAGGTTTTTTTGGCAATACTTTGACCAATCACATATTGATCAAGCTTGGCACGAATTTGTTCCGGCGTAGGTAGTTCTTGGGAGGGATCAGATGAAGCATTCTTTTTGGGTTGATCCCCGCCCTCGGCAATCACTTCATTACATAAAGAAACACACTCGTCACAAATAAAAACTGAAGGGCCGGCAATCATCCGCACAACTTCGTCGTGGGTTTTTCCGCAGAAAGAACAAATTAAATTTTTATTAGAGCTATCGGTAGTCATTGCCATAAATGATAATTAACGCGTCGCAATCACTTTATCAATCAAACCATAATCCTTCGCTTGCTCTGAAGACATAAAAAAATCTCGGTCAGTATCTTTCTCAATGGTCTGAATTGACTGGCCCGTTCTTTCTGAAAGAATCTTATTCAGTTGCTCTCTTAAATAGAGAATTTCTTTCGCTTGAATTTCGATATCAGAAGCTTGACCTCTTGCACCGCCTAAAGGTTGATGAATCATAATGCGGGAATTTGGTAAAGCAAAGCGCTTTTCTTTTTTACCTGCCGCCAATAAAAAAGCTCCCATACTAGCTGCTAACCCCATACATAAGGTACTAACATCCGGCTTGATAAAATTCATTGTGTCGAAAATGGCAAGCCCTGACGAAACTGATCCCCCTGGAGAATTGATATACAAAGAGATATCCTTATCCGGATTCTCACTCTCCAAGAAAAGCATCTGTGCAATGACTAAATTCGCTGTATGGTCATTCACCTCACCAACTAAAAATATCACTCTTTCACGCAATAACCTTGAGTATATGTCGTAAGCACGCTCACCCCTACCGGAGGTCTCAATCACCATTGGGACTAGCCCAAGGTTTTGAGGAGATATCGAAGAGTCAAAATCCATTTTTATTCCTTCATTAATAAGAACTATATTACTTGATAGCACTTAATTCTTCAAAACTAATCTTCTTATCAACAACTTTGACTTTTGAAAGCACATGTGTAACCACATTGTTTTCAGTCACCAAAGACTCAATATCAGACAAGCGGCTTGGATCGCTATAATACCAACGCATCACTTCTTTCGGATCTTCGTAGCTCGCTGCTTGATCTTCAATTTCTGCCTTGATTTGATCTGGAGTTGGTTTTAAAGATTCGTCTTTGACTAATTGATTTAAGATGAGGCCTAATTTAACGCGTTGCTCTGCTTGAGGCGTAAACATCCCTTCCGGTATCGGCGCATTCTTGGCATTTGGTACTCCCCTTTGCTCAAGGTCTTTTCTCGCTGCTTCAATCAATCTTTCCTCTTCTTGACTCACTAAAAATCTTGGTAAGTCTAGGGTAGTACTTGAAGCTAAAGCATCAAGCGCTTGATTTTTTAGTAGGCCCTTCGTTCTGCGCTCTATCTCACGTTGAAGATTTTGTCGGACTTCTTCACGAACTTTTTCAATACCACCTTCTGTAACGCCAATACTCAATGCAAACTCTTCATCAAGTTCAGGCAAATGTGGCCACTCAACCTTTTTCATGGTGATTTTGAACTCAGCAGTTTTACCGGCAACCTCTTTGCCATGGTAATCAGCAGGAAAATTCAACGGGAATACTTTTTCTTCACCAGTTTTTAAACCGATAGCTGCAGCTTCAAACTCTGGTAGCATTTGTCCTTGACCAAGAACAAAAGTGAAATCATTCGCTTTACCACCATCAAACTCAACAGTGTCTATAGATCCTACGAAATCGATAGTGACTTGGTCGCCAGTTTGGGCTGACTGATCAGCGCCGCCATCACCATGTTCCGCCTCGACACCACGTGGATGGTAATGAACTCTTTGCTGACGGAGCATATCTAAAGTCCTATTAATTTCTGTGTCATTGACTTCAGTCTCATAGCGAGTTATCTCAGTTAGACTCAGATCCCCAACAGTGACAGTTGGAAAAACTTCAAAAAATGCATCAAAAACGATGTTTTCAGCATCTAACTCGCTTTTTGGCTCCAAACGAGGCTGACCTACCAACTCAATCTTTTCTGCTTGTGCGAAGGTGAAAAACTGATCGGAAGCATGATCAAAGGACAATTCAAAGTCAACTTGCTGACCATATTGTTGCTCAATCATTTTTAATGGGACTTTTCCTGGTCGAAAACCGGCCATTTTCATATTTTTCCCAAGTTGTTTGAGCTTGGCTTCACGTTTTGGAAGTAAATCATTTTTAGTAAACTCTAAAGAAACTTTTCTCTCAAGAGCACCAAGGTTTTCAATTTGCAGTGACATAGTAATTAAAAGTAATAAAACATGTTGAACATTCTAGGGAAATCAGGCTTTTACGCACCAATACGCCATTTTCCGTGGCAATAATTTTGTCGAATAAGAACCCATTTTGGTGCGAGGAGGGGGACTCGAACCCCCACACCATTTCTGGCGTCAGGACCTAAACCTGGTGCGTCTACCAATTTCGCCATCCTCGCAACTAACATTTCTCTAAATAATCCAATATTTTACATTGCCTTGAGATTTACTGGGATAACTTTAAAAGCCGGCGATCATTTTATTTGGCTTCATGAGATGGATAGTCTGTATATCCAAGCTCATTACCACCGTAAAAAGTTTTACGATCATAGGGTGTTAGAGGGATGTTCTTGGCGAATCTTTCCACTAAATCCGGGTTTGAAATATACAGACGACCATAAGCAATGGCATCAGATTGTTGACTTTTAATGGCCTCTTCCCCGCTTTCGCGATCAAAACCGCCTGCGCTGATTAACAAGCCTTTATAGACTGTCCTAAATATTGAGGATGTATTGGGGGCTTCAGTCGCCACCTTGTCATCCGCACCAGCAGAAGTTGAGCGTGGTTCGATTAAATGTAAATAAGCGAGTTGATGGTGATTTAACGCTTCAATGACATAGGTAAATAACCCGATCGGATCTGCCTCGGCAATATCACCGAAAGTACCATATGGCGATAATCGAACTCCTACCTTGGAGCTATCGAAAACAGTAGTCACTCGGTTCAAAATTTGATTTAATAATCGGGTACGATTTTCAAAAGAGCCACCGTACTCATCGATTCGATGATTCGTTTTACTTTGTAGGAACTGGTCTAATAAATACCCATTAGCACTGTGGATCTCAACTCCATCAAATCCTGCTTGTTTAGCATTCAGTGCGGCTTGATAAAATTGCTCAATGACCTGTTCAATATCGAAGACGGTCATTTCCCTAGGAGTCTCATAGGGAACAAATGCCCAAGAGTTGGTAAATGTCTTACCCTCTGGCTTGATCGCAGAAGGAGAAATTGGCAATCCTTCTTTCTCATGAAATGAGGAATGAGAGGTTCTACCCACATGCCATAGTTGAGCAAAAATCTTTCCACCTTTCTGGTGAACTGCTTTAACAATATTAGCCCATGCCGTTGTTTGTTCTGGTGAATATATGCCTGGAGTAGCTGGGTAACCCTTACCTAATGGTGAAACTTGGGTTGCCTCAGAAATAATCAATCCAGCGCTCGCTCTTTGAGCATAATACTCAACGGCTAATGGATTGGGAACATCGTTTTCAATGGCTCGCATCCGCGTAAGTGGCGCCATCACCATCCGATTTTTGAGCTCTACGGACCCTAAAGTTAAAGCTTGAAGTAACGAAAGATTTTCTGAAACAGACATTGATTTCCTTATTGATAACATTGAACTAAAACAATTGCTTGTGCTTCAATCGCTTCCGATTGACCTAAATATCCTAACCCCTCATTAGTTTTGGCTTTGATGTTCAGACAGGCTTCGTGAATTCCCAGCAATTGACTGATGCTTGCCATCATACTCGGTATATGTTGAGATAGTTTTGGCTCTTGACAAATAATGGTGGAGTCAATGTTGATTACTTCAAAACCCTTTGATTTTAAAAGCTCATGGGTGTATTTTAAAAGCTTGGCACTATCAGCGTTTTTATACTGAGGATCTGTATCAGGGAAATGTTTACCAATATCACCTAGTCCAGCAGCGCCTAATAAAGCATCTGTAATAGCATGTAAAAGGGCATCGGCATCAGAATGCCCCAATAAACCTTTGGCATAAGGGACATGAATCCCACCTAATATGAGGTCACGACCGTCTACAAGTCGGTGGACATCATAACCCTGCCCGATCCTTATTATTGGAGTTGACGGCAAGATTTTTTCCATCATACTGAAGTCCTGTGGGTAAGTGATTTTAAAATTGTCGGAGGAGCCCTGTACCAAAATTGGAGCATATCCCTCAGACTCCATGGCACTAGCCTCATCGGTTATCGGCAGATTTTTTTCAAAAGCTTTTTTTAATGCCCTATGTAACTCACCGATTCGAAACATTTGCGGTGTTTGCGCTAACCATAGCTCATTGCGTGAGAGTGTCTGCTCGATATGAGGATTCTTCAGTGAGTCTACTTTTTTTAATGTATCAGCCAATGGAATTGCTAATATTCCGCCACAATGCTGAGAATCTGCTGTCACGTCATTAATTAGTCGTAAAACATCATCTTTTTTTAAACCTGGTCGTGCCGCGTCATGAACCAATACCCAATCAGTGGCAGGTAATTGTTCTAGCATGGCTCCTAAAGTGTTGAGTACTGTTTGTGCTCGTGTGGCTCCTCCGGAATGCAATACTTGAGCTTTGGGATAGTCCTGAAATGAAAGGAAATCGGATTGTGGCGATACTCCTAACCAAATAGTTTCAATTTCCTGGAGTTCAGAAAAAATATCTAGGCTATGAACAATCACCATTTTTCCAGCTAAAACTTGATATTGCTTCGGTAAATCCCCGCCTAAACGCGAGCCAGTACCGGCGCTCGGGATCAATACGTGACATTTCTCAGGAAATGGTTTTTTACTCATCAAGGAATCGCTTTCGTTAAGTTCAAACTAAATCATTCTTCAATTCTATAATGGAGCTAATGTCTGATAACACATTAGAAGTTTCTACCACGAAATCCTCCATTTTGCTCACCCCCCCCTTTTTAGGGCCTGAGCCCGGGAAGCGCTTTACCTGGAATCAGTGTATTGGCTCCAGTGATGCCGGAATCATTGCACAACACGCTGCTGATTATCGGCAACAGTATTCCATTATGGTGGTGATCTGTGGTGAACCTACCGTTGCCCAACGACTTGCCCAAGAAATACCATTATTTAATCCAGATCTACGAGTCTCCCTTTTGCCAGATTGGGAAATTTTGCCATATGACCAATTTTCCCCGCATCATGATCTGATTTCAGAAAGGTTAAAAACCCTTCATGAAATGATGACGGGAGTGTGTGACGTGGTTATCGTGCCATTAACTTCTGCCATTCAACGCTTAGCACCTCCAGAATTTTTAGCGGCAAATACTTTTTTCTTTCAACAAGGATCAAGTATTAATGAAACAGCTCTTCATCATCAATTAGAACAAGGTGGTTATGACCCTGTTACTGCAGTTGTAAGGCCCGGTGAGTACAGTATTCGGGGCGGATTAATTGATTTGTATCCAATGGGTTCCGCCCTACCGTTTCGTATTGACTTATTTGGCGATACCATCGACCACATTAAAGTGTTTGACCCAGATACGCAACGAAGTCTTTATCCCGTTAAAGAAATCAAACTATTGCCAGGACATGAATTTCCTTTTCATGAACAAGCCAGAAAAGATTTTCGTGGCAAATGGCGCGAAGTATTTGAAGGCAATCCAGGGAAATGTCCCCTTTACAAGGACGTGGGCCTGGGTATCCCTGGTGCAGGTATTGAATCTTACCTACCCTTATTTTTTGAGAAAACAGCGCAGTTACTCGATTACTTACCGAAATCCAACCAACCAGCATGGTTATGGGGTATTGGAAATTTACCTTTAGCAATACAAGCGTTTTGGAAAAGTGTGGAAGAACGATATAACTTTTTATCTCACGACTCTGAGCACCCGATCTTATCCCCAGACCACCTTTACCAATCAGAAGAAAGCTTTTTCTCCAGCCTAAAATCATTTTCACGTGTTTTCTTAACGCAAGATGATGATGAAGAAATAAACTCCTTTTTTAAACCACCACCACCCGTTGCGGTGGTCCGTCGAGACAAAGACCCAATTCATCTGTTAAAAAACTATTTAAAACAAACGACACATCGAGTCGTTATTTGCGCAGATAGTCCTGGTCGGCGTGAGTCTATTAAACAACTACTCGATGAATCCAGTTTTATTGATCCACAATTTATTCAAAATGTAGAACACTTTTCTACAATGGCAGAGTTTCTCTCTAGCAATCATCAATTTGGCATGATCGTAGCACCATTATTTGATGGGTTTATAAGCAACGAAGCCAACTTAGTTGTCATTACTGAATCAGAATTATTTGCAAATTCATCTGAGCAACGAAAAGCTGGGAAAATTGGACGAAAAGATCAAGCCACCAATATCGACCATTTGGTCAGAGATTTATCTGAATTAAAAGTAGGTGATCCAGTTGTCCACTCTGAACACGGCATAGGCCGTTATCAAGGCTTACTCATCTTAGACCTTGGTAGTGGAGATGAGGAATTTTTACATCTTCGTTATGCCAACAGTGCCACCCTTTACGTCCCTGTCCATCAATTACATTTGATTTCAAGGTACTCAGGATCTGATCCAGAAAATGCACCACTCCATAACTTAGGATCTGGTCAATGGGAAAAATCAAAAAGAAAAGCTGCCCAGCAGATTCGTGATACCGCAGCTGAGCTTTTAAACATTTATGCCAAGCGTGCCTTACGTCATGGTCATGCGTTTGAATTTTCGAGCCATGACTATGATGCTTTTGCCGAAAGTTTTGGCTTCGAAGAAACCATCGATCAACAACAAGCAATTTCTGAAGTTATCAAAGATATGACCAGTGGTCAACCGATGGACCGTTTAATTTGTGGTGATGTTGGCTTTGGTAAAACCGAGGTAGCCCTTCGCGCAAGCTTTGTTGCCGTCATGGGTGGAAAACAAGTTGCGGTTCTAGCACCAACCACCCTTCTTTCTGAACAGCATGCAACAACATGGAAAAACCGCTTTGCTGATTGGCCTGTCAAAGTTGTTGAGGTGTCTCGCTTTAAAACAGCAAAAGAAATTCGACAAGCTCTTGAATCCCTTGAGAGTGGTGATGCCGATATTATTATTGGTACGCATAAATTACTATCTCCAGAAATTAAATTTAATCGTTTAGGTCTGGTGATCATCGACGAAGAACATCGATTCGGAGTACGTCAAAAAGAAACCTTTAAAGCCTTACGAGCTGAAGTGGATGTTTTAACATTGACAGCAACGCCAATCCCAAGAACCCTAGGAATGGCGCTAGAAGGCTTGAGAGAACTCTCCGTCATAGCAACTGCCCCGCAAAAACGATTGGCGATTAAAACTTTTGTTCGACGTGAAGGCGATGGGGTCATCCGTGAAGCCATCATGCGAGAGCTTAAACGTGGTGGACAAGTTTACTTTTTACATAACGAAGTTGAAACAATAGAAAACCGACGTCAATCTCTATCAGCCCTCATTCCTGAAGCTAGAATTGGTGTTGCACATGGTCAAATGCATGAAAGAAACCTTGAACAAGTCATGCATGATTTTGTGGCAAAACGCTGTAATGTGCTTTTGTGTTCAACCATTATTGAAACCGGTATTGACGTGCCATCTGCCAATACCATCATCATGCATCGTGCTGATAAATTTGGCCTAGCCCAACTGCATCAATTAAGAGGTCGTGTTGGTCGTTCACACCATCAAGCCTACGCCTATCTCTTAGTACCAGATCCAGAAGGTTTATCGAAACAGGCCAAACTTCGATTGGACGCTATCGTCTCCATGGAAGAATTAGGATCTGGTTTTTATCTTGCCATGCATGACTTAGAAATTCGTGGTGCTGGGGAAGTACTCGGCGATAAACAATCCGGTGATATTCACGAGATTGGTTTTCAGCTCTATACGGATATGCTCAATAAGGCAATTTCTGACCTAAAAAAAGGTAAGGAACCAGACTTATTAAGCCCCATGCATGCCATCACCGATATCTCTTTGGGCTGCCCAGCTTTACTGCCCAACGCCTATTGTCCTGACGTCCATGAACGCTTATCTTTATATAAACGCCTCTCCAGTGCGATGACAAATCATGATATCGATGACTTATACTCAGAAGTAATAGACCGTTTTGGTGAATTACCAGAGCAAGCAAAGTCACTGTTTGAGAATCATCGCTTACGTTTACTCATGGAAAAATTAGGTATTAAAAAAATTGAAGCTAGCCCTCAAAATATCAAAATTCAATTTATCCCTCAACCACCAATTGATTCAATGAAGATTATTCAATTGATTCAGAAGGATCGCTTTGTTCAACTGTCAGGCCAAGATCGTTTAAGAATCTCTCCAAATCCTGCTCATGCTTTCGAAATGTTAAGTCAGCGTACCGAAATCCTAAAACGCTTATTAGCTTATTTAGGGACTCAGTAGATGTCCCAATTAATACTCCTTCATCAAACGAAACCGCCATTGATGCTTGTGGAAGAGATAATGGATCGTTTTTCCTCAACGATTAAAAGATCGTTTTCTCCTAGTTGTTTAGAAATGGGATTAAAACAAACCACCCATACCGATGATAAACATAAAATTCAGCAACTCTGCTTCGAGCATCAGACGGATACCATTTTTTTAAAAGATAGCTTCCAACCAAAACACATTCAATTATTAGCCTTTGATATGGATTCAACTCTCATCAATATTGAGTGTATTGATGAAATCGCCCGGCAATGCGGTAAAGAAAAAGAAGTGAGCGCAATTACGCAAGCGAGTATGCGAGGTGAAATTACTGATTTTTCCCAAGCACTCAAAGAACGCGTCAAACTCTTAAAAGGCGCCACAGAAAATGATCTAAATATCGTTTACCAACAACGCCTGCAACTCAATACTGGCGCAAAAGAATTGATTCTCGGGGCTCAACAATTTGGATGGAGAACAGTTCTAGTTTCTGGTGGATTTACTTTTTTTACGGAGCGGATCAAACAACTCCTCAGTCTAGACGAAGCCCATTCGAATACCTTAGAAATTCATCAAGGCCTCTTGACAGGCCATGTCATAGGGCCGATTGTTGATGGCCCAGCAAAAGCTGAGTTTGTTAAACGTGCTTGTCAATATCTAGGCATTAAGACCGATGGTGCGCTCGTCATGGGTGATGGCTCAAATGATTTACCCATGATGGCGAACGCTGGTTTATCCATCGGCTTTCAACCAAAACCTATTGTTCAAGAAAAAGCCGACGGAACTTTTCGGTTCGTCGGCCTTGATGCGGTGCTAGAAATCTTTAAAACTGAATAATTACAATCTTTCAAAAATAGCAGCAATACCTTGTCCACCACCTATACACATGGTCACTAAGGCATATTTACCACCTGTTCTATGCAACTCGTAGATCGCCTTCGTAGCAATGACAGCACCAGATGCACCAATCGGATGACCAATCGATATTGCCCCACCATTTGGATTTGTTTTAGTCAGATCCAAATCTAATGCTTTAGCAACAGTTAATGCTTGAGCTGCAAACGCTTCATTCGATTCAATCACATCCATTTGACCAAGAGTTAACCCCGCTTTAGAAAGCGCCAGCTTGGTTGAAGGAATTGGACCTTCACCCATAACATCATTTGGAACCCCAGCAACGGCATAAGATACCAAACGTGCGATTGGCTTTTGCCCAGCTTTAGCCGCTGCTTGTGCAGAAGCTAAAACAAAGAAGCCAGCGCCATCGTTAATACTCGATGCATTACCAGCGGTAACAGTACCATTTTCCTTTAAAAATACTGGTCTGAGCTTACTTAAGCTCTCAAAAGTAGTTTCCGCTTTCACGCCTTCGTCAGTATCAACGATGATGTCACCTTTACGGGTTTTGATCGTAATCGGTACAATTTGCTCTTTAAAGCGCCCCTCAGCAATTGCAAATGCAGCTTTTTTATGCGAGGCGGCAGCAAACTCATCTTGCTCTTCACGAGTGATATTCCATTTTTTGGCTAGGTTTTCTGCCGTAATCCCCATGTGTCCAACACCAAATGGATCCGTCAAAGCAGAAACCATCATATCGATGAGCTTTGTGTCACCCATTCTGGCACCAGAACGCATTGCCGGCGAACCATACATGCCACGTGACATCACTTCAACTCCGCCACCAATGGCGTAATCACAATCACCCAACATAATTTGTTGCGCTGAAGTTACGATACCTTGAAGTCCGGAACTACATAAACGATTTACCGCCATGGCGACAGACTCCATGGACAGACCTGCTTGAATGGATGCCACACGAGCAACGTAGGGATATCTCGTCTCAGTCGGTATACAGTTACCAACAGTAACGTAATTAATCATTGCTGGGTCAACTTTAGAACGGGTAATCGCCTCTTTCATGACCATTCCAGCAAGCTCTGCTGGTTCCATTGAGCTTAAAACACCGTTAAAGCTACCGACTGCTGATCTAACTGCACTTAAAACAACAACTTCTTGCATAAATCCCCCTTAAGTAATAATGACATTGAAGTATCTTCTGTTAATACACATTCAAACACGTATTTATTAAAATTTGATTAACTGTCATCAACAGTATAAATCTCAAACCTGAGCAATTAAATCATGGCCTTGTGAATTGAGAATACTAACCCGCACAAACTCACCACTTCGGTAACGTTTTGACGGCTTATCTGCCGGATATAATAAAATCAAACCATCAATTTCAGGGGCGTCAGCAAAACTGCGCGCAATCCCACCTTGCGAAGTGATAGAGTCAACTAATACGCGCATTCTTTTGCCAATTCTCAATGAAAGCTTCTTCACGGATACTGCTTCGGCAATTTCCATAAATCGAGCTCTTCTTAACTCTCTTATATCGTCTGGTAAAGCACCTTCTAAATCGTTGGCTTTGGCACCTTTAACCGGTGAATAGGCAAAGCAACCCACCCGATCTAATTGTGCTTGCTCAATAAAATCTAGAAGATGACTAAACTCTTCCTCAGTCTCGCCCGGAAAGCCAGCGATAAAAGTACTGCGAATAACAAGGTCTGGACATATTTCACGCCAAGATAAAATCCGTGCCAACGTTTTTTCACCACCAGCAGGACGCTTCATTCGCTTAAGTACATCAGGGTGCGAATGTTGCATAGGTATGTCTAAATAAGGCAATAAGCCATTACCGTGCTCTGCAAAATCAGTCATCAATGGAATAATATCGTCGACGTGGGGATATGGGTAAACATAATGCAACCTCACCCAAGCATCATTAAGACGAGCTAATTTTTTGAGCTCAACAGTTAGTTCATACAGCCTTGATTTGATAGGAACGCCATTCCAAAATCCAGTACGATATTGAATATCAACGCCATAAGCACTTGTATCTTGTGACACGACTAACAATTCCTTAACCCCACTTTCAAACAGTGCTTGGGCCTCTTGTAAAACATCATCAATGTTTCGAGAGACCAGTCCGCCTCTCATATCAGGAATAATGCAAAAGGTACATGAATGGTTACACCCTTCAGATATTTTTAAATAGGCGTAGTGTTTGGGAGTTAATTTAATGCCAATAGAAGGTACTAAATCGATAAAAGGATCATGTGGCCTAGGTAAGTTGTGATGAATCGCGTCCAAAACCTCATTGGTAGCATGTGGACCAGTCACTGCTAAAACTTTGGGATGATGCATCAAAACAGTGTTGTGCCCATTGGATTCTGTTTTAGCACCTAAACATCCAGTAACAATCACCCTGCCGTTTTCGGATAGCGCCTCACCAATGGCATTTAAACTTTCTTCAACTGCTGAATCAATAAAACCACAAGTATTGACAACCACAATTTGCGCATCAGAATAGTTCTGAACAATCTCGTAACCTTCAGCACTTAGCCTTGTCAGTATTAACTCTGAATCAACCAGAGCTTTTGGACAACCCAGAGAAACAAATCCTACTTTTGACAAAAGAATATCCTTTTAAGGCTTAAAGGGTTTAAATGGAAAGCTAGGAATGATCGACGGTGTTTGTGATTGGATTTGCTCCCAAAATTGAGTTCCTGCATTCATGAAATAACTCATCGGATTGACAAACTGTGGGGATGATGTGTTGTTTAGAAAACTCGACCAAGACTCAGGACTCGAAATACTCCCTATTTTTTGACAATGCGCGACATACTGATTCTGAACCTCAATAAATTGATTTAAATTCTGCTCTAAAAATGGCGCCATCATACCTTGTAAAGAATTTCCGTAA
Organism: uncultured beta proteobacterium; assembly: GCA_903875135.1. Classification (GTDB taxonomy): domain Bacteria; phylum Pseudomonadota; class Gammaproteobacteria; order Burkholderiales; family Burkholderiaceae; genus Polynucleobacter. The sequence goes on along the minus strand of CAIQUZ010000109.1, from coordinate 34,246 downwards.
AAACGAATCATCTGCGTCAGACTTTGCGTAGAAAAAAGTGGATGGCCGTTTGACTCTTCTTCAAGAATAATTTGCATCAAAATACTTCTAGTAATCTCTTCACCCGTTTTAGCATCCTGCACAATAAATGGCTCTTGTGACATCACTAAGCCCTTAATATCAAAGAGGGTGACATAAGTACTATGTTTGGTATCGTAAAGCCTACGATTAGGATATTTTTTAATAATACGTTGTCCATTCATCGTTTTCGAGCTTGAGCCTTGATGTTGGGGCTCATTCGAGTCAGATGGAGTAGGTTTTGGTCGTTCCGCCGTTTTCTTTGCGGTTCGTTGACGCGGCGTTTTGGGTGCTGGAGTTGCCATAGTAGGAATGAAATAAGGGACCGTAGCCCCTTATTATACGTTCGAATGATAACAATTCATCGAAAAAGCACTTTTACCCATTAACTCATGTGCAGGCCGCCATTGAGAGAAAAGTCAGCACCAGTGGCAAATCCACCATCTTCTGACGCTAACCAAGCCACCATGGAGGCAATCTCTTCTGGGGTTCCCAAACGCTTCACAGGAATCGTCTCAACAATCTTATTCAAGACATCCTCACGAATCGACTTCACCATATCCGTTCCAATATACCCTGGCGAAACGGTGTTGATCGTAACACCCTTCGTGGCAACCTCTTGAGCAAGCGCCATCGTAAAGCCCCTCAATCCAGCTTTAGCCGTAGCATAGTTCGTTTGCCCAAATTGACCTTTTTGACCATTCACCGAGGAAATATTGACTACCCTTCCCCAACCTTTTTCAACCATTCCATCAATCACTTGTTTCGTCACATTAAATAATGAATTAAGATTCGTATTGATCACAGCTTGCCAATCTTCTGCAGTCATCTTTCTAAAAACAGTATCTCTAGTGATGCCAGCATTATTCACTAGCACATCTACCGTGCCGATTTCAGCCTTCACTTTATTAAAGGCCGCAACTGTGCTACCCCAATCCCCCACATTCCCTTCTGAGGCATGAAAATCATAGCCTAAAGCCTTTTGCTCTGAAAGCCAACGATCTTTTCTAGGAGAGTTAGGACCACAACCAGCAATCACAATAAAGCCATCTTTAAATAACTTTTGACAAATAGCCGTTCCAATACCACCCATACCGCCAGTTACATACGCAATTTTTTTACTCATCATATCTCCTCATTAATTAAATTTTAACTGCCTTTTCTTTTACATAAGCGCCAGGCGCCGGTTCAATCGGTGGATACTTGGTCGACCCTAAAGCATTCTTCGCTTTTATCTTTTTTCCACTGTAACCACTGAGCCATTTAACAAAATCAGGCCACCAACTTCCTTCAATCGATTGGGCACGATCCAACCATTCGCTAGGATTTTTAGGCAACTGATCATTTGTCCAATAATTACGTTTCTTTTTCTCTGGTGGATTAATCACTCCGGCAATATGACCTGACGCACCCAAGATAAATTTCTTTTGCCCTGTCAAGATCTGCGTTGATCCATAAGCGGATTTCCAAGGAACAATGTGATCATCTTTTGATGCATAAATATAGGCAGGACAATCAATTTTCGATAAATCAACAGGCGTACCACACATCTCCAAACGATTCGGTACCTTCAATTCATTATTCAAGTACATATGGCGCAGGTAATAGCTGTACATTGGGCCCGGCAAATTCGTGGAATCACCATTCCAAAATAATAAATCAAAGGTAGGAGGTGTTTTACCTAACAAGTAGTTCGATACAAAATAGTTCCAAACAAGATCATTAGGTCTTAAAAAAGAAAAGGTATTTGCTAATTCCACCCCACTGAGAAGCGCACATTCCCCTCCCTTACCACCAATCGATTTTTCTCGCATTTCAACCATAGCTTCATCGATAAAAACATCGAGTTGTCCCGTATCTGAAAAATCAAGAAAAGAGGTTAAGAGGGTCACGCTGGCAATCGGATGGATATCTTGAGCTGCCAGCACAGCAATCGCATTCCCCACCAAGGTGCCTCCCACACAAAAACCGAGTAAATTAATTTGCGCTTGCTTGGAATTTTCTACAGTAACGCGAATGGCTTCGATGACTCCCTGACCAACATAATCTTCCCAAGTAATGTGCGCCATTGCATGATCTGGATTTTTCCATGAGACCATGTACACCGTAAAACCTTGACTAACTAAATAACGAACCATTGAGGTTTGTGGCTGCAAATCTAATATGTAATATTTATTAATACAAGGCGGCACCATCAAAAATGGTTTTTCATAAACCATTCCCGTGGTTGGTTTGTACTGAATCAGTTGAAACAATTGATTTTGAAAAATAACCGATCCCTCAGATACGGCTATATTTTTTCCCACTTCAAAAGCGGTCGTATCCGTTTGAGAAATCTTCCCCAGCTGCAAATCGGTCAGTATATTTTGTAAGCCACTCGTCAAAGACTGACCATTCGATAAAATTAATTGCTCTATTGCCTCAGGATTGGTGGCTAAAAAATTCGTTGGTGACAAACTAGAAATCACTTGCTCTGTTGCAAAAATGATCTTATTTTTCACCTTAGGCTCCCCTTCAACGGCCTTGGCTAAGGCCATTAAATGATTGGAGTTAATTAAGTAAAGTTGATAGACCAACGAAGACCAGCCATCATGCCAAATAGGAGCTTTAAAGCGAGAATCTTCTAAAGGCTTTTCTAATTGACCCGACCATAGCTGATAAACATCCTTAGCATACTGTTGCTCAATTTCGTTTAATTTATTGGGGGGAATTAATGCCATATCCATTGTGGAAAGCTTGGGCGATACCCAATCCCCAAATAAAGCTTTAGCTTGGTCGTACAAAAAAATCTCCTGATAATTAATGATAGCTTCTAAGATAACAATCTATTCTGAAACTAATAAATTCGTTATAGTGGCATACCCTAGTGAAGCAATGATAAGTCGATTAAATTTTCCATAAAAAACTAGCAAACCTTCCAGTTTGACGATCTCTACGGTGAGAAAAAAATACATCTTTTTCCTCAAAGCAACAAATTTCTTCAGTAAAAATCCTGTCTATTCCTAATAATTGACATTGTTTAGTTGCTATTTTAAAAAGATTTGCGTGCCACTTTCCATGATTTAAGCCCGATTGGAAGGCATCCTTCATCAATAATTCACCATGATGATGAAATGCCTCCACCACATCAATCCCAACTTCAAAATGCTGTGGTCCAATACACGGACCTAAATATACCGAAATCCCTGCTAGGTATTTTTTCGTATCATCTGGTTTTTTTTCAAATAACATCTGCTGGACTGTTCTGGCGACAATTCCTTGGGAGAGGCCCCGCCAACCACCATGACAAGCGGCCAGCATATCACCTGCGTGATCACAGAATAAAAGTGGTAGACAATCGGCTGTCATGATACTCAATACACGATTGCTTCGTTCCGTAATGATCCCGTCAGCTTGTTCTAAAGGAACTTTATCCGTCGATATTTCAGTACCGTGAACTTGATTTAGCCAAATTGGCTCATTCGGTAGATGTGCTCTAATTTTTTCACGATTTTGCTTGACACTCTCATGGTGATCTCCAACATGAGCCCCTAAGTTTAATGAGGTATATAAACCAACACTAACCCCGCCCGATCGGGTTGAAACAAAAGATTGCACATGCTCAGGAACATCCCATTTCGGTCGCAAAAGGACTAATCCTGATTCCCTGACTTCTAATTGCATGTTTCAAAAGCCTTTTGCCAAACGACGGGTTCAATCTGTAAGAAATCCAGCATTTGCAACATAGGAAGTGATGCTGGCTGACTAAAAATCAGTTGTTCGTGGGTAATAGGATGCATAAAGCCCAATAAGCCGGCATGCAAAAACTGTCCTGGAAAATCAATCTGATGAGATAACAACTGCTCTTTAAGAACTTGTGCAGTTTGATGAGGAATGCGATTCTTATAGACCGGGTCATTCACCAAGGCATGACCAATCGACTCTAAATGAACCCGAATCTGGTGGGTGCGCCCAGTTTCTAATTGACAACTGAGCAATGACAAATCCTTCCCTTCAAACTTGGCATGGCATAAGGTTTGTAGATGTGTCGTAGCTTCCTTACCATGACCCAATGTAATACCCATCTTTAACCGGTCTCTAGGATCTCGCCCAATTGAACCATGTATCACTTTCGTGGTTGGGGTCTTACCCCAAGCTAAAGCTAAATACTTGCGTTGCATAGAACGATCTTGTAATTGCTTGACCAAGCCTAACTGAGCAATCGAATTTTTGGCAATCACGAGTAATCCCGAAGTATCTTTATCTAAACGGTGGACGATACCGGCTCGGGGGACTTGTGAACACTCAGGAAATAGATATAAAAGAGCATTTAATAAGGTTCCGGACCAGTTTCCAGCGGCTGGATGAACCACCATTCCGTAAGGTTTATCGATAATTGCAATATTTTCATCACTAAAAACGACTTTTAGGGGAATATTTTCCGGAAGAAACGCTTCATTTTGAGGGTCATTGGGAACTGAAATTTGAAGGATCTGCTGACCTGAGGCCGTGTCTTTGACTTGTAATTGCCGCTCATTCTCATAAATCAGACCAGCCTCTAACCATTGCTGAATCTTACTCCTAGAGTATTCGGTTAAAACTTTGGCAATTGCTTTATCAATTCTTTCACCACGTAACTCAATCGGTAATTCGACCTGAATTTGCTTGACCGACGATACTTCTTCCACAGGGTCGGCATCATCGATATAATCAGAATATTCTGTAGAACTCATATAGTTTGAGTGAATGTTTTTATAACCATGACTTTTTTTGTTAGAGAATCAATTGTTAACTAATTATGTAAGTTTAAAGCGTCTTTTAAGAATCGCTACCATTTTGACGGTCTTGATCGTTCCAACTATCTTTGTCGGTTGTGCGCAAAAAGATTATGATGAAACCGCGTCTTGGTCCCAAAATAAATTACTCAATGAAGCCAAGTCTTCACTAGCTGATAGTGATTATCCGAACTGCGTGAAATACTTTGAAAAACTAGAGTCCCGCTATCCTTTTGGACCACTTGCTGAACAAGCTCAAATTAATTCAGCTTATTGCAACTGGAAAAGGAATGAGCAAGAATTAGCCTTAGCCTCTGTGAATCGCTTTATTCAGCTTCACCCTGGTCATCCTGATATTGATTACGCATACTACTTGAAGGGCCTCATTACGTTCAATGACAATACGGGTTTTTTAGGCAAGTTTTCTGGTCAAGACTTGAGTGAACGTGATCCAAAGGCCTCAAAAGACGCTTACCAAGCCTTTAAAACATTAACGGTTAATTTTCCTGATAGCAAGTATACGCCTGACGCCTTAGATCGTATGAGATACATTGTCAACTCCCTGGCGGAGAGCGATGTCAATGCTGCACGCTACTACTATCGCCGTGGCGCTTATGTTGCAGCCATCAATCGTTGTCAAACGGCAATCAAAGATTACGACCGCGCGCCAGCCATTGAAGAAGCCTTATATTTAATGGTTAAATCTTATGATGCACTTGGAATGAAAGATTTAAGTGCCGATACGATGCGGATTTTTACTTTAAATTTTCCCCAAAGTACAATTTTTAAAACAGGTAAAAGAGAACCTGTCACTGCTCAAGCCAGCAAATGGTGGCAATTTTGGAACAATAACTAAACAATGCTGACATGAACTCTAGGTGCTACAGCACACATGAGTTCATAACCAACCGTTCCAGCTGAATAAGCAACCTTATCGATCGGTAAAAGCTCACCCCACAACTCTACCGGTGACCCTAACTCAGCAAATGGCAGATGACTGACATCGACAGTCATCATATCCATTGATACTCTTCCCGCAGTAAAAGCCAATCCCCCATCAGTAAGATGACTCCTAGATCCAATCCAAACGGGCGTGCCATTTGGTGCATGCCGTGGATATCCATCAGCATAACCACAGGCTATTACTGCAATTTTGGTATTTTTAGTCGCCGTAAATTGTGAACCATAACCAACTTGCTCACCCACTTGTAAGTCTTGGATGGCAATAATCTTACTTCTTAAAGTCATTCCGGCCTTTAACCCAACCGAAGCTATATCTTGGTAGATACCTGATGGAGAGGCTCCATAAAGCATAATGCCGGGCCGAATAAAATCAGCATGCGTCTGCGGATGATGGAGTATGGCCGCTGAATTTGCCGCTGACCTTAACCCAGCAAAAAATTGCGTCGCTTTGGTAAAGACGTCCCATTGACTTTGAACCGATGGAAATTTCGTCTCATCATCTGCATTGGCAAAATGCGTTAAATGGTGAACCGTACACCCCATATTCTTGAGAACCTCAAAAGCCACGCCATAAGCCGCTGATTTGAAGCCTAATCGATTCATTCCTGAATTTAGTTTAAGCCAAATGGAACAATGCTCAAGAAATTCTGCTTGACGGTCCGCCGATTGTTTTTTAAACCAGCTTAATAAATGGGTAATCTGCTCTTCATGATGTATCACATGATCACAATGCAAACGTAATACCTCATCTAAATCAGCAATAGAGAAGATTCCTTCTAATAATAAAATCTTTTTTTGCCAACGCAGCTTTCTGGCTAAGCCCGCACTTTCAAGCTCTAGCAAGGCCAAACCTTCACTTTCAGAGAATCCTTGAAGTGCCGCTTCTATCGTGTGTCCATAAGCATTGGCTTTGACAACCGCCCAAGATGAACTTTGTCGGCATATATTTTTAGCCAAACGCAGGTTGTCACGCAGATTCTGTGTCAAAATTGTTGCCTGTATAGGTCGATGCATCATTTTTTAGTTTTTTGGAAATATATTTATGTTTAACATATCATTGTACGAATGAAACCTGGTTTTTATTCCATTATGGCAGCGCAGTTTTTTTCATCGCTTGCCGACAATGCCCTACTAATTGCTGCAATCGCTCTTTTAGTCCAACTTCATTCCCCAGAATGGATGACCCCGTTACTTAAATTATTCTTTGTCCTATCTTACGTTGTTCTTGCCGCCTATGTTGGTGCCTTTGCAGATTCTCGACCAAAAGGTAAGGTCATGTTCCTCACCAACTCAATCAAAGTCATTGGTTGTTTAACCATGTTATTTGGTTTACACCCTCTTTTTGCATATGCGATTGTTGGTTTTGGTGCCGCCGCCTATTCACCGGCTAAATATGGTATTTTGACAGAACTTCTCCCTCCAGAAAAACTCGTTGCAGCAAATGGGTGGATTGAAGGCCTCACGGTTTGCTCGATTATCTTTGGAACCGTTCTGGGTGGCTTATTAATAAGTCCTCGAGTAGCTCAAACCCTACTCATCCTCGATTTACCACTCGTTGATACCCATATTGATACCCCTCCTGAGGCCGCGATTGCCCTCATTGTTGGTTTGTACCTGATTGCTGCTTTGATTAATTTACGGATTCCTGAAACCGGCGTGGTCTATGACAAGCTCTCAAAAAACCCTCTGACCATCTTTAAAGACTTCGCACTGAACTTTAGGACGCTGTGGAATGACCGTATCGGACAAATATCGTTGGCAGTAACTACCTTGTTTTGGGGTATCGGCGCAACCTTGCAATTTATTATTTTAAAGTGGGCAGAAAGTTCTTTAGATATGGACTTATCGCAAGGTGCTATTCTGCAAGCCATTGTGGCGTTTGGCGTGGCTGGAGGAGCGATGTGGGCTGCGTGGAGAGTGCCGCTTAAAGACTCTCTCAACGTACTAAAATATGGCGTCATTATGGGGTTTTTAGTCATCACACTCTCCGCCTTTCAGAAAGAAAACTTTCATGACTATGTTATTCACTTAGGATTTATACACCTGCCTGCCTATTTGTTATTTACCTATATCTTCCTCATTACGATTGGTTGGATGTCCGGCTATTTTGTCGTCCCTATGAATGCTTTACTTCAACATCGAGGACATGTCCTCTTGTCCTCTGGTCACTCTATCGCCATTCAAAACTTCAATGAGAACTTATCTGTTTTAATTATGCTGGCACTCTATGCTTTCTTGATATCATTCGATATTTCAGTTCAGGTAGTCATTTTATTATTCGGTTGCTTTGTCATTGTGACCATGGCACTGGTTATGTATCGACATCAACTGAACCAACAAGAGTACGATTCACTTCACCTTATTGGAGAAGAAAAAACACTTCCCCCAACTTAAACCATCGTGTCTAAGAAAACGTTTCTTGCAAAGATGAGGTCCGTCCAAAGTTGTTGTTTTTTGACTGGATTTTGATAGACCTCTTTTAAATCATACGTGGCAATCACTGGGATTTCTTGTTCAGAACGATTACTCGTCTCAAATAGAATTTCTCGCAACTCACTCACTGAGGTGTGCTCACCAGAAAAGAACTGACTCGGACGTTCGCCAAAAGCAATCAATAAACCCCCATGGATCTCTTTGGCCACAATTGCAGGATCAAATTGGACAATTTGTACTTCAACTCCAAAATTTTGAATCATTTTTTGAATATTTTTAAACAAGGGAGCAAATGATGCCGAATCTTCAACAACCAATGTCCAAACTGGATAGCTTGAGGCCATATTCTTTTTCTCTTTAGGGATAGTCAACTCCGCAACTGGAGCCATACTCTCAGCAGATTTTAGCTTCCAAGAGCTAATACCCATTTCTTTCAATATCAAGGTTTTGTTCGTCATATGCTACTTTAATACTTTTTCCATCACCAGCGCATCCTCCCGCTGGGTTAAAGCACTTTCTTTCATCGGGTAATAATCTTTTCTTGCACCAATGACAAGGTAGCCTAATTTCTCATACAGAGCAATAGCCTGTTCGTTACTGCGTCGAACTTCTAATAAAATCCTCGAGTAACCATGCTCTAAACCTGTTTTTTCAATTGCCTCCAGCGCGCGCCACGCAATCTTTTTTCTTCTTAATGCTGGCGTAATTGAAATATTGAGTAAATGCAACTCTTCAACACCTGGCATCACAATACAAAACCCTAAGATTGGAGAAAGATGATTTTCTTCTAAGAATACATAATTCCAGTATTTTGCATGAATACAATCAATAAAGTTTTTTTGGGTCCAAGGGTTAGACTGTGAACACTTTTCGATCACTAGGACCTCTTCCACATCATCCATACTCATTATTCTGAAATGAAAATTCATCATGTCATTGGATCAATCTCTCATTAAAGATCAGATCCTGACCTTTGAGCAATCGTTAGAGCAACTTGATCTCTCACATACAAGGGCTGACAATCTTTTGGCAAATAATCAGCAGAATGTATTTCTAAAGCGGCTAAGAATCCAATCCCCAATGCATGCGGCGTGACTTCGTAAATATGATGAAGTTGCCGACGAATTCCTTGAGACTCTAAATAGGCATCTATCTCATAACAAAAATAGTTTTCATCGGTGTTCATTTGAATATCTTGAGCATTTAAAAGTGTGATATTGCCAATACGCTGAAGAGCGCCAGTTGATAATATTTGATAGCTGGCTTGATAAACTTGAGCCATCCGCGCATCGAGCATCACGTGATATTGATGATGGCTCGAGAAAAATTCAGGATGAATCATCTGTTGATAAGAAATCATGCCATCAAGGCTCGTGATTGGTATTAATGGTTTGTTTTGCGAATAGGCTAAGCCTTGCGCAACACCCATTCCTAAACGGATTCCAGTAAACCCGCCAGGACCTTGAGAAACTGCAATTGAAGAAATATCGCTCCAAAGACAGGTGGACTGACTCATCAAATCGTGTACCCAATCTAAAAGGACTTGACTCGCCTTATTCCCAACCTTTTCATGCCGAAGATAGTTTTGTCCGTCAGAAAAACATAAAGCCACCGAACACCACTGGGTGGAAGTATCGATGGCTAATATGGTCATTGTCTGAATTTAAACTCTGAAGAGTTTTAGATTTCCTCGTAAAGTGGCAAAGTTAGGAACTCTTCAAAGTGCTCACCAGTGGACATTTGGTCAAAAATCACTGCAGCACGATCCCAATGACCAGTAGCACCAGAACTGCTGACCTTAACGAGCTCCTCTTTGATATAGGCTTTGACCATCTCGACCGTTACTTTACGCCCATCATCTAACACACCTTTAGGCGACCGAATCCATTGCCATACTTGTGAGCGACTAATCTCTGCAGTTGCGGCATCTTCCATTAAGTTATGAATCGGAACGCAGCCATTTCCAGCGAGCCATGCTCCCAAATAATGAATACCAACGTTAATGTTCATACGCAAACCGAATTCAGTAATCGGAGTTTCCGGCTGAAAATCTAATAAATCAGAACCCTTGACCTGAACTTCAGGTTTTTGTTTCTCAAATTGATTAAGTTTATCCCCAAGAACCTTCTTAAATTCAATCATAGCCGGTTCAACGAGTCCAGGGTGCGCAACCCAACCACCATCGTAGCCATCTTCGGCATCGCGTCTCTTATCAGCAATAATCCCTGCCATCGCAACCGCATTTTTCTCTGGATCATTCTTAATGGGTATCAACGCGCTCATACCTCCAATCGCAGGAGCTCCACGATGATGACAGGTCTTTAAGAGTAATAAAGCATAAGAGCGCATAAAAGGAGCTGTCATAGTCACTTTCGCACGATCCGCTAAACAAAAGTTTTTATCCACTTTAAACTTTTTGATACAAGAAAAAATATAGTCCCAACGACCAGCATTTAATCCCGCACTATGCTCGCGAAGTTCGTAAAGAATCTCATCCATTTCAAAAGCCGCCAAGATAGTCTCAATTAAAACCGTCGCTTTAATTGTCCCGCGTGGCAAACCTAAAGAGTCTTGCGCCATAATGAAAATATCATTCCAAAGACGAGCCTCTAAGTGACTTTCCATCTTGGGTAAGTAAAAATAGGGGCCTGCGCCGCGCGCTAATAATTCTTTCGCGTTATGGAATAAAAATAAGGCAAAGTCAAAAATACCACCCGAAACTCGCTTACCATCAATCGTGACATGCTTTTCGTCTAAGTGCCATCCTCTAGGACGAACCTGTAAAACAGCAACTTTGTCATTCAGCGCGTAGGACTTCCCATTTTGTTCAAATCGTAATTCGCGTTTTATCGCACTTCGAAGATTGATTTGACCTTGAATTTGATTCGACCAACTAGGACTGTTGGAATCCTCAAAATCAGTCATATAAGAATCTGCGCCGGAATTATAGGCATTAATTACCATCTTGGCATCTACCGGTCCGGTAATCTCAACACGTCGACAATGGAGCGCTTTTGGAACAGAAGAAATTTTCCAATCACCTTCACGAATCGATTTTGTTTCAGGTAAAAAATCAGGAATCTCTCCGGCATCTAAACGCTTTGTACGTTCAACACGGATATTTAATAGTTCTTGTCGACGGGTTTCAAAAGCATGATGCAGTTTTGCCACCAAAGCAAGCGCGTCAGGGGTCAAAACAGTCGCAAAATCGGGGGTAATTTCAGCATGGACTTCCATACCTTGAGGGTAATTAGACATTCTTTCTCCTAGGAATCAACGACAAACTCATACTTTTTACATCATAAACACTCATTATGCCAAAAAGATACTTGGAAAATGAAAATGGATGCCTTATTTATGACAAACTCTTAATAATTTCAGGTGGAGCTTGCACCAGTTCAATTAATACTCCAAAACCTGATATCGGAAACTCCTCATTACTCTTGGGGTGAATAAAGATAATATCGTGACCATCACCTCCGCGGCGGATCCCGCCTGGAGCAAAACGGACCCCATTTGCCGTAAGCCACTCGACAGCCGCGGGAAGATGATCAATCCATAAACCAATATGATTTAGAGGTGTATGATGAACCGCTGGCTTTTTCTCCGGGTCTAAGGGTTGCATTAAATCAAATTCAACCCCATGCTCTGCCTTTCCGATTGAAAAAATATCCTCATCAACATTCTCTTTTTCAGATCGAAAATTAGATTTAAATTGAAACCCCAGCATATCCTGCCATAGTTTTTTTATCTCTTCTTTATCTGAAGAACCAATGGCGACCTGCTGTACGCCTAATACTCGAAACGGTCTTTGCATAATTACTCCTGATGAAATCGAATAATCGGTTGATCCACACTCAAACTCTCGCCTTTTTGAGCCAATATCTCTGCGACAACACCATCAGCTTGGGCGATCATTATATTTTCCATTTTCATCGCCTCTATTACAGCTAACTTTTCACCAACTTGGACCTTTTGCCCAAGCTTGACAGAGATCTCAGCCAGCAATCCAGGCATTGGGGATAGTAAGAACTGTGACATATCCTGTGGGGCCTTATAAAGCATCAGTTGTTGCAGCTTTGCAGCACCCCTTGGCATCACCATCGCCTTAAACAAAATACCGTTGAAGAGTAATTGATAAAAGACATCTTTACGCTGCACCTGCATCACGATCGCTTGATGATTTACAAAAGCATCAAAAATCAATTCTCCTGGGCTCCAAGAACTTGCGATATCAAATTTTTTCTCCCCCACAACCACTCGATCGTTTTGTTCATCTACGATTAATTCGACATCGATATAGGATTGATGACCATGCTGACCAATGACCACCGTAAATTCCTTTGGAACTTGACTAGAATGACCATCTAATTGACCTGAGATATTGCCTGAACGGTTTAAATATTGATGATGAATCGACGTTACCAATGCACACAACATATCCTGTGTTGCCACATCGACCTTGGCCCCATGAAAACCATCGGGAAAATGCTTAGCAATAAAGCCTGTATTGATATTACCCGACTGAAAATCGGGGTGTTGCATCAAGGTTGCTTGAAACGGGATATTCGAGTCGATTCCTTTAATCACAAATTGATTCAAGGCAGTTTGCATTTTCAAGATGGCCTCTTCACGATTCGTTCCGTGAGTGATCAATTTTGCAATCATCGAATCGTAATACATCGGAATTTCGCCACCCTCATAAACCCCCGTATCAACTCGAACTCCCTCTGATACAGGCGGGGGACGATACGTGGTTAGGCGCCCGGTCGAGGGTAAAAATTGGCGATATGGGTCTTCGGCATTAATACGACATTCCATGGCCCATCCATCTCTTTTCAGTTGAGCTTGAGTAAAGCCTAATTTTTCGCCCGCCGCGATTCGTATCATCTGTTCAACTAGATCCAAACCAGTAATCATTTCTGTGACAGGGTGCTCAACTTGTAAACGCGTATTCATCTCTAAAAAATAAAAAGATTGATCTTTACCGACAACAAATTCAACTGTTCCAGCTGATTGATATTGAACGGCTTTAGCTAAAGCAACCGCCTGTTCACCCATTGCTAGGCGAGTTTTTTCATTGATAAATGGTGATGGAGCCTCTTCAATTACTTTTTGATGACGGCGCTGAATAGAACATTCCCGCTCCCATAAATACACAACGTTACCAAAACTATCCCCAAGTACTTGGATCTCTATGTGACGTGGCTCTTCTACAAACTTTTCAATAAAGACACGGTCATCACCAAAAGAGTTTCGCGCTTCATTTTGACACGACGTAAAACCTTCGAAGGCCTCTTTATCGTTGTAGGCAACTCGTAATCCTTTACCACCGCCACCTGCGGAAGCTTTGATCATGACGGGATATCCAACCTTTTTCGCAATCTCAACCGCTTGATCTGCAGTAGCAATCGCTTCGTTATGCCCAGGAATCGTATTGACTTTAGCCTCAAGGGCTAATTTTTTGGAGGCAATCTTATCTCCCATCGCAGCAATCGAATGATACTTAGGTCCAATAAAAATAATCCCTTGCTCCTCGACTAGACGGGCAAACTCTTCATTTTCAGATAAGAAGCCGTATCCTGGATGAACTGCCTGAGCACCAGTTACCTTACAGGCCTCAATCATATTTTGCATGACTAGATATGATTCTCTAGAGGGTGCAGGCCCAATAAAAACAGATTCATCAGCAAGCTCAACATGCCGGGCATCACGATCTGCCTCTGAGTAAACTGCGACAGTTTTTATACCCATCTGCTTTGCCGTTTTAATGATTCGACAAGCGATCTCTCCACGATTTGCGATTAATATTTTTTGAAACATCTAGATCTTTCCTATCTTTTAAAGTGGGATGTTATCGTGTTTACGCCATGGATTTTCAAGCTCTTTATTTTGTAACATCACTAAGGACCTCAAAATTCGTTTCCGTGTCTCATGCGGCATAATCACATCGTCGATGTAACCTCTTTTACCTGCTACAAAAGGATTAGCAAACTTCGCTTTATATTGCGCCTCACGTGCGGCCAACTTTTCAGGATCGCCCTTTTCATCTCGGAAAATAATCTCGACCGCGCCCTTAGGACCCATCACCGCAATTTCAGCGGATGGCCAAGCAAAATTAACATCCCCTCTCAGATGCTTCGAGGACATCACGTCATAAGCTCCACCGTAGGCTTTGCGCGTAATCACTGTAATTTTGGGCACGGTACATTCTGCATAGGCAAATAGCAACTTTGCCCCGTGCTTAATAATGCCACCATATTCTTGAGATGTTCCTGGCATAAATCCTGGCACATCAACAAATGTCACAACAGGAATATTAAACGCATCACAAAATCGCACAAAACGAGCTGCTTTGATGGATGACTTAATATCTAAACAACCAGCTAAAACAAGTGGCTGATTCGCAACAATTCCAATCGAATGTCCGTCAACACGTCCAAATCCAATAATGATATTTTTGGCATAATCAGGTTGGATTTCAAAAAACTCACCGTCATCCACTGTTTTTAAGATTAATTCATTCATATCATAGGGCTTATTGGGATTACTCGGTACTAGAGTATCCAAAGAGAGATCCACATGATCATTCTTAGATGTACTTGGACGAATCGGCGGCTTTTCGCGATTGGATAATGGTAAATAATTAAAGAAGCGACGCACCATCATGATGGCTTCAACATCGTTTTCAAAAACCCGATCACAAACGCCGGATTTCATCGAGTGTGTCAATGCCCCACCTAATTCTTCCGCTGTCACTTCTTCATGAGTCACCGTCTTGACGACCTCTGGCCCAGTGACGAACATATACGAAGTGTCTTTGACCATAAAAATAAAATCCGTTAATGCAGGCGAATAAACGGCTCCGCCTGCACAAGGCCCCATGATGAGAGAAATTTGTGGAATCACGCCAGAGGCCGTGACGTTACGCTGAAAAATTTCAGCATAGCCCCCCAGGGATGCAACGCCCTCCTGAATCCTTGCGCCACCCGAATCATTCAGACCAATCACTGGCGCTCCAACTTTCATCGCTTGATCCATGATCTTACAAATTTTTTCGGCATGGGCTTCTGATAAAGAACCTCCAAAAACCGTAAAGTCCTGAGAAAAAACAAAAACCAAACGACCGTTAATCATTCCATAGCCGGTAACAACACCATCGCTGGGAACTGTTTCGTCAGCCATATCAAAATCTGTACAGCGATGCTCAACAAACATATCCCATTCTTCAAAAGATCCTTCATCAAGTAACAGAGAGATTCTTTCACGTGCAGTTAGCTTACCTTTTTGATGTTGTGCCTGAATACGTTTTTGTCCACCACCGAGGTAGGCTTGATTGCGTTTGGCTTCTAATTGACGAATAATATCTTTCATCTGATTTCCTTCATTGGGGAATTACTTTTAAATACATCTAAAATCTGCCTCGCAGCAACCGACGCTGCAATATCTCCGTTTTCTACTCGTTGTTGTATCTCCGGAAGCATTTGCGACACCAGTTGGTGAGCTTTAAAGTCTTGTGCTAGACCGGATTCAATGCGGTCCCATAACCATGTTTTGGCTTGTCGCTTTCGACGATCTTCAAATAAGCCATTCGTCTTTTGCAAATGTTCAAACTCAGTCACCTTAGTCCATAACGCGTCGATGCCTTGATTCTCTAGGGCGCTTAATACCATCACTTGAGTTTGCCAAAAGCTTGTCTGACCCGCTGAATGATCAGGATGACCATGTTGAGTAAAGATTCTCAAAGATCCAACAATATGGGCTTGAGCGCGCATTGCCGCGTCCGGATCGAGATCAACCTTATTAATCACAATCAGGTCAGCGATTTCCATGACACCTTTTTTGATCGCCTGTAGATCATCGCCAGCATTCGGTAACTGTAATAAAACAAATAGGTCCGTCATCCGTGAAACAGCGATTTCACTTTGACCAACACCTACCGTTTCAACCAAAATGACATCATACCCAGCTGCTTCACAGACCAGCATCGTTTCACGGGTTTTTTCGGCAACTCCACCGAGGTTCCCCGACGATGGGGTTGGCCTTATAAAGGCTTGAGGATGAACCGACAGAAATTCCATGCGGGTTTTATCCCCAAGAATAGATCCTCCCGAAATACTGGAAGAGGGATCAATGGCTAGAACAGCAACTCGAAACCCTTGCCGGATTAAAAATAATCCCAGTGATTCAATCAGGGTTGATTTTCCAACACCAGGAACTCCAGAAATACCAATGCGCAGAGATTTTCCAGAAAAAGACATAATCTGATTCAGAATCAAATCAGATTCTTGACGGTGTTCTGGCTTCGTAGATTCTAGCAAGGTGATGATTTTTGCCAGCGCACGCCTTGAAATAACTGTCCCCTCTTCACGACCACTAAAGAGGTCTTTGACTAGAGGGTGAAAATCTACCATGATTTATGGGTTCGTTTTACTCAAGGATTGTCGGATGTTTTCTAGAACATCCTTAGCTGAAGCAGGGATTGGTGTACCTGGACCATAAATCCCTTTCACTCCGGACTCATACAAAAACTCATAATCCTGTTTTGGTATCACTCCGCCAACAAACACCACAATATCCTTGCCACCCTGTTTATATAACTCTTCAATAATTGCTGGTACTAAAGTATTATGACCAGCGGCTAGAGTAGAAATTCCTACTGCATGAACATCATTTTCTATCGCCTGGCGAGCGCATTCATCTGGTGTTTGAAACAAAGGCCCCATGTCGACGTCAAAACCAAGATCAGCAAAAGCTGTTGCGACAACTTTAGCACCTCGATCATGACCATCTTGACCAAGCTTTGCGATCATAACCCGTGGCCGGCGTCCGTAATTTATCCCGAACTCAGCGATTTCTTGTTGAAGCTTTTCCCATCCCTGGGCTGAGTCATATGCAGCTGAATACACACCGGTCACCTTTTGAGTATCTGCGCGATGTCGACCGTATACTTTTTCAAGAGCATCGGAGACTTCTCCGATCGTTGCTCGCAGACGAATCGCCGCAATGGTTAACTGCAATAAATTACCTGTTCGATGCTCTGCGGCATCAGTAATTGCTTCTAAAGCTGCCTGAACTTGATTGGCATCTCGAGAAGCTTTGACCTGTTTTAAACGAGCAATTTGACTATCTCTGACTTGAATATTGTCAATCATCCTGACATCCACTTCACCTTCAGTCTCCAACTGATACTTATTCACGCCAACAATAACATCCTTGCCTGAGTCAATATTTGCTTGCTTTTGAGCAGCAGCAGCTTCGATTTTTAACTTCGCCCAGCCGCTTTGGACCGCCTTCGTCATACCGCCCAACTGTTCTACCTCTTGAATAATTTCCCATGCCTTATCTGCCATATCTTGTGTGAGCTTTTCCATCATGTACGAACCTGCCCAAGGATCAATGACATTAGCAATATGGGTTTCTTCCTGAATAATTAGTTGCGTGTTTCGTGCGATACGGGAAGAAAACTCTGTTGGAAGTGCAATTGCTTCATCAAAGGAATTTGTGTGTAAAGATTGAGTTCCGCCAAAAATCGCGGCCATCGCTTCAATACTGGTTCTAACAATATTGTTGTAAGGATCTTGCTCAGTGAGTGACCAACCAGAAGTTTGACAATGCGTTCTGAGCATTAAGGACTTTTGACTTTTAGGATGAAATTCTTTCATGATCCGCCACCACAAAATTCGAGCAGCCCTCAGTTTGGCAACCTCTAAGTAAAAATTCATCCCTATGGCAAAGAAAAAAGAGAGTCTTCCCGCAAATCCATCCACATCCATGCCTTTGCCCAAAGCTGTTTTCACGTATTCTTTTCCGTCAGCCAGGGTGAATGCTAATTCAAGAGATTGGTTAGCCCCAGCTTCTTGCATGTGATAACCAGAAATTGAAATGGAATTGAACTTGGGCATATTTTTCGCCGTGTATTCAATAATGTCGCCAATAATACGCATCGAAGGTTCTGGCGGATAGATGTAAGTATTACGAACCATGAACTCTTTAAGAATATCGTTTTGGATTGTTCCTGACAGCTGCTCTTGTTGAACACCACTTTCCTCCGCGGCAACAATATATCCGGCCAAAATAGGCAAAACGGAACCATTCATCGTCATTGATACAGATACCTTATCGAGTGGAATCTGATCAAACAAAATCTTCATATCTTCAACAGTATCGATAGCAACGCCCGCTTTACCAACATCTCCCGTAACGCGTGGGTGGTCAGAATCATAGCCTCGATGGGTCGGCAAATCAAATGCAACTGAGATGCCTTGACCGCCTCCGGCTAAGGCTTTTCGGTAGAAAGCATTTGATTCTTCCGCCGTCGAAAAACCTGCATATTGCCGAATTGTCCAAGGACGAGCTGCGTACATCGTCGATTGAGGCCCGCGTAAAAAAGGCTCAAACCCTGGTAAGGTATCAATGAAGGGTATATTCGTGACGTCGTCTTTGGTATATAAGGCTTTTAACTCAATATCATCAGGTGTTTTCCAAGCTAATTGACTCGGGTCTTGATTGGGCGATGATTTTGATGCTGACTTTTGCCACTCATCTAAAGTGACTCGTGGAAAATCTGGCCATGCTTGATGGGGATTTGCGGAATCTGACATAAGAGCTTTCTAGAAGTAGAAGAATAAATATGACATTTTTTAATAGAATGCAATAAGAATACCATTGACAACACAATAAATAAAGAGTTAAATGAATTCTTAATTATGAATTCAAAATGGTTTAAAAACTTCAAACTCAAAACAAAACAAGAGAATTATTTAAATAATAATCATTGATAAACAATAGTTTATAAAAATAGTATAAAGTCATTTATTCGATGAAAAACAGCCAATTTCTTGCTACAAGACCTCTCTATGTAGAAGTGGCCGATCTACTTCGTGAGAAAATATTCAATCATGAATTGCCGCCAGGTAGCTGGATTGATGAGCAACAGATGACACAATTGTTTGGAATTAGCCGCACCCCACTTCGAGAAGCCATCAAGGTACTCGCCTCTGAAGGCTTAATTACCATGAAAATTCGTCGAGGAGCTTATGTTACTGAAGTGGATATTACAGAAATTGGGCAGATATTTGAGGTAATCGCCCTCCTCGAAGGCCAAGGGGTAAAAAAAGTGGCTCAACATGCGACCGATCAAGAACTAGAAGTTCTAGACTCTATCCATTTAAAACTCGAAAAAGCCGCCGCCGATCGGGACATTGATAAGTTCTTTGAACTCAATCAGGAGTTCCATGACAAGATTCAAGAAATAGGTGGTAATCGCTGGATGAGAAAAGTGATTAGCGATTTGCGACAAGTTTTAAAACTGCAACGACGCAACTCACTTACTAAAATGGGTCGACTTGAGCAATCCCTAAAAGAGCATCGTCAAATATTGTCAGCCATCATCTCCAGAAAAGGTGATTTAGCTCAAGAACTGATGATCAATCACCTAAAACAAGGTCAAGTAGCGGCAGCATAAAGTGACGATACAAGTTATTTTTTTACAACAAGATCACCAGGCAATGATGCAACATAGGCGGCAAGATCTTTCATCTCAGCTAATGTCAGTTGTTTAGCTTGACCACCCATAATGGCATTACCTCTTCCAACTTGAGAATGATTATCTACTTTGTACGATTTGAGAGCGTAATATAAGTAATCCTCATGCTGTCCCGCAATCTTTGGATAGTTCGGTGCGATAGGATGCTTTAGATCAGGACCGTGACAGGATGCACAAATGTATTTTTCAGATAATTTTTTGCCCGCTTCAACATCGCCTGCATATAGATTCGTAGAGATAATACCTAGCGCTAAACTAGTCATTAATGGGATGAATTTCATGATAAACCTTTCAAAAACAAATTTTATTTCAACTTATTGGGAGAGCTAGAGGCTATTTGAGCTGCGTAATATTCGGCAATGTCTGCCATATCCTGATCTGTTAAAGATCCAGCCACACTTCGCATCGTGGGATGCTTACGCTCCCCCTTTTTATAGGCTTGCAGAGAAGAAACAATGTAACCAGAAGACTGTCCACCAATCATCGGCACTGTGTAAATTTCAGGAACTGAGGAGCGATAACCTGGAATAGCATGACATCCTATACAAAGGCGAACTTTACTGGCTCCGGCCTCAGGATTTCCTTGAATTTCAGCAGCTTGACTATTAAAACAAATGCTTGAAAAGATTAAAGATAGTGAAAATATTATGTTTTTAGAAACTGTAGCGTTGGATTTCATCATTATGGTCAATTTATTGGATATAACTTTGTAAGATAATAGTATAGAGGATAACCATGAGTTGTTGATTCATTTTGTTAAGTTTCAGTGCAAAATCAAACATCTAAATTATAGGAAAGTAAGAATGACCGATCCAAAAACAAGTTTTCAAGGCTCTGATCAATATGTTGCAACGGATGATTTGAAAATGGCAGTCAATGCAGCAATTGCGTTGCAACGCCCTCTGTTAATCAAAGGTGAGCCAGGCACTGGTAAAACCATGTTGGCTGAAGAAGTTGCTGCGGCACTGAATATGCCGTTACTTCAGTGGCATATTAAATCTACCACTAAAGCCCAACAAGGTCTATATGAATATGATGCCGTAAGTCGATTACGTGACTCACAACTTGGCGATAACAAAGTTCAAGACATTAAAAACTATATCGTTCAAGGAGTACTTTGGCAGTCCTTTGACGCTGACCAGCCGAATGTCTTACTGATTGATGAAATCGATAAAGCAGATATCGAGTTTCCTAATGATTTACTCCGAGAGTTAGATCGAATGGAGTTTTTCGTATATGAGACTCGACAAATCATCAAAGCAAAACACCGACCTGTTGTCATCATTACCTCCAATAATGAAAAAGAATTACCCGATGCTTTTTTAAGACGCTGCTTTTTTCATTACATCGCCTTTCCCGATCCAGTGACGATGCAAAAAATTGTGGATGTTCATCACCCGAATATAAAAAAGGACCTTTTGGCAGCAGCTCTTCAATCCTTTTATGAAATCCGTAACCTATCAGGCCTCAAAAAGAAGCCTTCGACATCAGAACTGATCGATTGGTTGAAGCTTCTCATGGCCGAAGATATTACTGCGGAAGAATTACAGAGTAAAGATGGTAAAACAAACATTCCCCCACTTCATGGTGCCTTGTTAAAAAATGAACAAGATGTTCATTTATTCGAACGTCTTATATTTATGAATCGGCAAAATCGATAACATATTATGCTGATTGATTTCTTTTTTTCTCTCCGAAAATCGAAAATACCTGTTTCGATAAAAGAGCTGTTAACACTTTTAGAAGCCTTAAAAATGGGTGTCATCTCCCCTTCTATTGATGAATTTTATTACTTATCGAGAATGACCCTCATTAAAGACGAAAAATTTTTCGATCGCTTTGATAAAGCTTTCGGGGCATATTTTAGCGGTATTGAAAACCTCGTGGAACTTCATCCAGACATTCCCCTAGATTGGTTAAAAGAAAAGCTCAAAAGAGAATTGAGCGCAGAAGAAAAAGCCGCTCTTGAAAAATTCGGCAGTATCGAAGAACTGATGAAGCGCTTTAAAGAGACTCTCGATGAACAAAAAGATCGTCATGAAGGTGGTAAAAAATGGGTAGGAACAGGTGGCTCATCAGCTTTTGGTAACAATGGTTACCACCCTGAAGGCATTCGCGTTGGCGGTAAATCTGCTGGCAATCGAACCGCCGTTAAAGTATGGGATGAAAGAAATTTCCAGGATTACGATGACTCATTAGAACTAGGAACAAGAAACATTAAGGTGGCTTTGCGTCGATTAAGACGCTTTGCTCGCCAAGGTCAAGAAACAGAACTCGATTTAGATAACACCATTATGGCTACCGCTGTTAATGCTGGATACTTGGATATCAAAATGCGTCCTGAGCGCCATAATCAAGTCAAAGTTCTTCTCTTGATGGATGTGGGTGGTTCAATGGATGATCATATCCAACGTGTTGAAGAGCTTTTTTCGGCGGCAAAAAATGAGTTCAAACATTTAGAGCACTTCTATTTTCATAACTGCCTCTACGATTATGTTTGGAAAAACAATCGGCGTCGAACGATGGAGAAAATGTCAACCATTGATTTGATCCGTAAATACGGCGCTGACTATAAGCTCATTTTTGTTGGTGATGCTACGATGAGTCCCTATGAGATATTATCAGTTGGCGGATCCGTCGAATATTCCAATGCAGAAGCTGGCGCGGTTTGGATTAACCGTATGCTCGATCACTTTTTGCATCACGCTTGGCTCAATCCAGAGCCCGAATCCGTTTGGCAATATCGTCAATCTGTTTCCATCATTAAAGATTTAGTGAAAAGTAAAATGTATCCCGTAACCATCGGCGGTCTAGAAAAAGCGATGCGTGAACTTTCTAAATAAAAAGGCAACTAATGAACACTCACTCTAAAATTTCACAACAATTACAAAAACTCGGCATTGAGCTCCCCATCGCCGGAGCACCTGCGGCTGCTTATGTGATGGCGAATCAAATCGATCATATCGTCTATTTATCTGGTCACATTGCTAAACAAAATGGCGCGGTGTGGATCGGCAAATTAGGGCAAAATATGAGTACAACCAACGGCAGGCTTGCTGCCCGTTCAGTAGCTATCGACTTAATTGCTAGCTTACAAAGTCATCTGGGTAATTTAGATCGCGTCAAAAAAATCATCAAAGTGACTAGCCTGGTGAACTCCACCGCAGAATACACAGAGCATCACCTGGTGACGAATGGTTGCTCTGAACTTTTAGTAGAAGTATTTGGCGATCTCGGCAAACATGCGCGCAGTGCCTTTGGAGTTGCTCAACTTCCACTTGGAGCTTGTGTGGAAATTGAGATGATTGTTGAAGTCAGCGACTAATTAAGCCTGTTTTAAACTGGCATCTTTGAGTTTTGGGTCAATCGCATGGCCTTTTCTCGCTCTTTGCGCTTTGAAACTGAGTAGCGTTTTAAAGGTGATGTGCACTGAAGTTGGTTTGCTCGCTCTTCCGAGACCATCCATGTAAAGACCATTCGAACCAAAACAGATGGCGCTTTGTAAACGCTCTTTTGGCTCTAAATCCATCAAAATAACACCTTTACCACCTGTGGGCAAACGCTTCAAATCTGCAACTTCAAAGGTGAGCAAGCGCCCATTTGCCGATAAACATGCCACCATGATCATGCCTTCACGAATAACCTGCATCGGTAAGACATGATCGCCACCGTCAAATTGTTCATTGATCCCTACAAAGCTCTTACCCGCCTTGTTTCTGGTCATCATATCGCTAACATTCGCTAAAAATCCATTACCCGATGCCATGCTAATCAAGAGTAGATCATCGCCAGCTCCAGCGTAAAAAGAAACCATCTGTGTTCCTGGAACCAAATTAATCAATGAGGTATAAGGTGTGCCATCACCTCGCGCACCTGGCAAATCGGTAACGGGGACTGTATATGCTCTGCCATTACTGCCAATACCAATCATCAAATCAACGGTACGACATTCATAAATAGCAAATAAGCTATCCCCAGTTTTAAAGGCAAACTGCGCTGGATCATGATCATGACCTTGACGTGCGCGAACCCAACCTTTTTGAGAAACAACAACTGTAACTGGCTCATCAATGATCTTCGTTTGTACAACACTGCGCTTCTCTTCTTGAATGATGGTTCTTCGATCGTCACCAAAGTTCTTCGCATCAACTTCAATTTCTTTGACAATCTTTTTACGCATCAAACCATCACTGGATAACAGATTTTCTAATTCTGATTTTTCGTTTTGAAGTTCAGATAATTCTTGTTCTATCTTAATCGCTTCAAGACGTGCCAATTGTCGGAGACGGATTTCTAAAATATCCTCTGCTTGACGATCCGATAATTTGAAAGCTTGCATCAAATCCGCCTTCGGCTCATCGCTACCACGAATAATTTGTATTACTTGATCAATATTCAGAAGGACTAATTGCCGACCTTCCAAAATATGAACTCGGTCATTGACCTTCATTAATCGATGCTGCGTTCTTCTTGTGACAGTCTGAATCCTAAATCCAGCCCACTCTTGAATAATCGATAAAATACCTTTTTGTCTTGGCCGACCATCGGTTCCAATCATCACCAAATTAATCGAAGCATTTGACTCAAGTGAAGTATGCGCTAATAAGAAATTAGCAAATTCTGCTTCATCAATGTTCTTTGTTTTCGGCTCGAAGACAAGTCGAACAGCCGCATCTTTACTCGACTCATCTCGAACACCGTCCAGAAGAGCCAAGGTAGATTGTTTAAGAGCATTTTGCTCTGCAGTCAATGCCTTTTTACCAATCTTCACTTTTGGATTAGTAATTTCCTCTATCTCTTGTAACACTTTTTGTGTCGAAGTATTGGGTGGTAATTCATTAATCACCAGTTTCCATTGACCACGAGCCATCTCTTCAATCGACCAGCGCGCTCTAACTTTTAGACTGCCACGACCTGCTTTATAGATTTCAGCGATTTCGGCTGATGGGGAAATAATTTGCCCACCGCCCGGAAAATCAGGTCCAGGAATAATTTCCAGGACTTCCTCTTCGCTAATCTTCGGGTTTTTTAATACCGCAATGCAAGCTGCAGCAACTTCACGTAAATTGTGTGAAGGAATTTCGGTAGCCATGCCAACCGCAATACCTGACGCACCATTTAGTAGAACAAAAGGTAACCTAGCAGGTAGTAAAGCAGGTTCTTCCATCGAGCCATCATAATTTGGAATGAAATCAACGGTCCCTTGGTTAATCTCATCCATTAACAAACTAGAAATCTTCGTCAAGCGTGCTTCGGTATATCGCATTGCAGCAGCGCCATCACCATCTCGCGAACCAAAATTACCCTGCCCATCAATTAATGGATACCGCAAACTAAAGCCTTGAGCCAGTCGGACAAGAGCGTCATAAGCAGATTGATCGCCGTGGGGATGAAACTTACCTAAAACATCACCCACCACGCGAGCACTTTTGACGGGCTTTGCATCAAAACGCAAACTCATTTCGCTCATTGAATACAAAATGCGCCGTTGAACAGGTTTTTGACCATCCGCCAACTCAGGCAAGGCACGGCCTTTGACGACGCTAATTGCGTAGTCTAAATAGGCACGCTCGGCATAGTTCGCCAGTGTGAGCGAATCTTGTGGCTCAGCAGGTAGATTTGAAAATAAATCAGGTTCTTTATTGGACATAGTTGCTTTGTTTTAAATCGTTAAATATCAGCTTCAACTTCATTGCCATGTTCTTCGAGCCAATTTTTTCGTGCTGATGATTCAGATTTACCCATCAGCATATCCATCATCTTATTGGTATTTTCAAGCGTAATCTCACCCGTCAAAATGGGCAATAAACGCCTCGTATCAGGATTTAAGGTGGTATCCCACAATTGCTCAGGACTCATTTCTCCAAGACCTTTAAAACGCGAAATCTGCCAACTACCCGCCTTTAAACCATCTTTCATCAATTTGTCTTCAATCGCGGTGAGTTCTCCTTCATCTAAGGCATAGATCTTTTGAGCAGGTTTTTTCCCTCTCGCAGGGGCATCTACTCGAAATAGCGGAGGCCGTGCGACATAAATGTGGCCACGAGCAATCAACTTTGGAAAGTGCTTATAAAACAAGGTGATGAGAAGTACTTGAATATGCGATCCATCAACGTCCGCATCGGACAAAATGCAAACCTTGCCATAACGCAGATTACTTAAGTCAGGCTCATCTAAATGACCATGAGGATCAACACCAATGGCTACAGCAATATCATGCACCTCATTATTGCCAAATAAACGATCCCGTTCAGTTTCCCAAGTGTTCAATACTTTGCCTCGTAATGGAAGAATCGCTTGATACTCTTTGTTTCGCCCCATCTTGGCAGAGCCACCAGCAGAGTCTCCCTCAACAAGGAAGATTTCATTAATAACAATATCTTCACTTTCGCAGTCAGTTAGCTTGCCTGGCAATACTGCCACACCAGAAGATTTGCGTTTTTCAATTTTTTGACCAGCACGCGTTCTTGCCTGAGCTTGCTTAATGACCAAATCAGCGAGTTTTTTGCCGTAATCAACATGTTGGTTGAGCCAAAGGTCTAGAGCCGATCTCACAAAACCGGAAACTAGTCGCACCGCATCTCTAGAATTCAAACGCTCTTTAATTTGTCCTTGAAACTGTGGATCAAGAACCTTCGCCGAAAGTACAAAGGAAGCTCTTTGAAAAACATCATCTGGCATCAGTTTGACGCCTTTCGGCAATAATGCATGTAACTCGATAAAACTTTTGACAGAGTTATATAAACCTTCTCGCAATCCACTTTCGTGAGTTCCACCAGCCGTTGTCGGTATCAAATTGACATAACTCTCACGGACAGGACTTCCCTCTTCAGTCCACGCAATAATCCAGGCAGCACCCTCACCTTGCGCAAAACTTTCTTCACCAGCACGATCAGACTCCGCATAATGTTCACCATCAAACGCTGGAATCAAAAGTTCACTATGACCAGCTTGAATCATCGCCTCATCTAAATAACCTTTAAGACCCTGTTCGTAAAACCAAGATTGTGTATCGCCAGATTTTTCTTGAATCAAAGTTACTTTGACACCAGGGAGTAATACTGCCTTAGACCTTAATAAGCGTTGAAGCTCATTTAAAGGAATTTGAGGACTATCAAAATATTTAGCCTCAGGCCAAACTCGAACGATCGTCCCAGATGTTTTGTCACCCGCAGGGATCGCCGTAGTTTTTATCTTATCAACTAGAAACCCATGCTCAAAAGCTAGTGTTGAATATTGCTTGTCTCGCCAAACCTGAACTTCAAGACGATTCGATAAAGCATTCGTCACTGAAACACCAACGCCGTGTAAACCACCAGAAAAAGCGTAAGCACCTGCAGATCCTTTTTCAAACTTACCACCAGCATGTAATTGAGTGAAAACAATCTCGACGACCGGAACTTTTTCTTCGGGATGCATCCCTACAGGGATTCCCCTACCAAAGTCCTCAACACTGATACTTTGATCCGTATGAATTGTTAAGACAATCTCTCTGCCATGACCGCCAAGAGCCTCGTCAGATGCGTTATCAATGACCTCTTGGATGATATGCAGGGGATTATCGGTCCTTGTATACATCCCTGGTCGTTGTTTAACGGGTTCAAGGCCCTTTAAGACCTTGATGGATGATTCGCTATATTGTTCTTTACGGGTTGCCATAGTACGAAATTGTATCTTGAATATGAATCACCATAAAATTATGAAGCATTGGGGTTACTAAAATAAATGTTATCAAGATACCAAGACGAAACGAAGATACTCATACATTCAATAAAAAATACGTTATAGATCAAATACTTTAATAATTTTTTTAGAGAACAATTACAATACATATTGTTGTCTCCGTAGTTCAATGGATAGAATAAGCCCCTCCTAAGGGCTAGATACTGGTTCGACTCCAGTCGGGGATACCAAGATGACCGGATTTTTACTTGGCTGATATTTCTTTAATAGAAAAAAATAACTGTGTCAATCCGCAATTCAATAAAAAAACAAAAACTTATCCACAACTATTGTGGATAAGTCGTGAAAAAAACATAAAATAGCTATGCGTATTGGGGATAGAGCTGGCTTGCTACTTTTTTAAGCAGTTAAAAAAATAAATTGATTGACGACAACATTTTTTACGAGGTGATATTTATCATCTAGTAAGAACAAACTAGGGTAAATCCTTAAGAGAAAAAATAAATATGGCTCAATTTAAAATGAATATTAGTGCAAGATCGGCATTGACAGAAATTATTGAAACTGCCTACCGAAATATTCCAACAGATTTATTGCCTGTTTTTTTTATGGACCAAATGATTGGTCATGTAAGCCCTGAAATTTTTTCGGCTTTGCAAGATTTTATTCATCAAGAAGATCAGGATCTGCAATTGATTCATTGCGCTAATCAAAAAATTCTAATGACCCAAGCCCCCCCCTATCAACTGAGTATTGAGTTACGTATCCTAGCTGAACATCTACGAGATATTCAGCTAATCCAAGGATGGCGTGATGAGGATTTTTCATTTATCGATGAGCACCAACTTGAACGATTTCGGGTTGAAAGAACTTTTTTCAGAAGTATGGGGTTTCATAGTCGCGCTGTTCATGTCAATGGATACCAAGCTAGTGGTCAAGTGTGGATTGCCCGCAGAAGTCATACAAAACAAATTGATCCAGGCCTTTTAGATAACATCACGGCTGGCGGTCTGAGTGCGAATGAAACCCTCTTTAATTGCGTCGTTAGAGAACTATGGGAAGAGGCGGGGATAAACGCTGATCAATCTCTACATATCCAACCGATTAGTTCAGTAACGATTCGTAGGGGTATCGAAGACGGCAGCTTACACCATGAGACTTTATATACCTATGATCTAGAATTGCCTGTCAATTTCCAACCTCAAAATCAAGATAATGAAGTCAGCGAATTTTATCTATTTGAATATGAAGAAGCACTTCATCATGTATTGACAGAGCAATTTACTATCGATGCGGGCGTTGTAACAGCTGATTTTTTATTGAGGCATTGTTAAACGCATCAACATATGCTCAATACCAGCTTCCATAAAGATTACTGAAGTTGAAATAAAGCCTAATCTCTCATAAAAAAATTGACTGCTTACTTGCGCATGAATTTGACACTGAGTAGCGCCAAGATGTTGAGCCTCTTTAATTAAAGATTTCATGATGAGCAGACCACCGCCTTGTTGACGATAACTTTTTAAAATGCATACTCGTCCAATCATATAAGTTGTTGATTCTCTATCCTCCTGAAATAAGCGACCAGTACCGATAGCGATTCCATCGTTAACTAAGATGGCATGAAGTGCAGAAATATCATCGATATCTTGCTCGATCTCCAAAGGAACACCCTGCTCATGCACGAATACTTCTATGCGGATCGGCAGAGAAATACTCTGTGCAATTTTCCAAGGATAGAGCTCAATATGCATATCATTTTTATTAAAGTTGCGAAGATGTTAGAAAAAAAGCTATAATAACGCTTTATTCCCTGATAGCTCAGTTGGTAGAGCGACGGACTGTTAATCCGCAGGTCCCTGGTTCGAGTCCAGGTCGGGGAGCCAAAATACAAATTAAGTGAATATCGCTTAGTTTCAAGATATTAAATCTTGGCATTCTTTCAATTACATTTCACGACATTGCTTAAATGCATTTCAAAACTGCAGGAATGTCACTTTCATGACTTTTACTAGAAAATACCATATCCCAAACACTATTGCCAAGGCAATCAATCGTTGAGTGGTGGTTCTCGCAACGGTAATTATCATCACTACATTGATAATTAAAAGCCCAAAAATAGACATCGGAAATAAGATCATTCCAAAAGCAATGCCCCAACCACGATCCTCTCCTAATTGAATCAAAATACCAAAAGCAATTAACAAAGCAACAGCGATGATATCTATCAGCAAGATGGCGGCTAACCTTTTAAAAACGGAGGGGCTTTGATAGAGTTTTTGTAAAGCTAAAATCATGAATCATTCACCTCTTCAAGCTCTAGACGCAAAGAAAACAGACAGAAGTTCTCCTAAAAATAGAATGTAAGTTGGACATAGAATGAATATTTCAAACCATGATTGTAGTCAACAAATGAATCTTTTAGGCATATTCATCCGGTTTGACAACAGAAAAAATCTACCTGACACCACTCGAAAATACTTTAGCAATACTTAAAATTATTGGTCATGCATGAAT
The DNA here is from genome assembly GCA_903875135.1 of uncultured beta proteobacterium. GTDB lineage: Bacteria > Pseudomonadota > Gammaproteobacteria > Burkholderiales > Burkholderiaceae > Polynucleobacter. The sequence continues at coordinate 4,291 of CAIQUZ010000109.1, read as the reverse complement.
CGTGAGGCCAAGATCCATAACGGGCTTGCTTACTTATTTAACGAAGTCATCTAATCATTAACCACCGACAATATATTTTACGATCTTATCCATACTTGTATCAGCAACTTTTTCATCAGCAATGGTTTCGCCACTTCGCAAAACCATGACTCTGTCAGCCACATCAAAAATATCCTGTAGGCGATGACTTATCACAATCACTGAAACGCCTGAATCCCTCAAATGATTAATGATATCTAACACCTTCCCAGCTTCTTTTACAGCTAGTGCTGCCGTTGGCTCATCCATGATGACAACTCGCGCCTGAAAGGCCACTGCTCTTGCAATTGCAACGGCTTGTTGTTGACCTCCTGACATTCGCTCGACATTAACCCTTAATGATTGGATATTAATCTTCAAACGATTAAGAAGTTCTCTTGTTTCTTTTTCCATTAAATCTTCATCAAGCCAACCTAATAATTTACTAACTACACCAGTTGATTTTTCTCTCCCCAAAAAAACATTGGAGACCACATCTAAATTCGGTGCAAGAGCCAAGTTTTGGTAGATCATCTCAATCCCCTTTGCCCTTGAATCTCTTGGAGAATCAAAACTAATTTTATCTTTCTCAAATAAAATTTCTCCACCATCTAATTGATGTACACCCGTTAATATTTTCATGAGTGTAGATTTACCAGCAGCATTATCGCCAACTAAACCAAGGACCTCATTATGCATAAGTCGTAAATTTGCACCACGCAATGCTTGAACAGCACCAAAAGATTTAGTGATTCCTCGCATTTCAATCAAGGGAATATCTAATTCAGAAGTATTCATCGTTCATTTATAAAGGTTAGGACTTATGGGATCGCAACTGATCTATGAATACCGCTCCTGCAATAATGACACCAATTAAAACCATCTGGTAATAACTCGATACATTGATAAGATTTAACCCGTTAGTCAATATGCCCATTGCAACAACACCTAAAAAAGTATTAGTAATACTCCCCTTACCACCACCTAAGGTTGTTCCACCGATGACAGTCGCTGCAATTGACTCCAACTCTAAACCTTCTCCTAAAGTGGCATGTCCAGATACGGCACGTGAAGTTAGAACTAAAGTTGCTAGCCCGATCAATGCCCCGTGTAATGTCCAAATCCAGATTTTCATATTGATAACTGGCACGCCAGAATACAACGCAGCGTGTTCATTTCCACCAATCGAATAAATATGTTTTCCAAATTTGGTTTTTTTCATGAGTAAGGCGCAGAAAATAAAAACCAATCCAGCAATTACCGCAGGAATTGGAATGGTGAATAGCTGACCTGCACCTAAAAAACTAAATGCAGAAGGCATATCAGTAATCGGTAATCCACCAGAAATAATGAGGGCTAATCCTCTTGCAGCAGAATACATAGCTAGTGTCACAATAAAGGCCGGTAGACCAGCTTTAGCAACCATAAAACCATTGAACATTCCTATGGTCATCCCCAACAATATTCCAGTAATAACGCCTGCCCACAAGCCATAATCAACCATCACCATCGAACTCACAACACTGATTAGTCCTATCACCATACCGACAGAAAGATCAAACCCTCCAGATAAAATAATCATTGTTTGGCCACATGCAACAATGCCTAATATAGATGTTTGACGAGCAACGTTGCGCAAATTAGTACTACTATAAAAATTGTGATTGAGCATGGAAAATATTACAGCCATAGCTAAAATCACTCCAACTAATCCGATACTCGTTAAATATGGCGAATTAACAAATCTACTTGCTAAGCTGGAATGATTTGATTTCATTGAATCAATAGCGTCACTCATCAAAAATTTCCACAATAAATTGAATGTATTTTTTAATCAACCTCATGATTAAATTGGTGGACGCCATCCTTTGGGCTGCCGTATAAGAGTCATATCGACAGTGTCTGCATTATCTTTTGTCATCACAAAATTTGGTGTAAACAATTTTTCTGGAATAGGTTGTTTCTGGAGTGCTGCCAAAGCTACACGAATTCCCCAACGCCCCATTAATACCGGCGATTGCGCCATGGCAGCAGAGATCCAACCCTCCCGCACAAACCGTTCTGTATCATCGTTATAGTCGACAGTTGTTATGATAACTTCGCCGGGCTTTTTACCTTGTGCTTTTAACACCTGAGCGGCACCAATCGCCAAACGATCGGCGCCGGTATAGACACCGTCAATCTTTACAAACGCCTGACTCCAATCTTCCATCAACTTAAGTCCACGGTCAGTTGCATTGGGAGTCCATTGTTGAGACAAGATTTTTATGTCGGGATATTTTGCTACATAATCTAAAAACCCCTTAGATCGATTGACGAATGCGCTTGTTCCACTAACACCATTCATCATGACAACATTACCTTTACCATTTAAAGCTTTAACCATAAATTCGGCTTGTAGTCGTCCTTGCTCATAATCATCAGACCTAATGCGCCCAAGAACTTTTTGATTATCACTCATAATATTGACGTTCACTACGGGTATGCCCGCAGCTATAGCTTGATCAATTTGCGCCATTGCCGTAACTGATGTTCCAGGCACAATACAAATGACGTCTACTTTACTAGCAATCAAATCCTCCATTTGAGAAACTTGTTTTGCTATATTTTTATGCTCACCGGCATCGTAAATAATAAATTTCACCCCTAAATTTTGGGCCTCATCGATAAAACCATACGATTGGGCCACAAAGTGAGGAATCGCCATATTGGGCTCTAAAATCCCAACCGTATATGTTTTACTGGGTTTTGCTGGCCTCTTAATGAGATCAATATCAGCCGCCTCAACTAAAAAACTTAAAGATAAAACAAGTGCTCCAAATAATCTGAGAAGTTTCATGCATATCTCCCTAATAAAAGTTAAGTCAATTGATATTAATTAATCTCCGCTAAGCCTATTCAACGCTACCCCCTGAAAATCTTCGCCCTGGCACAGATAAGAAATAACCAACCGCTTGACCTCCATCTGCACCAACAACACTTCCCGTTGTATATTGAGAGTCATCACTGGCTAAAAATATAGCTACACCCGTAATATCATCTCCACTTCCAACCCTTCCCATAGGAACACCTTTGCGACGACCTTCAAAAATCACAGGATCTCCATACATACCTTCAGTTCCCGGCGTTCTAATATATCCGGGAGTAATTGCATTAGAACGAATGCCATAAGGAGCCCATTCCATCGCCTGTAATTTTGTTAACATAATGATGCCGGCCTTTACAACACTGTAAGAACCAGCCCAGTTATAAGGAAATAAGCCAGCTATAGAGGATATATTCACAATACAACCCGATTTTTGTTGAATCATGTGCTTGGCCGCAGCTTGACTAGCTAAAAAAGTCCCTTTTAATCCAATATTCATGGTTGTATCCCATGCCGCCTCAGGAAGCTCTTCAAGCTTTCCAGGAACAATTCTCATCGCGTTATTAACGAGAATATCCACCCTGCCGTATTCTTTAATCGTCTTTTCAATCATTGCGTTGATGTCCGCTGCTTTAGAAACATCAGTCTGGCAATCAATACTCTTTTGCCCTAATTTTTTAATATCATCTGATGTCGTCTTTGCAGTATTTGGATCGATATCGCTCACCACCACATGAGCACCTTCTCTAGCATAAGCCAATGAAATATCTCGACCGATACCTCTTCCACCACCCGTAACAATTGCTACCTTATCTTTTAATCGCAACACTTCAATCTCCTAATTAATTTTGTACTAGTATAGTTATAAAAAATACAAATTTACTCTAGGGATAAACCATAATTTCCCCCAGGTGTTTAATTAATCTCTAGTGAATTCTAATTACTAGACAAATATGTCTAAATAGATTTTTAAGAGTCGATCAGCTCTACCTTGACTTTATATGTTTTATTGGTGATGTTGAAAAAAAGAAAATACATTCTTTTTTAGAAAAAAATATCTACAATAAATTGAAAATATTTTTTAAATATAAAAATTAGACAGCGCATTTAGTTGCCATAAATCTCGCCTTCAAAACTACGCTCAATTACCTGCTTAAAGCATCTACTTGAGCTGTTCTGTAAAAGGTTTACCTTTACTCTAGCGCCTCCTAATAGACTAAATATTAGGCAAAAAAGTATCTACAGTACTAGTAGCGATTGAAACATCATGTCGGAGTGCAAGATCAATCGTCTTTTAATTTAATTCCAAGATAACTACCTCGCACCTGGTCATTTGATAACAATTCGTTACCAGTTCCCTCCATCAAAATAACACCAGTTTCCATGACATATCCACGATGTGCAATT
>CAIQUZ010000108.1 GCA_903875135.1 uncultured beta proteobacterium | reverse complement strand
TGGCTTGCAAAATGTCTCCAACTTTCTTTAAAGTCAGGTGTTTTCACGGCGGGGTTCGTCATCTGCGGCCGTCTTGCCTCTTGCTTCCAAAGCGCAATAATATTAAAGATGAGCGTTACAGATGCCGCACCCTGAATCACTTGAATTAATTGGATTTGTGTAAAGGGGCTTAAAAAGAAACTAAAGACAATCCCACTAATGACCATCCCTACTAACAGCATGACATACATTAAGGCAACCACACGAGGACGAGACTCTTCAGAAGCAATATCAGTCGCCAAGGCCAATCCTGCAGTTTGCGTTGTCTGCATACCTGCTCCCACGAGCAAGAAAGCGAGAATACTCGCCATATAACTAAACCAAACTGGCCAATGTGTATCACCTGACAAAAGAATTAATGCAAATGGCATGATCGATAATCCGCCAAATTGCAATAATGTACCAATCCATATATAAGGCACTCGTCTCCAACCCAAGACAGAACGATGTTGATCCGATTTAAAACCAACTAAAGCTCTAAATGGTGCAAAAACTAAAGGAACGGCAACCATGAGTGCTACTAACCATGCGGCTACACCCATCTCTAGAATTAAGACCCGATTTAAAGTCCCAATCAATAATGTTGCAGCCATCCCTACTGTCACTTGAAATAAGGAAAGACGCAACAATCTGGAAAGAGGTAAGTCTTTACTCACCACATCCGCGAAAGGGAGTAACTTTGGACTGACCGCCTGCCAAGTTTTTTTATTGACCATGATGGGTAACTTCATTTTTTAGTAATTTCCATCGTTTGAGATTGATAAAACATACTCGATACTTTTTGCGTAAAAGTAACTTCCCAATCCTGTAAATCATCTGCATTTCCAATATCTTTACGAATCGTTGATTCTGCAATTGGCACAATAAAAGGTGAACGATCTTTTTTAGGGAATAACTTTCCAGAACGAATCATGAGTTCAAGTGCGAAGGTACTAGGGGCAAAGGTAAAAATAATTTTTTTCTGAGTATTTTTCGCTAATTGACTTAATACCGACACCTTGTCACCACCTTGATAATGGATGACTGAATCCATGCACACTACGTAATCAAAGTATCCAAATTTTGGATCTAACATATCCCCTGCATGAAACTCCACTAAATGAGCTAGGCTGGGTTCAATTCTTTCTTTGGCTAAATCGGTTAAGGTGGCTGACAAATCTACCGCAATCACGTGAGCACCACGCTTGGCTAGCTCAATGGCTAATGCACCAGTTCCACAACCTGCATCCAATATTCTGGTTCCCGATAAATCTTGGGGTAATCGACTGAGCAAAATATCACGAGTTTGGTCTCTGCCGGCGCGAACTGTCGCACGAATCCCACTGACTGGAACATCCGATGTTAATTTAGCCCAAGCTTGCGCCGCAGTCCGGTCAAAGTACTCTTCTAACTCGCTACGTTTTTTTTCGTATCGTATCGTTGTCATTAATCGAATCCTAATAAATCAAAAATTTCACGGTCTTTTAAACTTTCGGCTTCAATCGGCGGTAAATCCTCTAACAAAGACTGAGCTAATCGTAAATATTCGTTTTGCACTGCTTCGATTTCTGGCGTTGCTTCCATTTCAAAAATAGTGCATTTCTTTAGACGACTACGGCGTATAGCATCTAAATCTGGGAAATGGGCCATGGTTTTTAGACCAACTCTTTTATTGAATTTATCAATTTGATCAGTACCCGCACTACGGTTGGCAATCACACCACCTAAACGTACATCGTAGTTTTTAGCTTTGGCAGCTATCGCCTGAACAATGCGGTTCATCGCAAAAATGGAATCAAAATCATTGGCTGTAACAATCAGCGCTCTATCAGCGTGCTGTAGTGGTGCGGCAAAACCGCCACAGACCACATCACCTAGGACATCAAAAATAACAACATCAGTATCTTCGAGTAAATGATGCTCTTTTAGGAGTTTGACGGTCTGTCCCACCACATACCCACCACAACCAGTTCCCGCTGGAGGACCACCGGCTTCAACACACATCACCCCGTTATAGCCTTCGTAAACAAAATCCTCAATCTTGAGCTCTTCTGCATGAAAATCTACCGACTCTAAAATATCGATGACCGTTGGGACTAACGTACCCGTGAGAGTGAATGTCGAGTCATGCTTTGGATCACAACCAATCTGTAATACACGCTTACCCAACTTGGAAAATGCTGCTGACAAATTGGAAGATGTCGTGCTTTTTCCAATACCACCCTTGCCATAAATTGCAAAAACTTTAGCATTGCCAATTTTAAGATTCGGGTCAAGATGAACTTGAACGCTACCGTCTCCATCAGGTGGTTTTTTTGTATTTAATACTGACATTGGTACTGTGACTGTGTTCATGAAATAGCAACTCCTTGGTAAACGCCTTCAAGTCGATCCTCTAACTCTTCAGCAAATTGACGCAACTTCGCAAGATCCTGTGCGGATGGCTTCCAATACTGCCTCTCGCTTGCTTCAAGCAAACGATTAGCGACTTTTGATGAGGCGCTAGGATTTAATTCCGCTAAGCGCTCACGCATTTGATCATCTAAAATAAATGTCTCTGTAATTTGCTGATAGACCCAAGGCTGGACCTGTCCAGTCGTTGCTGACCAACCAAATGTATTGGTGAGGTGTGTCTCAATTTGACGAACACCTTCAAAGCCATGCTTTAACATACCTTCATACCACTTCGGATTAAGCATACGGGTTCTAGTTTCTAAATTAACTTGCTCATCCAAGGTACGAACCGTTCCCTTACCCGAGGTTTGGTCGCCAATATAAACCGGCGTCGCAACGCCACCTTTAGCTTGCTTCACAGCTTGGCTTATACCGCCCAAGGTATCAAAGTATGTATCAATTGTGGTGACGCCAAGTTCAACAGAATCTAAATTCTGATAAGTCAGTGATACATCGGCAAATATTCCGTCGAGTAATTCCGCTTTTTGCAATTGCGGCTTACCACTCACACCGTATGCAAATCCTTTACGCTTCTTATAGGTATTCGATAACTCTTCTTCATCTTCCCATTTACTGTTATCAACGAGTAAATTTACATTGGATCCATAAGTGCCATCTGCATTACCAAATACACGTAATGCAGCCGTTTCCATATCACAGCCCATCCGAGCCATATAATCAAGCGCATGTTTGCGCACAAAGTTTTGCTCACTAGGTTCTTCAGCATTTGCCGCCATCAGCGCGGCTTCTGCAAGTAACTTAATTTGTAGTGGCATTAAGTCTCTAAAGATTCCAGAAATTGACACGACCACATCAATACGTGGACGACCTAATTTTTCTAGTGGAATCAAAGTTGCACCAGCTAAGCGGCCATAACTATCAAACCTTGGCTGAGCACCTATTAATGCGAGTACTTGTCCTATAGGAGCACCTTCTGTTTTTAAGTTATCAGTACCCCATAATACTAACGCGATGGACTCTGGCAATTCATTTCCATCAGCCATATAACGATCCAAAATACGCTGTGCTTGTTGAGATCCATCCTGAACGGCATACTGACTTGGAATACGGAAAGGATCAAAACCATGCAAGTTGCGACCTGTTGGCAAAACCTCTAAATTATGTAATACGTCTCCTCCAGGGGCTGGTGGAATATACTTACCATCTAAAGCATTCATGACTCCATCCAGCTCACTATCCATTTGCATGAACTTATACGCCGTTTGTAAGTCAGTAATAATCTTGTCAATGTTTTCTATGCGGCCTAATTGATGCGCCAAAATGATTTCTTGAGGTAATGAACCTTTGACGATATCGACAAAAATTTTATCGTCGAGTGTGACATCAACACTAAACTTTGCCATGCTCTTTAACATCTCAAGACTTGCGCTGCGTTCTTTTTTCTTGCCAATGACATGTAATCCTTCTGGAATTAATGCATATTCATATTCCAGTAACTCTTCACTTAACCTTACAACCTCAGCACTAATCTGCTTTTGATTCAATGCTGCCCATGAGGTATCTTTCGCAATTACTTCAATTGCAGTAGCTTGACTAAGAATTAATTCACTCAGTTGCTCTCTCTCATTGACGTTTGCAGCATCATGATCATCTTCTGGCAATAAGCGATAACGATCAATCGACGCCTTTAAGTCTGATAATCCTTTATACAAACCTGCTTGTGCAATCGGCGGTGTGAGATAACTGATTAAAGTGGCGCCAGAACGTCTTTTTGCAATAGCTCCCTCTGACGGATTATTCGATGCATATAAGTAAACATTGGGCAGATCTTTAATCAAACGGTCTGGCCAGCATTTACCGGATAAACCAGTCTGCTTACCTGGCATAAACTCTAAAGCACCATGCGTCCCAAAATGAAGGGCAGCGTGTGCACCAAAATCTTCACGCAAATAACGATAGAATGCGGAGAATGCATGCGTTGGTGTGAAACCTTTTTCATATAACAAACGCATTGGATCGCCTTCATAACCAAAACCAGGCTGAACCGCTATCAAAATATTGCCAAATTGTTTACCTAAAACAAAAATATTAGAACCATCACTCAACTGCTTACCAGGAGCAGGGCCCCACTGTTTTTCAATATCTTTTAACCAAGTTTCACGACGAATATGGTCATTCGCAGAAATCTTGATATGCACATTGGCATCCGTGTTGTAATCTTGCGCATTACCATGCAAGAGTGAATCTCTTAACTCGTCAACACTCTCAGGCATATCAACCTGATAACCATCTTGCTTCATACGCGCCATGGTTTCATAAATAGATTCAAATACGCCGAGGTAAGCAGCTGTTCCAACTCTTCCAGCGTTTGGCGGGAAATTGAAAATAACCATGGCGACTTTACGATCATGGTGTGTGGATTTTTTGAGCGATACCAATTTATCCATTCTGGCCGCGAGCATATCTACTCGCTCAACACATGTAAACATGTCGTTGACGTTATTGATTTCTGTAAATGTGCAATTACGATGGCAACCAGTGCAAGATGTGCCTGGTGCGCCTGAGCGTCCACCATATACCATCGGATTCGTGGCACCATCTAACTCAGGAATAGCAACCATCAGAGTGCTCTCTACCGGCAATAGTCCACGCTCTGAACTTCCCCAATCTGATAAGTTTTGAAATTCAACCGGATGCGCAGCAATGTAAGGTACATCGAGTTTTCCTAAAATCTCTTCAGCAGCCTTGGCATCGTTATATGCAGGTCCACCAACCAATGAAAAACCGGTTAAAGAAATCATAGCGTCTACGGTACATTTACCATTCTTCATTAAGAACTGATCAATGGCAGGTCTTGCATCTAAGCTCGCCGCAAAGATAGGAACCACCTGATAGCCACGTGCTTCAAGCGCAGCAAAAACTGCATCATAGTGTTGAGTATTGCCAGCTAGTACATAGGAACGCAGTAGTAAGATACCAATCTTTCCTTTAGCCTTTGCATCTGGAACCAATTTTGGAACTAGACTTAACTCTTCACCAATACGACCCTTCATTCTGGGGTGATAAACACCTAAGTCGGGATACATCACCGGCTCTACAATTTTGCTCTTGGAATCTCTTAATGACGCCCTTGGACCTTTGGCATATTTATTGATCAGGAACCGAACCATATGGTACATGTTCTCTTCAGAACCACCTAACCAATATTGCAAGGTTAAAAAATACGCGCGGACATCTTGAGCCGTTCCTGGAATATATTTGAGAATCTTCGGTAAACGACGCAACATTTTCATTTGCGCTGCACCACCGGTGGTTTTTTTCTCTTTAGAACCACGCATTTTTTTGAGTAAGGCAAGCGGTCCGCTTGCTGGCTTACTCATATCAAAATCACCAATCTTTGTCAAAGGAACAACTTCAGCGGCAGACATAGCACATACCATCGCATCACAGTGATCTCGACGCGCTTTTAAATCTTCCAAAATGGGCTTGAAATGATCTTCCAAAAACAACATAGTGGTCACCACAATGTCTGCATCTGCAATATCTTTTTTACACTCTTCAAGCTTCTCAGGTGCAGTTGCCCAACCTGCTGCTGCATGGATTTTAAAATCTAAGTTTGGTAGCTCACGCTTTAGTGCGTAATGCGCCTTCTCACTTGCACTCATGAGATGGGTATCCATCGTCACAAGAACAAATTTAAGAGGGGTTCTATTAACGACTGTAATAGGCTTTTGCATCGTAAAGCGTCTCCAATGTGATTTGCTGCATACCGTGCTCATTGGCATACTTTTCAGTATTACGGCGAGCCTTTCCACGAACAAAGAATGGTATTTTTCCTAATTCCTTTAAGGCATCTGCTGACCAAGCCGCTGGTCCATCGACAGAAATTTGTTGTGTTAAAGGCTGTTCATTCGTTGTGAGATTTTCTTGTTGGTCATGCCGCTCTTGATGTATCACGGGTACTTCTGTTTCAAAATAAGCAGGAGACTCTGGCGCGCGATTCGTTGTGGCTTGAGTACCTCCTCCTGCATGACCCAAATGTGACGCCGGGACATTACTATTAAATTCAAAGTCTTCTCTAAACATCATGATGAGATGCTCTTCAAGGCCCATCATGAGGGGGTGAATCCAAGTATCAAACATCACGTTCGCACCCTCAAAACCCATTTGCGGCGCATAACGTGCTGGAAAATCTTGAACGTGTACTGGTGCAGATATAACTGCACACGGGACTCCTAAACGTTTGGCAATATGGCGCTCCATTTGTGTCCCAAGCACCAACTCTGGGGAAAGCTCAGCAACTTTCTCTTCAACTTCTAAATAATCATCTGTAATCAACGCTTCCAAGCCATAAGACTTCGCAGCTTCACGAACATCTTTAGCAAACTCACGCGAATAAGTACCCATACCAACCACTTGGAACCCCATCTCGTCCCGAGAAATTCTGGCGGCGGCTATCACGTGGGTCGCATCACCAAAAATAAAAACGCGCTTGCCTGTCAAATACGTGGAATCTACAGAGCGGGCATACCAAGATGAGTTCGACTGAATTTCTTTCAGAATTTTTTCTTCGGAGATACCTGCTAACGCAGCAACTTCTTTCATAAAATCAATGCTGGCATTGACACCAATCGGAACTACTTTTGTAAATGGTTGGCCATACATTCTAGAAAGCCATGAGGCGGTTGATTGCGCAATTTCAGGATATAAAACCACATTAAAATCTGCTTGCGGAATTCTAGTAATATCAGCTGGGCTTGCACTTTGAGGGGCAATTACATTAATTTCAATCCCTAACATCGTTAACATCTTGCTCACTTCTTTCACATCGTCCCGATGTCTAAAACCCAGTGCAGTTGGTCCTAAAATATTACAACTAGGCTTCTTACCAGCGGTTAATTTTTCTTGACGTTGACTGATATGAACCGCGGCAGAAGTCTTTGTATCTTGCACAGTCAAATGACGCACAATTTGATAAAAAGTTTCGGAGGCTCCCCAATTTTCTTTCTTTTGATAAGAAGGCAGTTCTAGTGGAATAACGGGAATTGGTAAATTGAGCGCTTTCGATAAACCCCCTGGATCATCTTGAATTAATTCAGCAGTGCAAGAGGCTCCCACTATCATCGCTTTCGGTTTAAAACGTTCATAAGATTCTTTAGCGGCATTCTTAAATAAGTTAGCTGTATCGCCACCAAGATCGCGCGCTTGAAAAGTTGTATACGTAACAGGAGGTCTTTTTGGCAGGCGCTCTATCATCGTAAATAAGAGATCCGCATAGGTATCACCCTGTGGTGCATGGAGCACATAATGCAAATCATTCATAGCTGTTGCTATGCGCATTGCACCCACGTGAGGAGGACCTTCATAAGTCCATAACGTTAATTGCATAAGACCCCCGTACTGAACTGTAGCTTTGCTTTTCTACGTAAGGGCCTAGCAAATAATTCAGCTAAATCTGCCGCCTGGTCATAGCCGTGAATTGGGCTAAAGACAAGCTCAATCGCCCATTTAGTGGTGAAGCCTTCTGACTCAAGAGGATTAGCAAGGCCTAATCCACATACCACCATATCAGGAGCAGCCAACTTCAAACGATCTAATTGTTTTTCAACATCCTGCCCTTCTGATAACTGCACATCAGCAGGCATTAACTCTAATTCTTTTTCTAAAATTTGCTTATGCAAATAAGGTGTGCCAACTTCAGTGAGTTGCATTCCTAACTCACGATTTAAAAATCTTGCGAGTGGAATTTCCAGCTGTGAATCCGGGAAAAAGAAAATCTTTTTGTTCTGTAATGTTTCTTTCAAAGGAGCTAAAGCCATTTGTGCCCGAGCCTTCTTTGGCGCAACGACTTTTTCAAAGACATCTTGAGCCACGCCCATCGCTGTTGCAATCGTCGATAACCATGCTGTAGTACCTTCTATACCGAATGGAAAAGGTGCGCAGTGCATCTTTGCGCCACGGGACTCTAAAGACTTTACTGTATCGCCTAAGAACGGTTGCGCAAGAATAAATTGCGTATTTGACCCAATCGCAGGTAATGACATTGAATTTCTTGGGGGAAAGAAACTCACATCTTGAATTCCCATCTCTTTAAACAGTCGAGAAAATTGATCTTCCACAATATCTGGTAAGCAACCGACAATCATCATGGATTTTTCTTGCGTCTGCGGTAACTGTGGGACAAGTGCATTTAAACAAGCATCTTCACCTTGTGTAAAGGTTGTCTCAATACCACTTCCAGAGTAATTCAGAATCCGAACATGAGGGCCAAACTGTTTATCTAATCGCCCTGCAGCACGGTGTAAATCTAATTTAATCACTTCAGAAGGACATGACCCCACCAGAAATAATAGTTTGATATCCGGTCTTCTTGCCAACAATTTTTGAACGACTTTGTCGAGTTCGGCATTAGCATCTGCAAGCCCTGCTAAATCCCTCTCATCAATAATGGCTGTAGCAAAGCGGGGTTCTGCAAAAATCATAACGCCAGCTGCAGACTGGATTAGATGCGCACAAGTTCTTGAACCAACCACTAAGAAAAATGCATCTTGTATCTTCCGGTGCATCCAAATAATTCCTGTCAAACCACAAAAGACCTCACGTTGACCACGCTCACGGATCACTTCTGGAGGTGTACCACATCCACTGGTTTGTAATTGTTGAATAGGAATCACGGCATTCATGATGCGTAACCTTCATTGAATACTTCAGAAGACACATAAGAAGTTTTTTTCTGCAAGGCTTCATATTCTTTGCGAGCAATACGCAGTTTCCAAATGAACTGTGCAGCGTTAATGAAGTAGGCGACATAAGCACACAGCGCTAATACCATTAACGAATCCGGGCTCAGCTTCTGAGTAAATAAACAATACACATACGATAAATGCAAGAAGATCACGAGCATACTAAACACGTCTTCCCAAAAGAAGGCTTCGGCAAATAAGTATTTATCAAACACCACTTTTTCCCAAATACATCCAGTAACCATGATGAGCAGCAAGAAAAATGTCTTTAAAAGAATTGAATAGTTAGCCATTTCATAATCTTTTCCAGTCATCAAATATCGAATGACAAGGGTAATACTGACTAAAAACACTAAAAACTGTAACGGCGCTAGTACACCTTGGACGATTGTCCAGATGGATTTATCTCGCTTGATACGCTGTTCTGGTGTATAAAGAAGTTTGCTCTTCTCGTTCATTATGTATGCCTGTTGGTGTTATTCATCGCAACTGTCAACTAAAGTTTACGCTTAAAATAATTTACACAACATAGGGCTTTCCCTTATTTATGTAAAATTAATTAGACACTAGTGGAAAATAGGCGTAAATTTAACTTTACGGTATTTTCCCCAATTATCAATTTAACGGAGCGGAGTATGGTTAAGCCTTTAGAACACATAAAATCCATTTATTTGGAAAAGGTAATGATGCATAACCCCAACTCCAACTTAAATCAAGATGAGAACTGTCTTGATAACGAGAGTAGTAACGATGCAACTGCTCAAGGATCAGTCGATATCTTGATCCAAATGCTTGATAAAGAAATTATTCCAAGACTTTTGGTAAGTCATCAAGCTAACTCTCCATTAGAGGTTCTGGCTTCGACAGGACAGAGAAAAATTCATACTGAAGAAATTGATCTACTTGTTGGTCTATGCGTAAATGGCACTCAAGATACATGCATGGAGTTGATCAAGAAACTAATGAATAAACAAGTCTCTATCGAATCGATTTATCTCGACTTAATCCCCATGACAGCTAGAAAGCTTGGTGAGCTTTGGGAGCAAGATATCTGCAGCTTCACAGATGTCACTATTGGCTTGTGGCGCTTACAGCATATACTCTATGATCTAACCAAGGATTTTCAATTAAAGCATAGTTTGCCTATAGAAAACCTCAATGCATTATTGATCCCTGCACCAAAGTCCCAACATACCCTAGGCTTATTCATTGTCGCGGAATTTTTCAGAAAAGCTGGATGGCGAGTTTGGGGAGAGCCAAACTTATCTGTCGACCAAATTAATAATTTAATTTTTTCTCAATGGTTTGATGTCATTGGGATATCCGTTGGATATAGCGAACAACTCGTTGGCGTTAACCAACTTATCACCTCCTTAAGGTCAAGATCCATGAATCCCAATGTCGCATTTATGGTCGGTGGCCCACTTTATGCATCACATCCAGAACTGTTTGAAGATATTCATGCCGAAATTAAATCTTATGATGCCAATGATGCTATTAGACAGGCAGAAATCATCGTTGGACAAAAAAAGAACTTAGGGCTAAATTAGTTTGAAGACACCGTCAAAAGAACGTTACAATGAATAGTTATGAAAATTTACACTACTTCTTCTAGATGAACCCCCAATCCAATAACACGTCAATTTCAATTGACTCTATAGATTCCGCTATGGCAGCAGATTTAGTGAGTCATGTAGCTGATACTGTTTTCGTCATGGATCAAAATGGCCTTATTGAAAATGTGTTGAATACACAAACGCCTGGATTTAGTCATTTGAAACAATTGATTGGTAAATCCTGGATAGAAAGCTCAACCCCAGAAAGTCGTAAAAAAATTGAGGCCTTGTTGTTACCGGCTCAATCTGAAAATACGCAAAAATGGCGTCAAATTAATCTTTCTGTACCCAACAATCCTGATCTCCCTTTAATGGTCTCCGTACTACACCTGACCAAAGATAAGAAAATCTTAGGTATTGGTCGAGATCTTCGAAATTTAGCGAATCTTCAACAGCGCTTAGTCGAGGCTCAACAGGCCATCGAAACTGATTATTTGCGCCTGAGATTTGCTGAAGCGCGCTACCGTCAACTATTCGATTTAAGCATTAATGCACATGTCATTATTGATGGGAGCACTTTTAAAATCATTGAAGCAAATTCGATTGCACAAACACTCATGGCAGAGAAGGGTCGTCGCATGATTGGCCGCTCGATGGCTGAATTTGTAGATATGAACGATTTCACCCAATTACAAGAATTACTAAACGCTTCAAGAAACATTAATACCCCCAAAAGAGCTGGGGTAAAGCTAGTGAAAAATGGCACGCTTGCCGAGATAACTGTGAATTTTTTAAGAGAAGAAAATCAAACAGTGTTTCTGATTAATGTCATGCCGCTATCACAAATTCGTGAAGACTTTCAACTAGACCCTAATAGCAAGCGCTTATTAAATGCCATTCAATTCTCTACAGATGCTTTCGTCATTACCGATTTAGATGGAAAAATCATGACGAGTAACCAGACCTTCTTGGAAATGACCCAAGTTGAAAAAGCGGCTGATTTGCTCGATGAGCCAATTGATAACTGGCTCGGAAGATCTAGTATCGATTTACGAGTCATACTGAATAACTTAAAAGATAAAAATTCGATTAAACATTACATTACTAGTATTGTTCCACATGGCAATTCAAGCGGCATGGAAGTCGAAGTGTCGGCAGTCAAAGTGGTGAATGATCTCGAATCATATATAGGATTTAGTATCCGCCACATTGGTCAACGCCTTTCTCAACGGAGCCAAGCAACGAGTGACCTGAAACAAACAGCTACCAAACTCACTGAACTCGTGGGCCGTGTTCCTCTCAAAGATATTGTGAGTGAGACCACCGATATGATTGAGAAAATGTGCATTATGTCTGCCCTAGAATTAACGATGAATAATCGCGTTTCAGCTTCAGAAATGTTAGGTTTATCCAGACAGAGTCTCTACATCAAAATGCGCCGTTTCGGCATCACCGACCCTAACGGATCCGAAGACATCTAATTCGATTTTATGATGCAACAAACTGGAGTGCTGAGTCTGGTGAACTACCAAAAAAACTCACTACTCTGGGGGATTACGCGCTTAGTGATCGGTCAATTACCATTTAAAAATATCCCTGGGCTACAATTTGTTAAAGTGCTTGGTTGCGGCAAACATGGCGGATTTGATTTAAATCCTAGCTTAAATAAACAAGGACTTTTTTGTGTCTTTGATACTCAAGAGCAAGCAGAAGATTTCTTAGAAAATTCATCAATACTACAAGCCTATCAAGATCACTCAAGTGAATATTTTGCCGTCATGCTACAAGCCTATTCTTCAAAAGGATCTTGGTCAAAAAAAACCATTGACGTTACGCAACAAGCGCCTTTAACTGGTCCAATTGCAGGCATTACACGTGCCTCCATTAAGTTCTCCAAAGCATCTTCATTTTGGAGCAAAGCTCCTCCAGCACAATCATCGCTAGAGCAAGCGCCAGGATGCCTCCTAGCGGCAGGTTTAGGAGAAGCGCCATACCTTCGCCAAGCAACCTTTACGATGTGGGAATCAACTGCTGCGATGGATAACTATGCCCACAGTGGCGCCCATCTCGAAGCGATTCAAACAGCCTATCGCGGACAGTTTTTTTCTGAATCGATGTTTACCCGCTTTATTCCAATCAATCCCCAAGGTGTTTGGCGAGGCAAACAGTATGGCTAAAAAAAAGATTGTGATTATCGGAGGAGGTATTGCAGGGCTGTGCGCCTGTTTGAAACTTGCTCATCAAGGATATGAGGTCACCTTAATCGAAAAAGCGAGTGTGGTCGGCGGCAAGATTAGAACTCTTTTGGCAGGTTCTTCTTTAGTCGATTCTGGACCTACTGTCTTCACGATGCGCTGGGTCTTTGAAGAACTCTTTCGTGAATGCGATGAGAACTTCAGCCAATTAATTACAACCTCTCCATTGCCTGTCTTAGCTAGACATTTTTGGGGGAAAGAGCAACTCGATCTTTTTGCTGATCAAGAGTTAAGCGCTAAAGCGATTGAAGAATTTTCTGGAAAAAAACAAGCTGATTTATTTTTAGAATTTTGTCGTGTCAGCAAAAAAGTATATGACTCTCTTGAGTCTGCTTATATTCGTGCCAGTCGCCCTACATTACCAAGTATGATGAGTCAATTAGGGCTATCAGGAACAAAAACCTTAATGGGAATTGGCCCATTTAAAAACCTCTGGCAATCACTAGGTAAATATTTTCCAGATCCCCGACTACAACAACTATTTGGCAGATATGCCACCTATTGCGGCTCTTCACCATTTTTAGCACCGGCCACACTGATGTTAATTTCTCATGTGGAAATGGCTGGAGTATGGTCCATTCAGAACGGAATGACGCAATTACCTAAAACAATCGCTCAATTAGCTCAAGCAAGAGGAGCTAATATATGTTGCGACTCTGAAGTCAAAAGAATAGTTCTGTCTGGAGATACTGTCTCTCATATCGAACTATCCACTGGAGAAATCATCGCTGCAGATGCAGTCATCTTTAATGGTGATGTTGCAGCCCTGCGACATGGTTTATTGGGAGACGCATTAAAATCAGCTCTTCCAGCCATGTCAACGGTACCTTCCTTATCAGCTGTCACTTGGTCAGTTGAAGCACCTAGTAATCAATTTAACCTGAGTCATCATAATGTTTTCTTTGATCAAAACTACGCGTCTGAATTTACGGATATTTTCGAACAGAATCAACTTCCGACTAAACCTACTGTTTACCTCTGTGCGCAAAGTAGAACCCATTCAGAACAACTTGCTGAAGCTACCGAAAAAATATTACTACTCGTTAATGCCCCTGCTAATGGCAATCAACCACCATCTTCTAAGGAGATAGAGTCATGTCAACAAAAAGTCTTTCAACTACTTGGCAAGAGTGGCTTTCAAATCGATCCAAGCACCTGGAAGGTGGTGCGCACAACTCCACAAAATTTTCATCAATTATTCCCAGCAACCGGGGGAGCTCTTTATGGCATGGCAACCCATGGCTGGATGAGCTCATTCCAGCGCCCCAGCTCAATCTCCAACATCAAGAACCTTTTTCTAGCGGGGGGCAGCGTTCACCCCGGTCCGGGAGTTCCGATGGCAGCACTATCAGGAAGATTGGCGGCCGCAACCCTGATGGAACGCCTGCCTTTGATCAGATAGTTCCTTATGGCGGTTACTTATGGTGGTACGTAGATGGTATCAGTGACGATGGTCAGCACGGCATCACGATCATTGCTTTTATTGGAAGTGTGTTTTCTCCCTATTATTTATGGGCTAATCGACATCAATCTGCAGATCCCAATCAGTATTGTTGTCTTAATGTAGCTATTTATAGCCCCAATAAAAAATACTGGACGATGACAGAGCGCGGGAAGCGTTTCGTAGAGCGTGATACTACAAACTTTAAAATTGGGCCTAGTAATTTACATTGGAATGGAAAATCTTTAGAGATTAATATCCAAGAGCGTAGTCTGCCATTTGGTCAAAGAGTGATTGGTAAGGTAAGAGTTCATCCAGAACAACTATTTAATTATTCAGTCCCATTAGATCAACTTGGCAAACATCGGTGGGGCCCTCTAGCCCCCACCTCTCGTATTGAAGTGGAATTTTCCAAACCTCAACTAAAGTGGCAAGGGCATGCCTATCTTGATTCAAATGAAGGAGATGAGCCCATCAACCGCTCTTTTCAAGAGTGGGATTGGGCGCGCGCTTTATTAAAAGATCAAAGTACGGCGGTAGTTTATGATGTCAGAGAAAAAAATGGTACTGAAAATTTACTAGCGCTGAAATTTCGCCATGACGGCTCAGTTGAGAATTTTGAAATTGGCAAACGTTATCCTTTACCACCGACCTTGTGGAGAATCAAAAGAAACTTACGGTCAGATCAGACAGAACCAAAGGTTGTCCAAGATCTAGAAGATACGCCCTTCTATAGCCGTTCTATCCTTCAGGGAGATTGGCTGGGCGAGAGTAAGCTCCTTTGTATGCATGAGACCCTCAACGTACCACGCTTTTCCTCATCTGTAGTCCAAATGATGCTACCTTGGAAAATGCCTAGAATTACTTAGTCGGATAAGAGGGTTGCATACGAGCTAAACGATGTCTCTCAGCTTTTTCTAAAGTATTGATTACCCATACTACGCGCTGCTCAAGACTGCCACCATAATGTGCGTAAGGATCCTCATAGGGGACCGCCTCAACTAAGTACTTAATCGCCTCAATAGGCTCTAGATCAGTCTTTGCTTTTTCAATATGTACGGTGGCAGATAAAGCCTTTAGCATTAACATCTTTTTCTTGGTGCTCGAAACAATGGCACGCTGCGAAACAGAGTTTAAATCTTGTTTTTCGATTTGACGGCCAATTTGTGCATAGACTAATCTTGCTCCATAAATGGCTGCG
>CAIQUZ010000107.1 GCA_903875135.1 uncultured beta proteobacterium | reverse complement strand
TGTGCAATTAATTCCCTTGGAATTAGCTTAGGAAGATCATCGGTATTTGATGATGAACTAAAAAAAGGTATTTTGGTTGAACCTTTTAAAATTCGAACAAAATCTCTTCATACTTACCAAATAGTTTCACCAAAAGAATTATCAAATATTCCTAAAGTAAAGAATTTTAAAAAATGGGTTTTAGAAAATTTAAAGTAAATTTTAGCAAAAGCGTATGTTTGAACTTATGTCTTCGTGGTTTCAAAGTGAATGAGTTGCGGTAATTGGGGTTATGACTTTGGTGGTATTAACCTGATACGCGACAAATTTTTTTAAATGTGAACATTTGCTGGTGCATGAGATTGCCATAAATCTCGCCTCCAAATGATCGCCATACCGACTGTTAAAACTAAGCCAATAATTGAATACACAGTAGCAGTAAAAACAAAGCCATACGCATCGATCAACGGGCCCGCCACAAATAAGCCTAGAGACAATCCCCAAATAGCTAAGACGCGCATACCCATTACCCTTCCCCGATAAGCTGGCTCAGCAACTCTAAGCATCACTGCAGCTAAAGGTGTAAGGCAAATACTTTGCGCAAAGCCTCCACACACTAAAAGGAACATCCCAAGATACATATGGTGAACATGCGAATACATTAAATTTAATACAAATAAAGAGCAAGCAGCCACAATCATTGTTTGCGATGCACGCAACTTAAATAAATTCATACTGAGTACTAGGGAGGCTAAAAGTCCGCCGAGTGCAAAACTAGCTCCCAACATGCCCAGACCTGCCTGGTCAGTCAAATAAATATTTTTTGCGACATATGGTAATAAACCTAAAAATAAAGGGAATGCTAAAAAATTAGCAAAAAAAGCTAATGCCACAGAACATAACAACACGGGTTTTTTGGATATATACGTGAATGCAACTCCTAAATCTTGTAATGGTGTCGCAGGAACTTTTTGTAGATCTGGTGTGTGATGATCGTCTACCTTTAAGGCCAGAAAAAAACTAGACGCATATAAAAGACTAACGCCAATATAGGCTGTCGTCATTCCAAAATAAGCTACCGATCCCGCACCTGCTAGTGCACCGGCTATCCTTGCCGTATCGGAGGTGATGCGGGATACGCCTAATGCTCCCATCAATTGTTGAGAAGGTTGCGTTTGTGCAACCAAGGCATATCGACAAATCATATCGGAAGGTCGTATCATCCCAACGATACCAGCAATACAAAGAACTATGAATGGGGTAAGAGTATCCATCCATGACAAAACAAGTATGGTTGCTGCTAATGTCGCATACACTGCTCTTGTCAACCAAAGCATCCTCCGGTATCCAATGCGATCACCTACCACGCCAAAAAATGGTGATAAAAATGCACCAAAATATTGTAAGGCACCAAAAATACCGAGAAGCACAACGGAATCAGATTTAACCAAAATGTACCAGCCTAAAATGAGCGTCTCCATTTCGAAGGCCCAAGAAGTGGCTAAATCTGAGGGCCATTGATAGCGAAAGCTCTTCACGCCAAAAGGAGCTGACCAATGTGGTCTGCCAAGCTCCTTAGGAGTATCTATGCCAGATTGCATGAAAGAGTTTTGTAGAAGATCATTAAATTGAGGAGAGTTATTTATTTAAAAAAACTCAATAAAGCAAAAGGAGTTTTTTCACCAAAAAATTGTATCTGACCCCACAAATTTTGGTCGTCAACTAAATGATTAAATTTAATTTTCATATCATCCCAACTGATCGGATTGCCTGGATGGCCCTTAGAGATAGTCACTTCAAAAATTTCAATGCTTCCATTTTTTAACTCGCAATGCAGTTTTGCGGAGGTGTAACCCATCTCTTGACTAGCCTTGACACTGACTAATTCAGTCAAGTTCATCGTCACGAGATTCTGGATTGCTTCTTCACTAAAGTCTTTCACCATTAAATCAGCCCCCTTCAAGGCCAGAGCGATACAGTACCGAATATCAAATTTAGCGGCTAAAGGTGTTTGCGGTTTACCTGATTTATTCCCCGTGACTTGCATGGCTAACTCACCCACTTCAAATCTTAATTGCTGTATTTGATGAACATGTATCTGAGTCAACATTTTTTTGACGCAATCCACCGCAGGATGGACTAGATGACAAGCGGCATATGGTTTAAAACTATTGTTTAGTAACTCCCATTCATCAAAATGAACGGGCGTTAATTCTGCAGTTTTATCTTGAACTAAAGCGCTAATAAATCCACCATCTATTGCGAATATATCTTGTTGTGCCACAAATCCATTTTTAGCTAACTTAGCACCTAACAATCCGTTAAAAGCAGCCTTTCCAGCATGAAATGGTTTTGCCATCGTACCAAATGAAATCGTCAGACCACCAGCCTGAGTTGCTGCTGTAGATAGAGCATTAATGATTTGTGCTTGATCTAGCTTATACAAAACACAAGCTGCCGCGGCAGATCCTATCGCACCAAAAATACCTGTGCAATGCCAGCCTTTTTCAGTAATGATTTCTCCAACACCATAACCCACTCTCGTAGAGACCTCAAATCCTATAATAAACGCTCTCAAGATGTCCTCTTGAGTAGAGTCTATTTCTTGGCCTAAAGCGAGTGTAGCAGCCCATAAAGGGGCACTTGTATGGGTATTCGACTTGATATGCGTATCATCAAAATCGAGGCAATGTGCCAAAGTTCCATTACATAATGCTGCAGTTAATGCATCAGCAACACCACCTAACAATAAATTGGATTTACCCCGTTGATGGTTTTCTTTTGTCGTGTCATATACAACTCTTGCAGCATCTTCAGTCAATGCCCCAATCGATACGCTCATCCAATCGGCAAGACATAATCTGCCATAGTTCAATACTTCTTCAGGAATTTTTATTGAAGAGCTATGATAAATAAAATCAGCAATTTTTTGGGTATTTGTCATTTGCCCTTTAACCTTTTAATATCCTCATCTGAATAACCTATTTCTTTTAAAATTTCATCGGTATGTTGACCGAGTAAAGGTGCTGGCTGATGCGTCTGAATCGTCAATCCTGATCTAGCTAGTGGATTGACGAGGTACGGAATTTTTCCTTCAATGGGATGATCTAGAAAATCAATTGCAACACGCTCTTTAACGTGCTCTAAATGCATCGCTTCTTCAGGAGAACATACTGGAGCTAGTGCAATCCCCGTTCTTAACATGTGTTCCATAATTTGATCCCAAGTATAGTCCGCAAAATAGGCTTTCAAGGCTTCACGATAAACAATCCCGCGTTCACCATGAGTGGAAAGCCGGTCTGAAGGTTGTTCATCTTGAAAAATCAAATCAGGCCTTTCTATCTTTGTACAAAACTCTTTCCAAATTTTAAATTCCAAAAGAGTAATAGCAATACTTCGACCATCCTTCGATTGATAGATTGAATACCTAGGGTTGCCGCCAAAAGATTCCATCCTTGGCTCTCCGCTATAGCCAGCGGATTTGGCAAACGGGGTGCTGAATGGAATTAAACATTGATTCAATAAGGCTTCATACATCGAAAGATCAATGTCACAACCTACACCGGTTTTCGCTCTCTGAGCGATGGCTGCTTGGATCGCAATTACACAATATAAAGAACCTGAAAAATCCGCAGACTGCATCCCTGGAACATTTGCTTGACCATCTGGAGCGCA
>CAIQUZ010000106.1 GCA_903875135.1 uncultured beta proteobacterium | reverse complement strand
TGGACGAAAAGTTTCATGCCGTCGTAAAAACGTTCCCTCCAAATAGTCACCTGAAAGGCTCATTATTTGGGATTGGCTTAGCCCATAAAGATCTATTTAACCTTCCTGGCCGCGAACCAGGCTTTGGCCATCATTCAGGAGTTAAAAATTTAACAACTACCACCGCCGCAGTTATTTCAAAACTTGATGGTGCGGGAGCGTCGCAACTCGCCGCTTTAGTGATGGCGCCTTATGCGTGTGGTGCAACTTCTCAAAACCCTAACTTTCCACGATGTATCAACCCACTCAATGAAAGTTATGCGGTTGGGGGATCATCTAGTGGGAGCGCAGTAGCTGTAGCCTCCAAAATGTCCTATGTTTCTCTCGGAAGTGATACTACGGGTTCCGTACGAATACCGTCAGCTACTTGCGGTATTACCGGACTCAAGACCACGGCTGGACTAATTAGTCTTCAAGGTGTTAGCCCACTGTCAACATCCTTAGACTCGATTGGTATCTTAGGTCGTTATGCAAAAGACATAGAGGTTGTTTTAGACATCATTGCAAACCAACACTTAGATGCATCAATTGAATCTCCCCACTTCAGCTCATGGTTACCAAAACAACGAATCGACCCATTAGTCTCTTTAAGCATTGAACAGTTTTTGCAGAACCTTGCATCAATCATTGCCATTGAATTGACTGAGTTTGATGACCTTTGCGATGCAACAAACACTATGATGGCTCATGAAATAAGTACCCAATACGCTAAGGAAATCGCCTCCGAAAATCCCCCGAAGGGCCTTAAATCTGTTGGAAAAATTGCCCAATTAATCTCTCTTGCTCAATATGAGCAAGTCATTCACTCTCGTCAACAACAATCCGAATCATTTATCGAAAAATATCTATCAACATCGGATATTTTACTAATCCCCTGCCTTGGTCAATCACTGCCAAACTGGGAAGCCGTCGAAATCGGTAACCCCAACTTTTCTAGAGAGGCATACCTCAGCTTATTTCAGTTTATGGGCTTTATTAATCTACTGGGCTTACCTTCCATCAGCTTTCCGATTGGGGAAGATTCACGAGGCAGGCCTGTTAGTATTCAAGCGATTGCTCGCCCTTTTCAGGAGAAGACCCTGCTAAATTTCGCTCACCAAATGGAGCAACAATTATTTGATGGCAATTGCTATATTGATCAATTCCATCCGGATAGATCTTGAGGCTTAAAATAGCGAAAACACTATATTCAATAAATATCAACATAAAGGACATACCTCGTGGGCACTATCAATTACACAAAAAACCAACATATCGCATATATCGAAGTTTCAGACCCTGAAAAATACAATGCAATGAGTCTGTCCATGTGGGTTGAGCTTAAAAAAGCGATCGACGATATTGATGCTGATAAAAATATTCGTGTTTGCATCATGCGCGGTAATGGTGAAAAAGCCTTTGTTTCAGGTGCCAACATCTCTGAATTTGAAACTCAACGTGGCTCAAAAGAAACCTCTGATCGTTATAACATTGCTGTTGAAGAAGCTCAACTAAGCTTATCGGATTGCAGAGTTCCTGTCATTGCTGCCATCAGCGGTATTTGCTACGGTGGTGGTCTTGGCCTGGCTCTTTCCTGTGATATGCGCTATGCCAGCCCTAACTCGAAGTTTAGAATGCCTGCAGGAAGGCTTGGTCTAGGTTACGGCTACCGTAACATGCAACAATTTTTAGCCAATCTGGGACCTATCTTTACTTCTGAAGCATTTTTCTCAGCCAATGTCTACCCAGCTGTTGATGCTGAAAAAATGGGAATAATTAACTCTGTAAAAGATGATGTATTTGGCTATACTCAGGCGCTTGCTGAACAAATAGCATCAAATGCTCCACTAACCATTCAAGCAGCTAAACGAGCAATGCGCAGCATCATCCAGAGTGATACTTCTAATATTGATAGCATTAACGCGCAAATTAATGCTTGTTTTGTGAGCAAAGATTATGCGGAAGGCAGAAAAGCATTTGCTGAGAAGCGTCAACCGGATTTTAAGGGGGAATAAGCCCGCCCTGCAACAAACCACTTAAAACGATAAAATAACCATCTTATTAAGAGCTATATCTAAACTTATGTCGAACTCAGCACCAGCAACCCAAAGCATTACTGTTGAAGAAGTCAACCATTTAAAAGAATGGATTGGTAAAACAGAAACGCTGCACGATGTGATTGGCTTATTTCCAGTCCAAGCTTTAGCGGCAACATTTAATCAAGTCCAGACTTACAAAGATGGCGACGTT
>CAIQUZ010000105.1 GCA_903875135.1 uncultured beta proteobacterium | reverse complement strand
AGAACTATTAACATTTGGGTATCAAAACAAGGAAGCTTGGCAGAGCGGTTGAATGCAACAGTCTTGAAAACTGTCGAGGGTTAACGCCCTCCGTGAGTTCGAATCTCACAGCTTCCGCCAAATAAAAATTAACCTTTAAAAGCAATAGGTTATATAGTTAAATTAGTGGGCTCTTCGGCTCTTCACCATAATCGGGGGATGAGCATTTATCAAACACGATTAATTACTCCATTCCAACCGCATAAAGCCAAGACTCTCAGTCGATAGTTTATTAAATACCTCAGCCCTCCGTTTATGATGAAGATCCAACTTCAGGATTAGCCCTGAAGTTGTTTTGACGCAGATTGAATTGTTTCTAGAATTTCGTCAAACGTAGGGGTTGCGCCAAAAATCATCGTCGACATTTGTTCGTAATCTTTATGAAGAGCCGGAATCATTGCATCGCTAGGGTAGATTAAGAAATTACCTTCTACTGCAGAATTTTGTTGTGAGTCTTTATCAAAAAAGAAGATGGATGCATGCAGGGCGCATTCCTTACCAAGGCTTGTATTTTTGATTGCATTTTGACCAACCGCATTATTCAAAAGCATGTGAAGGTCATAGTAATGGCGAGAAATACGATTGCCATTATTTCTTAAGCTGCCACGTGCATCAAACCAGGCTCGCAAACCATGAGCGATGACAGCCTTATCCCAGAAGGTTCTCTCCGGCGCTATGCAATTTACATTAGGCACATTCAAGTTACCACCGATAAATTCTTGGGCAATGTAGGGATTGATTGTGATAAATCTGCTAGGATCTAGCGCTGATTTGGCACCAGCCTCAATCTTGACCTTAGATTCGATGTAGCCATCCTTACCTAAAGCTTCAAGTGAGGGATATTCAACCAGTAAAGTCTGTTGATCTTTATCGGTGGTATCAATGACAACCTTAAGTGCAGGCATCGAGATGCCTGCATTGTTTAATTCATTCTGAATTTGTAAAATAAGACGATCTTTCAGATCGCCCAGGATATAGGCTGAACAAGCAGCCTTAATGGCATCCAAGTAATCCTTACGCTTATTTTTGCCCCAGCCTTGCATTGTTGCAATATCCGTTGAATGACCGATATCTTCTCGATATACAGTTATATCAATATCTTCAGAAAAGCGTGAGACTAGGTCATAGGCTTTGGACAGTGAAGTGCCACCCTTAAATAAGAGGCGCGGCTCAACTTCTAGTTTGTCATTAAATAGTAAATCCAAAACAAAACAAACCCAAAAGTCTTTTTCAACATTGCGTAATGGTGTGCCTAAGCGGACGGAAGTTTCTAAAAAGAGGTTGCGCCTATCGTTTTCGCTAGCTTTAAGAACCTTGAGAAAATTGTTATTCATTTACCCCCAGTTTAATGAGAAAGTGAAATTCGGGGCAAATCACTAGAAAGACCCTTAAGTAAAGAGTGCATCCAGGTTGGCAAGTGCGATAGATCCTTTTTGAGGTCTCGCGCAATACTTGCCCCAGCCTTGGGGTCGTTAAGGATTCTTGTTAAAGCGGCTTTAATGTCAGCTTGGGCGGAAGGATTTTGTTGCTTGATCCCATCTTTGAGCCAGTGAAGTGCTTGAACGACACGCATAGCAGGGCGATCTGCCCAGATTAATTTACTAGGTGACGCCAACTTAAATTGAATGGTGAGGTTTCCAATTTGAACGGGCTTAATGCGTGCATCGGTATGCACGATAACCTTGCCCGGAACCGCATTGGTTAGACCTAAGTCATTAGCGGCAGTCATGCCATCAATGAGCATGCGCGCGCTATCGCGTCTAGCAATAGCCCAGATCACATTTTGATAGTTGGGCTGAGATATTTTGCCAGTTAATGAATTAACTCGTGGACGATCGTATAGGCCGTGATCGATGCGACGTAAGTCGCCCTTATTAGTTAGGCGCTGGAGGGTTTTATCTACTCCGCTACGGTTGCCTAGGTCGAGAAAATCCTTCGCTGTCCAAACCTTATCGGCTGGGCTACGGCTAATGCGCCGAGCAATCAGCGTATTAAGAGGAATTTTTGTCTTGACTAGTGCTTTCATGGTCCTTAAATTATATACAAATATCGGACAAATGCAACATAAATTAATAGTTAAAAAACCATATAAAACAATGATTTAAAAGATTAGATAAATACCTTTATCATCAATAAAATCAAGGTTACCTCGTAGGGGTGGCGAAGCATACCTTGATGCGCAAGGACAAAACGATACTTTTTCGATGGTTAAGACGACAGAAGGGAGGTTCAAAAAACTAGAGGTGTAGCGAATCTGGGTGTTTACTATGAAAGTGAGAAAACACAACGTATCAGTTTCAATGCAATCTATTGTCAAGAGGTATTTCAGTTGAGAAATATTCTGACTAGTTTAGTGATCTATTCAGTGGGCTTATAAGTTCATAAAGATGATTTTTTATCATGTGCCCTGTGAGAACTATTTAAAATAAACAGATTTGGTTCTCAAAGCTTCCGCCAATATTTCATATTTTTAGTTGGAGCAATATGAGCAACTCTAGAACCCTCAAGCTTAACGCTTCACACCATCGCGTAAAAGCCAGACTAGGGCCTAGTAGCGAAGCATTGGATGGGTGCTCGCTTCATCACCAGGTATTAAAGTCAAAGTTAACGGTAAAGTAGATTTCAATATTGGCTTATTTGCAGTTAATTGAGTCGAGCATGATCTCAATAACCATGGTGACAATTATTCAGTAACATGTATTAAGGGACAAATCAATTGTCCACGATTGAAAAAATTAAATATCTTTTGCCATTCTTAAGCCACTTTTTTGCCAACGTACATGAGTTGGGAAAAAATTACGATAACTTAATCGTGAGTGGCCTTTGCTAGTTAAGTCTGAGCTTCCTCGGAGGACCATTTGGTTGATCATAAATTTACCGTTGTATTCACCAGCGACACCTGCCCAGGGTTGATAACCCGGATAGGGTGAGTAGTTACTGCTAGTCCATTGCCATACTTTTCCAAATAAATCAGTTGATTCTATTGATTGATTTTCAGCAAAGGACTCCCACTCAAATTCCGTTGGTAATCTCGCTTTTGAAAAGCCTTCTAGATTTTCAGATGCCCAGCGAGTAAAAGCATCAGCTTCGAAATAGCTGATGTTAGAAACTGGCCCTTGGAGATCAATAGGATGATTCCCTTTTAGAGAAAAGGAATGGTAATGATTATTTTCTATTTGGTTCCAATACATAGGAGCTTGAATTTGCGAACTGATGATCCATGCCCATCCAGCATCTAACCACCACTTTGAATTTTGATATCCGCCATCTTCAATAAATGATATCCACTGTGTATTGTTAATCAATTGATTACTCATATAATGTGGCTGAAGATAAGAAGTATGCCGAGGACCTTCATTATCAAAATGAAATTGTTCACCTGAATAGCCTACTTTAACAAGCCCTGAAATCCCTTCAACCCACCGCATTGGTGCAATATGAGAAGACGCATTAACTTTTTCAATAGAGTATTTAGGAAACAGAGAGCTCTGAGAAAATAGATGTTGAATATCGGTTAAGAGGAGCTCTTGGTGTTGTTGTTCGTGATGAATCCCTAATTGAATCAGCCAATTCAAATTTGGCGAAGGATTATCTTTTATAAGGCTTATAACACGTTGTTCAATATTTGAGCGCCATTCTAAAACTTCAATAAGTGAGGGTCTGGTGAGTGATCCTCGTTGATTACGGGGGTGCTTTTCGCCAATTCCGTTGTAATAACTATTGAATAAAACAGTGAATGCAGGATTCCAAAAATGAAAGTTCATCTCGAATTGCTGAAGAACCATTACTTCATAAAACCAGGTGACGTGAGCTAAGTGCCATTTTGCTGGGCTCGCATCTTCCATCGATTGAGATTGGCAATCTTCAGGGCTAAGTCCCTCAATCAGATGTGTTGAATATTTTCTTGAGCTAATAAATTGCTCTAATAATATTTCTGCAGATAGGGGTGCTATAGATGAGTTATTTGGCATAAATGACAGCAAAGTATTGTTTTGGATCTGTCCAAATGGTTGAAGAGGAAAATCCCGATTGTTCTAGTAATTTCTGAATTGAGTTGATCGTGTACTTATGAGAGTTTTCTGTGTGAATTAACTCTCCTTTTTGAAAAGTTCGTTCATGTCCTGGCCAAGAAACGGTTAGCTCTTCAAGTGTTTCTAGATAAAGTTCAACTCGATTTACGGCATGATTTACTTTTACTAAATGACGAAACTGTTCTATATTAAAGTTAGACCCAATCATTGTATTCACTGATCTTAAGATGTTTAAATTAAAAGCCGCTGTCACTTTTAGTGCGTCATCATAAGCGTTAATGAGTGCTTCATCTGACTTCATTAAGTCGATACCCATTAATAAGCCGCCACCACGAACTTGGGATTTGATTTGACGAAGAAGGTTGATCGCTTCATCATGAAGAAAGTTCCCTAGGCTTGAGCCGGGATAAAAGAACGTACGATTACTGGGGACCGAGTCAGGAATTGATAGTTTTTTTGAAAAATCCATTCCAATTGGGGTCATTTGAATTGAGGGGTATTCTGCTTGAAGCTTCTTAATTGAGTCCTCTAAATATTCTTTTGAAAAATCAAGAGCCACATAGCAACTTGGCTGAATCGACGGGAATAAAGACTTTGCTTTTTCACAGTTTCCAGCACCTAAATCAATTAGTGTTCCTCCCAGACCAACGTGATGCGCTATCTCATTTTCGAATTCAGAAAAAATATGTTTCTCAGTTACTGTTGGGTAGTATTCTGGTAATAAGGTAATTGCTGTAAAAAGATGCGAGCCAAGTGGATCGTATAAAAATTTAGGAGAAATATAAGGGGTTATGTTTAATAAACCCACCTCAATTTCTGATATGAGTTGATGTTGAATATGCGCTTCTGGAGTAGTTTTAATATTTTTCATGTACAAATTTTATTTGGGAATAGTTGTTATACAACAAATTATCTAAATTTGCTTTATCCTAAGAAAAATCTCTGGAGAAATGATGAAAGCTATATGGAATAATGAAGTAATTGCAGAATCTGATGTGACGGTTGTTGTCGAGGGTAATCATTACTTTCCAGCAAGTAGCCTCAATAAGGAGTTCTTTAAAACCTCTGAAACAAGTACTGTCTGTTCTTGGAAGGGTACGGCAAATTATTACGATATTGACGTAAACAATAAAACAAATCGGGATGCTGCATGGTATTACGCAAATCCAACATCTGCCGCAAGTAACATTGCGGGATATGTTGCATTTTGGAAAGGGGTTTTAGTTTCATAAACAATTTTTTTATGATTCTCGGACTTAAATCGGCCCGCTATTTATCAAATGAAGTCGATTTGTAATGATTGATAACCCATTTCATGATTTCAGAAGACAAATGATATTGTGCCTCCTAGCTTGCTAAGGAGAATCAGCCGCAGTGAGAGATTTGTCTTTTGAGGGTTACTTGTTAAGTGACACCTACAGAAGATTTGATAGTTTCTAAAGTAACTGAATCTATTGATAATCTGACTCCGAGCGACCCTGAGCCTGCGAGTACAGGTAATTTTCTTAGACTAATTTCAAGTGATTGAATTTCTGAATATGTTGAACATGCTTGGATAATGCGGGTGATTAGTTTTTCTTGCGTTTCGTAATGAACATCCTTTGCTAGTCTGTCGATCTCCATAACTAAGGGGTCATAATCAAAAACATTCTCCATGGCATCTTGTGAGATCAAGACAAGCTTTGTATCAATCCAAAGTGTTAAATCGAGAAGATGTTCTTTAGGAATGATGGCCCCTGGTGCATATGTTCCAATGTGTGTTTGGAGTTTGAGCTTTTAGCCGCGCAACCTCGGGTGCTTTAGCCCCGAGTCTAGCGGCTATGTTGAAGGCGCTGTTTGGCCCTCAACATACTTCTTAATCACATCTAAAGTAGTACCACCACAAGTAATGATGCAATATGATGGTGACCAAAAATGCTCTCCCCATAATTTCTTTTTTACCGCATCCCAATGATGCTTTCTCAAGAAGTGTGCTGATTTCCCTTTTAGTTTGCCGACAAAATTCGATACTGATTTGCTTGGCGGTATGACAAGCATGAGATGTAAATGATCATCTTCACATCCAAATTCAATTAATTCACCACCCATTTGCTCGCAAGTCTCTTGCATCAAAGGCTCAAGGTCTTTTAGTATTGCGGTAGTAAAGACATCCCGTCGATATTTAGGTGTCAAGACTAGATGATAAAAACACTTTGATATCGTTGTTCTGCCGCGTCTAAATTGATTTATATCTTGCATAGACTAGAATTATAATCTATCATTAGTCTATGTTAACTGGCATCTCGCAAAAATGCTTTCCAGGTCCCGTTTTGGCTAATACGCTGAGTCAATGGATTGGTTGCGCTAGATTGATCTATAACGCCAAGTGCGATGAAGACCGGTATTTGCGAGCCTTTGCTCAAAAGTATTTACCCGTACAAACCTATGCTCCAATTGACAAGCAATACAGTCAATATAAGAGTGAGCTTACGCCTTGGCTAAAAGATTGTCCATCACAAATTATGCGGAACAGCGCAACGATTTGGTATAAAGCTTATATAGATTTTCTCAAGGGCAAGAGCGCAAGACCACATCGTAAAAATAAAGTAAACGGCAATTACATTTGGGTTACCAACGAGCTATTTCGTATCCGATGGGAAGGATCTACTTGCGTGGTAGAACTGGGAACGATTAAAAATCCAGCGGGTAGTATGCGAGTCAAGTGGAATAAGTCACGGATCCCAAAAATACCGCCAAAGTCTATTTGGATTAAAAAAAATCATGCGGGATGGAAGCTGTCTTTTAGTTATGAAGACGGTAATTTAATCAATCAAGATGATAATGATCAGCACTTAAAACATCTCTCAACACTTAGCGCAGATGAGTTAGAGGGTCTGATTACCCCAATTGATCGGGGTATCGCAAAACCCATACAAACCGATCAAACCAGTTTTGACTTGGATATCAAAGCCAAATGTCGCCTTGCCTATCGTGAAAAATGCCTTAAACGCTTCCAACGCAAATTAGCACGACAAAATAAGGGTTCAAATCAGCATAAAAAGACACAGCAAAAAATCGCCAAACTAAAGGAGAAAGATACCAATCTGAAAAATGATTTTTGGCATAAGACAACGCACGCAATAGCGTCCAACGCCAAGGTGGTTGTGATGGAGGATTTAAAGCTAAAAAACATGACTCTCCGCCCTAAACCACGGCAAGATGTCAACGGCAAATGGCTTAAGAACGGCGCTAAAGCTAAAGCGGGGCTCAATAAAGCGCTTCTCCATCTTGGACTGAATAAGTTCGAGGTTTATTTAAGTTACAAGATGGCTAAGTTAAATAAACCCATCTTTAAAATATCACCATATCAAACCAGTCAGGAATGTGCTCATTGCGGATACATTCACCCGGATAACCGGAAAACTCAATCTGACTTTGAATGTCTAAGCTGCGGCCACGTAGATAACGCAGACCACAATGCCGCCTTAGTAATTCGCAAAAGAGCAATGGATTTAATTTTGAACTCTGGAACGGAGTTAGTCGGAACACAAAAAAATGTGCTCCGACTAAGGGCAAATCATAATCGAAGTAAGACGGTTAAATCACAGTATTTAGCTGCTAACGATGATTTGTTAAAAAAGAAAGTGGCTTAATTAAGCCGCTAGAAGCTCGGAGGCTTTAGCCCCGAGTAGTTCACATCTCGTAATTCAATGGAAGCTGTAGACATTGCTTACCTTCAATGATTTGGTGGTGTTGCTTGAACGGCAATTGCATTTCCAAGCTGATACCCGCTTAACCAAGCCCCTTCCACTCTTCCGCTGTGGAGCCAATCTCCGCAAAGACCTAAATTGAAAACTTTCTCGAGTCTAAATTCAGGACTCGGGGCGATTGAGCCACTGGCATAACGCCAGCGATGAACAGAAACTTGAGCATTCTGGCTATGTAATCCAATCTGTTTAGCGCACTCCAGAATTTGCTTACTCGCCTCGTCTTTATCTAACTCAATCCATTGATGACTCCATTGGGGATTGGCATGAATTGTCCAAGTCTCTAAGCCCTGTCGGTTTGGTTTTGAATTATTTCTAGAGAGCCAGCTAATGATTTCCCCGTTGATAAAAGCCGCATCAAAGGGCACATCCTGCTTTTCTGTAAAACAGACCATTACCGTCCAACACCCCAACATATCAACTGCATTTTTTTCTGACAGGGATCGATCAATCAATTTACTCAGGGCAAAGGCTTGGGGTGCTGGAATCGCCAATACTAGCCAATCGAAATGTTCTTTCATCGTACCGTCTTCTGCAGTACGAAGTATCCATTGATTATCTTTACGGTCGATATGATCAATTGTCTGGCTGTATTTAACTGGTATGCTTTTGGCTAGATGCTTACCAGGAGAATTCATGGCGGGAGTACCTACATAGCGCTGTTCACCTGGATTGCTCTCACGCCATTGGCCATTCTCATAGACTTTTAAATGTGGGTTCCAGGCAGCGGCAACGCGATCATGAATCCAAGTAGTGAGTTCCTCAATAAAAAGAGGATCTCTTGCGGTGAAATATTGAGCGCCATGATCAGCAGACCAGCTATCGCTATTCCGTGTGCTCATGCGACCGCTGGGCCCACGACTTTTTTCAAATACTTGAACTTCAAAGCCAAGAGTTTGTAATCGCTTGGCACAGCTAAGACCTGCTAGACCAGCTCCAATAATCGCTATCGATGATTTGGTATTTTGATTACCCATGAGGGATCTGAATTTTTCTAAAAGTTAAATTAATGCGAGGTGAAGAAACTGTTTTTGTTTTGAGGAGTGCATGTTGCCAAAATTGTTGCGTAGGGCTATACATTATCAAGACGCTACCATTTTCTAAGTAAATAGGAATGGTAGTTTTATCCTCTTTATGCCGAAATGCAAACTTACGCCGAGCACCTAAACTTAGGGATGCAATAGGAGAATTGGGATCAAGCTCTTTTTCATCATCGCTATGCCAGCCCATACCATCAGCTCCATCGTGATAAAAATTCAGTAGGCAGGAATTAAATTCTGATTGGGCTAATTTTTCTAGGTGCGTCTTAATAGATAAAAGCTCAGAGGGCCATGCTTGTGGATTTTTTTTGACCCCAGAATAGGTGTACGCACATTGTGCTCCACCAACCCAAGCGACCTTACGGCGGGTAGTTACTCTCTTACCAAACATCATGAGCTTGTCTGATTCCCATTGCAAAGATGTTTGGAGTAAAGACATTAAATTGGCGGAGTGTTTCTCTGAAAATACTCCTGGTAGGTATTGTGTATAACCGTTCTTCGGTAGAAGATTGAGCGCACGTTCAGAGTGCGTCAAATCAAATAATAAGCTTTGCATTGTGGTTAAATTCATGCGATAAGCATCAAATCTATAAAACCCTATAATAACTTTAATTTCATTTTATTGGAGACAGGCATACATGACCCCGTATATTTATACCTCGTTGATTACTTTGCTCTCGGTTTTTCTCATGTTTGTCTTAACTTTTAATGTTGGAAGAGCTAGAGGTAAATATTAGATAAAAGCTCCAGCGGTTTCAGGGCATGAGCTCTTTGAGTGCGCCTACCGTATTCAGCTCAACACGATTGAAAACATTTTGATGTTTTTGCCAGCCTTATGGCTTTATGCCGTTTTTATTGGCGATAAGGGAGCTGGCGACTCTGGTGTTATTTGGTTTTTTGCGAGAGTGTGGTACGCGATTGCATATCAGAACAAACCAACGAAACGTGGCTTTGGCTTCTTAATTTCTATCTTAGTGATAGCCGGTTTATGGACTGGAGCTGCCTACGGTGTTTTTCATCAATATATGAAGCTTTAGTAATGATTACTCTAGATCAGCGATGTTGTGGCAGGGTTATACAAGGCGGTCATCACCTAGATGTTTCCCATTCAGCAGCCTAAATTGCTGATTGAATTTTATCTTTGATTGTCTGTATATTGATTACTCGATCTAATTTATCTGAATCTTGGGGATAGATGCTACTGATCCAAACTCTTTTTCCGTCAGCAATTATTTTTTCATCAATGGCAATTCGTTGTTTAGAGGACAGAAAAATTAATATTTCTTTATTAGTTGTCAGGTTTTTGAAAGTGATTCTTCCCTGAGAAACTTCACTAGAGCCATGCGCTTCATTCAATCGAATTTGAAACTCTTTCCTGATATTGACGTCATCTATACCCGAGATAATATGGTCTATAAATA
The DNA here is from genome assembly GCA_903875135.1 of uncultured beta proteobacterium. GTDB lineage: Bacteria > Pseudomonadota > Gammaproteobacteria > Burkholderiales > Burkholderiaceae > Polynucleobacter. Next base: position 11,343 of record CAIQUZ010000105.1, on the reverse strand, counting down.
AATATGTTTTTTCAAATGTACTGATGATTGCATCGTCTAATATGTAACTATAGACTTGACCGCTGACAACCGTTTTAAAATTGCCGGTTTCTCTTAATAAAGCACTAAACTCCTCAAATGATTTGCAGTTAAAAGGGCGACTGGCTGATGTCTGACTAAGACTAATTTCAGAAAAATTGGCAAAAGATAAAGATTCTGGTGTTTTATCATTGCTGTGATAGAGCTCTGCTTTAAAAACAGCACAAATATTATTAAATAGATTGGCTAAAACCGCATAGTCTGGAATAGTATTTTTATCCACATTGATCAATGATGAATTCATTTCTTGCATGATTTTATCGAGTTGTATTTGATGATGAGGATCTTCAATGACCATTCTGACTAAAAAATAATTCCAAATAATGGATCTTAATTCGGTCGCATTTAAGGTTCCATCTTCCAATGCAGTGCCTAATATCTCTATAAAATTTTTAAATGTTTTAATTTTTTCTTCATAAATAACCGATTTTTTAGTAGCATTTTCTTCGTTTTCAGACTGCACTTTAAACAGGATTAATGAAATGAGTGATGTTAAAGTTGCTGCAATAACTCCAGCATTAATGTCTTGAAGAACTTGAGGTAACTCAATTTGATTGGATTGATTTAATATTAGTACGGCCACACAAAAAAACAATACGGCAGTTATATAAATACCGTATTTAGTAATATTTCTTTTCATGGGTATTTAACCTTAGAGTAAAGTGGGTAAAAATTACTGATGATAGTTTTTTCATTTGATTCAAGTGATGTATTCAATCTTAGCATTGGATCACGACGACGCGGTGATGTGAATTAAAGTATTTTAAATAAATGCCGTATACAAGAATAAGTACAAACTTTTTACTGATTGGAGTGCGTCGAGATGAAAAGTCACGCAAGTTTTGCACAGATTCTATCTTCGTATGCATCAAACGATGCTCCAACGAAAACCCAACATCAATCTTCAGAGCAATTCATCGATGAGATGCCCAGCGTTAATGTGCACATTTCGAATCACGCTAAGCTCTTATCTTTCATATCGTCAGATTCTCAGTCGCCCACATTCGGTGTTCCTCGCAACGCATCCCAGACGAACTCTGCCATGGACGCATTTACTCAATTAGACGGTATTTTATCTGTATGGCATTGATCTGACTACTCCCCAAAGCTAAAGCAAGGAGCTTTACGCTACTTTTGGTAAGACAATTTTTAGCTTATCCAGTGTGCTAGTTGAGATTAGCGAAATTTTTTCATACTACTCAATCGCATTTAATTCATCAAGGGCATTAAGACTCTGATGTGGGCCCTAATAAATCCACCATGCATTTGATGAGTTCGAAGGAGTCAAATGGTTTTAGGATAAATAGATTCATGCCACTTGCCAAGGCTAGGTTTTTTTCTACTAACAGTGAACTTGCACTGACCCCGATGATGGGTATATTTTTAAATTCAGGCATTAATCGAATGAGTTTGGTTGTTTCATAGCCATTTAATACCGGCATCTGGATGTCCATTAAGATGATATCGATCTTATTTTTCGAAAGAGCTTCTAGGCATTCTTCGCCATTCTTCACTACATAAATTTGAGATTTTACAAGGCTCATCAGTATTTTTAATACTTCAATATTGATCAAATTATCCTCTACGACCAGAACATTTTTCCCGGCCAACTTTTCTCCAACGACGTTCAGTTGCTGAGTATTTTTAACTTCGGACGCTAGCGCTTTTTCTTCAGCATTCTGCATTATTGGAAGTTTTAAAGTAAAGCGGATAGAAGTACCTTCGTTGATCTCACTTTCAATGGTCAGTGTTGAATCCATTAATTTCAATAATTCCTGACAGATACTAAGACCTAACCCAGTTCCACCGTATTGAAGATGATTTTCTTGTATTGATTGGGTAAAAGGATTGATGATTTCAGGGATCTCCCATTGTGCAATACCGATTCCCGAGTCTCGTACAAATATTTCAATTTGAGCAGATTGTTCAAGAATTTGTAGCAGATGTGTCTTTAAAGTTATTTGGCCATTTTTTGTGAACTTGATGGCGTTATCTAAAAGATTATGAATAATTTGTTGGATACGGAGTCTATCTCCTAACAAGTAAGATGGAATATTTTGGTCATGATCAATGCTGAGCTGAAGTTGTTTCATCTCAGCAGATGGGTTATATAGCCCGTGAGCTTCATGAATCAACTGTTCGAGTGAGAATGTCTCTAATATTAATTCTAGTTTGCGAGCCTCAATCTTTGAAAAATCGAGAACCTCATTCAGGATGTGTAAAAGAACTTTGGATGAAGAGTTGATTTTGAAAAACATATCTTTATTAGAATCTGAAAGATTCTGGTTGAGTGCCAACTGCGAAAGTCCGATAATTCCATTTAATGGAGTTCTAATTTCATGGGACATTACCGCCAAAAAACGACTTTTAGCAAGGTTGGCAACTTCTGCTTTTTCAACTTGTTGCTGTAAGAGAACTTGAGACTCGATAGTTTCTGTAGCGTCGTAATTAATACCAATCATCTTAACTGGTTTATTTTCTTGATCTCTGAGGACAATGGCTTTGCCCTGGATGTATTTGATATTTTGCTTGGAATCAGTGATCCTAAATTGAATATCGAAGTCTTTTTTATTTTGTAAGGCAAGAGTAACCGCTTCTGCAGCGAGAGTCCGATCTTCGGGGTGAACCAGTGGTTCCCAAAATTGAACTTTACCAGTGAAGGTGTTTGGTTCGACATCATAGATTTCAAATTGACGTTCATCCCAAATTAAGGTGCTTGATTGTGGAAGATATTCCCAAACACCTAATTTTGAAACACTGAGCGCTAGAGAAAGACGTTGATTTAATTGACGGTTCTCTTTCGCGAAATAATTGGCTATGGATTGAGCGGATGATTTCAACTTCACCTGAGATTTGATGAATAAAAACATCAGTAAGCTGACCGTTAAACCAAAGAAGAAAAACGATAATCCAGAGGTGTAATTAGATAACAAACTTGCTTTTGGGGAGTCGATTTGTATCAACCACTCATTATTGGCGGTCAATTTGAGTAATCTATTTTGAAGCAGAGGAGTTGGCTGATTGAAATTGCTACTTTTATCACTTTGATAGATCAATTGTTGAGGGTCGATTATTTTTCCTGCATACACTCGGATATTGTGGTTGGATAATGATTTCTTTTCGAAAAGACTAGATTCAAAAAAGTCATTTAGATCATATGGAATGTTGGCAAATCCAATGAGTGCGGCTCTTTTTTCTTCTACTGTACGGATGGGTTTTCCTCTTGAGTAGATTGGGTTAATAAATATAACGCCCTCGACGAATTGACCAGCCCGAGGATTTTTTAGCTGGACTTTTTCGGAGATGGTGATTTCTGCAGTATCTCTCGCCAGATCTAGAGCTTGGCGACGGGTAACATTTGAGTAGGAATCAAAACCTAAGGTAACGAAATTGGTTGAAATATCAGGAAATGAGTATTGAATCGGAGTATATATTTCCCTAGTTCCTGAAGGATGAATTTTGAAGTTGGTGAAACCTTCCGCTTGCGCGGCTTTTTCAAATGCCGCCATATCTTTATGTTTGACAACGGGTAAAAAGGCGAGGACATTGATTCCCGGTTGTGTTTCTTCTAGATTGAGTATTTTTGCATAGGCATTAAATTTTTCGCGATTCAAACGATCTGTGGAGGTAATAAAACCAGCCACGCTGTTGAGTAAAGTATTGTTGCTTTTAATTTGATAATCGAGCTTGAGAATAATTTCATCAGTTTCTTTACTAAAGGATTTTCTCGCTTCTTTCTCTGCTTTTACGACAAGATATAAGCTGATTATGGAGGTGAAAATAACTCCCAGGAATAAGACAACAATTGAAAGCCAAGTTAATTGACGATCGTTATTTGCTACATCATAGTACGGTCGCGTGTTTGGCATTAATGTGAATTAGGTCTTAGGTATGATGAGATATTGTTGGGGCTCTACTAAGTTCATTATTGCCTTTAACTAGTATATCTAACATTTTTAGGAAAGTCGCATGATCTGATGGGGTTAGTGGTTCTAAAATGCGATCTTGAGCTTTCAGAACTGCCGGGGTTATTTGCTGGAGTAGGGACTGTCCCTCATGAGTCAATGTTAGTAAGTGTGCTCGACGATCATTGACGGAAGGGCTTCTTTTGACCAGACCCCTAGTTTCGAGACGATCGATTACGCCACCTATCGTGGAAGCATCTTGACCAATGGTTTGCGCTAATGTTTTTTGGTCGAGATGGGGATTTTTATTTAAAACCCCCATCGCTGCAAATTGGATTGGGGTGATAGAAAAGGCTTCGGTTTCCTGTAAAAAAATAGCCACAGCGATTTGTTGGAGGCGTCGAATGTAATGACCGGGGAGTTGATCGATGGATTGATTGTCTGTAGGTGATGGGGACATTATTTTCAACGGTAAGTTTTTATTCATCAATGACAAGAAGTAATTAATGAGTATACTTACTATTAGAAAATCAAAGGAATTTATATGAAACAAACTGCAGAGTCTTTACCTATTCTTGTTGCTGGTGGCGGTATTGGTGGTCTTGCTGCAGCTTTGGCATTAACCCGTCAGGGTTTTAAAGTCAAAGTCCTCGAAAAATCTCCTGAGTTAGGAGAGATTGGCGCTGGCGTGCAATTTGGTCCCAATGCATTTGCCGCTTTAGACGCGCTGGGCGTTGGTGAAAAAGGTCGCGCCCGAGCTGTGTATACCGATGATATGGTGATGCATGATTGCATTGACGAAAGTGTGGTGGGTGTTATTGAAACTGGTCAAGCATTCTTAGAGTATTTTGGTAATCCTTATGCGGTATGTCATCGTGCAGATGTGCATATGTCGCTTCTTGAAGGGGCTCGTGAGACGGACCGTATTGAAGTGCATACTTCTACTGAGGTGGTTCGTGTTGAGCAAGATGATCGCACTGTGACCGTCTTTGATCAGCACGGAAATGCACATCATGGTTTAGCCTTGATTGCTGCAGATGGTGTGAAGTCAGCGGTTCGAGAGCAATATGTGGGTGATGATGCGCGTATTTCAGGGCATGTAGTTTACCGGGCGGTGGTTGATAAAAAAGACTTTCCAAAAGACTTGTCGTGGAATTCTGCGAGTATTTGGGTTGGCCCCAATCATCATTTAGTGCATTACCCTTTGCGAGGTGGTGAGCAATTTAATGTGGTCGTTACTTTTCATAGTCGTGAAAAAGAAGAGTGGAGTGTCACCCAGGGAAGTAAAGTGGAGGTGGAAAGCTATTTCCAGGGAATCTCACCCAAAGCCAGACAGCTTGTCGACTTACCCAAAAGTTGGAAACGCTGGGCGACTGTCGATCGTGAACCGATTGGGCAGTGGACGTTTGGTAAGGTAACGTTGCTTGGTGACGCGGCGCATGTCACATTACAGTATTTAGCGCAGGGTGCATGTATGGCGATTGAAGATGCCGTCACCTTGGGTGAAGCCATTAAACAGTGCGATACGATTTCGAATTTGGATTTTGAAAAAGCCTTTGATTTATATCAACGCTCTCGAATCACCAGAACGGCGAGGATTGTTTTATCCTCGCGCGAGATGGGCAAACTGTATCATGCGCAAGGTGTTGAGCGCTTGGTTCGAAATGATTTATGGAAGAATAAAACGCAAGCAGACTTTTATCGTTCGATAGAATGGTTGTATGGTTGGAAAGTAGAAAATTGTTTAGCTAAATAAATACATTAAATTTCAATGGAGAATCACCATGAGCGATCTAGGCAGATTAGAAGATTTACCTCAAGCATATCGAGATGCATTGACCCAACTTAACTTAGTGCCACTTTGGCCGAGTTTGAGGGGCGTGATGCCGGCGCATAAACCCCGGCCACATACCGTGCCAACCTTATGGAAATACCTTGATATTCGACCATTGCTCTTGCAGGCGGGTGATTTAACGCCGATTGAAAAAGCAGAGCGCCGTGTTTTGGTTTTGGCCAACCCAGGTCACACCCTAGAAAAAATGCAAGCTAGTCCTGCCATGTACTTGGGAATGCAATTACTATTGCCGGGTGAGTGGGCATCCTCCCATCGCCATACGCCTAATGCGATTCGCATGATTGTTGAAGGTGAGGGTGCTTACACGACCGTGGAAGGTGAAAAATGTTATATGCATCGTGGCGATTTAATTCTGACGCCAACGGGTTTGTGGCATGAGCACGGCCATGATGGACAAGATCCTGTGATTTGGTTAGATGTTTTAGATTTGCCCTTGGCATATTATTTGGAAGTTTCTTATCACGTTGATAGCGCAAAGCAAGAGAATGTCACTGCCTCAAATGAAGCTTTTTATTCCACTGGTGGCGTTGTTCCATCGCCGATGTTTGAACGTTCAAAAAAACCATACCCGATGTATCGTTACCCATGGACGTTGGTCCGTCAAACTCTCGAGAACATAGCCAAAGTACAGCCTGTGGTAGAGATGGTGTCGGTTACTTATGTGAATCCTGAAACAGGTGATGATTCAGAAAATATTTTAGGCTATTACGCCCTTATGTTGAGGCCTCATCAGAGTTTGAGTTTGCCTGTACGTTCCCCATCGATGGTGTTTCATGTGATTGAAGGTACTTGTGAGGTGCAGATTGAAAGTACATCTTATACATTACAACAGGCTGATACGTGTTGTGCACCGGGGTATACGCCGATTACCCTCAAAAATTTGTCTAGCGAGCCCACCTGTCTCTTTATTACGGATGAGACACCACTGCACCGTAAGTTAGGTGTTTTTGAAAACCGTAGTAAAAAATAAGTGAAGTATTTAACATGATGAAACTCTATAGTTTTTTTCGTAGTGGTACTTCCCATCGATTACGGATTGCTCTACATTTAAAAGGGGTCACCACCGAGTACATTCCTGTTGACTTACGTACAGAGGAACATCTTGGCCCAGAGTTTAAAGCGGTAAATCCTCAAGGCTTGGTCCCCGCGCTTGTCGATGGAACAATGAGTTTGACGCAGTCTCCAGCGATACTTGAATGGTTAGAGGAGACGTATTCAAATCAGCCATTTTTGCCAAAGGATCCGATGCATCGTGCCTATGTTCGTGCTTTAGCGGCGATTGTGGGTTGTGATGTGCATCCGCTCAATAATCGTAGAGTATTAGAGCGACTTCGTCATCAATTAGGTCAAGATGAGGCGGCTATCAATGCATGGTGTCAGACTTGGATTACAGATGGTTTTGATGCTTTTGAAGCTTTATTAGAACGTCATCAATTACATGGTCAATATTGTTTTGGTGAGGTCCCAGGACTTGCAGATATTTATTTGGTCCCTCAAGTTGAAAGCGCACGTCGTTTCAAAGTAGACTTAGGTCGTTGGCCACTCATCTCGAAGATTGAGGCCAATTGTATGCAACTCGATGCTTTTATATTAGCGGCGCCGGGTAAGCAGCCTGATGCCACTTAATTGTTCAAGTATTTCGGGTATAAAAATGCTGTCTTGATGATTCAAGACAGCATGATTGATTCAAGTAAAACAATTTACTGAGCAGTCCAACCACCATCAATTGGGATGATGGCGCCAGTGATTGAGGCAGCATCTTCTGAAGCGAGGAAATAAGCAAGCGCTGCCACTTGTTCGATCGTCACAAATTTCTTTGTTGGTTGTGAGTGCAATAAAACATCATTGATGACTTGCTCTTCAGTAATGCCGCGCGCTTTAGCGGTATCAGGAATTTGTTTTTCAACTAAAGGTGTCCAAACATAGCCTGGGCAAATCGCATTCATCGTAATACCAAATGTCGCAGTTTCGAGTGCCACAGTTTTTGTGAGTCCAGCGATTCCATGTTTAGCGGCAACATAGGCTGATTTGAAAGGAGAAGCGACAAGTGCGTGAGCAGAAGCGATATTAATAATGCGGCCCCAAGATTTAGCTTTCATCTTCGGCAGTGCATGATGAATGGTGTGAAAGCTACCAGAGAGGTTGATGGCGAGAATCGCATTCCATTTTTCAATCGGAAAGTCTTCAACGGGTTGAACGTGTTGAATCCCCGCATTATTAACAATAATATCTACTGCACCAAATTCAGATTCAATCGATTGAATCATGGCAGCGATCTCATCGGGTTTGGACATATCTGCGCCGTTGTAACGAACTTCAACACCATGTGTTTTAGCGAGGTCGGCGCGGATCGTTTCGATGGCAGCAGCGTCGCCAAAGCCATTGAGAATAATGTTAATACCTTCAGAGGCAAACTTTTTTGCAATACCAAGGCCAATACCACTGGTTGAGCCAGTGACGAGTGCGACTTTCTTTGTTGACATGTTGATCTCCTAAGTAAATATAAATAATCTTATCGTTTGAATAAGAAAAGCTGATGAATCAGGCTAATGACACAATAAATGAATATTCACTTAAATGTAACAAATAATTGAGAAACTATAAAAACTTACAATTTAAGGGTGATTTACATGGACAATACCGATTTCAGTAGTCGTATCCACCAAGAGATGCTGGATAGCTTTGATGAGGAGTTAGAGCTTGAATTAGATGATGATCGTTTAGGTGGTGGAGCTGATACAGAAGAGCATCGTGCCACCCGTCAAAAGTACTTTAAAGAACTCTTGCGTTTGCAGGGAGAGTTAGTCAAGTTGCAGGATTGGGTCTTAGATAAAAAACTCAAAGTGCTCGTCATTTTTGAAGGGCGTGATTCCGCTGGTAAGGGAGGTGCTATTAAGCGTATTACTCAGCGCTTGAATCCACGAGTCTGTCGCACGGTAGCACTTCCTGCACCCAACGAGCGTGAAAGAACACAATGGTATTTCCAAAGATATACCCCGCATCTTCCAGCTGGCGGTGAGATTGTTTTATTTGACCGAAGCTGGTACAACCGAGCCGGTGTTGAGCGTGTAATGGGTTTTTGTTCGGATGAACAATATGAACAGTTCTTCCAAGACGTTCCTGAGTTTGAAAATATGTTAATGCGTTCGGGGATTATTTTGATTAAGTATTGGTTCTCGATTACGGATGATGAGCAGCATTTACGTTTCATGATGCGTATTAACGATCCTTTGAAACAGTGGAAACTCTCGCCAATGGATTTGCAATCACGGGCACGTTGGGAGCTTTATACCAAGGCCAAAGAGCACATGTTGGAGATGACGAGTACGAAGACTTCTCCTTGGTGGATTATTGATGGCAATGACAAGAAAAAAGCGCGTATTAACTGCATTTCACATTTATTGTCACAAATTCCTTATGGTGAGGTAGAGCATCCTCACGTGGTGTTACCTGAGCGCGTCCACAACCCAGATTACATCCGTGGGCCTGTGCCTCCAGAAATGTACGTTCCTGATGTGTTTAAATCATGATCCAAGCAAAAACCCACCTCGGTGGGTTTTTTTAAACGGATTTGCTCTTTAACCTCTGTAAGTGTTTACCCTGATGAAAATTTGCATGAGTTTCTTTCACAGGAAATCTTGTCGAAAACCTCCGATTTAAGGTAAAGTAAGTAGATATAACGTAATTAAGATCTATGGTTTAAATGAATTTTTTATAAAAAATCTCATTGAAATTAAATTGGGAGACCTAATGAATAAACCTTTAATAGCGGCTCATGTCGCTCAAACCCGTCGCCAAGGTGTTTTGGCGGCGCATTCGATTAATGAATTTGTTTTTGCCGTTCCGGATTTGGATGTGGCTGAAGAGTTTTATACGCTGTTTGGATTAAAGGTTGTTCGTGTTGGTGAAGAGTTAGAGATTTATGCTGTCGATCACCCTCACTGTTTTGGACGAATTATTAAAGGTCCTAAAAAGCGTTTGCAATGGCTAAGCTTTGGCGTTTATCCAGAAGATTTTGAGCCATTTAAAGAGCACTTAAAAACCCTGGGTATTGCGTTGATTCCATCTCCTGATCCTAAGGGTGATGGTATTTGGATTTTGACGCCAGATGGTTTTCCTCTGCAGATACGTGTTGCTGAAAAAACTTCCCCTTCATCTCCGCCGATTAGAAAATTTACACCAGAGTCCAATGGTGCAGGTCGCTCACCGAACAAATCGAAGGTTCACAAAGTTCATCCAAAGCATTTATCGCACGTACTAATATTTACTAAAAACGTAGATGACTCTTTAGCCTTTTATGAAAAAGTACTCGGCTTAAAACTATCTGATTCTGCTGGTGAGGATTTGATTGCATTTGTGCACAGTCCGCACGGCAGTGATCACCATTTATTAGCGATGTTGAAATCAAAAGATTACGGATATCATCACACGAGTTGGGCAGTTGAGTCCATCGATGATGTTGGATTTGGTTCGATGCAGATGCGTGATGCTGGCTTTACTGAAGGTTGGGGAGTTGGTCGTCATGTATTGGGGTCGAATTACTTTCGATATGTTCAAGATCCATGGGGTAGCTTCGCAGAGTATTCCTTTGATATTGACTTTATTCCGCATGATATTGATTGGCCGGCAAAAAACCATCCACCTGATGATTCTTTATATGCTTGGGGCCCAGATGTGACGCATGACTTTGGACATAACTTTGAAGTTGAAGGCGAAAAGTTCTTATCAAATAGAAAAAAGCCTTAAATATTTTTACCGTCATCAAACAATAAAGAGACTATAACAATGAGAAACAACACACGAAAATTATTAAAAAGTTCTATAGCACTCGTCTTACTGAGCAGTATAGGTATTGGCTTTTCCGCTTTAGCTGCAGATGCTAAGGCGCCCGTTAAAATTGGTAGTACTTTGGCATTGACTGGGCCGCTAGCCGCAACCGGCATTGTGCATAAGATTGTTGGGGAAATCGCGATTGAAGACATGAATAGTCGTGGCGGTTTATTGGGTAGAAAAATTGAGTGGGTCCTTAAAGATGACCAGTCAAAGCCCGATGTTGCCAGAACGCTTTACGAGCAACTACTGACGAGTGATAAAGTCGATTTACTGATGGGACCTTATGCAACGGGAGCGATTCTGTCTGCGATGGGTGTTGCTCAGCGTTACGACAAAGTGTTGATTCATCATACCTTTGGTATTCCAAATCAAGCCAAGTATGACAAGCAATTCCCGACTTGGGCCTTAGGGCCTCATCCTGAGAAAAGTTCGCCATCAATTGTGTTTGATGCGGTTGCTACAGTACCTAATCCACCAAAAACAATTGCGATTGTCACCTCTAAATTCCCATCGATTTACTTTATGACCGTTGGGGCCCGAGATGTCGCAAAAACAAAAGGTTTGAAAGAAGTACTTTATTTAGAGTGGGATTTTGGTAATAAAGATTTTGGAACGATTGCAGCTCGTATTAAAGACGCAAAACCTGATATGGTATGGATTGGTGACATTGGT
>CAIQUZ010000104.1 GCA_903875135.1 uncultured beta proteobacterium | reverse complement strand
GGAAATACCGCACGCCAGCGACCTTTGTAATCATCACCAGTCACTTTAAATAAATTCGCCCACTCGTTTGATCCCGCAAAATAATTCCGGTAACAACAACCCATGGACTTCTCAAAATCATGGATTGACGTTAACACAATAAAACGCTCTGGCCATGTATAGCCTTCAAACTCAATACCTAGAAGTTTGCGAATGGTACTTTTTCCACCATCAGCGCCGATGACATAATCGGCTGTAATTTTCCCTATTTCACCATCTATCTCTGTCGTCAGAACAACATGATCAATATGTTGTATGAGGTCTGTAACCTTGATACCAAATTGATAGGTAACGTCTGTCAATGTATCGAGTCGTTTGAGTCCCATTAAGACTAACTTATGCTGCTCAGTTTGAACAACAAAGGGAAACTTAGTCTCATCTTTGAGTAATTCATGATCAAACTGAGCCACCTTGGATTTAGTATCTCGGTCCCAAAACTGAAAATACCTAGCGACTAAGCCTTGTTGAACAAACTCATCAATCAGTCCGACCTGATCAATAAAATCAAGCGTTGACGGATGAGTAGTAGCAGCACGCGGGTTGTGATCAACCTCGAAAGCTGAATCTAACAATGTTACCTTAAAACCCTTTTGAGCAGCAGCAATTGCTGCTACAACACCAACAGGACCTGCTCCAACCACAACCACATGCATTTGTTTCATTAATGGGCACTTCCTGTGAAATCTTGTGGAACTTTATTCTGAATCACTCGTACGCTCTTCATCGGTGCTGGAGTATTTCTACTCTTACCCACAAAACGAGGAATACCTGCAGTAACTACCGCAGCAACCGCTGGTATATCACCATTACGAATTGCATCCGTTGCATTATCTTTAGATCCACCAACGCACGCATCTAAAATCACCACATCAGCTTCTTTGCCTGGTTTTAAAAATCCACTATTAATACCGTATACAGTGGCATTGTTGCCCGTCGCCGCAGCAATAGCTGACTCCACTGACATGTTCATTAAGCTACACAAATGCGTAATGGTGTACAACATGCCCAACGGCATAATGCCGCTCCCCGTTGGTGTATCCGTGGCGATTAAAAAGCGATCAAATTGATCCGCTTCCATCGCGAGCTTAGCAATCAGTAATGCAGTTCTTAAATTACCTGCAGTACAAATTTGCAAAGCAATCTGACTTTCATTCACAATCCTTGGGAAATCAGCGTCTGGCATTGCCACAGGTCCACCATTCACATGAAAAGAAACATGTGGCTGCATCTTGAGTAAGTGATCCACCCAAATACCTGATGACCCAGGAATAGATGAACCACCGGTATGCACCGTAGTGATCATCCCTGCCGCCTTTGCCCAAGCAACCATTGGTGCATAGTCATACGGCGACTTCACTGCGCCAAATCCTGCCTTAGCTAACCAAATCCCTTTTTTAGCCATCTCCTGAAAATCAGCTTCCGTTAAACCCGGCTCAAGAATGATGGAACCTGCAAATACTTTCATGCCACCAGGGCGATAGTCATCAAAACAACGCTTGGCTGCAAGTGCTAAAGCTTTAACCCCCTCCGGGTCTTTAGGTCTTCCTGGGACATGAACTTCCGAGGCACTAATACAAGTCGTCGTTCCACCATGAACGTAACTTTCTAAAAAGCCAACCGTCTTTTGGCGGGGAGTGTAATCTCCAAACGTATTGTGAACCTGAGAATCAATCAAACCCGGAACCGCTGTTGCACCATCTGCATCAATAACAACATCAGCGGAGTCAATGTCTTTGGCATCAACTTTACCGACGGCGACGATCTTGCCATCTGCCATCAAGATCGAGTCGCCCTCAACAATCGGATCGCGCCAATCACCAGAGATGATTTTTTTAATATTAACAATTGCTGTTTTCATGAATTTGTTCTCTCTATTAAATTAAGCCATCTTGACCCTGGATCTTCTCTACCGCCAATCCACCAACTCTTGCATTGATTCGGCCACGACTGGCGACACAGAAAATAATCGCTACTTCATCAGGCATTGGACCATCGTGAAGTGTCAACGACATACCATCGTAATGAGAACGAACATAGAGAGCATCTTTATGAGCTAATGGAACATCAATCGATGTCCCAGGACCACCAACTTTGGTAAATGAAGAAATCCATGCCTGACCACCACCAATTGCCTCACGAATGGGATTGGCAAAGGTCGTCGTTAGTAACGCATTGACAATTTCCTGTTCGCCATCAACACCGACAATGCCCGCCTTACCATAACTCTGAATTGGGTGGTTGCCCATGAGTGAAACAATCTTTTTACCGATCATTGCACCAAGTTGGGCACTCTCCAGAATCAACTCTGAAAGATCTTCTTGATACTTTCCAGCATAAGGATTTTTCAAGATCACAATGACTGCAGCCTTGACTAGCGGGTGTTTGGGTTGATGGATATCAATATGTTCCTCAACCTGAAAATCCCACTTACGTATCTCTAATTGCATAAAGTCTCTTTTCTCACTTTTAAAATACTGATCTTGCTTCTGTACCGTATAGAATGTTCATTCATTGTAAGACATCTATTCAGAATTTTTAAGGAGCTCTAAATTGTTCGGTAAAACTGTTCTTTTTTCAGAAATGTCCCCACCACTTGATCTCGAAGCAGAATTTAACGAATGGTATGACACAGAGCACATTCCTCTTCGCATGGCTGTTCCCGGCTTTGTTTCTGCTCAGCGATATAAAACAGAGGACGATCTCCGTAACTACCTCGCTGTCTACGAAATGAGTTCGGCAGAAAATCTCAAATCTCAAGAATATGATGTCGTTAAAAATCAGCCAAGTGAACTCACTAAAAAGATGTTAGGTTCGGTCTCTGGTTTTACACGTTACATTGGAGTCTGCCTGGGAGAGCAATGGCAAGCAGGTCTTGACGATCCCCTATCTCATGCGCAATATATCTACGCGGTCTTTTTTTCAGTACCACAGGAAGATCAAGCTGATTTTGATGGCTGGTACTCGGAAGATCATGTGCCCGTCTTACTCGAATGCTCAGACTGGGTTGGAACACGCCGCTTTGAAGTTATTGATGGGGCACCTCAAACATTTAACCGGATGGCGTTGCATTACCTCAAAACCAATAAAGCCCTTGAATCTCCAGCACGTGCCAAAGCTCGAACGACGCCTTGGCGCGATCGATTAGCCGTTAAACCTTGGTTTAAAGGTCATTACCTCGTATTTAAAAATAATCGCCCTCGTCAATTTTCAACTTCTGAATAAATACTTTATGCGCTCACTACTCTTTGGTTTCATCGTTTTCTTTTCAACACTATCGTTTGGGCAATCTTGGCCAAATCGATCTGTCAAAATCATTGTTCCATTTTCTGCCGGCGGGAATACAGATAGCATCGCACGTATCACGGCAGATGAACTGACCAAAACTTTTGGTCAACCCTTTGTTGTTGAAAACAAACCGGGCGCCAACGGCGCAATTGCAACCAACTTTGTTGCTAAGTCAGCCCCAGATGGCTACACACTTCTTTTAGCCGTCTTGCCACAAATGGCCGTCTTGCCAGCCATGACAAAAACAACTTACGATCCAGTCAAAGACTTTCAGCTAATTTCAATCATCGCCAGTAATGAATTTGCACTTGCGATTGCCAATAATTTTCCAGCGACGAATTTAAAAGAGTTTGTTAGCTATATTGGCGCTCGTCCAGATGCAATTGCATATGCCTCCGCAGGAAGTGGCACCTTAAGCCACCTCACCACAGAGTTATTTAATCATCGTGCCAAACTTAAAATGTTACACGTGCCATACAAAGGGGGAGCTCCTGCAATTGCCGACGTGATGGGTGAACAAGTTCCTATGTACTTTGCGAATGTCGCAGAGGCTAACCAGCCGTTTAAAGGCGGCAAAGTGCGCGTGCTGGCAACAACCGGACTCAAGCGCAGTGTACTTTTTCCGCAAATACCAACCATCGCAGAATCAGGTTATCCAGGTTTTCATACATCGACTTGGAATGGCCTAGCCGTGCCAACCGGAACCCCTTCTGATGTCATCGATAAAACCTACAAAGCACTAAAAGTTTTATCACAAAATCCAGAATTTATTAGCCGTATGCAAGCCCTAGGGGTCGAGGTCGTCTGCAATACTCCCGAAGATTTTAATCAGGTCCTCAAACAAGACCTGTCCAAGTGGGCAGAAGCTGTCAAAATTACTGGAGCAACGGTGAATTAGCGCCCAATTTGACAATTTGATGAAGTTTCTTGATTGATGGTTAAAATCAACTGATATAAATTGAACGATGACATTTCATCAATTATGGATTCCCCCCTTCTCATTGATACGCGTTTTGCCCAAATTACTGACGCTAATTGGCGCGACTTATTTGCGTTAGCAAAAAAAGTTGCGTTGACACAGAAAAAAAATGACCTTTTTAACGGTCAAAAAATCAACACAAGCGAACAACGCCCAGCCCTTCACACCGCCCTCAGAAATATCTCAGAAACACCCGTCATGGTCGAGGATGTTGACGTCATGCCAAACATCGCCGAAGTTTGGCGTCAAATGGATCAAGCGAGCAATCAACTCTTAGGTGTCACGGATATTATTCATATTGGCATCGGTGGCTCAGATTTTGGTCCAAGGCTAGTTTGTGATGCTTTGCGACTATCCAATACATCAGAGAAGCCGTCGATTCGAGTTCACTTTTTGTCAAATGTCGATAGCGCAGATTTGGCCAATATCCTCGAGAAAGTAAAACCGCTCAGTACGCGCTTAATCCTTGTATCAAAAGCCTTTACTACCGTTGAAACTTTGCAAAATGCTAGTGCAGTCATCAACTGGTTAATTGCCAAGGGAATCAAATCCGCTCAAATTTCTAAAATGATCTATGCCGTTACCGCCAATCCTAAGTTAGCGAAACAATTTGGGGTGATGGAAAAAAATATTTTCCCTTTTTGGGATTGGGTCGGAGGACGTTTTTCCGTCTGGTCAGCCGTCGGCTTACCCATCGCACTTCAATTTGGCTTTAAAACTTACCAAGATTTCTTGGCTGGTGCGCATGCGATGGATCAACACTTTCTGAAGAGTGAAGATCAACATAACCAGGCCCTGCAATTAGGGTTAGCGCTCTACTTCCATCAAAAGCAGCATGGTGTGAAATCGCAAGCAATCATCCCATACGCTCAGTCTCTCCAACTTTTCCCCAACTGGTTGCAACAGTTAGAGATGGAAAGTAATGGCAAAACCGCAGGACTCGATGGTCAACCAGTCCCCTTTAGTGCCCCTGTCATTTTTGGTATTCCAGGAACCAATGCTCAGCACTCTTTTTTCCAAATGCTACACCAAGGCCCAGAAATCATCCCTGTTGATTTCATCGCGGTTCGGGAGTCTATGAGTAATATTGAAAATCATCGCTCGCATCATGAACAGTTATTAGCCAATTGCTTAGCGCAGTCTCAAGCTTTTGCCATCGGTCAAGGACATACCACAGATCTTAATCATTACTACCCTGGTAAGCGTCCAAATAATATTATTTGGCTCCCCCGATTAGATGCATTTCATCTAGGTGCCCTCATGGCCCTTTATGAACACCGCACTTTTTGTTTAGGTTTGTTGTACGGCATTAATTCTTTTGATCAACCTGGAGTTGAACTTGGTAAAAAATTAGCCGTTCCTATTCAATCTGCTTTAAGTGATCCTCAAAGTGATCTCTCTCACCTCAACCCCGTTACAGCTGATCGTATTATGTGGTTAAAAAATACCCCTTCCTCATCATGACCATCTCTTTATCTCCATCCATTTTTAAAGCTTACGATATCCGTGGGATTATTGATAAAACTCTGAATTCTGATATAGCCTTTTTGATTGGTAAATCGTTTGGCTCTACCATGATTGAACAGGGTGAATCCATCATCGTGGTGGGTCGTGATGGTCGTCTATCGGGCCCAGACTTAATGCAAGCCCTGACCAAGGGACTTCTGAGTGTAGGGATTAGTGTCATTGATTTAGGCGTGGTAGCAACACCGATGGTGTATTTTGGTACCCATCTACAGATTAATGGTCATCAAGCACAGTCAGGGATGATGATTACTGGTAGTCACAACCCACCTGATTACAACGGTTTCAAAATGGTACTAGGAGGTAAAGCGATCTACGGTGAACAAATCAAAGCTTTATATGAACGGATTGTGGCACAAAATTTTGCTCCCGAACAACCAGCTACTCGTTCCGAATTTGATATTTTTCCTTCCTATTTAGAAAGAATAAAGAGTGACATCCATTTAGCTAGACCGATGAGAATTGCCGTGGATTGCGGCAACGGTGTTGGTGGTGCCTTTGCTGGGAAATTATTTAGAGCGCTCGGTTGCGAAGTTGACGAAATGTTCTGTGAGGTCGATGGCCATTTCCCCAACCACCACCCTGATCCTGCTCATGTTGAAAACCTTCAAGATTTAATGACTAAGCTCGCGAATACGAATAACGAATTAGGCCTAGCTTTTGATGGCGACGCCGACCGCTTAGGGGTAGTGACCAAAGATGGCTCTGTGATCTTTCCTGATCGTCAAATGATGCTCTATGCAAAAGATGTTTTATCACGCAACCCAGGTGCGCAGATTATCTATGATGTGAAATGCACTCGTAACTTGGGTATATGGATCAAAGATCATGGCGGAGTTCCTTTGATGTGGAAAACAGGACACTCTTTGGTCAAGGCGAAGTTAAAAGAAACTGGGGCCCCACTCGCCGGAGAAATGAGCGGCCATATTTTCTTCAAAGATCGTTGGTACGGTTTTGATGACGGCCTATATACCGCCGCTCGCCTTTTAGAAATCTTATCCAAGGAAGCAGACCCTAATCAAACCCTCAACCAACTTCCTGATGCGATTTGTACTCCAGAACTTCAACTTCCTTGTGCTGAGGGCGAGCCTTTTACTATCTTAGACCACATGAAAGCGCACGCTCAATTTGCAGGAGCGCAGTCAATCAATACCATTGATGGCCTTCGTGTGGAATACGCTGATGGTTTTGGGCTGGCCCGACCTTCAAATACAACACCCGTCGTCGTGATGCGTTTTGAGGCCGATTCGGAAATCGCAATTCAACGAATCCAAACGTCGTTTAAGCAGGCTATCCTAGCAGCAAAACCCGACGCACGATTACCGTTCTAATAAATGAATCAGATTAATTGTTCTAAATCGTCATTGCTTTAATCTCTTTGATACGATTGTTCGCATCAACCAAGACAATCTTGGGCAAGAACTGGGCTGATTCTTCGTCACTCATCGAGCCATATGTACAAATAATTAAAGGATCCCCAAGATGCGCCTTGCGTGCCGCCGCACCATTCAAAGCAATGGCACCAGAGCCACGTGGAGCCTTAATGATGTAGGTGGAAAAGCGCTCGCCATTGTTGATGTTATACAACTCAATCTGTTCAAACTCACGCATCTGCGCCGCATCTAAAAGATCTTCGTCAATCCCACAAGATCCCTCGTAATTTAAATCCGCCTGCGTCACAGTAACACGGTGTAACTTGGCTAATAACATCATTCGTTGCATGGTCATACCTCCGAAGAAAGATTTTAACAGTCCCTGTATAGAAATGAAACATCATTGATAAAAAGGTTTTGTTTTAGAGAAGATAATTTGAGTCCTCTAATATATGAAAAATAACCATGAAGAACCTCACTCAAGCTTACGAATTTGCATTGCCGCGTATCGACGGACCTACCTGTATCGCTCAAGCTTGGGCAAAAACACCAGTTTCTTTAAGTTTTATGGATAAAACCCGCTTGAAAAATAAGATTCAAACTCTATTAAAAAAGCGGAATGCAGTCATCGTGGCGCATTATTACGTTGATGGCGATATTCAAGACCTAGCCCTTGATACAGGCGGGTTTGTTGGCGACTCGCTAGAGATGGCTAGGTTTGGTCGAGATCATCCCGCACAAATTCTGGTGGTTGCTGGGGTTCGTTTTATGGGTGAAACTTCTAAAATATTATCCCCTCATAAGAGAGTTCTAATGCCCGATCTTGAGGCTAGCTGTTCACTCGACCTCGGTTGTCCAGCCACCGAATTCAATCGCTTTTGTGATCGTCATTCCGATCGAACTGTGGTGGTTTATGCCAATACAAGTGCTGCGGTCAAAGCGCGCGCAGATTGGATGGTCACTAGTTCCTGTGCCTTGGCAATCGTCCATCAACTTCATCAACAAGGAGAAAAAATTCTTTGGGCGCCAGATCGTCACTTAGGCCGTTATATCCATGATCAAACTGGAGCTGATATGTTGATCTGGGATGGTACTTGTATTGTTCATAATGAATTTAAAGCGCGTGAACTCGATCTACTGTGTCAACAACATCCCTTCGCGAAAGTGTTGGTTCATCCTGAATCACCAGCCGAAGTGATTGCCATGGCGGATGTAGTAGGGTCTACTTCGGCAATGATCAAAGCCGTTATAGATGGCAATGCACAGGAATATATCATTGCCACCGATCAAGGCATTTTGCATCGCATGCGACAACTCGCCCCTACCAAAACCCTGATTGAAGCTCCAACCGCTGGTCAAAGTGCCACGTGCAAAAGTTGTGCCAACTGTCCATGGATGGCAATGAATGGGCTAACTCATTTATCCAACTGCTTACAAAATCTATCAGGAGATATTAATATTGAGGAATCCTTACGAATAAAAGCTTCTCACTGCATTGAGCGCATGTTAACATTTACCCAAAATAATTCCAAGTTGTTAGCGCAAGCTCAACATGGTTTTATCAAAAATATAGGCGCGGCATAAAAACATTCAAAAAGGAAAGTATGTTTGAAGCAAATGAAAACTTAGTTGCCGCACTTGCGCGCAACGTTGAGGACGCATTGATGGAGGATATCGGCACCGGAGACTGGACCGTCAAATTGATTCCTCATGACCAAGTCGTGCGTGCCCAAGTTGTCATTAAACAAGATGGTTCAATGATTTGTGGTCAAGCTTGGTTTGAGTTGTGTATCACTTCACTCGATCCTGACGCCAACATCAACTGGCTCTGTGAAGAAGGCGAAATCATGCAAAACGCAACTGTAGTTTGTGAAATCACCTGTAACGCACGTGCCCTTCTTTCTGCTGAGCGTAGCGCCCTGAATTTTTTACAAACACTCTCTTGGACCGCCTCTTCAACTAGAGCTTATGTAGATGCTATCGCCGGAATTCATGTCAATCCTAAAGGTTGCAAGATTTTAGAAACACGCAAAACTATCCCAGGCCTGCGTCAGGCGCAAAAATACGCCGTACGAATTGGCGGTGGCTTCAATCAGCGTCTAGGACTATATGATGGTATTTTGATTAAAGAAAATCACATCACCGCTGCCGGTGGCATCTCATCCGCCATTGCCAATGCAAAAGCGCTTCAATCCGGTGTAATGATTCAAGTTGAAGTAGAAAATCTCACTGAATTTGAAGAAGCCATCCAAGCCGGAGCTACGCAAATCCTAATTGATGACTTTTCTATCGAAGATATGAAACGTGCCGTTGAACTGAACCAAGGACGTGCAGAAATTGAAGTCTCCGGTGGCGTTGATTTAACGGTTGTTAGAGAAGTGGCAATGACTGGTATTGATCGCATTTCAGTGGGTGGACTAACAAAAGATGTAGTCGCTATCGACTTTTCTTTAAGGGTTCTTGAACGCTTAAATTAATCCCTTAGCGATTCAATTGCGCGAGGGTGTGAGTATCGTAGCTGTTGATTGCATCAAGGTATGGGGGCGATCGCGGTTGTAATGCGTCCCCCGACTCTCATATCGCAGAAGTGCGCAAAGAACAATGCACTCTGCGCAAATGAGCAGATTTCTGAGTTCAATCCCTTCCTGATGCATTTGATCGTTATAAAATTCATCGCCGATTGTATTCTGCATGTTCTGAATCTCCTGTAAGGCATGCTCTAAGCCTTGCTGACTTCTGACGATGCCAACTTCATTCCACATCAGGTGACGTAAGCAATCCCGTCGTCGAGACATCTCTGCCAAATCATGCTTCGAGCATTTGGCAACAGGCGCCCAAAGCTTGGCTTGATAGGAGTATCTGTTCGAGGGATGATTGCGTAGATGTTGAGCAACTCGCTGACCCATCACGACGCATTCTAATAAAGAATTACTAGCCAGACGGTTTGCTCCATGAAAACCTGTATACGTGGACTCACCAACAGCATAAAGGTGGGCTATATCCGTTTGACCGTCTTGGCTAACAACGATTCCGCCACATGTGTAATGCGCAGCAGGTACAACGGGAATACCCCTTTTGCTTATATCAATACCCTCCTCCAAACATCGCTCAAAGATTGTCGGAAAATGTTCTTTTAACCACTTTTCACCAAGATGGGAGGCGTCAAGAAGTACGTACTCTAATTGGTGTTTTTTGATCTCTGCATCGATCGCTCTAGCAACAATATCTCTCGGCGCCAACTCTAAACGTGCGTCATACTCGCTCATGAACCGAAAACCATTTGGTAAAGTTAAATAAGCTCCTTCACCACGTAATGCCTCTGTAATTAATAAACTCCTGCTACGAGGTTGATAAAACGTAGTGGGATGAAACTGTATAAATTCCATATTCGCCACACGACAACCTGCACGCCAGGCCATCGCAATACCATCTCCTGTTGATGATATTGGATTGGTAGTATGCAGATAGGCCTGACCAACCCCACCTGTTGCAATCACCACATCTGAAGCCAGTATGGCCATGACTTCATGATGTTCCTTACTCAGTGCATAGATGCCAAAACAACGATCCTGAGATCCTTTTGGTTCGTTGTGTTGACTTATCTGACCGAGTATATGCCGACTCTTAAGCACATCAATTGCTACCCAGTGTTCCATTATCTGAATATTGGGGTGCACCTGCGCTCGGTAAAGAAGTGCCTGATGAATCGCCTTACCCGTGGCATCTGCCGCATGAAAGATACGGCGTTGCGTATGACCACCCTCACGAGTAACATGCAATCCGAAAGGGCTATCAAGGTCTTGTGTAAATGCGACGCCTTGTTGGATTAACCACTGTATCGCTGCACAAGAACACTCACTGATGAATCGTGCTACTGATTCATCTACTATCCCAGCACCAGCAGTCATCGTATCGCGGATATGAGACTCAATACCGTCTTTCCCATCCATAACCCCAACAATCCCTCCTTGCGCCCATGCTGTAGCTGTTTCGCCGAAGTCAGATTTAGCGATCACAATGACCTGACCATAAGGTGCAAGGTTAAGTGCAACGGTTAATCCAGCAAGACCTGCACCCACAATAATGAGATCAACGGGTTGTATAGGCGTCTTTACCTGTTTCATCTATCCGAACATCCTATGAATGAATATGAAGGCATTTTAGTCATGACTCAAAGAGCCCATACCCCTATTTTTGACATGTCAATAATGTCATTTAAAAAGGCTAAGATAAACAAAAGTAATTAGCGTAGATCATTCAACAGGAGACGTAATGAATTTTTTGATTGTCATTGCCGCATTGGTATTTTTAATGTTTATCGCTTATCGAGGATATAGCGTTATCTTATTTGCTCCCATCGCTGCCCTCGGTGCCGTCCTTCTTACTGACCCCCATTTAGTTGCACCAATGTACTCTGGCCTATTTATGGAAAAAATGGTCGGTTTTATTAAGTCCTATTTTCCGGTTTTTTTATTAGGCGCCGTCTTTGGTAAAGTGATTGAACTCTCAGGATTTTCAAAATCGATCGTCTCCACCGTTATTCAGCTACTCGGAAGTCAACGGGCGATTCTTGCTATCGTACTTGTCTGTAACATTTTGACCTATGGCGGCGTATCACTGTTCGTGGTCGTATTTGCCGTTTATCCATTCGCAGCAGAGATGTTTCGTCAAAGTAATATTCCTAAGCGTCTGATCCCTGGAACGATTGCTCTAGGCGCTTTCGCTTATACGATGGACTCTTTACCAGGAACGCCACAAATTCAAAACGTGATCCCAACCTCCTACTTTGGCACCAATATTTATGCAGCTCCCATTTTAGGCATCCTTGGCGCGATATTTATTTTGACTTTTGGCATGATGCATCTCGAATCTGAGCGCCGCAAAGCGGCCGCAAAAGGTGAAGGTTATGGCGAAGGTCACACCAATGAACCTCAAGCTTTTAATACCGCAGAAAAACTTCCCAATCCCTGGATCGCTCTCTTGCCCCTCGTATTAGTTGGTGTCATGAATAAAGTGTTTACCGATTTAATACCGGCCATTTATGGTGAACAAACAGAATTTATTCCGGCAGTCATTGGTGATGTAAAACCTGTAATAGTTGATGTGCATAAAGCTGCCGCGATTTGGGCAGTAGAGGGTGCATTAATCATTGGTATCTTGACGGTAGTCATCTTTGGCTGGAAACAAGTTGCACCAAAATTTGCAGAAGGCACAAAATCCGCTGTTGGTGGCGCTCTTCTCGCCGCGATGAATACCGCCTCTGAATATGGTTTTGGTGGAGTGATTGCAGCATTGCCAGGATTTTTAGTAGTGGCCGATGCACTGCGCTCAATCCCGAACCCTCTTGTCAATGCCGCAATTACCGTGTCTTCATTGGCGGGTATCACAGGGTCAGCTTCCGGAGGTATGGGTATTGCGCTAGCTGCCATGTCTGACTTTTTTGTGGAATCTGCAAAGGCAAACCACATTCCTTTAGAGGTTTTTCATCGCGTAGCGGCTATGGCTTCAGGCGGTATGGATACCTTGCCCCATAATGGCGCCGTCATTACTTTACTCGCCGTTTGCGGATTGACCCACAAGGTGGCGTATAAAGATGTTTTCTATATCACCTTGATTAAAACGACCGCCGTCTTCTTTATTATTAGTGTGTTTTATTTGACGGGTTTAGTTTAAAGCTTTTTACCAACAAAACCGACGAGACTGGACATGCCTTCATGTCCGTCTCCCTCTGAAATTTCTTTTTCATAAGTCCGTGAATCTAATACCTGATAATCACTAAACGTACTTTTGAGTAGTTCTTCTGTGTAGAGATTTTCTAGAACACCAGGTCCGCCCGTTTTGTACTCCATTTGTTTTTCCCCATAGCCCTGTATGATCATTAAACCACCAGGTTTGAGTGTTTGATGCATCTTGGCAAACAATTCCTTACGATCCCGGGGGTCAGCAAATTGAAAAAAAATGCCGACAACATAGTCATATCGATCTTGACCCCAGTCAAAGGATTGCCAATCACTACACATAAAATGGACTTGAGCATCTTTACTCTGAGCTAATTTCTGCGCTTTTTGGATGGCTACCGGAGAAAAATCAAAGGCGTCTACATGTAAGCCCTGCTGTGCTAACCAAATACTATTTCGACCCTCGCCATCAGCAATCGCTAGGACGCTTCCTGTCTTGAGGTATTTTTGTTGCTCCACCAAATAATGATTGGCTTCTTGACCAAATAAATAATGATCTACAGAAAATCGATCATTCCAACGCTCTAAGGATTTACTAAATTTAGCCATGATTAATCTTCTTCAATATTCACCTTTGATGGATACTTATACGAGGCATACCGCACAACTAAATTAGCAAACGCTAAAATCAAAATAGTGCCTCCTAAAAACATCACCTCCATCGTGGCTTCATGGCGAACATTCACAATATCAATAATTAAACGCGTCACAGCAGTAATCGCCAAATAAATGAGAAAGCGCACAGGCATGTGATTGGTCTTAAAGTAAATGCCAACCATCGCTCCAATTTCTAAATAGATAAACAACAACAATAAATCTTCTATTGATGCATGGGTCTTATGAAACATTTCCTTGACAGCATATCCCGCTGACCAAAAAGTGGCTAAACCAATCACAAACAAAGCAATATGATGAAACGAGGCCACCATAAAGTTTCCGATCGGCGTCAGAGCGTGCTCTAATTTTCGTTCTATTTCTGTTGCCTTTTGATGTTCTTTTTCCATACCAATTCCTTGAATAGTTCTTCTATTGATTAATCTGGCGTAATGTGCGATTCACGAATCACTTTTCCCCACATCGCTACCTCTTGATGCAACTTTACCGATGCGTCTTTCGCATTCATGTAATTAACAAATACCCCTGCCGCTAACATTCTCTCTTGAACATCGGGCTTTTGCAAGATAGCCTTCAAATCATCACTAATTCGTTGAATAATTGCGGGTGATGTTCCTGTGGGAGTCATCACACCAAACATTGAAACGACATCAAAGTTCGGTATACCTAAAGCTTCTGTAATCGTCGGCACGTCTGGTAATGGCTTAAGACGGTAGGCAGTTGTCACCGCTAATGGACGTAATTGTTTAGACTCAATAAATTGCTGTGATGCAGGTAATGTCTCAGACATACTGACGACTTGACCACCAACTAAATCTGTCATCGCAGGACCACTGCCTCGATATGGAACGTGTAAGATATCAATTTGCGTTACATTTTTTAACATCTCCATGGCAAGACGCTGTGGAGCACCCGCTCCAGAGGAGGCAAAGGTGACCTTGCCAGGATTGGCTTTTGCATAGCTAATAAACTCTTTGATGTTATATACAGGCAACTTTGGGTTGACTACAATGACCATGGGAACAACCCCAACAACTGCAATGGGCATCAAATCCTTTTCTAAATCGTAACGAATCGTCGCTTTTTCTATACTGGCATTGATGGCATGCGATGTCATCGCCCCCATCAGCAAGGTATAACCATCGTTGGGTGACTTGGCCACAATATCTGCCCCAATATTCCCACTACTGCCACCCCGATTATCGGCAACGACTTGTTGTCCTAAGGTTTTGCTTAGCTCCATCGAAATAATACGACCAATAATATCGGTCGCCCCTCCAGGTGGAAAGGGAATCACAAATCGAATCTGTTTATTAGGGTAGCTTTGCGCTAATACTTGTGTTGATAGAAACAATAAACTCAAAATCGTTAGAAATTTTTTAAACATCGTTGTCCCCTAATAATATTTTTATATTGTTGCTGACCTTACTTTTATATCTTTCTGAAATACCCAAGTTACATACCTAAAGTTAATCACCAATTGGAATCGGCGCTACTCTCGTTAACTCCGGCATCATAAAATCAAAGTCACATCCAAGATCAGCTTGTGTGACCGTCTGTAAATACAATTTACGATAACCACTCTTTACCGTTTCAACTGATGTGGGTAATTGTTGTAATCGCATTTGGATTTCTTCATCAGCGACCTCTAAATGGATGCGGCGCTGTTCAACATCTAAGACAATCCAATCACCGTTTTGGACAATCGCCAATGGACCTCCATCAGCAGCTTCGGGAGTAATGTGCAACACAATCGTTCCAAACGCTGTGCCACTCATTCGGGCATCGGATATTCGCACCATATCCTTCACACCAGCTTGCGCTAATTTTTTAGGGATCGGTAAATAACCAGCTTCAGGCATCCCTGGAGCCCCTTTAGGTCCAGCATTTTTTAAGACCAATACATCATTCGCAGTTACATCTAAATGAGGATCATCAATACGTTTAGTCAAATCTTCTAAGGACTCAAAAACGACTGCTCGACCACGATGCTGCAGAAGCGACTTGGTGGCAGACGCATGTTTAATCACTGCGCCGCGTGGTGCTAAATTACCACTTAAATACGCGAGTCCACCAACGGGATAAACAGGATTTTTGGCAGAGCGCACAACTTGATGAACGGCTTTCACTGGAGCCGCATCAATTTCTTGACCAAGCGTTTTACCTGAAACTGTTAAACAATCGAGATGCAAAAATGGCTTTAATTCTTGTAAGATGGCCATCAAACCACCATCTTCATAAAGGTGCTCCATATAAAAATCGCCGCTTGGTTTTAAATCAACCAGTACCGGAATCTTTTTACCTAATTCATCAAACTTTTGCAAATCAAGACGGATACCTAACTTCGCAGCAATTGCGGTGAAATGAATAATGGCATTCGTCGATCCACCAATCGCATGCAACACAATCAACGCATTGGTAATCGCCTGCGGTGTCATCACCTCTTTCGGTGTGATGGGCTGCCTAGCTAGCTCCACAATCCTGCGACCAACATCTTCTGAATGGCGCAAACGTTCCGCATAGACCGCCGGAATCGCTGCCGCTCCTGGCAAACTCATACCCATCGCCTCAACCATCAAAGCAATCGTACTCGCCGTACCCATCACCATACAAGTACCTGTGGTCGGTGCTAATTTTTCATTAACGTCATTGATCTCTTGCTGATCAATCTCTCCCGCTCTAAACTTCCCCCAGAATCTTCGGCAATCCGTACATGCTCCTAAACGCTCGCCTTTGTGCTCTCCCGTGAGCATGGGGCCAGTCGGTATTACGATCACGGGCATATCTAATGCGGCAGCGGCCATCAACTGGGCAGGAATCGTTTTATCACAGCCACCAATTAATACGACCGCATCCATCGGTTGCGCACGCATCATCTCTTCGGTATCGATCGCCATTAAATTGCGTAAATACATACTCGTGGGATAAGCAAACGATTCGTGCACCGAGATTGTCGGAAAACTCATCGGCATACCTCCGGCTTGCATGACCCCTCGCTCAACCGCGCGGATTATCTGTGGCACATTACCATGGCAGGGATTGAAATCACTAAACGTATTGGTAATACCAATAATAGGGCGATCTAAGGCTTGATCTCCATATCCCATCGCTTTAATAAATGCTTTACGCAAAAACAAAGAGAAATCGAGATCACCATAACTCGTGAGCCCTTTCGTCATGCCTTTGGGTTTGTTTTGCTCGCTCATCAGCTTATAAACCAGCCATCGTAAAATGAATCTTCCCTAAATCAGCTATCAGAGCAGATTGTTGATCTGGCTTTAAATCGACGAGGGGCGGTAAAACATGCGCCCAGTGTGCATCTTTTGAAAAATGCGCCACAGCAGACTTCATGGCAGGAATCATTGGATACTTAGCAAAAGTGGATCGAACTACATCGAGCTCAGCTTGACGTTCGTCAGCATTTGGGGCTTGCCATTGTCCAGCTAATTCAGCAATCGCTTTAGGGTTGACATTAGCGGTTGCTGAAATACACCCAACACCACCAGCTCGCAGGGTTCTCATCAAAAAAGTCTCACTACCAGCATAGACCTGAAAACCACCAGCAGATAATGCCTTGATGACAGATTCGGTATAGGCCCAATCACCAGAACTATCTTTAATCCCTACGACAGTATTTGGGAAATCTTTTACCAAACGTTGAAGTAAAGGTACGCTGAGCGAGATTTTGGTCATTGGCGGAATGTTGTAAACATAGATCTTTAATCGACTGTCAGCGACTTTTTCGATGACCTTGGAATAAAAACCATATAAACCATCATCACTCACATCTTTATAGTAAAACGGTGTGAGCATCAAAGTTCCAGAGCAACCCGCATCTACGGCGGCTTTGGTCATCGTAACAGTTTCATCGATCGAGCAAGCTCCTGTTCCAGGCATCATATGTCGTGGATTGAGGCCGCCGGCGATGAGCTGTTCTAAAGTACGTATCTTTTGTGCCGCCGAAAAAGAATTGGCCTCAGAGTTGGTGCCAAAAATTGCTTGACCTACACCATTGTGATCTAACCACTGACATTGTTTGAGGAGTCTTTTTGAGTCAGGACCACCGTCTATGGCGATCGGCGTTAAAACAGGTGAAAATACCGCAGGAAGTTGATATTGGCTATAGTTCATAGGTCTCTTATATTCGATTAAGTTGTTTTATCAGTTAGGATAGCAGATGCTAGGTGAATGGATTGCACAAAAAAACACTCTTCCTACTCAATCTTAATTTTTCCATCGGCAACCACCCGCTTCCATAAATTTAAATCATTTTTCATTGCAGCAGAGAAGGCGTCAGATCCTAGCAAAGTTGGGCTAATTCCAAGCCCTGCTAAACGAGCTTGAACTTCAGGTTGTGCCGCCACTTTTTGTAAAGCCTTGTAAAGTCGATCACTTTTATCCCGGCTTAGACCTACAGGTCCAATGATGCCCCACCAATTTAAGACATGGACACCCCCAATACCCAGTTCATCAAACGTTGGTAAGTCAGGAAAATCTAAAAGTCGCTTAGGGGCTGCCACCGCTAATGCACGCAACTGATTATTCTTTACCAAAGGCATACCGGAGGCCGTACTACCGAATGTTGCATCAACGTGCCCACTCAGGGTATCAGTCATGGCAGGACCGGCACCTTTATAAGGTACGCTGACAATTTGTAGTCCGGTCTTCAATCGAAGTAGTTCTGCTCCAAGATGCCCCAAGGATCCCGGCCCTGAATTAGCAATCGTCAAAGTGCCTGACTTTCCTTTTAAAAGAAATTCAGACAAATTGGAACTATTAGATGCCTGCATCTGTACAAATAATACAAACGGTGCTGAACCAAGCATCACAACGGGCTTGAAATCGATGATTGGGTCGTATCCAGCACTGCTACCATGTATGGCAGTATTGAGTATTAATGCCACATCGGCAAGCATTAAGGTGTCACCATCAGCTGGCGCGTGCGCAAGAAAAGAAGCCCCGACAGCAGTGTTTGCGCCACCTCGGTTAGCAACGATTATCGATACTCCTAGCTCTTGCGACAGATAAGGAACTAGAGTTCTGGCAATAACATCTGAAGATCCTCCAGGCGCATACGGCACAATCAGTTGAACTGGGCGTGTGGAGTAAGCTTGCGCTTGAGTAAGCATCGGAGTCAGTAAACTCGCGAAGAACCATCCAACCCACAGCGTTCGAGTCAAGGCCTTTGTCATGATATTTCCCATAAGGGTAATTTTAACAAAAATCCGAAAGAAATCCCCTTCCTTCAGTGAACTGACTAAATTGAAGATCTATTAGAGATATACTGTATGACTCGGAGAAGTGGCAGAGTGGTCGAATGTACCTGACTCGAAATCAACCGATTTCGCCGTCTAAAGCCTATGAATACGTCATATTTTAGAATATCACTGACTACACACGGACTACACATTTCTCATATTTGGTAGTATCATTTTCAGACTATTCTCTTATGTGTAGAAAATTATGTCTGATGAAAATCAATTGCACTCTATAACGATTCTTGATGGCAAAGTGCATGTCTTCATGCGAGTTGGTTCGCCGTTTTATTGGTGTGGTTTTCACTTTAAGGGAAAGTACATACGCAGTTCAACTAAGCAAAAGAACATAGAGGCTGCGAAAGCGTTTGCTAAAGATTGGTACTTCTCAAAACAAACTGAAATTGCGAGTGGTGAGATTGCTTCACCAAAACACGCATTCGGTAAGTTAGCAGTCGAAGCGCTCGCTAACTATAAGACTATGTATGTCGATAGAGGACAGCGAAGTCAGAAGACTTACATTGGTATCGAGGGAATACTTAACTCTAGAGTTAAAGACTATTTCAGTAAAGTAGCAGTTCAAAACATAGATAACACTGCATGGCACAAAT
>CAIQUZ010000103.1 GCA_903875135.1 uncultured beta proteobacterium | reverse complement strand
TTCAGTGATCACACTTCCCGCTCGTCTCACCGAATTACAAGCTATGATTCAGCAAGGCTTGGTAGATCCTATTGCCGCACTTCATCATCAATATGCTCAGATTAGTGTCTTGGACGAAAAGTTTCATGCCGTCGTAAAAACTTTTCCGCCAAATGTTGGCCAAAAAGGCCCCTTATTAGGTGTTGGTTTTGCACATAAAGACCTATTTAATCTGCGTGATCGAGAACCTGGCTTTGGCCATCACGCTGGCATTGAAAATACCTCAACGACCATGGCTGAAGTGATTCAGCAATTAGAGCAGGCTGGGGCATCACATCTCGCCGCTCTAGTGATGGCGCCTTATGCGTGTGGTGCAACTTCTCAAAACCCTAACTTTCCAAGAAGCATCAATCCACTCAACGAAATTTATGCGGTTGGAGGTTCATCCAGTGGAAGTGCAATAGCCGTAGCTTCCAAAATGTCCTATGTTTCTCTCGGAAGTGATACTACGGGTTCCGTACGAATACCGTCAGCTACTTGCGGTATTACCGGACTCAAGACCACTGCTGGACTAATTAGTCTTAAAGGTGTTAACCCACTGTCAAAATCCTTAGACACCATCGGTATCTTAGGAAGATATGCAAAAGACATGCAAGTAATATTAGAAATTATTGCAAGCCACCCTTTGGATAAACCTATTCAGTCTCCCCGGATCAGTTCGTGGCTACCTAAAAACATGATTGATCCATTAGTATCTTCAAGCATTGAACAATTTCTACTGAGTTTTAAATCTATTAAGCCCATAGATTTGACTGAATTTAAGGCTCTATGTGATGCTACAAATATAGTAATGGCATATGAAATTAGTACTCAATACGCCAAAGAAATTGCTTCAGAAAATCCACCAAAAGGTCTTAAATCTGTTGGAAAAATTGCCCAATCAATCTCTCTTGCTCAATATGAGCAAGTCATTCACTCTCGTCAACAACAATCCGAATCATTTATCGAAAAATATCTATCAACATCTGATATTTTGCTGATACCCTGCCTTGGTCAATCACTGCCAAACTGGGGATCAGTCGAAATCGGTCACCCTGACTTTTCTAGAGAGGCTTACTTGAGCTTATTTCAGTTTATGGGGTTTGTTAACCTCCTAGGCCTACCTTCTATCAGCTTTCCAATTGGAGATGATTCACGAGGGCGCCCAGTGAGTATTCAAGCTATTGCTCGCCCTCTTCAAGAGAAGACATTGCTAGATTTTGCCCATCAAATGGAACAACAATTATTTGATGGAAATTGCTATATCGATCAATTCCATCCGGATAGATCTTGAGGCTTAAAATAGCGAAAACACTATATTCCATAAATATCAACATAAAGGACATACCTCGTGGGCACAATTAATTACACAAAAAACAAACATATTGCATATATTGAAGTTTCAGATCCTGAAAAATACAATGCCATGAGTCTATCTATGTGGATTGAGCTTAAAAAAGCGATCGACGATATTGATGCTGACAAAAATATTCGTGTTTGTATCATGCGCGGTAATGGTGAAAAAGCCTTTGTTTCAGGTGCCAACATCTCTGAATTTGAAACTCAACGTGGCTCAAAAGAAACCTCTGATCGTTATAACATTGCTGTTGAAGAAGCTCAACTTAGC
>CAIQUZ010000102.1 GCA_903875135.1 uncultured beta proteobacterium | reverse complement strand
TTAGATGACATGCCCGATATTCGGGTCATTGCTCCTGGTAGAACGTACCGGGTTGATAGTGATGCCACGCATTCTCCGATGTTTCATCAAGTAGAAGGATTGTGGATTGGTAAAGAAGTTTCTTTTGCGGCTCTCAAAGGAGTCTATACGCATTTCTTAAAAACATTCTTTGAGAACAATGATCTTCATTTACGTTTTAGACCATCGTACTTTCCGTTTACAGAACCGTCTGCAGAAATTGATGTGGCTTTTCCATCCGGTAAGTTAGCTGGCCGGTGGCTCGAGATTTCAGGTTCTGGTCAAGTACATCCCTCCGTCATTCGTAATATGGGCCTTGATCCTGAGCACTATATTGGATTTGCTTTTGGCTCAGGTTTAGAGCGCTTAACGATGCTGCGCTACGGCGTTGATGATTTACGTTTATTTTTCGAAAACGACACGCGTTTTTTAAGTCAGTTTCCGGCTTAGTACAAAAGAGAACATATGCAATTTTCCGAATCCTGGCTCAGACAGTTTGTCAATCCGCAGATCTCCACGGAAGAGTTAGGTCATCGTATGACCATGGCTGGATTAGAAGTTGAAGAGATGAAACAAGTAGCCCCGCCGTTTCATTCGGTGGTGGTTGCAGAAATTTTAGAAGCTACTCAACATCCTGATGCCGATCGCCTGCGCGTTTGTAAAGTCTCGGTGGGTGCCTTATCACCTGAGCCATTACAAATTGTTTGTGGTGCACCCAATGCAAGGGTAGGGATTAAAATACCTTGCGCCATGGTGGGCGCTGAGTTGCCTCCAGGTGAAGATGGTAAAGCCTTCAAGATTAAGATAGGTAAGCTGCGCGGTGTTGAGAGTTTTGGTATGTTGTGCTCGGGCAAAGAGATTGGTCTGGGTGATGATCATGCCGGGATTTATGAACTGCCTTTAGATGCGCCCAATGGTCAGAATATTCGTGAGTACTTAAATCTCGACGATACGATTTTTACGATTAAGCTCACCCCCAATAAAGCCGATTGTTTATCCGTCTTTGGGGTTGCTAGAGAAGTGAGTGCATTAACGGGTGCGCCACTCATGGAGCGTCCTCATTTTAAAATCAATGTAACGATTAATGATCAGTTAAAAGTGCACGTTCACGAAACTGCCTTATGCGGTCGCTTTGCTGGTCGAGTGATGAAAGGTGTTAACGCCAAAGCCAAGACACCGGACTGGATGGTTCAACGTTTAGCCAGCAGTGGTCAGCGCAGTGTTTCAGCGCTCGTGGATATTTCCAACTACGTCATGCTAGAGATGGGTCAGCCGACGCACATTTTTGATTTACAAAAGATCAAAGGTGATCTGCACGTACGCTTCGCCTTGCCCGATGAAAAAGTACTTTTACTGAATGGTCAAGAACCTCGCTTAGGCGATGTTACTTTACCCGTTGGTGTGATTGCTGATGACAATGGGATTGAGAGTATTGCCGGCATTATGGGTGGTGATCACAGTGCTGTGACTTTAGATACCCAAAACATTTATATTGAGTCAGCTTTTTGGTGGCCTAATTCTATCCAGGGAAGAGCCCGGCAACTGAAATTTTCTACAGATGCAGGATTTCGGTTTGAGCGTGGTGTCGATCCAGAGAGAACCGTCAAATATTTAGATTACGTTGCTCAGTTGGTCTTGGAGATTTGTGGTGGTCAGGTTGGCCCACTTGATGATCAGATCTATCAATTACCCAAGAGTCATCAAATTACCCTGCGCGTTGCGCGTGTTGAAAAGATTCTTGGTATTGCGATGGATGGTAATCAGATCTGTGATTATTTTGATCGTTTGGATTTCCCCTACGCAAGATCACAAACAGGTACTCCAGAAGAAACGATTGTGGTTGAGACACCTTTGTATCGATTTGATTTAGAGATCGAAGAAGACCTCATTGAAGAGATTGCGCGTTTATATGGTTTTGAAAATATTCCAGAGATTGCGCCATCTGCACAATTAATCATACTCTCTCAGCCTGAGCAAAAGCGATCGATTCATACAACGCGCCATTTACTTGCTGCCCAAGATTATCAAGAGGTCATTAATTACGGATTTATTGATAAGGCATCAGAAGAGAATATCTCTGGCAATAAGACCCCGATTCAAGTATTAAATCCTTTAGCAGAACAGTTTGCCGTTATGCGTAGCAGTTTGCTTGGTGGACTCTTACAAAACTTAAAGAGCAACCTCAACCGCAAAGCATCACGGGTGCGTTTATTTGAGTTTGGCAGAATCTTCCTCAAGGATAACGATGTCAAAGATGGACCACTGTCGGTCGCTGGTGTTCATCAACCGGTACGTATTAGTGGTCTGGCTTATGGAGATGTATTTCCTGAGCAGTGGGGCGTACCTAATCGTAAAGTGGACTTCTTTGATGTCAAAGCGGATCTTCAAGCAGTTCTGCATCCACTGAACATCATTACGCAAGCTGGACTTGATCATCCTGCGTTTCATCCAGGAAGAAGTGCCATTATTTATCATAAGAATGCCAAAGGCACTTTAGAGCAAATTGGCGTCATGGGTGAGTTACATCCCAAGTGGCAACAAGAGTATGGTTTTACCCAAGCACCGATTTTGTTTGAACTCGAGTGGGATGCCATGGATGATATTGGTTTGCCCCATCTCAAAGAGCCGAGTAAGTTCCAAGCGGTAGAGCGCGATTTGGCGATTGTTCTCAAAGCCAGTATTCCGGCACAAGAGATTTTAGATGCACTCAAGAAGGCGTCTCCTTCTTTAGTCAAAGAAATTTCGTTATTTGATGAGTTTAGACCCACACCGGAAAGACTCAGTGGCATGCACATTGATGAGAAAAGTTTGGCTTTTCGGGTTGTTTTGCAAGATGATACGCAAACTTTACAGGATTCTTTCGTTGAAAATGCAATTAAACAACTTTTAGATCAAGTTCTTATTCAATTTTCAGCGAGATTAAGGTAGCATAGACTCCTAACTATAGGATTTGATGAGATAAAAATGGAAAATAATCCAACAACCATAACAAAAATAGAGTTATCAGAGGCAATCTTTGATCATGTTGGCCTTAATAAGCGTGAGGCGAAAGAGTTGATTGATGCTTTTTTTGAAAACATTGCGCATCATTTAGAGCGTGGTGTGGATGTCAAGATTTCTGGTTTTGGTAATTTTCAGTTACGTAATAAAACGGCGCGTCCTGGAAGAAATCCGAAGACGGGTCAAGAGATTCCGATTAGTGCGAGAAGGGTAGTTACCTTTCATGCGAGTCAAAAATTAAAAGATGCGATTGATAATAAAGTAGATACGAAATAGAATTGAGTGATGAATTTACCTGCCGAACTTTCTCTCACCGATGTCAAAGATTCCCAACGGGTTTCTTTGCCGGCGATACCTGCCAAGAGATACTTCACAATTGGTGAAGTAGGGGATTTATGTGCGGTCAAGCCACACGTTCTGCGTTATTGGGAGCAGGAGTTTAATCAGCTCAAGCCGCAAAAAAGAAGAGGCAATCGAAGATACTATCAACATCATGAGGTAGTACTCATTAGAAGAATCAGAGACTTACTCTATAACGATGGATTTACAATCCATGGTGCTAAAAATCGTTTAGAGGAGTTAGATAGCCAGGGTCAGATCCGGGCTGAATTAGAAGCTGTTTTCAATATCTTAGGCGATTTAAACAAACTCGCCACTCAATCAAAGTCATCAAACTGATACAATCTTAAATCGTCGGGGCGTAGCGCAGCCTGGTAGCGTACTTGCAT
This sequence comes from uncultured beta proteobacterium, assembly GCA_903875135.1. Classification (GTDB taxonomy): domain Bacteria; phylum Pseudomonadota; class Gammaproteobacteria; order Burkholderiales; family Burkholderiaceae; genus Polynucleobacter. The sequence continues at coordinate 1,341 of CAIQUZ010000102.1, read as the reverse complement.
GGGGTGCAAGGGGTCGTGTGTTCGAATCACACCGTCCCGACCAATTAATAGAAGGCTCTCGGCCCGTATTCAAAACTCTAAATATTACTCATCTGTCAAACCGTGACACTTACCGTGACACTTATATTGAAGTATCTTTTTTTAAAATACTTATATTAATAAAAGTTTTTAAGCCGTTTAGGCACGAAAAGTCTGGGGGTAGGGGGATGGACCAAAAGATTTAAGACCCCCGGGGTAGTGAGACCTAGTACACATATTCAATTCGTATTTTTATGAACGTGTGTATGTTTGATCTGACCTAATTTTTAGTACCACTCCCAAAGAGAGGATTTTTTGATAATCTATCTCTAAAAGGAGTAAAAAATGCCTAAAGGACAACGTATTAAACCGGAACAAATTGTGATGTTATTGCGTCAAGTCGAAGTTTTGACTGCCAATGGAAAAACACTAGCTCAGGCTTGTAAAGAGGTTGGTGTAGGTGAACAAAACTACTATCGCTGGCGCAAAATGTATGGCGGTATGGAAATCGATCAAGCCAAGAAATACAAAGAGCTTGAACAGGAAAATGCCCGTTTAAAGAAACTGGTAGCTGACCTATCCTTGCGTGAGGTGATGCTCAAGGAAGTCATCAAGGGAAACTATTAAGCCCTGCTAAACGTAAGAATGTAGCGCAGATGCTCATGGATAAGTATCAGATCTCTGAGCGATCTGCCTGTGGTTTAGTGGGGCTGTCTAGAACAACTTGGCGTCATCTACCTATCCCTAGAGATGATGAAACCCCGATGAGGGCAGAAGTCATTCGGCTCGCTAGTACCTATGGTCGCTATGGTTATCGAACGATTGCTGGCTTAATGAGAAATGCGGGTTGGCTTAGTGCGACATCGGCTAAAGTTGCTCGTATTTGGAGAGAGGAAGGTCTCAAAGTTCCAGAAAAGCAGCCGCCAAGGGGGCGGCTGTGGTTAAACGATGGAAGTTGTATGCGGCTCAGAGCTACACATCCTAACCATGTCTGGAGTTATGACTTTGTATTTATTAGAGATGCCTATGGCGGTAAGATAAGGATGCTCACAATGATTGATGAATTTAGTAGAAGATGTTTGACGATCCACTGTGCCCGAAGGATAGGCTCTATCCAAGTGATTGAACAATTAGCTGATGCCATGGTCACTCATGGCATCCCTGAATATATTCGATCGGATAATGGCCCAGAATTTATTGCCAAAGACCTTCGTAAGTGGCTCAGCGGTATTGGTGTCAAGACCGCCTATATTGAACCAGGTAGTCCTTGGGAAAATGGCTTTTGTGAAAGCTTTAACGGAACCTTCAGAGATAACTTACTTG
>CAIQUZ010000101.1 GCA_903875135.1 uncultured beta proteobacterium | reverse complement strand
CTATGCTTGGCTTTAATCCCCGCCATTTCTGCCTTAGCTGCAGGTAATCGAGTTCTAATTAAACCGTCTGAACGATCCCCCAGAACTTCTGGCTACCTCGCAACCTTGGTTGCCCAATATTTTCACCCTACAGAAATGAGTATCATCAATGGAGGGCCTCAAACAGCAGAACACTTTTCAGAATTGCCATTCAATCATCTGCTGTTTACTGGCAGCACCACAATTGGCCAAGCTGTTGCAAAAGCTGCGGCAGAGAATTTAACACCTCTCACATTAGAGCTTGGCGGTAAATCACCTGTCATCATCGATCCGTCCGCTTCTTTAAAAGACTGTGTTAATAGAGTCTTGTATGGCAAACTTTTTAATCATGGGCAAACTTGCATTGCTCCAGACTATGTTTTAGTTCCCCATCAAATGAAGGAAGAGTTCATCGAAAGAATAAAAGATGCCTTTACAACAATGTATGGAAGCCATACGCAAGCAACTCATGCAATCGATGGTCGGCAAGTCCAGCGCTGGCAAGAGTTACTGCAAGATGCACAAAATAAGGGTGCCACGATTGTTCCTCTTCACAACGAGGAAGTTCATGACCAAACGATCGTACCAAGCTTAGTGATCGATGTAATTAGCACATCCAAAGTGATGACTGAAGAAATCTTTGGGCCTATTTTGCCCATCATTCCTTACGAAGATCTCAGTGAAGCCATCAGCTTTATTCGCTCCAAACCCCATCCTTTAGCGATGTATTGGTTCGGGTCTCATGAAAATAGACTGCGAAGCCTTCTTGAACAAACTCAAGCAGGTGGCGTTTGTATTAACGATACCCTTTTACATTACAACAATCACTTTTTACCTTTTGGTGGGATTGGCGCAAGTGGTATGGGCTCTTATCATGGTAAATATGGTTTCGACACCTTTACCCATTACAAACCCACCTTTAAAACAAAAGGCTTTCTGGGTATGATGTCCCTAGCAGGTACAAAAATGATTCATCCGCCCTATGGGCATAAAATAGAAAAATTGATGAAAACTCTCGGGAAAAGCTAGTTATTGAGTCTGATTGAAAATAATTAGGGACAACCCTGATACTTTCGTGCTATAGTCCACATTGTAGTATTTTCATCGTCCCCAGCACTGCTGACACAAATTGCCTAATTAGGCATGTCTGTAAGTCTTTAAGACGTAGCCGCATCTAGATCTTATAGATTTTTCCCTGCAATTTTGGAAAGCGCCTACTCCTCATGTTGATGGTCGATGCCTTTTGACGACCTGTACCTAATTTTGGGTACCAACTTTGGAGATACCCTTTAAAGGGTATATAGATATGCCTATTTCATTTAAAGAATTAAACCTTCACCCTTCTATTGTCGAGGCCACTAATGTACTCGGCTTTGAGCATGCGACACCTGTTCAAGAAGAAGTCATTCCTGCCGCCATCCTTGGTGGTGATCTGATGGTAAGTAGCCAAACTGGAAGCGGTAAAACTGCGGCCTTTTTGATTCCACTCATCAATCAAATTCTCAACGCCAATCCTAATGGTAAGCCCGTCCCTGGACGTGCTGAACCGCAAATACTGATTCTGTGCCCTACTCGTGAATTAGCTCAACAAGTTGCGGCAGATGCCATCGAACTAGTTAAATTTGCGCGTGGGATTCGGATTGCCACCATCATGGGCGGCATGCCCTATGGCAAGCAAATTGCCTCCCTCAAAGGTGCTCAATTAGTTGTTGCTACACCAGGCCGACTGTTAGATCTAAATGATAGTCGCGCAATTCGTTTAGATAAAGTACAACATTTAGTGGTGGATGAAGCTGACCGTATGTTAGATTTAGGATTTGCAGAAGACCTCGAAAACATTCATCGTCGTTGCGAAAACCTCGCTCAAACAATGATGTTCTCTGCAACATTTGCACCACGTATTATGGAACTCGCCAGCGAACTCGTGAATGACCCAACTCGGATCGAACTAGCCCACGCTGGTGATGTGCACACCAACATTACTCAAACCATGCACTGGGCTGATAGCATGTCCCACAAACATAAAATATTGCGTCATTGGTTATCGGATCCTGCATTAGTCCAAGCTGTTGTCTTTGCAAGCACCCAAATTGAAAGTGAAGATATCGCTGATAATTTAAGGGTTGATGGCTTTGCTGCTAGTGCCTTACATGGAGCTATGCCTCAAGCAGTGCGCAATCGTCGTCTTGATTCCTTACGCAAAGGTCTCACAAAAATCCTCGTTGCAACCGATGTTGCAGCAAGAGGTATCGATGTACCAACCATCAGCCATGTCATCAATTTTGGATTACCGATGAAACCGGAGGACTATACCCACCGTATCGGTAGAACTGGTCGCGCCGGAAGATCAGGAATTGCTATTACCATTGCCCTGCATAGCGAACGCGTCAAAATCCGCGGTATCGAACGTTTTACGCAAAACACACTCACTCCTTCAGTCATTCCAGGACTTGAGCCACAGAAAAAACCAGAATCAGGAAGTGGTTCACGCCCAGGCGCTAGATCTGGTGGTGGACGTTCTGACCGAAGTGGTGGCGGTGGTGGTGGTCGTGGTCGCGCACCGAGCCGCTCAAATAGTTCGAATAGTTTTTCAGGGCGCGGCGATCGTGAATCAAGACCAGCCAGAAGTGAGCATGAGCAAAGACCTGTAAATACTGAGCGTGATTCTAGACCTGCTACTGGTGAGCGCGAAGCAAGACCAGTTAGCAGCGAACCAAGAGATAGTAAGTATGGCAAAGGACAAAGAAGTGAAGCTCGCAAGCCAGGACCAAAAACGGAAAGCTTTTCAAAAAGTCCATCTAAACCATTTGGTGATTTTCCAGCAAGAGCAGCAAAGCCTCAAGCAAACACATCTGAACAACGCTTTACCAAACCGAGAGGCGAAGGATTTGCAGGGCGCGATAAATCTAGTAAACCATTTAGCAAACCTAGTGGATTTCGCCCACGTTAATCAATCTTGTAAAGTTTAAAGAATAAACGCAAAGCCTCTTTTTGATGCAATGCGTTTCTTTCAGTATCCTCAAGAGCTTCATATATACGCATCATTCCCAGATGAGCCGTTAACAGCATTTTTTTTGAACTTCTTGTGGAGTCAAGAACTTGCTGTAGGCTAAATAAAGCCTTACCCCATAGATGTTCGTGTTGACAGACTTCCCCAAGAGCCAAATGCAAAGAAGAGTGAGCAGGTTCTTTTTTGAGCCACTCCTCTAGCTTTTGAATTAATGACACATTCGATGTGGTCGACAATGGATGTGAGGCGCATTGAGGATATAGCCTTAGTAAATTTTCTTCAGCCGCTTTATCAAGCGCATGATCTAAGATTTTTTTTGCCATCGGGCTATCCCCCGATATCAAAAAACCTTGTGCAAATAGTTTTACCCATGAAGGATCTTTATATAACTCTTCACCAAACTCGGTCCATTGTTTTTGTAACTCCTCCCGATTGACCTTACCACTGTTGACCCACTGAGTCAGTGCCTCAAAAACCCTTGCCTTGCCAAGTGCCGGAGGTAAGTAATTTCTTTTTGTCAGACTATTAGCAATTCTTAACATATGTGACCACTGTTGCAAAATTTGATGGGCTCTCATTGCCAATGCTTGCACCAAGAACTGACGCGCACCGCTTTTTTGCAATTGATTTAGCGTCGTTAATGCCTCACTAGCCTTTCGTTCATCTAGCAACATTTGAGCGGTTAAGATGAGTTTTGCAGATTGACTATCTGGGTGCATTATTTTTGCCAGATAGTCATCTCTTTCCTCATACTGTTTTAATTGATGACTAGCCTGTGCTGCAACCATATAGCCGACCTGGGATGTGTCTTTAAAACTCATCGTCATTTGAGCAGACTTTAGAGATTTTGCATAACGCCCCGCAAATAAATGCTCAGTTGCATTTTTTAGTTCATGCAAGGCTTTCATTTCTATTTGCTTAGATCGGTAGTTCTTTGCGCTTAGGGGTAACTCGATTAATAGCGAAAGCACTTTATAAAATTGAAAAATAATGAAAAATCCAAAAAGACTCAATGCCATGAATAAATTCATTGCTAAATCAATTCGGTATTGATTCCAATACAGCGTGACATGGCCATGATTATTGGCAAATAGCCATGCCGCAATAAAAGCACTAATGGCTAAAATGGCTAACCAAATAATAAAACGCATTATTTTTTCTCACCCAAGGATCGTGATTTTTGAGACGATTTTTCATTCAAGTGATCCAAATCAGTCGATATGATTTGCAGAGTATCTAAAAAAGATTGTGTGTGTTTTTCCTGAACCGCAAAGTTTTTTTGCACACTTTTTATAATTTCATTAACTTCTACTGAAGTTTGATGTAACAAGCCGTTTAACAATAAGGATCTAGCTGTTAAGATACGCATCGTTAACTCCTCACGAAGCTGAGCTTGTGAATGTGGGGTCATGGCTAGATGATCCAAATTAGAGTCTAGAACTTGAATCTTCACTAAATTGATTAAAAAACCCTTCACTGGATCAAATACGACGTGACCGATTTGCGACCACCATCGTATCTCTGCATTGACACTTGGATTATTTTTTGGCATTACTTTTGTCTCTGAAACATGTTGTGATGGTGGGGATTGATCAATCGGCTTGATTGGTAAATCAGCCACCTTACTCACTAGGATGGTTAATTTCTCAAAAGCATCTAACGCATCTTTGATGTCGAGTGGTGATGTGCTAACGTTTTCAGAAGACTCTTCGAGCGATTTACCTAATATCTGATTCAGGTAAACTAACTGATGATCGTTACTCTTTGAAATCTGTTCTACTTCCGCTAATTTCTTGGATACAGCATTCATTTTGACCACCATCAATATGATCAAACCCATCAATGCCATCAAAATTGCAAGGTATAAAAGAATTTTCCTGGGAGAATTAGGCGCGTTTTCAGGACGGGGTAATGGTGAGGTAGTTTGTTCTGCCATGCTGAAAAGCCTATATTTTCAATTGTTAACTAGGGTATTAATCATCATATTCCTCTTTTGAAAGTATCGATGATTGTTTTGATTAATTCGTCATCCCCTGGGAGAATCATTTGCACCTGACCAAACCCAAGCTCGCCGACTTTTTCCTGAATTCTTTCATGGGAAACAATGGCTGTAGATTCACTTAATAAGCCCTGACTCAACTGAAGCTCCTTCATTCCTTTGTGCAGCGCTTGACCTGCCTGAGATGAGCTAAACATCCATAATGTACGCAGATGAGGATCCATTTGATATTGCTCTAAAAGGTGTTGCCAAGCAGGGTCAGTAACGGCTAAAGCTTGACGTTGATAAACAGCAAACTCTTCAATCATCGCACCAGCTGTCTTTAAATGGTCTGATAAAAAAGCTCTTCCGCCATCACCATGCACCATAACGACCCGAGTACCGTTCCAATCTTGTTGAATTGTTTGTAAGGCAGTCCATAATCCCTCCGAATCCCACATCCCTGCTTCTTGAGGTTTGACGATTCGCCGATATTCTAATCCTGATTCAATAATGCTTTGCTCACTGCCTCCCCCAACCACAGCAATACTGAGCCCTAAAGGCCACTGAAAGCCAAATGCCTTTAATAATTGATCGCTTTTTAGAAAGGCATTAGGACTAACAAATGTGACCCAGTCCGCAGTCCTTAAAGCAGACCACAATGAACTGGCTAGAGCATGATCCAAGATGGGCACAATTTCTAAAAGTGGAATTGAGTCAATCGGTAGGTCAATCCCATTGTCGAATAGTGCTGCTGATAGTTTAATCTTTAATTTGATATTTTGATCTCTCGGTCGAGTAATGATGATTCGAGAGTAGGAAGGAGCTAACAATTTATTTTCCTAAGTTTGCAATTAATGTCTGAGCGCCATCGGCAATCAACTGATTGGCGACAAAGTTTCCTAAATCCATCGCTTGAGAAAAATCAGTTACTGTAGCATCCGCTTTCGCTTCAATCACTTGCGTGCCGTCCATATTCGCAACTAAGGCTCGTAAATGAAGTCGAGTTTGATAACTATCCCATGTAGCATATGCGGCAATCGGAATCTCACAAGATCCCCCTAAGCGCCTTGATACTTGACGCTCGGCAGTCACTTGATAAGTGGCTAAAACATCTCGTAAAGGAGCCAACCAACCAGCAATATCTACATGTTGAGATAAGATTTCAATCCCCAAAGCACCTTGCCCAGCAGCCGGTAAGGAATCCTCAGGAGCAATCTTGGCTTTAATCCGTGAGCTCAATTCCAAACGCGTTAACCCAGCAACGGCGAGTATCATTGCATCAAACTCACCACGATCTAGTTTGGCTAAGCGAGTGTCTAAATTACCTCTGAGTGGAACAATGTTTAAATGGGGGAATTTTTTACGAATTTGTGACTCTCTTCGTAAGCTCGAAGTTCCTACTTTAGCGCCAACAGGCATTTGCTTTAAGGAATCATACTGATTAGAAACAAAGGCATCACGGGGATCCTCCCGCTCTAAAATGGCCGTTAATTCAAAACCATCCGGCATTTCCATCGGTACATCTTTTAAAGAATGGACCGCCAAATCTGCACGCCCCTCGAGTAAAGCCGTCTCTAACTCTTTAATAAAAAGACCCTTCCCACCAATCTTAGATAAACTTTTATCTAAGATTTGGTCGCCTCTCGTGGTCATTCCCAGAATCGATACCTTACATTGTGGATATAATCCAATTAATAGGGCTTGAACGTGTTTTGCTTGCCACATAGCAAGGCGACTTTCACGAGAAGCAATGACTAACTTCGTTGGGGGCAATATACTAGCATTCATGTCATCATCCAATAATTCACTTGATAATAAATCAAAAGCCTGGTCTGCTCGTTTTTCTGAGCCCGTATCAGAACTTGTCCAACGCTATACCGCTTCTATCGGTTTTGATTACCGTTTAGCTCAGGTTGACATTCAAGGTTCATTAGCCCACGCCCAAATGCTCTGTGAGCAAAAAATCATCAGCCAAGAAGACTTTGTTCAAATTCGTACCGGTTTGCAACAAATCGATCAGGAAATTCTACAGAATCATTTTACTTGGCAATTGGAGCTAGAGGATGTTCACCTCAATATTGAAGCTAGGCTGACACATTTAATTGGTGACGCAGGTAAACGCTTACATACCGCACGTTCCAGAAATGATCAAGTGGCGACAGATATTCGCCTCTGGTTAAGACAAAGCATTGATCAAACCATCACCCTGTTGCAAGATCTTCGGCTAGGTTTCTGTCATCTTGCAGAAAAATATGCCGCTACGATCATGCCCGGTTTAACCCATCTTCAAGTTGCTCAACCGATCACCGTTGGACACCACTTGATGGCTTATGCCGAAATGTTCGGCAGAGACGTCACTCGATTACAAGATTGCCGTAAACGGCTCAATTATTTACCTTTAGGTTCGGCAGCACTAGCTGGTACTAGCTACCCAATCCAACGAGAGAGAGTGGCAGAACTTCTCGGCTTTGATGGAGTCTGTCAAAACTCCCTAGACGCAGTTTCTGATCGAGACTTTGCCATTGAATTTTGCTCCTGTGCCAGTTTGATCATGACCCATATCTCTCGCTTCTCCGAGGAGCTTGTTCTGTGGATGAGCCCGTCATTTGGGTTTATTCAATTACCAGACCGTTTCTGTACGGGAAGCTCCATCATGCCGCAAAAGAAAAATCCTGATGTGCCTGAGTTAGCAAGGGGAAAGACAGGTCGGGTGAATGGGAACTTGGTGAGTTTGTTGACCCTAATGAAAGGTCAAGCCCTTGCCTATAACAAAGATAATCAAGAAGATAAAGAGCCTCTATTTGACTCAGTAGATACCGTTATCGATACCTTACGGATCTTTGCTGATATGGTTCCCCATATCGCTTTTAATGAAGCTAAACTTCGCGAAGCTACCCTCAGAGGCTTTGCTACCGCAACCGATCTTGCAGACTATTTAGTGAAAAAAGGGATGGCCTTTAGAGATGCGCATGAGGCGGTGGCAAATGCGGTGAAATATTGCTCACAGCAAAAAGTGGATCTAGCCGATTTATCCATCAATGATCTTCGAAAAGCCTGCCTAGTATCGGATGAGATGATCAGTGATGATGTCTGCAACTTTTTAACCCTCGAAGGATCCGTGAATTCGCGCAACCATATCGGCGGAACTGCGCCAAGTCAAGTCATCGCAGCCATTGCTAAAGTCAAAACGAATATTAGCAACAGCTAGTCAACCAATTAGCTGGTTCTGACGCAATCGACTGAATAAACCTTGCGGCCATTGATCTCTTCTTTAACGAGCCCATGAATATCCGTTTCGAATCCAGGGAATTTTTCATTAAATTCTCTTGCAAACTTGAGATAGTTAACAATCCGTTGATTGAAGCGCTCCCCTGGAATGAGCAGAGGAATCCCTGGAGGATAAGGCGTAACTAACATGGCCGTTATACGGTTCTCTAACTCGTCAATATTGACCCGCTCTATATCCCGGTGAGCCATCTTTGCAAAAGCCTCAGATGGAGGCATCGCAGGAATCATGTCAGATAAATACATTTCTGTTGTCATTTTGGCGACATCATTTTCACGATAAAAAGCATGTATTTTGTTCGCTACATCTTTTAAACCCATCCGCTCATATTGCGGAAATTTTGCTGCAAACTCAGGTAAAACTCGCCAAATCGGCATGTTCTTATCGTAGTGATCTTTGAACTGTTGAAGCTCTGCAACCAAGGTGTTCCAACGCCCTTTCGTTATACCAATGGTGAACATGATGAAGAAGGAATATAAGCCTGTCTTTTCAACAATCACACCATGTTCTGCTAAATACTTGGTAACAATACTAGCTGGTATTCCTTCTTCACCAAAATTACCATCGATATCAATTCCTGGCGTGACTACGGTCGCCTTAATAGGGTCAAGCATGTTAAAGCCTTCGGCTAAATTACCAAAGTTATGCCACGTATCGTTTGAATGGAGAACCCAATCATTTTGCTCGCCAATGCCAAACTCTGCAATGTGATCTGGCCCCCAAACCTTAAACCACCAATCATGTCCATACTCTTCATCAACTTTGAGCATGGCACGTCGAAAATCAATCGCTTCCGCAATGGACTCCTCAACTAATGAAGTTCCACCGGGAGGCTCCATCATGGCAGCCGCCACATCACAAGATGCAATAATGGCGTATTGCGGACTGGTGGAGGTATGCATGAGATACGACTCATTAAAGCAAGTTGGGTCTAACTTTCTTTCATCAGAGTCTTGTACCAAGATTTGTGAGGCTTGTGACAAACCTGCCAATAACTTATGCGTTGACTGAGTCGCAAACACTAAACTCTTTTTAGGGCGAGCACGATCCCGCCCAACTGCGTGCATATTCTTATAAAAATCGTGAAAGGTGGCATGCGGTAACCATGCCTCATCAAAATGCAAAGAATCAACACGCCCATCTAACATCTCTTTGATCATTTCAACGTTATAAACAATACCGTCATACGTACTCTGAGTGATGGTCAGAACACGAGGCATGACCTTTTTATCCTTAATAAATGGATTGTTATCAATCTTTTTCTGAATATTAGCCCACTCGAACTCTTCTTTAGGAATCGGTCCAATAATGCCAAAATTATTGCGTGTTGGCATCAAAAACACGGGGATCGCCCCCATCATCATGATGGAGTGCAACACGGATTTATGGCAGTTACGATCGACAATCACCACATCACCAGGGGCAACCGTCGAGTGCCAAACAATCTTGTTGGAGGTGGAAGTTCCGTTCGTCACAAAGTAGAGATGATCAACGCCAAAAATACGCGCCGCATTGCGCTCACTAGCAGCGACTGGGCCAGTATGGTCAAGTAACTGTCCCAGCTCTTCTACCGCATTACAAACATCCGCACGAAGCATATTTTCACCAAAAAATTGGTGGAATATTTGACCGACCGGGCTTTTCAAGAATGCCACGCCACCAGAGTGTCCAGGACAATGCCATGAATAAGAACCTTCCATGGCATAGTGAATCAGGGACTTGAAAAATGGCGGCGGTAAGGCATCTAAATACACTTTGGCTTCACGAATGATATGACGTGCCACAAACTCTGGCGTATCTTCATTCATGTGAATAAAGCCATGCAGTTCACGTAAAATATCATTCGGAATATGGCGGGAAGTTTTCGTCTCACCATATAAGAAAATCGGAATATCTTCATTTCGCTTACGGACAGCGCGAACAAACATCCGAATCGATTCAATGACTTGTGAAATACCCTCTGGATCGGGCTCTAAAAACTCTTCATCGTCGATGGACAAAATAAAACATGAGGCTCGCGCAGCCTGTTGGGCGAATGATGTCAAATCACCATAACTTGTTAGGCCTAAAACTTCCATCCCTTCCGCTTCAATCGCCTCAGCTAAATCACGAATACCAGAACCCGATATGTTCTCAGAGCGGAAATCTTCATCAATAATCACGATGGGAAATTTTAGTTTCATCATTTATCCTATGTCATTTGTAGAAAGACGAAGCTCTTCATAAGCCACTCTTTGCTGGTGTTTCCCACTATCTTTACTGCTTCCTGATTTTGCAAGAACATAACAAATTGTTATATTAATGATGAATTATGACCAAACATGTTACTTCCAAAAAGTCATCGATTAAGTTTTAGGTAAGGTCACGCCAACTTGGCCTTGATACTTGCCACCACGATCTTTATAGGAAGTTTCACAGACCTCATCACTTTCAAAAAATAATACTTGGGCACAACCTTCCCCAGCATAAATCTTGGCAGGCAATGGTGTCGTGTTCGAGAACTCAAGAGTGACGTAACCCTCCCACTCGGGCTCAAAAGGTGTGACATTCACAATAATTCCACAACGTGCATAGGTACTTTTTCCCACACAAATAGTGAGGACGTTGCGGGGGATTCTAAAAAACTCAACCGTTCTCGCCAAGGCAAAAGAATTGGGGGGAATGATGCAAACATCACCATGAAAGTCAACAAAAGACTTTTCATCAAAATTCTTTGGGTCAACGATGGTGCTGTTGATATTGGTGAAGATTTTAAACTCGGGCGCACAACGAATGTCATATCCATAGCTCGATGTGCCATAACTTACAATTTTTTGACCTTGATCATTCACCCTAATCTGTCCTGGCTCAAAAGGCTCAATCATGCCAGTTTCTTGTGCCATTCGCCGAATCCAACGATCTGATTTTATTGCCATAGCTTGATTTCTTTATAGTTAAATTTGCAAAACATTATGATACTTGCAAACTCGGCGAATGATGAAAAACAATCCGTTCGGAACCGGCGTAGACCAGAAAGTGATCTCCAGAGCATCTTGCTAAGATTGTCATCTGAATTTTTTTAGCTAAGGATAAGCCCATTTGTGTAACGCCAGACCTAGTTAGCAAAAATGGAATGCTCATTTGACCACCCTTTATCACCATCTCCGAGGTCAATCTTCCGGTCGTGTAAAAAATCAGATCATTTCCACTAAGTCCATCCAACCACATTAATCCTGAGATTGCGTCGACTGCATTATGACGTCCGACATCCTCAATAAAATAAACTAATTCTGGCCCAGATGGGAGATTTTTAAAGACTGCACACGCATGTACTGACCCAGCTTTTTTATAAATTGAGGGATGCGTGCGGACTTTTTCTACCAACTGATTAATATGACCTTGTTGTAAATGAGCCCCCATTGGCAAGACGAAGGAATCAAACTCTGTTATCAAATCACCAAACATCGTCCCCTGACCACATCCCGAGGTAACTGTTTTTTTGGCTGTTTTTTCTTCGATAAGGCTTTCAGATATGCACGTCTTCACTGCAACAGAGTCAGTTTCCCAATCCACTTGGATACTTTCAATATCAGTTAAATCATTCACAAAACGTTGATTGCGAATATACCCAAGCGTCAAGGCTTCTGGAGCTCCTCCTAGAGTCATTAAAGTAACTAACTCTTTTTTATCCAAGTAAATCGTTAAAGGTCTCTCCCCAGGAATATCGATTTGTTGAACTCGACCCTTTTCATCAAGAACTTCAACTGCGTGAGTTAATGGCAGTGCGTTATCTGTTAATACAGGTCGATATGTATTCATGTTGGGATGATACAAGAAATCCCTTTAACATCACGAGTTAAAGGCTTAAAAAGATCAGAGGGATTATTTTTTTTCAGGTTGAACTGGCTGGGTCGCTACAGCTGTTGGAACTGGCACAGCACTGACAGTTTCAGGTGCTTTAAATTCACCAGGTTCAACACAGGCTGGCATATCGACAACCTTTGCTTTGACTGCATAAGTTTTAGCAACTTTATTCTGTGCTTGGCACAATTTGTATGCCGCCACCTTATCGCCGTAAGCTGTTTTTGCCGATGCTAGTACGGCAGCCTCCTTTGCCTCAGGCGAAGGGGCAGGTAATTTTGCATGTAATTCAAAAGAAAGAGCTGCTAATGCAATCAAGGCATAGGCGAAAGATGTCATTTTTTTCATGTGGAGGTTCTCACTATTTTTTTGGCAATGTTACTTACTGGACTATTCTCTGGCTCTCTTGAGGCTGGGAGCTTTCCAGAATCAATATCAGCAACCCAAAGACCATGATGCTGTTTAGCCCAAGATTCATCTGTAAAACCGGTTTTCATTCCCTCTAAAGCACCCTCAGTGCCAATTGTTCCAATGTAAATATGTCCCATGGCAAAAATCATGATCAAAATTGCCGAAATAACGTGAATTACATTGGCAATTTGCATATTACCGCGCCAGTACGATATACCTGGGACAATCATATCGAGGACCCAACCAGAGCCAGCAACAATTAAACCTAAGAAGGTCATACCAATCCAAAACCATAATTTTTCACCGGCATTAAAACGGCCCGCATCGACATGACCAAAAGCACCTCCGCCAGCTTTAATCCAAGCCCAATCATTTTTCACCGGAAGATTATCTTTTACAGTCATGGCAAAAAATACAATGACAGATACTGTAAATAATGGGCCTGTTAGGTTATGAATATTCTTAAACAAATACAAGACAATTCCATAAAGCGTATGGCCAATAACTGGCATCACAATATGTTTGCCAAAAATAATAAATAACCCGGTAATCGCAAGAGCTACAAAACTATAAGCCATCGTCCAATGAACTAAACGCTCAAGAGCGGTAAATCGTTCATACTTTTTACCCGTTGGAGGATGATCTAACTTCATGGGGCCTTTGAAAAAATAAAAGGCCAAGATACCAATTGCAGCAAACACAATCATCCAACCACCAAAAACGGTAATGACGCCATTACGTAGCAAGCGCCATTGTTGACCAGACTTTTGAATTAAAACTCCAGCCTCTTTATCCGGTATATTGACAAAGTGAGCCTCGTCAGAATTCACGGAACGCCAAAAAGGCGCACTGTTTCCTGGCTGAGTTTGTTCTCTCTCACGCTGTGCAGCGGCATCTGAACCTGATTGAATATCCATAATATTGGCAGACTCCACCTTTGGGGCGGGAGCCTGAGCCTGAACAAAGCTTGTTGTGACCAAAGCAAAGCTCATTAGGAAACCTGCTAGTAAAACTTGGATATGCTTCATACCAATTTCCTTTAGTTGTTCTTACTCAACTCTCGAATACTCGTTTTGCCCCTGAGCACGAGCCTTTAATTGTGCCTCCCAGCTAACCTTATCACCTGGTGTCCACCCCTTTTCGACATAGGGATTATGCGCACCCATATAAGCTGGCTCTGTTACTTTTTTAGCACTAAGGACTTGGGGGTTTTCAGAACACGCGCAAAGGATAAAGGTGAGGGCTAGACCTAAAATCAATCTCATGACTTACCTCCAGAAACGGCAGGTGTTACCTCTTTCTTAGGCATACCATACGCAGTACCCCAACCAAAAACATCTCCACCAGCAGCTTTACCATTCGTTTGGCGATGCGTTACACGATTTCTGAAAATATCAGAAATGACATCTCCATCACCGGCCATTAATGCCTTGGTAGAACACATCTCAGCACATGCTGGCAATTTGCCCTCGGCTAAACGATTACGACCATACTTTTCAAACTCTGCCTCTGAACCGTGCTCCTCCGGACCACCGGCACAAAATGTACATTTATCCATCTTGCCGCGCATACCAAATGTTCCCTGACTAGGAAACTGCGGCGCTCCAAACGGACATGCATAAGAACAATAGCCACAACCAATGCAAGTGTCTTTGTTATGTAGAACAACACCTTCATCTGTTTTAAAGAAGCAATCAACGGGACAGACAGCCATACAAGGAGCATCTGAGCAATGCATACAGGCAACAGAAATTGATTTCTCTGCACCAATCTCCCCGTCATTAATCGTGACTACACGACGACGATTGACTCCCCAAGGTACTTCGTGTTCGTTCTTACAAGCAGTGACACAACCATTACATTCAATACAACGCTCTGAATCACAGATAAATTTCATTCTTGCCATGATGTTTTCCTTTAATCTTTCTATCTAGTTAGGCAAATTTCTCGATTTGACAGACGGTCGTCTTGGTTTCTTGCATCATTGTGACCGTGTCATATCCGTAAGTCGTCACGTTATTGACTGACTCACCACGAACAATTGGAGCAGCGCCGTCTGGATAATAGTCAATCAAATCTTTTCCTTCGTACCATCCTGAGAAGTGGAAAGGCACAAACGCATGCTCTTCATCAACGCGGTTGGTGACCATCGCACGAACTTTGATCTTTGCCCCTGTTGGACTCTTCACCCAAACGTACTCGTTGTTCTTAATTCCTCTAACTGCTGCAGTTTTAGGATTGATTTCAACAAAATTCTCTTGCTGTAATTCCGCAAGCCAAGGATTCGAACGAGTCTCTTCTCCCCCCCCTTCGTACTCCACCAAACGACCAGATGTAAGAATGATTGGGAATTTTTCATAAACCTTGTCAGCAACGTTTTTATCTTGAATCGTTTTATACAAAGTAGGAAGGCGCCAAAAAGCTTTTTTATCTGCTTGCGCAGGATACTTAGCGATTAAATCTGGACGGGTACCGTACAAAGGCTCACGGTGCTTAGGAACCGCATCTGGGAAATTCCAGACCACCGCGCGTGCCTTAGCATTACCAAATGGATGACAGTTATGGACCTTAATTACCACGCGTTGTATACCGCCAGATAAGTCAGTTTTCCAGTTCTTACCTTCCGCAGCCTTTTGTTCAGCTTCAGTGAGGTCAGACCACCAACCTAGTTTCTTGAGCAGAACATGGTCAAACTCAGGATAGCCCGTCTTAATATCAGCATCTTTAGAATAAGATCCATCCTCAGCCAACAAGCTCACTCCGTCCTTTTCTACCCCAAAGTTGGCGCGGAAATTACCACCACCCTCCATCACAGAAATGCTCGTGTCATATAAGTTCGGTGAGCCTGGATGTTTAAGATCTGCCGTACCCCAACAAGGCCAGGGCAAACCATAGTAATCACCGGTCATGTCATACCCAGTTTCTTTATCCACTCCACCAACACATTTCAAGGTCTTCGGATTAAACAAGTGCTTATTGCGCATGTGGGCTTTTAAACGATCTGGCGTCTGGCCGGTATAACCAATCGTCCAACAAGAACGATTAATCTCTTGGAGAATCGACTCACCTTGTGGCTCTTTCCAATCTTTACCAGCATATTTGGCATCTAACATCTTGTAGTTCTTAGACAACTCTTTGCCAAAGCCTAAACGGTCAGCAAAGGCTTGCATGATCACGTGATCTGGTACTGACTCAAAAAGTGGATCAATCACTTTCTCACGCCACTGCAAAGAACGATTTGATGCTGTGCAACTTCCTGCCGTCTCAAACTGTGTCGCTGCAGGTAATAAATAAACTTGACGATTGGCAACAGGAGTAGATCCTTCAATCGTAAATGCGGCCATTCCCGCAGTTGCACTTGGATATGGATCGACAACCACTAATAGTTCAAGAGCGTCCATCGCCCTTTGCATATCTACGCCACGGGTTTGAGAGTTTGGAGCATGTCCCCAAAAAAATAGACCTTTGACATTACTAGGTTGATCAATCAGTTCATTTTTCTCAAGAACCGCATCTACCCAACGAGAAACCGTTGTCCCAGATTTCTCCATCATACCTGGCGAATATTGAGCTTTGATCCACTCATAGTCGACATCCCAAACTTTGGCGAAATGCTTCCAAGAACCTGTTGCTAAACCATAGTAACCGGGTAATGAATCTGGATTTGGACCCACATCAGTAGCGCCTTGAACGTTGTCGTGACCGCGGAAAATATTCGTGCCGCCGCCAGATTTACCAACATTACCCAAGGCTAGTTGAACCAAGCAAGACATGCGAACCATGGCATTGCCAGTCGTATGCTGAGTCTGGCCCATACACCATACCAAAGTCGATGGACGATTTTTTGCCATCGTCTCAGCAACCTGATAGACCTGCGCCTCTGGTACACCACAAACCTCTTCAACAGCTTTGGGATCCCACTTCTCTAGTGCTTCTTTTTTAATTTGATCCATGCCATAGACACGCGCTTTTAAATAGTCCTTATCTTCCCAACCATTTTTAAAGATGTGATACAAAACACCATATAAAAAGGCGATATCAGATCCCGAACGAATTCTCACATATTGGTCTGATTTTGCTGCTGTTCTTGTGTAACGTGGATCAACAACGATGACCTTGCAACCGTTTTCTTTAGCATGCAATAAATGCAACATGGAAACTGGATGAGCCTCAGCAGCATTTGAGCCGATATACAAAGCCGCTTTGGCATTTTGCATATCGTTGTAACTATTAGTCATGGCACCATAGCCCCAAGTATTGGCCACTCCGGCAACCGTCGTAGAGTGACAAATACGTGCTTGATGGTCTGTATTGTTTGTACCGAAAAATGATACAAACTTGCGCATTAAATACGCTTGCTCGTTATTGTGTTTTGAAGAACCAATAAAAAATAAAGAATCTGGACCATTATCAGTTTTCAACTGTTTCATCTTGGCAGTGATTTCTTCCAACGCAGTATCCCAGGAAATCCGCTTGTATTTTCCATTAACAAGTTTCATCGGGTACTTTAAGCGATGCTCACCGTGGCCGTGTTCACGCAGTGCGGCACCTTTCGCGCAGTAGGCGCCCATATTAATAGGAGAGTCAAATACCGCCTCTTGTCTGGTCCAAATACCGTTCTCAACGATCGCATCAACTGAGCAACCTACTGAACAGTGACTACATACTGTGCGCTTGACAACAATCCCTTTATCACCGCCAGCGCTAGGTTTTGAACCCATCGCTTTAGCTTTCTTTACTAAAGTCAGTTGAGTACCGGCAATACCAACCCCAACACCTAATCCGGAGCGCTTTAAGAAGGAACGGCGATCCATCGTCGGAATAACGGACTCTAAACCTCTTGATAGATTACCGATGAGGTGGGAAGAAGAAATTTGACGTGTGCTTGATTTGCGAGTGAGATTCATCTACTTTTTCCTGTCAGAGAAGACTTAAACTAAAGTGGTTTTATAGTATTTTTGAACATGCTCTGTGAGTTGATAACCTTTTTTCTCAGGCTTCAACACCTCTTCAACTTCTGAAACAATCTTTTGCCCGGTTGAAGTTTTCGAAAGGACAACAGCCGTGCCCGCTATTGCAGCAGCACCAGCAAAAAAATGTCGCCGATTGAAAGATTTCGATGTAATTTTTGACATTGTAACAATCCCCCAAGTTATTGTATTTATAACTAAATTTTTATCTAATTCTAATT
>CAIQUZ010000100.1 GCA_903875135.1 uncultured beta proteobacterium | reverse complement strand
GAATTTCCAGATAATGCTAGCACTCAGTCACTGTTTCAACTGTGTGACTACTCATTGTCGAGATCTTTTTAATTAGGGACCCGCTTCAAAACCATATGTATTTCTTTGGTTTGATACTTGGTAATGACAAGGTATGCCTGATCATTGATAAATAACAGTGAACCTTGATCATAAATTCTAGCCATCACAGAGTAAGTATGGTTTTCAATGATTTGTTGTCGATCATAACTTATTTCAAATGATATTGGCACTTGACCTAAAGATGTAATCCTTTTTTTATTAAGCACGATGTAAGGGGCATCTGCGAGTGACACATCGGCCAAAACAAGCTCTAAATACGCCCCGGGTGGCAAAGCAATTCTTTCTCTATAACTGACGGTTCCTTGAATCACATCATTTGGAGAATTCGTCGTCGAACAGCCCATCATGACCACGCAGGCAAAAATCGACCCTCTGCGAATGATCTTTAGAAGTTTCAAGGTCACTCTCTAGCAATCACAGGCTCATGTGGCTGAGACATAAAATGCGGCGACATAATCTGAATGCCGGCAGTATTAAACTCATCTTGTATTTTTTGATGAAGCTCTGAAAGAGTTTTTACCTGTTCAGCAGGATTTAGGGTGTGAAAAAACAATTGATATTCAACATAAAAATCACTCAGCGCCCTTTGATAAACATAAGGCGATGGCGATTTTTGAATCTTATCAATGGCAGTTGCCGCCGTGATTAACATGTGATGAATTTTTCTCCACGGGGCATCATAGCCAATCGTCACAGTTGTCGATATCAAAGAGCCATTTGCGTCATTCAAGCGCGTAAAATTTTCTATTGAATTGGCAATAATGACAGAGTTAGGGATCGTGGTCTCGATTTTATTTTGAGTTTGTATTTTGGTGGCTAATCCACCAATCTCCGTCACCACTCCCCTAACGCCATTCACCTGCACAAAATCCCCTACCCTTAAAGCTCTTGAATACACCACCACAAGTCCGCTCATTAACTGTGTCACAAGTCCGGTTGATCCTAAAGAAATAATAACCCCTAAAAAAACCGATAAGCCTTTAAATGCCTCACTATTGGAACCAGGAATAAATGGGTAAATGATGGCAATACAAATACCCCACACAATTACACCAGTAATTCGCTGAGTAGCACTGACTGTTTCAAAATGTAAAAAAGGAATCTTTAACTGACCAGATTGAACTCTGCGAAAAAATACTTTTAACAAATCTAAAAGTGATCGTGTAATAAACACAACAATAAAGATTGTAATTAAATTGGGAATCGCCGATAAAGCGGATTCTGCAATCCAACGAATCGTTTTACTGACATGTAAGCCTAATTGATGGCCTAAGGGATATGTTAAGGGAAAACGACTTAAAGAATACGTGATCCAAGCATACAAAAAACCAAGTAGAAACAACCAACTGATCACTTGTGTCAAGCGAGCGGCAAACATCAGTAAATACTCACTCCAATGAACTCCATCCGTGTGTGAAGGCATTTGATTACACTTCACGAGTAAAAAATGCGCTAGCCAATTTGAGCATCGACGAACTACAACAATAGCAACGATGAGGGCAATTGTTGCAATAAGGACTAAAAAAGCTTCATGCAACATAAAAGAAAGTTTGGTCTGCTGATACTTCGCCGTTTTAAGTTCATTCAGCGTCTCAACCGTCTTAGTGACGACTAAATCCATACTTTCGCCAGATTCGGGATCGATATCTTTTTCAATTAATGAGAATAAATGCCGAGTACCTAAATGAAACTGAAATCCTTTTTCTCCCGCTAAAGTAAAAGGAATCGCCTTAATGTCTTCGGTGAGCTCGCTCGTCTCAACTTGTTCAAGGCGTTTGATCGCGTTTTCTACCCTTACCTCGGGCGATGCGCCGTTTAATGGGGCTCTAAAAATAGCAATATCTCGATTCATCATCGCCAATACAGCAGGGCGAGAGCTTAGCTCTATTTTTGTCTGAGCAACCACGATTTGGGAGTGCAAACTTGTCAAAAAGAAAACAATATAAATACTGGTCAATTTTAAAATTGAGTGAAGACGCATTTTTAGATCTCTTTTGCTTTTAGTGAGAAAATTTAACTTCCTCTATTTTGCCTAATTTTGATGATGAACACCAACTACCGGCCTGAAATTGATGGTCTGCGTGCGATCGCCGTCCTGGCCGTTCTCATTTATCATGCTTTCCCTCAGTATTTACCGGGAGGATTCATTGGGGTTGATATTTTCTTTGTCATCTCAGGTTACCTTATTACGGGTATTATTTTTAAAGAATTGCAGTCGGGATCATTTGGTTTGTGGTCGTTTTACCAACGCCGAATTCGTCGCATCTTTCCAGCCTTACTGTTGGTTTTTCTGATCTGTACAGGTCTTGGCTGGCTGATTCTGACTCCAGCGGAATACGAGCTGTTCGGAACGCATATGATTGCCGGTGGTGGTTTTGTTCCAAATATACTTTTTTGGCGTGAGGCCGGATACTTTGATAAAGAAGCGATTACTAAACCACTACTGCATCTTTGGTCCTTGGGTGTTGAGGAACAGTTCTATCTTGTTTGGCCATTAATCCTCGCCATTGGTTGGAAAATATTTAAACCTAAAATATCTTTTGTCTTATCTTTGACGGTT
>CAIQUZ010000099.1 GCA_903875135.1 uncultured beta proteobacterium | reverse complement strand
ACCGCCTTCAGACTCTTTCAAAATACTAACTATTTGGCTTTCGCTAAACCTTGATTTCTTCATACAACCTCCTGTTATTAATATGCCACAAATAACAGAAAATTCAACTTCTAAATAGTTTACTTTTTAGGGGGTACTACAAATCCACTAGCGTAAAGGCTGTCGTTTCAATGTTCATTGTTGATATAAGATGAGTGATGAATTACTCTAAAAACATCAAAACCCATGGTAAATAAAATAAATCTCTCAAAGATTGGCGCATTTAAAGTTTTACTGCCATTTATAACCCCTTATAAACAACAGTTTTTGATTGCTCTTTTAAGTTTGGTTTTAGCCGCGAGCGCAACCCTGGCAGTGCCATTTTGTTTTCGGCAAATTATCAATCTTGGCTTTAGTTCTTCCAGTAGCAATCTGATCAATACGACCTTTATCTCTTTATTTTTAGTGGCGTGTGCCGTGGCTTTATCTACTTCACTGCGTTTTTATATGGTTTCTTGGTTAGGCGAACGCATTACTGCCGATATTAGAAAAGCGATCTATAGTCACGTTCTATATCAAAGCCCTGAGTTCTTTGAAACTACCCAAAGTGGCGAAATCCTCTCACGCTTAAATACCGATACAACCTTGATACAGACCCTAATTGGGACCAGCATTTCAATGGCCATTAGAAATATTCTTTTGCTCTTGGGCGGGCTTGTGATGATGTTTATTACTAGCGCTAAACTGTCTATCTTTATTTTTACCTTACTCTTACTCACCGTAATTCCAACCATGATTCTTGGAAGACGCGTGCGTAAATTATCAAAGAACTCTCAAGATAAGATTGCTGATACGTCTGCTTTAGCCGGTGAAAAACTCAACTCGATTTCGACAATCCAATCCTTCACCAATGAAAACACTGAAACTACATTGTTTAACCAATTTATTGAGAACTCTTTCCTAACCGCAAGAACCAGAAACATCGCACGTGCCAGTCTGACTTTTCTCGCTATTTTTCTTGGGTTTTCAAGCATCATCCTGATTCTTTGGCTAGGAGCTTACGCTGTTACTCGTGGTGAGATGTCGGGTGGTGAGCTCACGCAATTTATTTTATATACGGTGATTGTTGCTGGGGCAATTGCTGTCGTGGCAGAAGTCATTGGTGATACACAACGTGCGATTGGCGCTAGTGAGCGCATTTTAGAACTCCTACAACTGAATTCAAGTATTAAAGACCCTGTTCAACCATCTTCAATTCATGTTCAAGCATCTCAAGGTATTGATTTGCATATCGAACAACTAAGTTTTCATTATCCATCCAACTCCATCGCCGTTCTAAAAGATGTCAGTTTTCATATCAAACCAGGTGAAAGAGTTGCTGTCGTAGGACCATCGGGAGCAGGAAAAACCTCTTTATTTCAACTACTTCTGCGTTTTTATGATCCTCAGAGCGGATGCATCAAACTCAATGGGATCGATATTAAGGATGTCAAGTTAAAAGACTTAAGAAAACTGATTGGGATTGTTCCTCAAGATGTCGTTATTTTTTCCACTAATGCCCTAGAAAATATTCGCTATGGCAAACCAGAGGCAACGAACGAAGAAGTTTTTCATGCTGCAAAATTAGCTGCTGCTGATGACTTTATTACTCGGCTCCCGGATGGTTACCAAACCTTTTTAGGTGATCGAGGTATGCGTTTATCTGGTGGTCAAAAACAACGTATTGTCATAGCTAGGGCATTATTAAAAAATCCCCCACTTTTATTACTCGATGAAGCAACGAGCTCATTAGATGCCGAATCAGAACACTTGATTCAAGAAGCATTAGAAGTTGTGATGAAAAATCGAACTACGCTTGTGATTGCACACCGTCTGTCAACGGTCAAACAAGCTGACCACATTATTGTTCTCGAGCATGGCAAGATTATTGAAACGGGCAATCATGCCAGCCTTATCCATCAAGGTGGACTATATTCTCATCTTGCGAAACTACAATTTACCGATCATTAGTTGACAATAGTGGCTCAAGATTCATGTGAATCCTTAGGGACATTTTCATGTTGAAAAGGACAATGCCGACAAACATTGCCGCAACAGATACCTCGCTTCAGATGCGCCCTGCTAGTGATAACAATATAACCAGATGCCGGATCAACATAAGTATCTTCACCCCTTTCACAGGCCTGATCATGAAGCTCTTCTATCGAAGGCATTTATAGAAGGTTTAAAAATTCAAACGAGAGACAAACCAAATACAAGCAGTAATAGTGGAAAAAATGCCTACAAAAATAAGAATCCCATTTCTGTACAGACCATTTACTTTGTCCCGAGTTTCTACTGCACGATTTTTTCCCACAATGATTCCTTTTTTTAAATTTCATCCATTTTAGATGATTGTGGATAATTCAGTTGTGAATTATCCGTTTTTCTCAATAACTGAAGTTCACTAAGGTAAGCTTGATATAAATCTCATTTCAATGCCAAATTTAAATATCGCCCACTACTCGTTTAAGCTTTTAGTACTCAACTCAACAATGAAATCGTATTATTTCGCAACCTGAACATTTAATACTCTAATGATGCATTTTTTTGCCATCTTTTTTATTGTTATATTTGGTATTGCCTTTTGGATCGATTTGAAAACATGCATCCTTCCAAACTGGATTACATTATCTTTGATACTGATGGGCCTATCTTTTAATGCGATGAATACCAATCACTTTTGTTCAATTCAAGACGCAGTGATTGGTTTATTTATTGGCTATGTCTTTATTCGATTCGTTAATTTCATTTATCTCAAATTACTACATCAAAATGGTATTGGTCAAGGTGATGCTAAATTGCTGGGGGCAATCGGTTCAATTCTAGGCTATCAGATGGTATTTCCTGTATTGTTCTTCGCGGCTCTTTTGGGTTTGATTTACGGCCTCATCATTACTCGTCATCAATCGGAAAAAATGAGCCGAGCTTTCCCTTTTGGACCATTTTTAAGTGTCGTCACTGGCGTGATCATTGCGTCGAAGATTTCTTTTTAAAAATCTCGTCCCATCGAACGATTTGCAGTAAATAGTTTGCAATATCGGTTCAACTGTCCTTAGGCTGGCTTGGATAACGCTTTTACCAAACGTAATGCGCTTGGACCAAGCGCCGCAGAAATCGCATGACGGTTTTTTGCAAAGAATGTATATCCAAGTTGCCATAGTGGTTGTAGGCTTTTCCTAGAAAATAGCCAAGCTAAAAATGGCAGATTGGCGCGACGATAAGCCTCAGGAAATACTGCTGCACCCTGAATCAAACCACCATCTGCATATTGACCATACATGGCAGCTAAAGCTTGCTCGCAAGAAACTCCGACCACTTGTGGGTCATATTGATCAGAATGAATATCAATAAAATCCAGAAGACCATCTTGGTTACGCTTCGAAAGAAACAAAATTTCAGCCTGACATAAGGGGCAGGTGCCATCGTAATAAAGGGTTAGTTTTTGTAAATCATTTGTCATCAAGCAAGTTTAAGACTTATTCAATAAAATTGTTGAACTACAACCGTTCATTTCCTCCCCCTGAAGATACTTCCAAATCCCTTTCGCGCTCTAATCATCGGCTCCTCCGGCACGATTGGATCAGCTTTTATGGAATTTCTCAACAACAACCCCGACTGTTCTGAAGTGGTGGGTGTTCACCGCCATTCAGACTACCCCTTGGATTATCAACTGCCAGCATCTATAGAAAGCTGCGCTAATTCGCTCTATACGCAAGGGTCATTCCAACTCATCATTAATACGATTGGGGTGTTACACACTAGTGACTGGATGCCTGAAAAGAAATTGGACGATGTTAATGCCGAACAATTAATGGAACTACTAAAAATTAATACGATTGGCCCTGCTTTAACGATTCGTCATTTCTCAAAACTATTGGCTCCTCAAAACAGTATCATGGTTACACTTTCTGCCAAGGTCGGCAGTATTGAAGACAATCGGCTTGGTGGATGGTACAGCTACCGCGCCTCTAAAGCAGCACTGAATATGCTGATCAAAACCGCAGCTATCGAACTAGCCCGCACCAAACCGAATGTGGCATGCATCGCAATGCATCCTGGCACGGTGAACTCCAAACTCTCAAAACCATTTCGGGGCGAGCAAATTGGACGACCTGCGAACGAGGCAGTAAGTGATATGTTTCGAGTCATTGAAACACTAACAAAAGAAGATTCAGGCAGCTTTGTGTCCTACTCCGGTGAAAAATTACCCTGGTAAATAGTCAGTGGGCTATCTAGGCCAGCGCCTTTGGTGCTTTTTTCCTACAAGCATCGGAGCAGTATTTAATCGATTCCCAATTTTTCGCCCAAGACTTTCGCCACGTCATTTCTTTTTTACAGACAACACAGATTTTGCTGTGCAAAAAACTTTTATTACCTTTAAACGAGGTATTCATATGAAGAACTAGAGCTCGTCCAAGTGATTCAATAGATACTGCGCATGCTCTACAATCGACTGTTGATCTGCATCACTAATCTTTTTGAGATTGGCTGTCATCAACCGGGTGCGTGGATTTGAATCAAACTGAGCACGATGTTGAATTAAAAAATTCCAATACAAGGTAGTTACAGGACAAGCCGTTTCACCAAAACGAACTTCTGGCTTATACCGACAAGAATTACAGTAATTACTCATGCGCTTGATATAAGCTCCACTAGCGATATAAGGCTTGCTAGTAAAACGGCCGCCATTCGCGAATAAAGCCATGCCGGCCGTATTAGGAAGCTCCACCCACTCAATCGCATCAACATAAATAGCCAAATACCAATCACAAACAGCTGATGGTAGGATTTCTGCTAGAAGAGCAAAGTTGCCAGTCACCATCAGGCGCTGGATATGGTGTGCATAGCCAAATTCCAGAGTTTGACCAATGGCGTCGTTCATGCAAGACATCTGGGTTGCGCCCGTCCAATACCATTGAGGAAGCGGTCTTTGATGATCGTAATAATTATCTTGCGCCATTTTCGGCATATCTAGGGAATACATTCCTCTAACAAATTCTCGCCAGCCTAAGATTTGACGAATAAAACCCTCTACAGTCGATAAATCGAGTGAATATTTTTTCCAAGCCTGCAAAACAGCAGCAATAACTTCACGTGGGTTGAGTAACTTGAGGTTAAGGGAACTCGAAAGAATCGAATGCCAACCATACGGGGTATCAGTCCACATCGCATCTTGAAACACTCCAAAATTCCTTAAACGATACTCCACAAAATAATCCAAAGCTTCTAAAGCTTGTTG
This sequence comes from uncultured beta proteobacterium, assembly GCA_903875135.1. GTDB lineage: Bacteria > Pseudomonadota > Gammaproteobacteria > Burkholderiales > Burkholderiaceae > Polynucleobacter. The sequence continues at coordinate 4,279 of CAIQUZ010000099.1, read as the reverse complement.
ACGATTGACGGGATAACGAAAATGATCCAGCGATCCAGGATGGTTCGCATAGGTTTTCTTAACGAATGCGATTACCTCTTGCGTGATCGCATCTGGCTCAAACATCACTGGCTCATCCATCATGCCAGGACCTTTTTTAGGATAGGGTTTGCGGTTATCTTGATCAAAGTTCCATTGACCACCCTCTGGGTTGTTATTAGCATCCACTAAAACATGATGGGTCTTGCGCATCAGGCGGTAAAAGTATTCTAGCCTTAACTCTTTTTTATCAGAGGCCCACTCAACAAACTCTTGATGCGAGCAATAAAAATGCCCATCTTCACGCATCTCAAGCTTGATCGACAACTCTCTTGCCAACTCTTCTATCTCCTGCTTTAAACGCCACTCTCCTGGTTCAACACAGATCAAATGCTTAACCTTCTCTTGAACTATTTTTTCTTTTAAAGTTGCAACGATTGATAGAGGTGAACTATCAATGTATGCCAGAGGATAATGAAGCTCTTTCAGGTGGTTGGCAAAATGCCGCATAGCGGATAAAAATAAGACAATTTTGGCTTTATGCGACCATACATACTGAGCCTCCTGAATCGATTCAATCATGATTACTTCATCAGTCTTAAAATCAAAATTTCGAAGAGCCGCACCATTCACATCTAACTGATCACCTAAAATCAGAATGAGTCTTTTCATTTATTTTTGTACTGCGTTGGGCAATACGCACGATCGACTAACTTACTTCGAAGAGCAACATGCTTTGTTGCCCTTCCCGTCACTCGCTTTCGCCACAACTCAAAGGAACTTCGTTGCAGCTCATGGCGCATTAATTGAATCACTTGAGACTCTGACAAGCCAAATGATGCCTCGATGACATCAAATGGGGTACGATCCTCCCAGGCCATTTCAATCAGGCGAGAAGTATCTGACTCGGAGAGTGTTATTGGGAGAAATTTTGACACAATGACAGTTTATGACTTTTTTACCAAATTCGCATAACATGATCATGGTCAAATTAAATTCAATAAAATTATTTATCATGCTCTAGCGCTCTATGATTGGAAAAATCCGCAAAAAACTTATTTCGCTAGAGCAGGCCCAGCATCCCAAAATCTTGGAGGTGATTTGTCCTATTTGCGATCGCCCAATACCGGAATCACAAAAAGATGCTCATCACTTAATCCCCAAGTCCAAGGGTGGAAAAACAACTGAATATCTACACCGCATTTGTCATCGGCAAATTCATGCCCTTTTTACAGAAACTGAACTGGCTATACAATTTAATACGGTAATAGCACTGAAACAACTTCCTGAAATACAAGGATTTATTCAATGGGTTAAAACGAAACCTAATCACTTTTATGAAAATTCACGTAAAAGTACTCGTTTGAAAGAAAGTTAAGCTTTATTACGCATAAAAGATAAGATCTTTACCTCAACTGATGTGGGTTTGCGATTTACAAGCCATCAGCATTCTCCACGGATGTCAAGGCTTTATGTAACTGATGTTAAATTAGGTATTCGCTTAAAGAGCTAAAATGAAGTTTAATTTACTAAGATAAATCAATTGAAAAATCAATCGTGGCTTAAGTCCAGCTTACCAATATTATTGGGAGTTTCTTTGATGCTTTCCTTGAGTACGGGAATCCGTCAAAGTTTGGGGGTTTTTATGCCTGCAATTACTCAAGATATTGGCGTTTCAGTTTCCCAATTTACTCTTGCGATTGCTATCCAAAATTTAGCATGGGGCTTAATGCAACCATTTGTTGGAGTGTGGGTATTACGTGTTGGTTTTAAAACAGTGATGGTGGTTGGTTCTTTTTTATATCTTTTAGGCCTCATTATCTTAGCGATGGCTAACGGAGTTGTCGGAGTCACTATCGGAGCAGGCTTTTTAATTGGCTGTGCACTTGCATGTAACGGTTCTGGTATCGGTATGGCGGTTGCCACTCGGGCTGCGCCCGTTGAAAAGCGAAGTCTCATTCTGGGCTTGGTTTCTGCAGCAGGATCATTAGGGGCTTTGATCGCCGCACCCATTGGTCAAGGCTTGATACAGGCCTTTGATTGGCGTATGGGAATGCTTGGATTTATTGTGATGGCTGTGCTCGCTATTTTTGGGGCTTGGTATGCCGGTGGTATTGATCAGCAGCCTATCCTTGAGCAGTCGGTCAATGATGACATTAAGCCGATGAAAATGGTGATGAAAGCACTAAGGTATCCTCCGTTTACGGTCATGGCGATTGCCTATTTTGTCTGTGGCATGCAGTTGATTTTTTTAACGACCCATTTGCCATCCTACATCGCATTGTGTGGTTTAGACCCCATGCTGAGTGCTCAGTCTTTAGCAGTGATTGGTGGTTTTAATGCATTGGGAAGTTTATTTTTTGGTTGGATGGGTGGGCGATATAACAAACAATTCTTATTGGGACTAATTTATATATTGCGTTCAATTGGAATCGCCTATTACTTTTATCTCACCCCAGATCCGACGAATACCCTCATTTTTGCGGCATATATAGGATTCTTGTGGCTTGGTGTCATACCACTTGTGTCAGGTTCTATTGCGGAAATGTTTGGGGTTAAATGGCAAGCGATGCTTGTTGGAATTGCATTTATTGCACATCAAATTGGCAGTTTTATCGGTGCATTTGGTGGAGGGCTGATCTTCGACGCCTTTGGCTCCTATGACTTGGCTTTACAAATTGGAGTATCGGTTGGTTTATTTGTAGGGATAGTGCAGGCTTCATTTGCATTATTTAAAACTAGACCACCTTCTGCGTGATGATGCAATGAGTCATTGAACTCTTTTTCAGATTGCCTTGCTCTAATCGATTTTTGTTAAAAAACGTCATTCAGAGTTGATGATTGGATGACGATACGACCCCCTAAAGCACTATTGTGCTTTAGGCTGTTGGTATTGCGTTACTGCACATCGAAAACCAATATTGTGGTGTCCGGCTTTCGGACTGCGGGATAAATATCTGCCTCGCTGGGTGGTCGTCAGCTCTTGTTCATTTGAATCATGCCCTCCACCACGAGTGGCACGAATCGGGCCGGTATTTTGATTTTCTCTACCATCATCCGCTTTATAGGGATAGGGTTGATAAGCACTAGATACCCACTCCCATTGATTTCCGGCCATATCTAAAATTCCGTATGGGCTTGCTCCCTCCAGGAATGCATCTACTGGCGCTGATGCGTTAAAGGGCGCCCCAAAAAAAGCGAGTTTTGCATTCGGCGCGGCATTACCCCATGGATATTTCCGACCATCAGTACCGCGCGCAGCTTTTTCCCACTCAGCCTCTGTCGGCAATCGCTTATTTAACCAAGTACAGTACTCGCGTGCACCTACCCAACTCACTTCATTCACAGGGTGTCGAGCATAACCAACATCAGCTTGCCATATTGAGCGTTGCAGATGGATTCTGGCATCATTATCTTGATCGTCATAAAAGGTCTCCCCCAGCTGATTTTTTAAACCCTGGGAATTGAGAAATTGTGCAAAATCCGTATTACTTACAGGCAAAATATCTAGATAAAATGATTTCACAAAAACAGTATGCTCTGGCTTTTCATCCTCGGGACCAACATTAGAACCCATAGTGAAAGACCCCTCAGAAATGTGCGCCATCCTTGCAGACAATCTAAGGTCTATAGCATTTATTTGATCCTGAACAACTCCCAAATAAGCAAAAAAGATAACGATCAATATACGCCATCGCTTCACAAAACTTTCTGTAATGCCTTTATTTGACAACTCTTTTTCCCTAATTTTTATTGAATGAGGCCTCATCTATAAGACTAAAATCCATCTTACCTTATAACTTATAGGCTTTGCTAGGTATTAGCACTTTTTCAGATCAGACTTTATGCGGGTAATAGAACAAAAAATATTTAGGACTGCTAGACTATAAAAATGAAGTCTGTGTTTTTGTAACAAATGCCCCAATGAATCCTACTTACCTTACCCACAAAATCAGGAAATCAGCCATGAATAACCCAATTCTTAAAGGTGCAAACACCCCTACTCCAATGGCACATTATTGCCAAGGGGTCCTCCATCGCAACACCATTTATGCGGCTGGACAAATAGCCTCTGATTATCAAACCGGGGTCCCATCTGAGGCTAAACAATCTCCAGCTTTCCCTTATTACGGATCTGACATCCAAAAGCAAGCTAAATATGTCCTGCAAAATATCAAGTCCGTTTTTGAAAGTGCAGGGAGTGACTTTAGGGATGTTGTGAAGGCGCAAGTATTTTTAACAGATTTAAATGATTTCTATT
>CAIQUZ010000098.1 GCA_903875135.1 uncultured beta proteobacterium | reverse complement strand
TTGATATTTGCCTTTTGGATCACAATGGCCCATTGATCGGTTTCTTTTTTGATCTGTTGAGAATACTCCTCTGGGCTATTTATGACGACGGCAGCCCCTAGATTTTGAATCCTAGCGGTGATTTCAGGCATGCTCGCAATTTGATGAATACTTTTATTAAGCATGAGAACAATCTCTTTGGGTGTACCCGTCGGTGCAAAAAATCCATACCAAGACCCGGCATACAAATTAGCTATTCCCAATTCAGCAAATGTAGGAACATCCGGCAAGTTCGGTAAGCGTTTTGGTGCGGCAACCGCAAGGGGGCGAATCTTTTTAGCTTGAATATTGGGTATTGAAGATAAACCACTATCAAACGTCATGGTGATATTCCCCGCTAATAAATCAGCCATTCCTGGAGCACTACCTTTATAGGGGACATGAATTAATTTAGTTCCGGTCAGTATCTGAAAATACTCCCCCGCTAAATGGGATGAGCTACCATTGCCAAATGATGCAAATGACAGTTTTCCAGGGTTAGCTTTGGCATAGACAACTAGCTCAGCAACGGTATTTGCAGGGACGCTGGGGTGCACACTTAAGATAAAAGGTGCATCGGCAACCATTGTGATCGGCACAAAGTCACTCACAGTATAAGAAAGCTTTTTATAGATCAGAGGATTGGTGACAAAGGTCCCGGTTGTACCTAAGAGTAAGGAATAACCATCAGCACTTGATCTGGCAGCGATTTCAGTAGCAATAATATTGGCCGCACCCGGGCGGTTGTCAACAATAAAAGTTTGCCCAAGGTTTTTAGTAAGCTCTTGCTGAATAATTCTGCCGATGACATCAGCGCCGCCACCTGGGGAAGAGGGGTTATATACGCGAACTGGCTTTGTTGGATACGATAGCTGAGTTTGACTGACGCCTACCTTGCACAGAAATAGACATACAACAAAAATAAAAACTTTTATCATTTGAGTCATTTCCCCGGTCTCCATAAAGTTATTTTTTGAGGGGTAAAAGTACGCAGAACCAATATCTGTTGATTGTATTCGGTACTATTGATTTTTATTTAAATGAATAAAGATTTGGTGCCCCATGTCCGACTCGAACAGACCACCTACTGATTACAAATCAGTTGCTCTACCAGATGAGCTAATGGGGCTTCTTTAATTGAATTAGTATTTTAAACTATTTCACTAACTTTAAATGAGATTTTGTTTTCTCTTTGGTTTCTAAGCTTACGTCTTTATGATTTACTTCTTTAGAATCTTGCGCAATATTAATCGGAAAACTCATTCCTTGGCTATTCTCTCTAGAGTAAATTGCCATCACATGAGTAATAGGGATATAAATTTCTTTGGGGTTTCCATTAAACCTGGCTTTAAATTGAATACTGTCATTGTCTATATGAATACTTTGGCAGGCTGCTGGGCCGATATTGAGGACGATTTCGTCTTTACTAACATACTCCATCGGAACAGAGACCTTTGCATCCACAAAGACGGAAACATATGGCGTGAACTGATGATCAATGCACCATTGGTACAAAGCCCTAATTAAATAGGGCTTTGTACTGGGTATCGAGACTTTATTGGCCTCATCGCCAAATGGATTACTCATTACCTACGCATGACCTTTTCGGAAGGCGTGAGTGCCTCAATATAGGCAGGGCGACTAAAGATTCTCTCCGCATATTTTAGTAATGGGGCAGCGTTTCTAGAAAGATCGATGCCGTAATGCTCTAAGCGCCACAATAAAGGTGCTATGGCAACATCTAACATGGAGAACTCTTCACCCAACATATATTTGTTTTTGACAAAAACAGGGGCTAGTTGCGTTAAGCGATCACGAATTGCCAAGCGCGCTTTATCTAAAATGGCGGAAGCATTCTTGCCTTTTTCATTTTCTAGAGTAGAGACGTGGACAAAAAGCTCTTTTTCAAAATTAAACAAAAATAAACGTGCGCGAGCTCTAGCAACTGGATCAGGCGGCATCAACTGTGGGTGCGGAAAACGTTCGTCAATGTACTCATTGATGATGTTTGATTCATACAGAATAAGTTCACGCTCAACCAAAATAGGAACTTGGCCATACGGGTTCATCACAGAAATATCTTCTGGTTTATTAAATAAATCAACGTCGCGGATCTCAAAATCCATCCCTTTTTCAAATAAAACCAAGCGGCAACGCTGTGAAAATGGGCAATTTGTTCCCGAGTATAGAACCATCATAGGTAAATTTCCTTATCTTCCATCAAGTAAAAAGGCAGACGACCTTCGCCATCTGCCTACAACATACTTAAAAAGTATTAATGAATACTCTTCCAGTAAGATTTGTTTAAACGCCAAGCAATAATGGTGAAGATAGCCAAAAATATTAACACAATTACGCCAATACGCTTTCTTTCTAGCTGGGCTGGTTCACTCATCCAAGACATGTAAGCTACTAAATCAGCGATTTGATCATCGTATTCGTTCGATTTTAAAGTCCCTGGCGTTAACTGTTCAAAACCTACAAACTTATGCTCTGAAGCGCCGCCATGTCCTTCATGCTCTTCAAACTTAGCTGCGCGATCACCCTGTAACTCCCACAAGACATGCGGCATACCGACATTCTTATAGACTAGATTATTCCAGCCCGTTGGACGAGAATCATCACGATAAAAAGTCCGTAGATACGTATAAATCCAATCAGCACCACGTGAGCGAACCTCAACCGATAAATCTGGAGGGGCTTTACCAAACCAAGCCTTTGATTCAGTAGGCGACATATTGACTTTCATTAAGTCACCGACTTTTTCCCCTGAAAACAATAGATTCTCTTTGATCTGCTCATCCGTTAAACCAATATCTCTTAAACGGTTATAACGCACACTGTGCGCACCATGACAGTTCAGACAGTAGTTCGTAAAAAGTTGTGCGCCTCGTTGAAGAGCCGCTTGATTATTCATCCGATTAGGGGCTTTGTCTAATGGGAAACTGTCTTCATTGGCTAAAGCACTCGTAGAAAAACTAACTGCTGCAATGGCAATCCATAAAGATGCCATCACACGGAATAGTTGAGGTAATGTATTTTTATTCATTATAAGAACCTTAGTGCGCAGCAAAATTAACACGATCTGGGACAGTCTTAAATTCACCAATCTTGCTCCAGTAAGGCATCGCTAGGAAAAATCCAAAGTACAAAATAGTGCAAAGCTGTGCTATTTTTTCTGCAATCGGCGAAGGTGGCTGTATACCTAAATAACCCAAAATCACAAAGCAAATGACAAACACACCATAAATGTACTTGTGAAAAGCAGGGCGATAACGAATTGACTTCACCGGGGAATTATCTAACCAAGGTAAGAAGAAAATAATGACAACAGATCCACCCATCACGAGAACACCCCAAAACTTGGCGTCTAAGAAATGAAAACCTACGCCCAAAATAACTAATATGGCGCCGTAAATGGCTTTTGTCTTTGTCTCTGCACCTCGGGAAGCTAACCACAAAATGACTGCAGCGAAAATCCACATTGGTAATAAAAACTCTGAAGTTGTTGCTCTGAGCATGGAGTAAAACGGTGTGAAATACCAAACCGGGGCAATATGGGGAGGAGTTTGTAGTGGATTTGCTGGGATAAAGTTATTCGCTTCTAAAAAGTAGCCACCCATCTCCGGAGCAAAGAAGACGATAAATGCAAAAATCATTGCAAATACACCAAGACCCATGATGTCATGAACCGTATAGAAAGGGTGAAACGGAATACCATCACGAGGAATTCCTTTTTCATCCAAGGTCTCTTTGATCTCTACGCCGTCAGGATTATTTGAACCCACTTCGTGAAGAGCAATGATGTGAGCTGCAACTAATCCCACCAAAACCAAGGGAATCGCAATCACATGGAAAGAAAAGAAACGATTCAGCGTTGCATCACCAACGACATAGTCTCCACGAATCCATAAAGATAGGTCTGGACCAATCACCGGAATGGCCGCGAAAAGATTCACAATCACTTGAGCACCCCAATAAGACATTTGTCCCCATGGGAGGAGATACCCAAAGAATGCCTCAGCCATTAGACACAAGAAAATCGTACATCCAAAAATCCAAACAAGCTCACGTGGTTTTCTGTAGGAGCCGTAAATCAAACCACGGAACATATGCATGTAAACAACAATAAAGAACATGGAAGCACCCGTCGAGTGCAGATAACGCACTAACCATCCCCACGGTACTTCACGCATGATGTACTCAACAGACTCAAATGCTTTTTCAGCGTCTGGTTTGTAATGCATCACCAAGAAAATACCGGTAACGATTTGTAAGGCTAAAACAACAATGGCTAATGATCCAAAAAAATACCAAAAGTTAAAGTTTTTAGGAGCGTAATACTCGGTTAAATGATCCTTGATCATCCCACTCAATGGGAAGCGAGAATCAACCCAAGCCATCAATTTTTGTCCCGAAGTAGCGTTCGCCGGAACTTCTTTTTCATGAAATGCCATGATTAAATCTCCTTAAGCTTTTTTGTCTTCACCAATTAAAATTTTGCTGTCACTCAAATACATATGCGGCGGAACCTCTAAGTTATCTGGCGCTGGCTTATTTTTGAATACTCGACCAGCAAGGTCAAAGGTTGATCCGTGACATGGGCATAAAAAACCACCCTGCCAATCCGATGGCAGTGAGGGTTGTGCGCCCATATCAAATTTGGCGGACGGTGAACATCCTAAATGAGAGCAGATGCCAACAACGACAAGATATTCTGGCTTAATAGATCGAGCTTCATTACGAGCGTATTCAGGAGTTAAATCACCTGGGGATCTTTGTGAATTGGGATCAGCCAAATTGCCATCATTTTTTGTTAAATTGGCAACTTGCTCTGGAGTGCGGCGCACAATCCATACCGGCTTACCGCGCCACTCAATCGTTCTCATTTCACCAGGCTGCATTCCTGTGATATCCATCTCCACTGGTGCACCAGCCGCTTTAGCGCGCTCAGAAGGTGCGAATGTATTGACTAATGGAAGAACTAATGCTGTTCCTCCGATACCACCCATAACGGAGGTAGCAATCATCCAGGTACGTCTTTCTTTATTCAGCTCTGTAGGAACAGGCTGTAAACTTGAATTTTGTTCAGCGCTCATGAAGTTCTCGTTAAAATTAGTGTTTTCCCTGACATATTATAGCTATTTTCACAATTATAAGTTTCTATTGTGAAGTTTCATATTCCTTGATTAAACTTGTTACTTATTTCGTTATTTCTAAGGGAGTCTTATGAGTATTTTAAGCGAATTTAAAGAATTTGCCATGAAGGGCAACGTCATGGATTTGGCGGTGGGTGTCATCATTGGCGGCGCCTTTGGCAAAATTGTCGACTCTTTGGTTGGAGATATGATCATGCCGTTCATTGCTGCGATTACAGGGGGCGGATTAGATTTTCATAACCATTTTTTAGTCCTAGCAAATATTCCTGAAGGGGTTCCAAGAACTCTTGAAGCGCTCAAGAAGGCAGGTATTCCATTACTGGCTTATGGCAGCTTCATCACAGTGCTTCTCAATTTTGTTATCTTAGCTTTTGTGATTTTTCAATTAGTTAAGGTGATGAATCAGTTTCGACTTTCAGACGCTCAAGCTCCTGCGGAGCCTGCGCCAACGGCTGAAGACGTTCTTCTGCTTCGTGAAATCAGGGATAGTCTCAAGAAATAAATCTAGACGAGCTTAAACGGGATTAGGTATATCGATAAAACGATGCTTAATCCCCAACTCTTTTACTAAATGTTGCCCGAGAGCCATGACTCCATAGCGCTCTGTGGCGTGATGACCTGCACTAATAAAAGCAATCCCTAACTCCCTAGCCGCGTGGGTAGTTTGTTCAGAAATCTCGCCGCTAATGTAAACATCTGCGCCAAGCTTGGCCGCCAGCTCTATATATCCCTGTGCGCCACCAGTACACCAAGCTACCTTATTGATAGGTCGCTCTTGATCGCCAATCACTAAAGGTATTCTTTGTAGTTTTTTTTCTAAGTAATTCGCAAATTGCTCTAGGGTAGGTTTTTGATGAATTGGATTGGGTTTGCCGTACCAAACTAAATTATTTTCTACACTTTGCCCCTGAACATTGATCGCAAAAACTTTGGCTAACTGGATATTGTTTCCAAGTTGCGGGTGCTGATCTAAGGGCAGATGATAGGCAAACAAATTGATGTCATGGTCCATCAGTAGCTTGAGCCGAGTATGTAATTGCCCAATAATTCTTGAATCATCATTTTTCCAAAACCAGCCATGGTGGACTAATATTGCATCAGCATCATGTTTTATCGCCTCTTCTATCAGAGCCAAAGATGCTGTAACACCAGTAATAATGGTCTTAATCGTCTTTTTTCCCTGCACCTGCAACCCGTTTGGACAATAATCTTTAAAATGAGTTATGTCTAACATCTCATTAAGATGTTTTTCTAAAGCTGGTTGAGATATGTTTTTTGTTTTCATGATTGAAGTGTAATTTAAACCAAAGAGAATAAGTATGATGGCAAAGCGTTTATGGCTCCTTTTTGCACAAGCAGTGACAGTTATTTTAGCTGGCTACTTCGTGCTTTCTACATTAAAGCCCAATTGGGTGGGAGGAACTAGCAGAGTTCAGTCAGTTACCGTTTCGGAATCGTCAGAATCCTCAGAGTTGTCTCCAGGCTCCTACCATGAGGCCGTCAAAAAATCGATGCCGGCGATCGTTAACGTATTTAGCAGTAAAAATGATAAAAGTACCTCACTTCCGCCTAAAACAAATCCCCATGGGCCAAAGTCAAAGCCAAAACAAAAACCCTCACCGGATAATCAAGAAGAGTGGTTTAACTTTTTCTTTGGCGACCCGAATGGCCCCAATGGCATCAATCCAGAGGATGAAGGCCCAGAATTTAGTACTGGCTCAGGCGTACTTGTTAGTAAAGATGGCTTAATCCTCACGAATCATCATGTGATTGAAGGCGCCGACAAAATAGAAGTGGCCTTAGGGGACGGCAGAAAAACTATCGCCAAATTAATTGGTAGTGACCCAGATACAGATATCGCTGTTTTAAAAATTGATTTACAAGACCTCCCTGAACCTATTGTTCTTGGCAATCTTTCCAACGTGCGCGTTGGAGATATCGTTCTTGCCATTGGCAATCCATTTGGGGTGGGTCAAACGGTAACCTCAGGAATTGTTTCTGCATTAGGCCGTGACCATCTTGGAATCAACACCTTCGAGAACTTTATTCAAACTGATGCGGCCATTAATCCAGGGAACTCAGGCGGTGGATTGGTCAATACACAAGGGCAGTTAATCGGTATTAACACCGCAATATTCTCTAAAAGTGGTGGGTCTATGGGGATTGGTTTTGCCATACCTGTGAATTTGGCAAAACAGGTCATGGAATCGATTGTTGCTAATGGCTCTGTCACGCGTGGCTGGATTGGTGTTGAACCTCGCGATATTTCACCGGAAATGATTGAGGCCTTTAAATTATCAAAAGAAACAAAAGGGGTTCTCATTTCAGGAATTTTAAAAAATGGCCCTGCAGAGCTCGGCGGTGTAAAGCCTGGAGACATTCTAAAAGAGGTCAATGACAAACCGATTGATGATGTTCGAGGACTTTTAAATGTGGTCGCCTCTTTAACCCCAGGCTCAAATGCCAAACTACTCGTTGATCGAAAAGGTCAAAGTATTGTTTTAGCGGTGCAAATTGGAAAACGGCCACAAGCCAAGGAAATCCGAAAATAACGCTGATTACTGATCTAGCGAATCGAAGAACTTATAATCCTTGAATGGATAACGATTGGACTGAGCGAAGTTTTAAAGCGGTATGGCATCCCTGTACGCAAATGAAAAGCCATGAGGAAGTACCTCTTTTAGCCATCGCTAGAGGATTCGGAGCCTACCTCTATGACCATCAAGACAAAGCCTATTTAGATTCGATTAGTTCTTGGTGGACTAATCTATTCGGGCACGCCAACCCAAGTATCAATCAAGCGATTAAAGACCAGCTTGACACCTTAGAACATGTCATGTTGGCTGGCGTGACGCATGAACCC
>CAIQUZ010000097.1 GCA_903875135.1 uncultured beta proteobacterium | reverse complement strand
TTTGCAGAAAAAAATCGATTAGAACTTCAAGAGCAGAGATTAAATCAAGAGATTAGTCGATTGGAATATGAGCAAAGAGAATTATCGAAATCGTCACGCATTGTTGAGATTGCTTCAAAGCAATTACGGATGAAAGATCCAAAACAAGACAAGACTATTTACATCAAGGAAAAGGATTATGAAAATAAATAATCCAAGCCCCTCCAACACCTTGGTGTTACGCCTTCCAATGTGGCGCTCGCGCATGGTCTTATTTGTGATGTTCATAGGATTTTGCGCCTTATTAGGAAGGGCTTTTTGGATACAAGGACCTGGGAATGACTTTTATGCTGAAAAAGGCAAAAAAGTAAATCGCGTTTTGGTGTTGAATTCTGTACGCGGAAAAATTCTGGATCGTAATGGTGAGATTTTAGCCACTAGCTTAGAAGCAAAAACAATTATTGCGTATCCGGAGACAATACCAGACGATTTATCAGGGGCCAAGGTGACTGCATTTGCCAAGTTATTACAAATGAGCGAAGCCGATCTGAAAAAGAAATTATCAGACAAAAAAAATCAAGTGTATTTACGACGACAAGTTGAACCGAGTATTGCTATCAAGATTAAAGAATTAGGCATACCAGGAATTTTAATTACCAGTGAATACCGTCGCTATTATCCTGAGGGTGAAGCGATGGCGCACATTGTTGGCTTTACGGATATACAAGACAAAGGCCTTGACGGAATGGAGTTGACAAACGATGGGTCTTTGTCGGGTAAGGATGGACAAAAGCACGTTGTGATTGATCGACTTGGGCGCGTTGTTGATGATCTAGGTGACTACCAGCCGCCTAAAAACGGTACTGATTTACAGCTTTCGGTAGACAGCAAGATTCAATCGATCACATTTCAAGAAATCAAAAAAGCGGTCGTTGCGAATCGGGCAAAGGCGGGCGCAGCCATTGTGATCGATTCGTATACGGGTGAGGTTTTAGCGATGGCAAACTACCCATCTTTTGATCCAAATTCACGCTCTAAAACGGGCGATCAGTTACGAAATAGAGTTTTGACCGACACCTTTGAGCCAGGTTCAACGATGAAGCCATTTACGATAGCTTTATCATTAGATAAGGGATTAATTAATCCAAGCACTCAATTTGCGATTGGGCAATTACAGATAGGTAAAAAGGTCATTACAGATACGCACTCCTATTCTGTCTTATCCGTTTCTCAAATTATTCAAAAATCTAGCAATATTGGTACCACGCGTATTGCTTTACAAATGCAACCAGAAGATATGTGGGGCATGTTTCAGTCAGTTGGATTTGGCCAAGCACCAAAAATTTATGGGGCGGTTGCTGGAACCTTAAAGCCTTATGAAAAATGGGGTAAGCTGGATCAAGCCGTTATGTCATTTGGTTATGGAATTTCTACCTCGTTGTTTCAGTTAGCTAGAGCGTATACCATTTTTGCTCGTGATGGGGAGCTAGTTCCCATTTCAATGATGAAAGTGGAAAAGCCGCCTGTTGGTACCCGAATCATTTCAGCAAAGACAGCAATAGAGATGAGAGGTATGTTGGAGTTAGTTACTCAAGAAGGTGGAACCGCTCCAAAAGCACAGGTACCTGGATACCGAGTTGGTGGTAAGACTGGCACGGCGCATAAATCGATGGGTAAAGGCGGATATGCTAGTAATCATTACGATGGCTTCTTTTCTGGAATAGCGCCAATCAGTAATCCAAGAATTGTTGTTGCCGTAGTCATAGATGATCCAACCGCTGGTTCTCATTATGGTGGTGATGTTGCGGCGCCAGTATTTTCTGCGATTACAGGGGCTGCCTTACGTTCTTTAGGTGTTCAGCCGGATGCCACGCTAAAAGAGTTAGTACAGAATACTGATAATGCTCTCTCCCAAAAAGTGGTGTTGAAAAGATAATGCAGGCTAGCTCACTCTCCTCCTCCACCATGAAAGATATTCAACATTTAATGTTGAGTGAGGTAGATCGCACTGCACATCTTTCATCGGACACACGCCTGATAAAAACAGGTGACGTCTTTCTCGCATATCCGGTCGGAAAAGAAAAGGGGCGAAGTGACAATCGTATACATATTCCGATGGCGCTATCTCTAGGTGCTGGATTAGTTTTGTATGACACAGATGATTGGCCTGAGAGTGAAAATATTGCTGCTAGGGCATTACTTGGGGATACAAGGTGTATTCCCGTAGCGCGTTTAGCGACATTAGCTAGTGAAATTGCTGATTGGTGGTACGGCAATCCATCAAAAGAGTTGAATATGATTGGCGTTACAGGTACGAATGGGAAAACAACGGTTACGCATTGGTTGTCTCAGGCGCTTGGCAGAGCCTCAGATACGGCAATATTTGGAACTTTAGGTTATGGAGAGTTAGGAAAGCTCCGAGTGACAGGTTTTACTACTCCGGACGCTACAAGAGTACAACGTGTGCTCGCAGAAATGAAACAAGAAGGTTTCAAAAATGTCGCAATGGAAGTATCGTCACATGCTCTCGAGCAAGGTCGCGTCGGTAGTGTTCAATTTAAAACAGCAATTTTTACGAATTTAACCCAAGATCATTTGGACTATCACGGTGATATGGATGAATATGCAAGAGCGAAATTTGAGCTGTTTAGAACGGGAAGTTTAAAGCATGCGATTCTCAATATGGACGATGCAACAGGTGCACGCTGGATTGAAGAGCTTTGTCACAAATCAAATCTTAACATTTGGTGTTTTGGAAATGAGCAATCTTTTCATCAACTTAGTCCTAAAGCGCAATTAAAAGTACAGTCTTTAATCGTCAAAGATCTAAAGACACTGCCAACAGGAATGACATTAAATTGCCAATATGCTGAACATCTTTATCCGATCCAGTTGGAGTGTTTAGGTGAATTTAATGTTTACAACGTATTGGCGGTTTTAGCAACGTTATTAGCAAATCAGATTGAGATGAGCAAAGCTGTGCAGCTCATTCAACATTTAAAGCCGGTTGATGGCCGCATGGAAATTATTAATTCCCAAGATGCGCATCATGCCATGATGGTTGTCGACTTTGCCCATACTCCAGATGCCCTAGAAAAAGCGCTGTTAGCACTGCAGCCAATTGCTAAGGCAAGAGGTGGGCAATTAATTTGTGTATTTGGTTGTGGTGGAAATCGGGATACTACGAAGAGACCTTTAATGGGTCTTATCGCTGCTGAGCATGCGGACCATATCATTATTACCAGTGACAATCCGCGAATGGAAAACCCTGAAGAAATTATCCAACAAATTGCGAATGGTTTGCCGCTTGATTTTGTTGGAAAAGTTGATCGCATCGTTGATCGCGCCTTTGCGATTTTAACTTCAGTAAAACAATCGGATCCTCGAGATGTTGTGTTGATAGCGGGTAAAGGGCATGAAAAAACGCAAGAGATTGCTGGCAACCAATTTATATTTTCTGACCAAGATCATATCCGTTTAGCCATTCGGGGGATCGTGTGAGCTACCAACACTTAACCCTTCGCAACATGCATCAACTATTGCCCGGGTCAGAGCTCGTCAATCTCAATCCATCCTTATTAGATAAACCGTTGCTATCGATATCAACGGACAGTCGGAAAATTAAAAGTACTGATTTTTTTATTGCAATTTGTGGCGAGAAATTTGATGGAAATCAATTTCTCGACGAAATCTTTAAAAAAGGGGCAATCGCTGCATTAGCGAGTAATCGAGAGTGTATTCCGCAAGATAGGCCTGTATTGCTTGTCAAAGATACTTTAATCGCCTTACAGCTAATCGCAAAACAATGGCGTATGGAGTTAAATCCTATCGTTAGCTTAGTCACGGGGAGTAATGGTAAGACGACGGTAAAAGAAATGATTGCCTCTATATTTAGAGAAGCATTTGGTCAAGATCATTACTTAGCAACCCCAGGGAATTTGAATAATGAAATTGGTTTGCCATTAACTCTTCTTGGACTGCGTCACATTCATCAAGCTGCGGTGATTGAACTTGGCATGAATCATCCAGGAGAGACGCAATTCTTGGCCAATATTGTTCAGCCGGATATCGTACTAATTAATAATGCACAGCGTGAGCATCAGGAATTTATGCACACTGTAGAAGCGGTTGCCATCGAGCACGGTGATGCGATTAAGGCGATTCAGCCTCAAGGTACTGCTGTATTTCCAGCCGATTCTGAATATACCAATATATGGCGTCAGTTAGCAAAGCATCTTCAATATATTGATTTTGAATTAGTTCAAGAGCCGCGTGTTTCTGATGCGGCGGCTTATGGATATTGGATTAAAGATGGCTTATTAGAGATTCAATTACCAAAACTACAAAAAGATATTCAAGCTCAGGTGATTCAAGTCAAGCTCTCTACATTAGGAGATCATAATGCCAAAAACGCTATTGCCGCAGCGGCAGTAGCGCATGCTGCAAAAGTTAATCATATAGCCATTTGTCGAGGTCTAGAAAACTTTAGGCCAGTTTTTGGAAGAATGCAAAGTCATGAACTCCCATCCTTTGGAAAATTGGGACGATTAATTGATGACACATACAACGCAAATCCTGATTCAGTGATTGCGGCTATTGATGTATTAGCGAAGTTATCAGGAAGACGATGGCTCATATTGGGAGACATGGGAGAGGTTGGAGATAAAGGCAATGTATTTCATGAAGAGGTAGGTATTTATGCCAAAAGAAAAGGGATACATCATCTCTATGCAACTGGTGACTTAGCGATTCGTGCGGTAGAAGGATTTCAATCTTGGCATGATGAGAACACCTTGGATAAAAAGCTTGGCTTGCATTTCACAGAACCGAAGGCATTACTTAAATATCTTAAAAATGAATTACAAACTTATCAATTCGACAACTCTAATCCAGAGGTTGCTATTCTTGTTAAAGGTTCGCGTTTTACTCGGATGGAACGCATTGTGAACTGCTTACTCAAAGAGGAAAGCTTATGTTTTTAAGCCTAGCTCAATGGTTACAAAACGACATTAGTTTTTTTCGTGTGTTTAACTATATTACTTTTCGTGCGGTCATGGCTACATTAACGGCCCTACTTATCGGTTTATCTTTTGGGCCTTGGGTAATCCGTCGATTAACGATCTTAAAAGTTGGGCAAGCTGTTCGAGCAGATGGGCCTAAAACGCATTTAGTGAAATCAGGAACTCCAACGATGGGTGGAATTCTGATCCTAATCGGTATTGCTATTTCTACTATTTTATGGAGTGACTTATCGAATCGATTTGTTTGGGCGGTTCTATGGGTAACACTTGGATTTGGAATCGTAGGATGGGTGGACGACTACCGTAAAGTCGTCTATAAAAATCCAAAAGGGATGAGTTCCAAAGAGAAATATTTATGGCAATCACTGATCGGTATTGTTGCCGCTATTTATCTGGTTTTTGCAATTACTGATTATGGAAATACGGGAATTATTGGCAATATTATTAAATGGAAAAATGATGGTTTTGTGTTCCACATGGTTGATAACCTCAACATTGTTGTTCCATTTTTTAAATCGATTCATTACCCCCTAGGTGCGATTGGATTTATTATTCTTACCTACTTAGTGATTGTAGGAAGTAGCAATGCTGTCAACTTGACCGATGGTTTAGATGGGCTCGTCATTATGCCGGTGATTTTAGTTGGCGCAGCATTGGGGGTATTTGCCTACGTGACAGGTAATGCGATTTATGCAAAGTATCTCATCTTCCCATTTATCCCTGGTACCGGTGAACTATTAATATTTTGTGGCGCACTCGGTGGTGCTGGCTTGGCATTTTTATGGTTTAACACGCATCCAGCACAAGTGTTTATGGGTGATGTTGGAGCACTTGCATTAGGTGGGGCATTAGGCACAATCGCGGTCATTGTCCGGCAGGAGATTGTGCTCTTCATCATGGGTGGAATTTTTGTGGTGGAGACTCTCTCTGTCATGATTCAGGTTACTTGGTTCAAATATACCAAACGAAAATATGGCGAAGGACGACGCATCTTCAAAATGGCTCCTTTACACCATCATTTTGAGTTAAGTGGCTGGAAAGAAACGCAAGTTGTTGTGCGTTTTTGGATTATTACCATTATCTTAGTGTTGGTAGGATTATCGAGTTTGAAATTAAGATGATAAATCCCAATAATTTCCTTTTGCCAATCCCGCATGCTTTTGGGCAGAGCTTCACTATGGCTCCTTCCATATGCGTTTTGGGTTTCGGAGAGTCTGGTCAGGCGATGGCAAAATGGTCTATCTCTCAGGGTGCAACCGTCATCATGCATGACACTAGAGATGCCTCAATGATTAGCGTGGCATTACAAGAACAAATCAAACAGCTCAATGATCTTGGTATTACGACTAGTTTTGGGAAAGATTTAGAAACAATTGATCTTTCTCAAATTCAGATATTGGCAATGAGCCCTGGGTTGTCACCATTAGAGGTCAATATTTCTGCGTTAATTCAGAGAGCGCAGCAATCTCAAACTCTTGTCTGGGGTGAGTTAGAGTTCTTCTCTCAGGTTTTAAAGGCATTAAACATCGACAGAAATTATCAACCTAAAGTGATTGCTATTACGGGCACCAATGGGAAAACGACAACCACTGCCTTATGTGGAGTGATTTGTAAAAAGGTCGGTAAATCTGTTGCGGTTGCTGGAAACATTAGTCCTTCGTTATTAGATAAATTAAGCCAGTGTTTATTAGAGGATCGTTTACCAGAAATTTGGGTTTTAGAGTTGTCTAGTTACCAGCTATTTTATAGTTCGAGTTTTGATCCAGATGTTGCAACGGTACTGAACGTATCCGAAGATCATTTGGATTGGCATGGTGATATGGCTCATTATTGCGCCGCTAAGAAGAAGATATTTGGTGAGCATACGACTCCAGTCTTAAATCGTGACGATAAGTATGTTATGAGCATGATGGGTTCCAAAGATGTTGAGGCCCGCAGAATCATTAGCTTTGGTATGGATACACCATTGGAAGAGGATAGCTTTGGGATCGTAGGGGATATGAATGGTGGTATTGATTGGCTATCGTGGATCATGCCATCAGAAGAATTAGGATTAAAGAAAAGACGTCGTTCAAAAGAAAGTTCTGAAGAGTTTGAACAACCATTGCAAATTAAGCGATTGATACCAGCTGAAGCATTAATGATCAAAGGTCGACATAATGCCACGAATACGCTTGCAGCACTCGCATTAGCGCAGGCCATCGACTTAGGTATTGGTGCACTCTTACATGGTCTAAGAGACTATCACGGAGAACCTCATCGCGTTCAAAGCATTGGTGTGGTTGCTGATGTTGAATACATTGATGATAGTAAAGGTACGAATGTTGGCGCAACCATTGCCGCATTAAATGGCCTTGGTGTCAATTCGACATCGGCTCAAATCATTTTAATTGCAGGTGGCGATGGCAAAGGTCAAGATTTTCATCCATTACGAGAACCGATTATGCGGTATGCCAAGCATGTCATCTTATTAGGTAAAGATGCTCAAAGTATCGAACACGTACTGGTTGATTCACAGGTAGACGTCTCTCGCGTCACCTCCATGGATGAAGCAGTTCAAGTGGCGTTCCAAATTGCGAAAACGGGTGACAAGGTACTTTTATCACCAGCATGTGCCAGCTTAGATATGTTTAAAGATTATGTGCACAGAGCTGAGATTTTTAGTGCCGCAGTTCATGAATTAACAAATCAAACACAAGCCATTGGAGTTACTTTATGAAAGATATGCTTACGCAAAGTATTGGTGGATTTTCTAAAGCATGGTCGCGATCTAGAAATGGAATTGGTGGAGGTATTCGGGAAGGATTTAATGATTTCCGATCAGAATTAAGAGATGCGACCAAGACGAAAAAATACTCACGATCTGGGATGACGCAATGGGATCAATCCTTGTTATGGACAGTCGTCTTATTGGTTTTAGTTGGGGTTGTGATGGTGTACTCTGCGTCCATCACCATTGCCAATGGGAGTGGTAAAACGGGTAGTCATACCAGTATTAGTTATTTAATCCGCCATATCATCTCCATTTTGATGGCTGTGATAGCGGGATTACTTGCTTACCAAATACCATCTAAAGTTTGGGATCGCGTTGCGCCATTAATATTTGTTTTCACGATTGTTTTGTTGATTGCCGTGTTAATCCCTGGGGTAGGGCATGCGGTGAAAGGTTCAAGACGCTGGATCCCAATGGGATTATTGAATTTTCAGCCTTCAGAATTGATGAAATTTGCTTGTGTTATTTTCGTGGCGCATTACACCGTTCGCCGCCAGGAGTTTTTACACTCCTTTGTTAAAGGATTTTTACCCATGGGTTTTATAGTCGCCATGGTAGGAGTCTTGCTATTGTGGGAGCCGGATATGGGCGCATTTCTTGTGGTCGCTGGTATTGCCATGGGGATTTTATTTTTAGGGGGTATCAGCGCTAAATTATTCAGTTACTTGATTCTGATTGGTGTTTTAGCATTTAGTTCCATTGTGGCCTTATCGCCTTTTAGGCGTGCACGGATTATGGCCTTTTTAGATCCCTGGGACCCGGAACAAGCACAAGGAAAAGCGTATCAGTTAACGCATTCATTAATGGCGTTTGGACGTGGAGAATGGTTTGGTGTGGGACTTGGCGGTAGTGTTGAAAAATTGCATTATTTACCTGAAGCGCACACGGACTTTATTTTAGCGGTGATTGGAGAAGAGCTTGGATTTGTTGGTGTTTTAATTGTCATCGTTGGCTTTTATTACATTGTTCGTCGATCTTTTATGATTGGCCGTACATGTTTACAACTCGACCGTAGCTTTGCTGGACTGGTCGCCAAAGGAATTGGTATTTGGATTGGTTGGCAAACCTTTATCAATATGGGTGTCAACTTAGGATTATTACCAACGAAAGGTTTAACACTGCCATTAGTCAGCTATGGCGGTTCGGCACTTTTACTGAATATCATCGGAATTGCGGTATTACTCAAAATAGATGCGGAAAATCGTATTTTGATGCGAGGTGGAAAGTTATGACCGTTTTATCGCCAACAACGAAAGCGATACTCATCATGGCTGGTGGAACAGGGGGACATATATTCCCCGGTCTTGCCGTGGCTGAGTACCTTCGCCTGGAGGGTTGGCGAGTACATTGGCTGGGTAATGAACAAGGTATGGAGTATCAGATCATTACGAGTAAGGGTATTGCTTTTGAATCTGTTCAGTTTGGAGGACTTCGAGGCAAAGGATTAAAAACAAAAATTCTACTACCTTATAAGCTCATTAAAGCGTCTTTACAAAGCTTACGAATTTTGAAAAGAATCAAGCCCAATGTATTACTTGGTATGGGTGGGTATATTACTTTTCCGGCAGGGATTGTTGCTTCTTTGACAGGTTATCCACTCGTCTTACATGAACAAAATTCAATTGCTGGGTTAGCCAATAAAATCTTGGCGAAGATGGCTTCGCGCAGTTTATGCGCATTTCCGGAAGCATTGCCGAATGCTGAGTGGGTCGGTAATCCGCTAAGGGCAGATTTATTACAACTACCTTTTCCAGAGGAGCGCTTTCGTGGCCGCACAGGTAATTTACGAATCTTAGTTATCGGGGGTAGTTTAGGTGCTCAGGCATTAAACGACATCGTGCCAAAGGCGATGGCACTCATACCGCAAGATCAGAGACCTTTTGTGACGCATCAGGCTGGCCAAAAGAACATGGCGCAATTAATGACAAACTATGAGCAAGTTGGAGTTTCTGCGAACTTGCTTGCTTTTATCGATGATATGGCAAAGGCATACGAAGAGGCAGATGTGGTGATTTGTCGATCGGGAGCGATGACGATTACCGAGTTGGCGGCCTGTGGAGTGGCATCTTATTTAGTCCCTTTCCCGTATGCAGTGGATGATCATCAAACCTCAAATGCACAATTTTTATCTCGCGCAGGTGCTGCGGTATTAATGCCTCAGTCAGAGATATCTCCTGAGCGCCTCGCATTGTGGTTGCAATCTACTGATCGTGCGCAATTGCTAGAGATGTCAAAGAAGGCACACGCATTAGCCAAACCCTTTGCGACTGCTCGTGTTGCAGAAATCTGTAAAGAAGTGAGTCACGCATGAAACACATTGTTCAACAGATCCATTTTGTGGGCATTGGTGGTGCCGGAATGAGCGGTATTGCAGAGGTTTTATTAAATTTAGGATATCGCGTAAGTGGATCTGATCTTGCAGAAAGTGCGACAACACAACGATTAAAAGAATTTGGTGCGCAGATCTTTATTGGTCATAATGCCAAACATATTGGTAATGCTGAAGCGGTCGTTATCTCGACCGCCGTTACAGGAGATAACCCAGAAATCTTAGCAGCCCGCGCAGCACATGTCCCAGTCATTCAAAGAGCGGTCATGTTGGGTGAGTTAATGCGCTTAAAGCAAGGTATTGCTATTGCTGGGACGCATGGCAAGACAACCACCACGAGTTTAGTGGCATCGATCTTAGCTGAAGGCAAATTAGATCCCACCTTTGTGATTGGTGGTAGATTAAATTCGGCAGGGGCAAATGCTCGTTTAGGAACTGGTGAGTTTATCGTCGCCGAAGCAGATGAGTCTGACGCTTCGTTTTTAAATTTACTCCCAGCGATGGAAGTAATTACGAATATTGATGCTGATCATATGGAAACATACCAGCATTCGATGGCTAAATTGAAACAAGCTTTTGTTCAATTTACGCAAAAAATGCCATTCTATGGCGTCGCCATTCTATGTATAGATGATGAAAATGTCAGAGATTTATTACCATTTGTATCTCAATCCGTATTGAAATATGGTTTATCAGATGATGCTGATGTTCAGGCTCATGATGTGAAAGCAGAAGATGCATTCATGCGATTTACTGTGACACGGAAAACCGTCAGACGACATGGCCCTGTCCCAGGCCCTCTTGAGATTTTATTGAATCTTCCTGGCGTCCATAATGTCCGTAATGCGCTCGCTGCTATTGCTGTTGCAACAGAACTTGGCGTCAGTGATGACGCCATTATTACTGCATTAAGGGAGTTTAAAGGGGTTGGACGTCGATTTACTAAGTATGGTGATATTCCATTATCTAATGGTGGCCACTTCACCTTAATCGATGACTATGGGCATCACCCAGTAGAGATGGCCGCCACTTTGGCGGCTGCTAGAGGGGCATTTAAGAATCGTCGATTAGTTTTAGTATTTCAACCGCATCGCTATACAAGAACTCGGGATTGTTTTGGAGAATTTGTAAGAGTACTTCAAGATTTTGATGCCGTCATCTTGACTGATGTATACCCTGCTGGGGAGCCAAAAATTAAGGGTGCAGACAGCCCTAGTTTGATGGAAGCGATTCAAAAAAATATGACGGCTACGAAAGATCATTTACTCAGTGAGAGTCGGTTATGGTTCGAAGCTGATGTCAAGAAATTGCCCGAAGTAATCTTACAGAACCTGCAGGATGGTGATGTTGTTATAACGATGGGAGCAGGATCGATTTCAGCGATACCCGCCAAACTTGTGGAGAAGCATCATGAGTAAGCAGATATCCTCTTGGGCGCAACAAGCGGAAGATATTTATCAACAATTAGATCCATCAATCTATGGACGGGTAGGTGTGCTTTTGGGGGGCAAATCAGGTGAGCGAGAAATATCTTTGCAGTCTGGTCAAGGAGTTTTAAAGGCACTACAAAATTTAGGCATTGATGCTCAAGGATTTGATCCAGGCATCCAAGCTATTTACGACCTCCCTGATCAGCAATTTAATCGAGTATTTATTGCATTGCATGGGCGCTATGGAGAAGATGGGACCATGCAAGGTTTGCTAGAGCAATTCGAAATTCCCTATACCGGGAGTGGTGTTCTAGCATCAGCACTGGCAATTGACAAAAAAGTCACGAAAAACTTATGGTTGAGTCAGGGATTATCAACACCAAAGTTTGTGATGTTGCATCAGCATACCAATTGGAAGCAAGTTGTCGATGAACTTGGGTTACCTATTATTGTTAAACCGGCAAGGGAGGGTTCCTCTTTAGGTCTAACAAAAGTTAAACAGGCTACTGAATTACAGGCAGCTTATGAGTTAGCAGCCAAAATGGACCGAGATGTTATGGCTGAAGAATGCATCATTGGGGATGAGTTAACTTGTCCTGTACTTGGATATGGGGAGAATGTACAAGTTTTACCGATGATCAAAATCAAAGCTCCAGAGGCTAATTATGACTATCACCATAAATATTTCTCCAATGACACACAGTACATTTGTCCACCTGAGTTGGATCAGCTATTAGAGAAATCGGTAGAAGAATTAGCCATTCGTTCTTATCAAGTTTTAGGATGTGCGGGATGGGGTCGGGTAGACGTCATGATTGACCAAAAATCAAGTAAGCCCTTTTTACTTGAAATGAATACCTCACCGGGCATGACATCACATTCATTAGTTCCCATGGCCGCAAAGCAGGCTGGGGTTTCGTATGAAAAATTAGTGTTATGGATCTTACATCAAACCATCCAACAATTTAGAAAACCACTAGATATGAATAGTGAGGGGCAGTGATGGGTTTAAATACTTTAAATGCTGTTAGAAACAAGTCACCACAGTTATCCCTTGGTGAGGTTTTGTCGAGCTGGTTTTTATCAACGATAAAAAGTATGTTGTTAGGACTTGTGACTATTTTAGCTTTTGTGTGTTCTCCTATTTGGAATTCTGCGGAACGTATGAAAAAGCTTACACATTTCTTCATGTTTGCTTTTCTTGGCTTAATTTTGTTATGGATTTTATTTTGGATTGGTCAACGTCCAGTTTTTACCATTAACCAAATTCAATTACAAAGTAATAATGATCAGAACTTAGCGCACATTAATCAAGCTTTAGTGCGCTCCAAAGTCGTTAATCAATTAACGGGTAACTTTTTTAGCATTCGTCTGGATGTAACTCGAAAAATATTTGAAGAGTTACCTTGGGTCAGATCAGCAAGTGTAAGAAGAGTTTGGCCAAACGGGCTAATTGTAACGATAGAAGAACAAGAGCCAGTTGGAATTTGGGGTTCAAATGAAGGGGCTAAATTAATCAATGAACATGGCGAGTTATTTACAGTCAACTTAGCTGAAGCTGAAGTCTATAAAAATTTAGTTGAATTTTCGGGGCCAATGAATAGTAATAAAGAGGTAATAGAACTATATCAACAGTTAAATGAATGGTTTATACCATTTCAAGCAAAGATCACATCTTTAAGTCTGAGTTCTAGATATTCGTGGACGGCAAAATTAGACAATGGGATGACATTTGAACTAGGTCGAGATTTAGATCAAAAAGACAGAGGGCAAATCAAAGCACGGTTGAATCGGTTTTTTAAAGTTTGGCCAGGTGTAAAGGAGAACTTACCCAACAAGATTGAATATATCGACTTACGGTATGCCAATGGCTTTGCTATTCGAGGCACATCAAAAACGGAATTAGTCACGAAGGATCTCGCTCTTGGAATATCTGTTGTAGAGGATAGCTTACAAGATAGTGGTAATAAAAAAGTCACTCGATTCAATAAAGAAACATCAGATACCGCATCAAAAATGACTAGACATGATGTACAAAAAACAAAACTGCTAGATGGACGGAAGAGCGAATGAGTAAAGATAATCGTAACTTACTAGTTGGCTTGGATATAGGAACCTCCAAGGTTGTCGCGTTGGTTGCCGAAGTGCATGAAAATGGCGAGTTTGATGTAATTGGTATTGGTAGTACGGCATCAAAAGGAATCAAAAAAGGGGTCGTAGTCAATATTGAAGATACGGTGAAGTCAATTCAAAAAGCACTTGAAGAAGCCGAAGTCATGGCGCAGTGCCGTGTAGAAAACGTATTTACGATTATTTCTGGGAATCATGTGCAAAGCTTCAACAGCACCGGCATGTATGCCATTAGAGATAAAGAGGTATCGGCTTTAGATGTTGAAAGAGTTATAGAGAATGCTAAACCTGTCAATATTCCAACGGATCAGCAAATTCTACATATGTTGATACAAGAATTTTTAATTGATAGCCAAGAGGACGTTCGCGACCCCATTGGAATGAGTGGGCAAAAATTAGAAGTAATAGCGCATATAGTTACTGGTGCAGATAGTGCGATACAAAATATTATTAAATGTATTCGACGTTGCGGTCTAGAGGTCAATGAACTCGTCGTCCAACCTTTATCCTCTGGATTAGCTGTGCTAACTGAAGATGAAAAAGAGATGGGGGTTGTACTCGTTGATATCGGTGGTGGCACAACGGATATTGCTATTTTCTCGCAAGGCGCAATTCGCTATACCGAGGTTATTCCATTGGGTGGTGATCAAATCACGAATGATATTGCCATGGCCTTAAGAACGCCAACGATCGATGCGGAGGATCTAAAGATTCAGCATGGCATTGCCAAACAATCATTAGCGGACCCACAGTCAATGTTAGAAGTTCCAGGGATTGGCGATCGAGAGTCTAGGCCGATTTCAAGACAATCCCTTGCTGCAGTTATAGAGCCAAGGGTGGAAGAGCTATTTAAATTCGTCATGGACGCTTTGGACCATGCCGGATATATGCATTTAGTCCCAGCCGGTATTGTGTTGACGGGCGGCTGTGCAAGCATGCCAGGCATTCAAGATTTAGCGGAGGAAGTATTTAATAAACCAGCCAGAATTGGTGTCCCAGATTACAGCGGTCATCTAAAGGATGTGATTCGTCACCCTAAATACTCGGCAAGTATTGGTTTATTAAGAGAAGGACGTATGCAAATGATCCAGGGCCAAGAAGCGAATAAGTCAATTCCACTTGGAGGAGTAGTCAAAAGAATTCGGGAGTGGTTTACCGGTAATTTTTAAGTTTGTCAGTGTTTTTAAAGTAGTCGTCAATCGTCAGTTGTATTTAACCTTGGAGGAAGTATGGAATTCGAAATGTTAGATGTTAATGTCGCCGGAAAGACCAACATTCGTGTGGTCGGAGTTGGTGGCGCGGGAGGCAATGCTGTACAGCACATGATTCGTCGTGGTGTACAAGGCGTTGAGTTTATCTGTATGAATACCGATGCTGGTGCATTACAGCGCTCAAAAGCAGAAGTGAATTTGCAACTTGGAGAAACTGGACTTGGTGCTGGAGCAAGACCGGAAGTAGGGGCGTCATCTGCACAAGAGGCTAGATCAAGAATTGCTGATTCATTGCAGGGTGCACATATGGTATTTATTACCGCGGGTATGGGCGGTGGAACTGGGACTGGAGCAGCACCGGTTGTTGCGCAAATTGCGAAAGAAATGGGTATTCTGACTGTCGGAGTTGTGAGTAAACCATTTGATTTCGAGGGTGCGAAGCGATCAAAAGTTGCTGAAGATGGTGCTCGCGAGTTAGAGCAGCATGTGGACTCTTTAATCGTTGTTTTAAATGAGAAGTTATTTGAAGTGATGGGTGAAGATGCAGAAATGCATACAGCATTTAGCACGGCAGACGATGTTCTCCACAATGCGGTTGCTGGTATCGCTGAAATCATTAATGAGCACGGTTTGATCAACGTCGACTTTGAAGATGTGAAAACGGTCATGAGTGAACAGGGTAAAGCTATGATGGGGACAGCTACGGTGAGTGGGGTTGATCGCGCTCGCTTGGCTGCTGAAGCAGCCGTTGCTTCACCGTTATTAGAAGGGGTTGATTTGTCAGGGGCAAGAGGCGTATTAGTGAATATCACGGCAAGTCGCTCTCTCAAGCTTTCTGAAACTAGAGAAGTGATGGCAGCGATTCGTGGCTACGCCGCAGAAGATGCAACCATCATATTTGGAACTGTCTATGATGAGTCCTTAGCCGATGCAATCCGCGTGACTGTAGTAGCGACAGGCCTCAATGGCGGCAAGAAAAGTCAGTCAGGTCAAGTCGAGGTTGTGTGGCGTGAACAGGCTACAGGAACCTATGGCCAAATGCCAACCATGGCTACCTTAAGCACGTTTCAACCCACTAGCCCAATAGCATCAGTAGCGATGAATACGGTGACATCAGGATACGCGGCTAGTATTCCAACGATGGGTCAAACCTCGGTTGAAAGTGGCGTTTCCGAAACAACCGCAAGTATTCCATCCGTGTTTAAGCCATCTCCAAATCGTGTTGCACCAACAAGTTTAGGTGCTTCGAGCTCTCCACAGGCGAGATCGATGTTAGAAAAAGGGACAGAATTTTATGATATCCCTGCTTTTTTAAGGAAACAAGCTGATTAAACTCTACCTGTAAAATCAATCCTTTACTATATATAGGTGGTTCGTTCCTCCAATTGACGACGACTGCGATACTATCTGTATGGTGAAGGATTGACTTTTTTAACAGGAGAGAAATATGATTGCATTAAACCAAGCAGTACCAAACGCTACATTGTATGAATTTATTGCTGAAGAAACACCGGGTTGCACGATTGGACCTAATGCATTTCAAGTATCTGAAATCGTAAAAGGTAAGAAAATTATCGTTTTTGGTTTACCAGGTGCTTTTACTCCAACATGTTCAGCACAACATGTCCCAAGTTATGTAGAACATTTTGACGCCGTCAAATCTAAGGGTATTGACGAAGTTTGGTGTGTTTCTGTTAACGACGCATTTGTCATGGGTGCCTGGGGTGATAATTTAAAAGTTGGTAAAAAAGTACGCATGATGGCTGATGGAAGTGCGGAGTGGACAAAAGCTTTAGGCTTAGAGCTCGACTTAGTGGCAAGAGGCTTGGGAGTGCGTTCACAACGTTACGCCATGGTGATTGATAATGGTGTGGTCAAGCATATTGCCGTAGAAGGCCCTGGCAAGTTTGAAGTGAGTGGCGCTCAGGCAGTTTTAGCTAGCATCTAAGAACCTTAATGGTGTAGGAATAAAAAATATGTTGAAGCAGCAAACGATCACTGAAGCAATTAAGACGGTAGGTATTGGTCTACATTCGGGGAATCGATCCAATTTATTTTTGAAGCCTGCACCCATTAACTCTGGGATTACTTTTGTACGTATTGATCAAGCGTCACAAATACAGATCCCGGCAAAAGCAGAATTCATAACCGATACAAGATTAGCGAGCGTTCTGCAAATCGGCGAAAGTCGCATATCGACAGTTGAGCATTTGTTATCAGCGTGCGCCGGTTTGGGGGTTGATAACTTGTTGGTAGAGATAGATGGCGAAGAAATACCGATTATGGATGGTAGCGCTGCGTCGTTTTTATTTTTGATCCAGTCCGCAGGCCTTTCAACACAAGAAGCGGCCAGAAAGTTCATCAAAATCAATAAGATGATTGAAGTGACGGACGGGGATAAGATAGCGAGACTAGAGCCTCATTTTGGCTTTAAGTTAGATTTTACAATCGACTTTAAGCATCCAGCATTGGATAAGACGGGACAACGATGTGTCATCGATTTTGATGAAACGAGTTATGTGAAAGAAATTGGACGAGCCAGAACCTTTGGCTTTGCTCATGAAGTTGAGGCATTAAGAGAAATTGGTTTAGCACGTGGCGGAAGTTTAGACAACGCTATTGTTTTAGATGAGCATCGGATTTTAAATAATGAAGAGCTTCGTTATGAAGATGAATTTGTCCGGCATAAGATCTTAGATGCTATTGGAGACCTTTATTTAGCCGGTCATCCGATTATTGGTACTTACGTCGCTAAAAAATCAGGTCATGCCTTAAATAATCTTTTATTACGAAAGATGTTTTCTGAGCCAGAGACTTACGAAATCGTCAGTTTTGAGCATATGTCACAGGCACCTTTAGCCTATCAGGTTGCCGCTGAAGAAACTAATTAATTTTCTTCAGTAATTCCTTGACTGCCTGATGGACTGGGGAGTCTATTTCAAGATCATTCAGTAAATCTTGCCAAGCTTTTTTACTCGTATTTGCAATCGTTATGGGAATCAGTTCAATTGCTGTTGTGCTAGGGGAGAATTCTACGGAGATAGCCTTAGGCGTCACTTTTAAGTGAATCCCTTTAAGAGGAAATCCCGACTCGCGAAAAAAGTTTAGCAAGCTGGGCAGTTTATTTTTTAGCTTGCTGATGATGGCAGCCTTTTGAGCAATTAACTTAATTTCATCCTTTTCATTAATTTCACCAAGTGAAATTTCATGAGAAAACTGCCCCAACCCCATTTTTTGTAATGCCTCTGTAAGAGTAATTTGTAGACTCGTTCGCTGTTTGATATCTTGTAAAAGGTGCGATACCGGCGAATCTAAGGATTCCGACTGAAAAAAAGAGCCTATTTCTAATATTTGTTTTGATTTTCTAACTTCTGGCATAGGTCATCTTCAAGCAATACAATGAGTTAGGTGGTGGTTTTCGACTACATTTTATAAATACCAATGTATGAATGATAAACTCATAAGCTGAAATTAAACGAAGAAAATTATGGTATCTGGACTCATTAAGAAAATCATCGGTAGTCGCAATGACCGCCTTTTGAAGCAATACCGGAAAACGGTAGTTCTTACTAATGCCTTAGAGGCTGAATTTCAGGCTCTAAGCGACGAGCAATTAAAGGCCAAAACAGCAGAGCTAAAATCATTGCTAACAAATGGCCAGACCCTTGACGATATATTGCCTCAAGCATTTGCTATGGTGCGTGAAGCTGGTAAAAGAGCCCTCAAAATGCGACATTTTGATGTTCAGTTAATTGGTGGAATGGCTCTTCATCAAGGGAAAATTGCAGAAATGAGAACTGGGGAGGGTAAAACTTTAACAGCGACATTACCGGTTTTCTTAAATGCATTGAGTGGTAAAGGGGTGCATGTCATCACAGTGAATGACTATTTAGCCAAAAGAGATGCCGAGTGGATGTCAAAAGTGTATAACTTTTTAGGACTCACGGTGGGTATTAATTTATCGCAAATGTCGCATGAAGAGAAGCAGCAAGCGTACGCAGCTGATATCACATATGGCACCAATAACGAATTCGGCTTCGATTATTTGCGCGATAACATGGTTCATGATGTGGGGCAACGTGTTCAAAGAGGTCTAAATTACGCAATTGTTGACGAAGTAGACTCCATTTTGATCGATGAGGCAAGAACGCCGCTGATTATTTCAGGTCAAGCGGATGATCATACAGAGGTTTACCTCAAAATGAATGTGATTCCTAGTTATTTAGAGCGTCAGATCGGAGAAGAGAAAGCTGACGGTACGGGTGTAGAAAAGCCAGGAGACTATGTCATTGATGAAAAATCTCAACAAGTATTTTTGACTGAAAGCGGTCATGAAAAAGCTGAAAATATCTTGGCTCAAATTGGCTTGTTAAAAGAGGGGGATTCCCTATATGCCCCTCAAAATATTGCGTTGATGCATCACTTAATAGCCACTTTACGGGCCCACACCTTATTTAATCGTGATCAGCATTATGTGGTCCAAGAAGGTGAGGTCATTATTGTCGATGAGTTTACAGGTCGTTTAATGACCGGCAGAAGATGGTCTGAAGGTCTTCATCAAGCCGTTGAAGCAAAGGAAGGGGTTGCGATTCAGAGTGAGAATCAGACAATGGCAACGATTACTTTTCAGAATTATTTTAGGATGTACGCCAAACTATCTGGTATGACGGGTACTGCGGATACTGAGGCTTATGAATTTCAAGAAATTTATAGTTTGGAGACGGTTGTTATCCCGCCAAACAGGCTTAGCACTAGAAATGATAAGCAAGACCAAATCTATAAAACATCTGAAGAGCGTTATAAAGCGGTCATTGCAGATATCAAAGAGTGTTTTGAGAGAGGGCAACCCTCTTTAGTTGGTACAACATCGATTGAAAATTCTGAGTTAATTTCAAATATGTTAACGAAAGAAAAGTTAACGCATCAGGTACTGAATGCCAAGCAGCATGCGCGTGAAGCCGAAATTATTGCACAGGCTGGCCGACCAAAGATGATTACGATTGCCACGAATATGGCGGGTCGTGGAACGGATATTGTGCTGGGTGGCAATGTTGAAAAACAATCTACGTTTGTTGAATTGGATCCAGCGTTGACTGATCAACAAAAGAAAGAAAAAATTAAGCAATTAGAAGATGAGTGGCAAAGTCTTCATGAGCAAGTTGTGCAAGCAGGCGGATTGCATATTATTGGTACCGAGAGACATGAAAGTCGACGAATCGATAATCAGTTAAGAGGTAGATCAGGACGGCAAGGTGATCCTGGTTCATCAAGATTTTATTTATCTTTAGATGATGACTTGCTTCGAATCTTTGCTGGTGAGCGTCTACGATCGATTATGGATCGCTTAAAGATGCCCGAAGGTGAGCCGATTGAAGCCAATATGGTAACAAGATCGATCGAGTCTGCTCAGCGCAAAGTGGAAGGTCGAAATTTTGATATACGTAAACAATTACTCGAATTTGATGACGTTGCTAACGATCAGAGGCGTGAAACCTACCATCTTAGAAATCAAGTATTAGAAACGACAGACGTCAGTGTCTTGACGGCTAATTTACGTCAAGACGTATTTAATGACGTTGTGAACACCTATGTTGATGAGGAAGCTCTCCCAGAACAATGGGATATTGCCGGTTTGGAACGTGAATTGCTGGGTGAGTGGGGCGTTCAGGTTGAGTTACAAGCTAGAGTGAATCAACAAGACCAAATTGAAAAGCAGGATGTACAAGATTGGGTGAATGATGCTGTTGAAAAAAACCACCAAGAAAAAATTCAGCAAGCAGACCAAACGTCTTTTACCGCTTTTGAGCGTTCAGTTTTTTTACAAAGTTTAGATACGCATTGGAGAGAGCATCTAGCTGCATTAGATTATTTGCGCCAAGGTATCCATTTACGGGGTTATGCACAGAAGGATCCCAAGCAGGAGTATCGGCGCGAAGCTTTTGAATTATATTCAGACCTATTAGATGCCATCAAAAAAGATATTACAAGAACCATCATGACCGTGAGGATTGCGTCTGCAGAACAACTCAATGAAGCGACTGGCGCGATCCAAGAGGATTTAGAAAATATTGGCGAGGTTCAGTATCAACACGCAGACCCAAGTAGTGCTGGCACAAGCGCTGAAGAAGATCCGAGTAATGCCTCTAAACTAAAACCGATCGTCAATGCGGTACCGAAGGTTGGTCGTAATGAAGCCTGTCCTTGTGGAAGTGGCAAGAAATATAAACATTGTCATGGCGTATTAGCTTAGGAAGTTGCTCTATCAGATGGTCATCATTCATTCATGAAGGTCATCCTATAATGAATGAATCTTGACCCAAGCTTTCTAAATTTTGATCCTATATTCATATGCCCGTAAATCTTCTTCCCTTAAATGCTGCCGCTTTACACTCTATTCCAGGTATCCAGCTAGGCTATGCACAGGCTGGAATTAAAAAACCTGACCGTAAAGATGTTTTGCTCATCACCTTATCTGAAAATACTTCAGTAGCCGGGGTATTTACCTTAAATCGGTTTTGTGCAGCCCCTGTTCAAGTCTGTAAAGAGCATTTGGCATCCAACACCTCAATACGTGCATTGGTTATCAATACAGGAAATGCCAATGCGGGTACTGGCGAAACGGGACTTCAAGATGCTCGTAAAACTTGTCAAGAAGTCGCTCAAATGATGGGATGGCAGTCACAGCAAATTCTGCCATTTTCCACGGGGGTTATTTTGGAGCCACTACCCATCCAAAAAATATTACCTGTTTTACCGCAGGCGAAAAGCAATTTAGTCGATGCTGGATGGTTTGACGCCGCCCATGCCATTATGACGACGGACACTTTGCCCAAAGCATATTCCATTCAAAAACATATTGATGGCACTCTCATCTCCATGACGGGCATGAGTAAGGGGGCGGGAATGATTCATCCGAATATGGCGACGATGTTAGGTTATATCGGTACGGATGTGCAGATTTCACCGGCCTTACTTCAGGATCTAACAAAAGAGGTTGCCGATCTATCTTTTAATGCCATCACCATTGATGGTGACACATCGACGAATGACTCCTTTATCGTGATGGCTACTGGTAAAAGCGGCCTTCATATTCAAAACACGCAATCTACATCTTATGTGGAGTTCAAAGCGATGTTATTAGAAACGGCACAAAATTTAGCCCAACAAATTGTGAGAGACGGTGAGGGGGCAACTAAATTCATGACAGTGCATGTTAAGGGTGGAAAAACAGTCGACGAATGTCGCTTAGTAGGAGAGGCAATATCTCATTCACCACTTGTAAAAACAGCATTCTTTGCCAGTGATCCTAATTTAGGCCGTATTTTGGCAGCGATTGGCTATGCGGGTATTACCGACTTAGATGTTAGTCACGTGCAGTTATATCTCGGGGATGTTTGGGTGGCAAAAAATGGTGGTAGAAATCCTGATTATCTAGAGGCTGACGGACAAAGGGTCATGAAAGAATCGGAGATATTGATCACCGTAGAATTAGGCAGAGGCGTAATTGAACGTACAATGTGGACATGTGATTTTTCACAAGAGTATGTTTCGATTAACGCTGACTATCGTTCCTAATGGATTGGTAGGGCACCAACCTTAAAAATTTATGTCTGACAATTTGGAAAGATTATTGGGGCACTTGGAAGCATTTTTTCCAAAGCCTTTAACGCAAGAAGATTGGCGCAATGCCAAGGCATTTAAGTGGCAGCATCGACAAAGCATCCTTGGAAGTGTTGGTTTTTTAAAGCCAATCAGACACTTATCCGACATCTCATTTGATGATTTGCAGTCGATAGAGCGTCAAAAAGAAGCCATTATGAATAATACGGCCCATTTTGTCGCAAAGAAACCAGCGAATAATGTTTTATTAACAGGTGCTCGTGGCACTGGCAAATCATCGTTAATTAAAGCTTGTTTAAATCATTTTGCAAAAGACGGATTACGTTTAGTCGAAGTTGACAAAGAGCACTTGTCTGATTTACAGGACCTGACTGAGATCTTAGCAACAAGACCAGAGCGATTTATCGTATTTTGTGATGACTTATCTTTTGAAGAGGGTGAGGCTGGATATAAAGCCTTGAAGTCCGCCTTAGATGGCTCCCTTTCTGCGCAAGTTGATAATGTCCTGATTTATGCAACGTCCAATCGACGCCATTTATTGCCAGAGTACATGACGGATAATGAGTCTTATCGACACATGAGCGATGGTGAGATTCATCCTGGTGAAGTTGTAGAGGAGAAAATCTCTTTATCTGAGCGCTTTGGTTTGTGGGTATCCTTTTACCCGCCAAAACAAGATGAGTATTTAGGGATTGTGGCGCATTGGTTAGAGCATTTTGGAGTCGCAAAAGAAGCGATCGAGGCGGCTAAACCTGAGGCCTTAATTTGGGCTTTAGAAAGAGGATCACGATCAGGTCGCGTAGCTTGGCAGTTTGCAAGGCATTATGCAGGCTCGCATTAAGTGAGTGGTAATCCTCTTCAGCAGCGCCCAGTGACCGAAGTTGCGGTAGGTATTATTCTTCAACAAGGGCAGTTTTTACTTGCCAAAAGACCTGATGGAAAGCCTTATGCTGGCTATTGGGAGTTTCCTGGCGGCAAGATAGAGGCCGGAGAAACTGTTCATCAAGCATTAGCCAGAGAGCTTCAGGAAGAGTTAGACATCTACATTCATGAAAGCCTAGATTGGGGCGTTATTGAACATGACTATCCTCATGCTTATGTGAGATTGCATCTTTATCTCGTTAGGTCATGGGATGGAACTGCCAAAGGGCAAGAGGGACAAGAATTGTCATGGCAGTCGATCAGTTTAGGCAGTCATATCGACCTTGAGCCTTTATTGCCTGCAACGATCATAATTATTGAGATGATGCAGCAGAAAAATTTGCTGGATTAGAGATTACAAAGCGTCAATGAAAATGGAGTATTGGTTGTAACGGCTTGTGGTTTAGCATTTCCAGAGCTGTGTAAAAAACGTATCCAAAGCATGTGTTTATTGGCACTAATTTCTGGAATCAGATCGTTCTGCGCGAGTCGTACTCGCACTAACTGATACGTCTTTCCAGCCAACATTTGCTGAAAGGATCCGTTTTCCGAACTGACATCATAAAAATCAGCAGATTGACGCAATAGCTTTAAGTAAAGATTACTAGTGGATTTCCAATCTGTAAAAGACGGAGTATAGGTTAGTAATTGCTCTCTTCGTTCTTGGGCGGGGCGTTGTTGCCAACTATAAAAGCTTGGTAAATCTATGGGGCTAGTTCCGCCCGGAACGCTAAGTCTTGTTCGAATCATACTCAGCCATTCACTTTCGTTCAGAATGGTACTTGGTTTTCCAACGAGTTGATTCAGGGTCGCTAGACACTTTTCAATTTCTGTGATGGTAGACTCTAAGGCCTCTGCATTGACCGAAGCCTCCGAGCGAAAAGAGTTTAACAAGACCCGTTGGCGTTCTAATTCTTTTAAAAGGCTTGATTTTAAGTCAGCTCTTGAGGTGACTTCACCGATATCAAATATCAAGCTAATGGCCGTTAAATGATGTTCAGGATCCTCAGAGTTCAAATAACTCTCTAGGCGCTTGAATAAATACTCCAAACGCAGAAGACTGCGAACGGTTTCGTTAAACGGATATTCGTAAATAAGCACTTTTTATATTTATTTTTTCAATATCAGTATTCTAAGTTTAAAATATAAAAATGAGGAATATTTTTTTGCTCAACGATCGAATCCATATAAACCCTAGGTTATTCCTGAGGGAGACTTAAAATTTGTAGATGGACTTCTTGGACCTGCGCTTGAAGATCCTCTAATGCCCCATCATTTTTCAAGACATAATCAGCGTATTGCAAACGCATTGCTCTGGGAGCTTGCGTTGCGATGATTTTTTCAATCAGTTCTTTTTGCAAATGATTACGTTTAACTACTCTAGTAATTTGGGTATCGACTGAGCAATCCACCACGACAGTTTTTGCAAAGCGTGTCTGCCATCCTGAGGACTCGAATAACAATGGGATCATAAAAATAATATAAGCGGGATGTTTTTCAAGGGCTTTATTCGCAGCTAAATCACTCGCTTGGCGGATGAGTGGGTGGGTAATTGCTTCTAGTTTCCCAAGTGCGCTGGGATCGTTAAATACATGTTCACGCATCTTAGGGCGGTCGAGGGCCCCATCTTGCGTTATAAATGCATCACCGAATTCAACTTGAATAGCGGCTATTCCTGCGCCCCCTGGAGATGTAATGAGATGGGCTATTGCATCACTATCAATGATGGGGACACCCAAACTCTCAAACTCTTTCGCCGCTGCGCTCTTACCACTTCCTATACCCCCGGTTAAAGCAATGTGAGGGATGGTTTTGACCAGTTTACTCATCAGGCTTTCACTTGAGTTGGTCGGTGAATTCTGACGGTTTTAATCGATTGTTGGTCAAATTGAATGATTTCCATGACGCATCCAGCAACTTTGAGACTAATATCGTTATCAGGAATCTCTTCCAAAATATCGATGAGCAGACCATTGAGCGTTCTTGGGCCATCTAGAGGTAGCTCAAGCCCAAGTAAACGGTTGAGGTCACGTAAATTCGCTGTCCCAGTTGCAATATAAGTATCATCGGATAGCCATTTGTTTCTATTGGCCAAACTCGGTAAAGAGGTAGTGAATTCACCAATGAGCTCCTCAACGATATCTTCAATAGTCACCAGCCCTAGAACAATGCCATACTCGTCAACAACGAGTCCGATGCGTTGTTGTTGTTCTTGAAAAAAGCGTATTTGTTGCAGGACTTGGGTACCGCTAGGAATAAAGTAAGGCTCATTTAAAAGCACTTTTAATTGCTCATGTTCAATATCTTTATCACCTAAGAGTGAAACCGCTTTTCTCACGGACAAGATACCAATCACACGATCAGGGTCTTGATCTGTCGTTGGAAGGTGGTGGTGGTAGCAGGTTTCCATTTGATGTAAGACTTCTTCGATGGGGCGTGAGAGATCCAGAGTCTCCATTTGCGACCTTGGGGTCATCACGTCATTCACCGTAATATTTTCTAAATTAAATAAGTTAATCAGAATATTTCGATGTTGAGAAGGAATAAAGTGGCTGGTTTCTAAAACCAGACTGCGTAACTCTTCTGGACTAAGACGACTATCAGTAGAGTTTTTTGTATCCAGTCGCATGAGTTTGAGAAGACCGGAGACAAATATATTCACAAACATAACAAGTGGTGTCATCAACCAAACTAATGGTCGAATGACCCAGCTAACATTTGAAGCGATTCGGTCAGGAAATGCTGCTCCGATGACTTTAGGGGTTATCTCGCAAAAAATGATAATCAAAAAAGCGACACAGGCAGTTGTCAGAGAAAGGACTGAACCACTATTGCCAAAAGCATGTAAAGCGATACCCGCAATTAAGATAGGAACAAAGGTGTTGATCACGTTGTTGCCAATGAGAATCACAGACAGTAACTCTTCGGTACGACCGAGAAGCGTAGTCGCAAATTTTGCCCCTTGATGGCCTTCCGCCGCCATGTGTTTCAGACGATGCCGATTCGCGGCCATCATACTTGTTTCCGTAATGGAAAAAAAGGCAGAAGTGGCTAATAAAAGGATGACCATCGCCACTTGAGCCCACCATGGCCAGTTATCCAGTAAAGAATCCATAAATCAGAGGTCTAATAGAGTTAACGATTACAAACTATAACAAACTCATCGATTCTTAGGTGACCTAAATGAGATAAGGTTATTCAGCGTCATGAGCCAGATAGATTTTTTTCAAAAAACGCCAAAGTTCTTTCGCGAGCGATTTGCGCGGACTGTCCAAAATAAGAGCCTCGATGATCACAATTAAAGCCGTGGTGTCCTGGATAGACATAAACCTGAACTTCGGGCCGTGATTTTTGGAAAGCTTCGACACTATCAAGCGGAATGTAGGCATCTTCTTGAGCAAAGTGAGCCATGACGGGACAGCTTGGCACTAACTGAGACTCATTCTGAACGCCGCCTCCATAGTAAGGGACTGCTGCAGATAAGCCTTTTAACTGACAAGCACTGCGCCAGGTTAACAAGCCACCATAGCAAAACCCAAAGATGCCGACCTTGCCATTTTTTTGAAGATGATCAATGGCGGCTTGGAGATCGAGCATGACTGGATGGCCAGGTAGATTTTCAACCGCAGTTTTTAAGGCGGAGCCAGCTTGCATATCTTCCGGAGTATACCCAAGGTTCACCTTCTTTTGAACTCTTTCCATGGTAGGAACAGCCACGACTTGATAGCCAAGAGATGCGTATAAATCTGCCATAGCCTGAATGTGAGTGTTTACTCCAAATATTTCTTGGACTAAAACTAAGCCACCGATAGGCTGCGATGTTGGTATTGTTTCGTAGGCTTCAAACTGAAAACCATCAGAAGAGGTAAGTTTTAAAAGTTGTCCCATATGAAATTCTCCTATACGTTTTGATGAAAATTAGTGTAACTTA
Source organism: uncultured beta proteobacterium (assembly GCA_903875135.1). Lineage (GTDB taxonomy): Bacteria > Pseudomonadota > Gammaproteobacteria > Burkholderiales > Burkholderiaceae > Polynucleobacter. The sequence goes on along the minus strand of CAIQUZ010000097.1, from coordinate 11,685 downwards.
ATTACATGAAAAATTTACGATTACTTAGGACGATGCAAGATCAGGATCAAGATTGGGCGGCAGTGATTCGAGCACCATTTGGTAAATTAGGCATAAAAACTGCTTTGTTTGAGGACAGTTTGATGCTGAAGGAAATATTTTATGTCTCAAAAGATACTGACTTACTATCTCCGAAAAATGCTCTTGCTAAAAACGCTAGAGAACAGATAGAGGCCTACTTCAAAAACCCTGCTACGCATTTTGATTTACCGATGATTCCGCAGGGTACCAATTTTCAACAAAAAGTATGGCAAAACATCAGTGTTATCCCATTGGGTAAAGCAATGACGTATGGAGAGTTAGCGAGAAAAATGAAAAGTGGTCCACGAGCAATTGGTGGTGCCTGTGGCGCTAATCCGTTTCCGCTCCTTGTGCCGTGTCATCGCGTTGTATCAGCAACTGGCATAGGCGGTTTCGCACGCCAAGATGAGGAGGGTTATCACCGCAATATCAAGACCTGGCTTTTACAACATGAGGGCGTAATGTAGTTCAATTGGTAGTTTTAAGAGATTGTCATCCACCATACTGAAGGTAAGTGGTCGTGAATAAGCAGTTTTTAGACATTGAAAATGTTAAAATAATTCATATTAAAAAAATAAAGACATATGCAAAGGCTTCTCTATTTCACTCGCCTCATCGATTACATTACTGACTTTTTTGGCGTGTTCGCAAAATGGGCAGTATTTTTGTCGTGTTTTATCAGTGCGTCAAATGCTGTTATTCGCTACCTATTTGACTATAGTTCGAATGCGTGGTTAGAGATCCAGTGGTACATGTTTGCGGCATGTGTCATGTTGGGAGCCGCGCAGGTATTAAGAACTAACGAACATGTCCGGGTTGACTTGATTTATGGCCAACTGAGCAGTCGGGCTAAAGTAAAAGTAGATATCTTTGGGATCATCTTTTTTCTATTTCCTGTTATCTCCCTCATGCTTTACCTATCATTCCCATTATTTTTAAAAATGTTCTTATCTCACGAGATGTCCAACAGTGCTGGAGGACTCATTCGGTGGCCAGCAATGCTCATGTTACCCCTTGGCTTTGCGTTACTGGTTTTACAAGGAGTCTCAGAGTTAATTAAACGAATCGCGTGGTTGAATAATCTCTATGACATGAATATTCATTACGAGAGACCTTTGCAATGAGTATGGAGAACTTTGCGCCCTTAATGTTCGTTGGGCTCATATTCATCATGTTGATTGGGTTTCCTGTGGCATTTTCACTATCAGCTTTGGGCTTAATGAGTGGGCTATTTGCTATACAAATGGGCTGGTTTCCGGCAAGTTTTTTAACCGGGTTGCCACTCAACGTCTTTGGTATTTTATCGAATGATCTACTCTTAGCGATACCCTTCTTCACTTTAATGGGAACGATACTAGAGCGTTGTGGATTAGCTGAAGATATGTTGGACTCCATGGGGCAGTTGTTTGGGCCCGTCAAAGGCGGATTAGGCTACTCCGTCATTATTGTCGGATTTATTCTCGGAGCAATTACGGGAACTGTTGCAGGACAAGTAATCGCCATGGCAATGATTTCACTGCCTGTGATGATGCGTTACGGTTACAACGTACGCTATGCCACAGGAGTACTTGCCGCATCTGGAACGATCACGCAATTGGTTCCTCCATCACTGGTACTCGTCGTGATGGCTGATCAGTTGGGTAAATCAGTTGGAGATATGTATAAAGGTGCTTGGGGTCCCTCAATCCTACAGGTACTGTTATTCGTCGTATACACATTTGCTTTGACTAAACTGCGACCCAATGACTTACCCGGAATTCCAAAAGAGTCGAGAACCTTAAATGGTTGGCAACTATGGAAAAAATGCTTACGTGGCATTATTCCATCGGCGATTCTCATTATTGCTGTGTTGGGTAGCATGGGGGGGTTACCGGGGATGAGTCATGCGATAGCAACCCCTACAGAAGCTGGTGCGATGGGAGCTGTCGGCGCATTTATATTGGCAGCGATTCATCGTCGATTAAATTATGAAGTCATCAGTGATGGCCTTACAAATACCATGCGTATAACCGCAATGGTAGTTTTCATATTAATTGGCTCACGATTGTTTTCACTAGTCTTCCAAGGGGTTGACGGCGCAAAATGGATTGAGGAAATGTTAACTGGCTTGCCTGGTGGACAAGTTGGGTTTTTAATTGTTGTCAACATCTTTATCTTTTTCTTGGCATTCTTTCTCGACTTTTTTGAAATCGCCTTTATTATTTTGCCCCTGTTAGGTCCTGTTGCTGCAAAGTTAGACATTAATTTGATATGGTTTGGCGTATTACTATGTGTCAATATGCAAAGTAGCTTTATGCACCCTCCCTTTGGATTTGCACTTTTTTACTTAAGAGGCATATCAGACACATTATTTAAAAATGGCTCACTGCCACGAAAGATTGAGTCTAAAGATATTTATATGGGTGCGATACCATGGGTTTTGTTGCAATTGATATTAGTCGTAGTTGTGATTTTTGTACCTCAAACGGTCACTATTTTCTTAGAGAAAGATCTGGTGGTTGATTTGAATACGATTCAATTGGAAGCACCGCCAGAGGATATCCCAAGTGTTTCAGATCAATCCGATAAAACGATGATGGAAGATCTGATGAAAGAATATAAGAAAAATTGAGTGAGTCATTACAGCGTGTTACGGGGCCATCATTTCCGAAAACCATTCAATGGATGGCTTCATTATTCGTCTTTGCGTTATTTTGGTTGAGCGTTACAGCGCTATTACATATCAGTCAGATAGAATCTACGTGGGAAGTCTATCTTGGGTTGACTATCCCATTACTCATTTGTGCTTATGGTTATGGCTTTATCTTAAGAAGTAAAACAACGATCACTAATGAAAAAATTATTCAATCATGGATCTTTAACAAAGAAGTTTTTTTAAAAGACATTACTCAAGTTAAATTAATTCAAGTTCGATGGCTGAGTTGGATTCTTGTGCCCAGATTGATACTACGAACACATCGTGGCGTGTATGTTTTTCAAACTGCGGACACGCGTGTTTTAGAAAATTTTGAGCAATTGGCATACGGCATAAAAAACACCGAAAATAAATAATTCACTTTCGGTGTTGGTGCTTTGTTGCAACTTATTTGTTTATAACTTCACGCCTTGCATATAGTTATCATAGGCAGCTTCTGCGAACCTGAACCACTGATTACTTTCGCGGCGGAAATTATTGTAATCAGCAAACACTTTTCTCCAAGAAGGATTTTTAGCGCTTAATTCAGCAAATACAGCTTCAGTATGCTTAAATGCCTCATCCATTAAGGGTTTTGGAATACGGTTTAATTTCACACCGTTGGCGACAAGTTCTTTCAGCGCCATTGGATTACGCGCATCATATTTAGCGAGCATATCTGTATGAGCAAAAGCCGCAGCGCATTCAATAATCGCTTTATTCTCAGAAGAGAGTTCGGCATACGCTTTACTGTTGACATAAAGGGATAGTTGCGGGCCGCCTTCCCACCAAGCTGGGAAATAATAATTTTTTGCGACTTTATAAAATCCGAGCTTAAGATCATCATACGGCCCCACCCATTCGGCGGCATCAATTGTTCCCTTTTCAAGGGCTTGATAAATTTCACCACCAGGGATTGACTGAGGAACAACTCCCATGCGCGTCATGACTTCGCCGGCTAAGTTAGAAATACGCATTTTTAAACCTTTGAGGTCATCCAAGGTTTTAATTTCCTTACGATACCAACCACCCATCTGAACGCCAGTATTACCGCAAGGGAAATTGACGATGTTGTAGTTACTATAAAATTCACGCATGAGTTTAAGACCATTACCTTCATACATCCAAGAAGTCATTTGACGAGCATTTAATCCAAAAGGAATAGAGCAATCAATAGCGAAGGTTGGATCTTTTCCGTAAAAATAATACGGTGCAGTATGTGCGCATTCTACGGCACCATTTTGAACGCCGTCAACAACACCAAACGCGGGCATTAATTCACCAGCCGCATGCGTCGAGATGACAAAGCGCCCACCAGAAAGTTCCCCGACTTTTTTAGCAAAAGTTTCCGCAGCACCATACAGCGTGTCGAGAGCCTTTGGAAAGCTGGAGGCAAGACGCCAACGAATATTGGCATTTTGTGCATGAACTGCAGGAGCCGTGCTGGCAGCTAAGATACCAGCGACACCACCTGTACCAGCGATAAATTTTCGACGATCCATATAAATCTCCTTTATATTTTTATGAGGTTAGCCATCTATTCCAAGATGTTCTAATTGATAAAACAAAAAAATTAAATCTCTACATTTAATTATATTAAGATGATACTTCGATATCCCCAAATATAAGAGACATTATGACAAAAATAATCAAAACGACAATAGCTGGCAGTCTACCTAAACCAGCATGGTTAGCTGAGCCAGAGAAGCTTTGGGCGCCGTGGCAATTACAGGGTGAAGCTTTGGCACAAGCAAAGCATGATGCAATGCGCTTAGCCGTTGATGATCAGCTGAGAGCTGGGGTAACGATCATTGGCGATGGCGAGCAAACGAGACAACACTTTGTTACGACATTTATTGAAAGCTTAGGTGGTGTTGATTTTGTGAACCGTAAAACAATCAGAATTAGGAATCGATACGACGCTTCGGTCCCCGTTTTGGCCGACAAAGTTGTTCGTGGTAAACCCTTATTTGTGGAAGATGCAAAAAAATTACGTAGTTTAACGAAAGGGCCGATTAAGTTCACTCTACCCGGTCCGATGACAATGATCGATACGATATACGACGATTATTATCATAGCCGTGAAAAATTAGCCTGGGCATTTGCAGAAATTTTAAATGAAGAGGCAAAAGACTTAGCGGCTGTTGGCGTTGATGTGATTCAATTCGATGAGCCGGCCTTTAATGTTTTCTTTGACGACGTGCGAGATTGGGGTGTCAAAACCTTAGAGCGTGCGGCGCAGGATTTGACATGTAAGACAGCGGTGCATATTTGTTATGGGTATGGCATTGAAGCGAATATCAAATGGAAAGAATCGCTAGGCCAAGAATGGCGACAGTATGAATCGGTGTTTCCATTGTTAGCACAAAGCAAGATTCAGCAGGTCAGTTTAGAGTGTCAAAACTCGAGAGTTCCGATGGAATTTATTGGGCTGTTAAAAGGAAAAGAAATATTAGTTGGCGTCATTGATGTGGCGAATCATCAAATCGAAACACCCCAGCAAGTGGCCAATGTGTTGAGAGAGGCGATGAAGTATGCGGATATCGAGCATATTCAAGGCTGCACTAATTGTGGTATGGTCCCTTTGCCCAGAGACATTGCGACTGCAAAATTACAAGCTTTGGTGGCAGGAGCGGACTTATTGAGCAAAGAGCTCGGTTAATACACGCTCCAGTTTTATTTGCTAGGAAGGATAAAGCTAGCAGGGTTAAGCACTTTTGGGGCTAACCACATCCAAATATAAGCGCCGAGTTGGAGGGCTAGCATGACATATAAGGCAAGTTGGAGAGCCTCTGCCTTGATGAGTCCATGTGACATAAATACATCAATTAATACCCCAATCCCCCATTGCGTAACGATAGCCCCGCTAAAGATGAGCATATTAAATGAGGTGCTAGCTTTTCCAGCAATGGATCGTGGAAAATTTTGAATAAATAATGATTGCGCCAAGATAAATGATGTTGACGCAAGTCCAAACATAAATAAGCAAATCGCCGCATATTGATTCGGTACAAAAAGTGCCAAAATTTGCATCAATATGGCGATACCACTTAAAATTCCTGCGTAGTTATAGGTGCTGATACCTTTTTTATTGAGGAATCTCACCAAGAAAATATTCACCCCATACCCCAATAACAAGATTAAATTAAAGATCAATAAATGATTTGCAACTTCATCACCTCGAAGGTGAATCAGGTCTTTAAACCAGGCTCCTAACCAAAGAGTTTGAATAGCATAAAACCCTCCTTGATTAAAGATACCCATGGGCATTACTTGTAAAAATGTACCGCTTTTTAAAATAGGGTAGTAAGCTTTTAGCCAGCCAAAAAGATCAGACTCTTTCATCTTTTTTTGCAAGACTGGTGCCGGGTCAGTCGTGCTAGGTATGCCAAAACGGATCGCTAAAACAGATAGGGCTAATAGCCCCACCATAACCCAAAAAACACCCCGCCAACCAATACTCGGCAAGGCCATTTGCACAGGGACACTCATGAGCATTGCGCCCGCGGTTCCGCACATGAGCATTCCAGAGGCAAGAGAGCCTTGAACTTCTGGTTTAAACCAACGACCATAATAGGTAAAAGCGCTCATCAGGCATGCAGACACCCCAACTCCAATAAGGCCTCGTCCAATAGCTAAAAACATCACTTGATCGGCCATAGCAAAAATGGCGGCACCCAAAACAGAAAAAATTAATAAGATACTTTCTGACTTTCTAGAGCCATGTTTATCTAACCAATGCCCAAGTGGAAACTGCATCACGAAAAAACCAATAAAGTAGGCGGATGACATTGCACCTAGGGTGGAATTATTGATATTTAAATCTGCCATTAATGATGGCGCAATCACAGCGTTGATGGCTCTAAGACCATACGATAGTAAATAAGCAAGGGCAAAACAACAAAAAATTCGAACGGCTAACCATCCTTGAATGGGGTAAAGGGATGATTGCGAAGAATGATTATTCATATTGTCTCGTCGTTATTGTAACGAAGATCGACAGGCAATCACCAAGCTTTAGGCGAGCTTGAATTGTGAGAAGGACATTCATGAGAAAATAAGTCATTAATAAGGTTAACCTACCAAGGAGATTGCTTTGCCTCAAGAACTTTTAACAACAAAATTTCCGAACGTGGGAACGACAATCTTTACGGTCATGTCTGCACTCGCAAATGAACATCAAGCGATTAACTTGGGGCAAGGTTTTCCTGACTTTTCTTGTGACCCACATCTATTAGATGCTGTAAATGATGCCATGAGAAAAGATCAAAACCAATACCCGCCAATGGCAGGTATACCGGAGTTGAGAAAAAAGGTCGCTGAAAAAGTAAAGTTTTTATATGGCAAGGAGTACAGCCCAGAACATGAAATTACCATTACAGCAGGTGCGACTCAAGCGATTTTGACAGTGGTATTAGCTGTGGTGCGCCCGAACGAAGAGGTCATCGTGATTGAACCGGTGTATGACTCTTATATTCCAGCCATCGATATGGCAGGGGGTAAAGTCATTCCAATCAAAATGATGGCTCGTAAAAATAATCAGGGAATTGTTGAGCGCTATGAATTACCTTGGGATGAATTAGCAAAAGCCATTAGTACCAAAACTCGCCTAATCATGATTAATTCCCCTCATAATCCAACGGGAATGGTTTGGCAGGCAGAAGATTTAGATCGTTTGGCTGATTTAGTAAAAAACACGAGCGCCATTATCTGTAGTGATGAAGTGTATGAACATATGGTTTTTGATCAATCTTTTCATCAAAGTGCTGCGAGCCATCCAGAATTGGTGAAACGTAGTTTTATTATTTCCAGCTTTGGTAAGACCTTTCATGTCACGGGTTGGAAAGTGGGTTACGTCTGCGCACCTCAAGCACTGATGGCTGAATTCAGAAAGGTGCATCAATTTAATGTCTTCACGGTCAATACGCCCATGCAACATGGCTTGGCTAGTTATTTAGATTTCCCAGAGGCGTATACAGGCCTTTCCAACTTTTACCAACAAAAAAGAGATTTCTTTAAGGCGGGTATTGCTAAAACGGGCTTCTCATTTTTACCATCGCAAGGCACGTATTTTCAATGTGTTGATTATTCCCAATTAAAGATTCCAGAAGCTCGACTGAATGAGTCCGATTTTTGCCAATGGTTAACCTCCGAGTTAAAAGTTGCGGCAATACCGGTATCTGCTTTTTATCATGACGCTCAAAACTCCAATGTGATTCGCTTTTGTTTTGCCAAAAAAGAAAGCACATTGCAAAGTGCTATTGAGCGCTTACAAAGACTTTAAAAGTAGTGATTCCGTCTAAAAATAATGGATAGATAGTATTTAAAGAAAGAAAATGAACATGAAAAACACCATGAATGTTGTCGTACATGGAGACGGTGGGCCAGCAAATGTCATGAGCATCGCTCACGTCGCTTTACCGATTCCAAAGGAAAATCAGGTCTTAATTCAAGTGCATGTTGCGGGTGTCAATCGACCTGATGTTTTTCAACGTTCAGGCTCTTATCCACCACCCCCTGGAGCCTCCCTATATTTGGGTTTAGAGGTTGCGGGTGAGATTGTCGCCGTTGGTGAGCAGGTAACGAAATATCAAGTAGGAGAACAAGTTTGCGCGTTAACACCTGGAGGGGCTTATGCAGAGTTTTGTGTTGCACACGCAGGGAGTTGTTTGCCGATTCCTAAGGGTTTATCGATGTTGCAAGCAGCGGCAATCCCTGAAAATTATTTTACAGTGTGGTCGAACTTATTCGACATGGGACATCTTCAGCCTAAAGAAACGATATTAATTCATGGGGGCTCGAGTGGGATAGGCATTACGGCGATTCAGTTAGCGAAAGCCTTCGGAGCCATCGTCATGACCACTGTCGGAAATGCTGATAAAAAAAGCGCTTGTGAACAATTAAATGCTGACCATGTTTTTAATTACAAAGAAGAAGATTTTGTCGAACGTGTACAAACTATTACCAATAAAAAAGGTGTGGATGTCATTTTAGATATGGTGGGAGGATCTTATATACAACGCAACATCAATTCCTTAGCCATGGATGGTCGTTTGTTGCAAGTTGCTTTTTTAGAGGGAAGTAAAGCGGCTTTAGATGTGCAGATGATCATGCGCAAAAGACTTACCTACACAGGGGCGACACTTCGTCCAAGAAGTGATCAACAGAAAGAACAAATTGCCAAAGATCTCCAGCAGCATGTTTGGCCTTTATTAGAACAAGGTCAATGTTTACCAGTCATTGATTCTGTTTATCCATTAGCGAACGTTGTTCAAGCGCATGAGCGGATGGAAAGTAGTGCGCACATTGGCAAAATCATGTTACAGGTACTGTAATTAAACGGCGACTTCAGTGGTTTGATTAACTTTGATTTTGAGGCCAAGCTCGCGCAGGAGATCAAGGTCTGCTTGTGCTTCTGGATTATTGGTCGTTAGTAATTTATCACCATAAAATATCGAGTTGGCGCCAGCCATAAAACACATGGCTTGCACGGAGCGACCCAACTCCTGTCGTCCAGCTGAAAGCCTGACACGCGCCTTTGGCATCGTAATTCTTGCTACGGCGATAGTTCTCACAAATTCGAGAGGATCTAAAGGGGGCTGATCTGCTAGCGGTGTTCCTGCGACAGGGACTAGATGATTGATGGGAACTGATTCGGGATACGGCGAAAGGTTGGCCAGACGTGAAATCAGAGCAGCACGTTGACGGCGCGACTCTCCCATACCAATAATGCCACCACAACATACGGACATGCCGCTATGACGAACATGAGTTAAGGTATCAATACGGTCTTGAAACTCTCTCGTTTTAATGACCGTACCATAAAAGTCTTCGCTCGAATCCAAATTGTGATTATAAAAATCAAGTCCTGCATCACTTAATGCTTGTGCTTGTTGCGCTTCTAACATCCCTAAGGTCGCGCAGGTCTCTAGGCCCAGGGCTTTAACTTCTCGAATCATGACGGCTACTTTTTCAATATCACGATCTTTAGGTTCGCGCCAAGCTGCGCCCATACAAAAACGATTAGATCCCGCAGCTTTAGCCGCTTTTGCAGCCTCAAGCACTTCTTCGAGATCCATCAATTTCGTCGCTTCAATGCCGGTGTTATATCTTGCCGCTTGGGGGCAATAAGAGCAGTCCTCGGGGCATCCACCTGTTTTAATTGAAAGTAGCGTCGCAAGTTCAATATCCCCGTCAGGAAAATACTCATCGTGAACTTGTGCCGCGCGAGCCATTAATGTTGGAAACGACAAATCGTAAAGTGCTGCGACTTGTGAAACTGACCAGGAGTTCATTTGTTGTGTCATAGGGTTCATCTAGTAAATATACTGATATTTTAAGGAAAAGAGCAGCATTTCAATCAATTATTGTTTTTTAGCCAAATTATCCACCAATGGCGTGAGGGCTTTACCAATCTTCTTGGCGGCATAATCAGAAATATGATTACTGTAGCTATATAGAAATTGATCACCTTCGGTAATACTACAAAGGTTATTTTTTACATCACATAAAAAGGGTGATGTATCAAAGACAACAAGGTGAGGATGACTTTTTTGCAGTTCTTTTAGCCAATCACGATAGAGCTGAGTACCTTCTAAAAATTGATCGTAGGCAATGGAGCAATAAGGATTTGCCTTTCTCGTAAAAACTCGATTTAGTAATGTCGATGGCGTTAATCCCCCACGAATACAGCTAGTGGGGTCAGGGAAAATTGGGTTATCAATGATGACGACGACTTTTTTGCCGGCCGACTCCAGCGCTTGTATTTGTTCGCTCCAAATGCTCAATTGTTCGGTGGCGTTTGATCCTGGAAGAATGAGTCCGGTTTTTGTGTTGATTGGAAAAAGACCCGACATGGTATTGGCAATCGCCACCACTTGGATAGATGGCGTTTGGCTAACAGCTTTGAACACTTGCACAACCTTTGCGATGGCAGCATTATTTTCATTTGATCCCAGAGGAACAGGGTGGACACCATCGACCAATAACCAATGACCCTTATTCGAAGAGACTGTCGTTAGTCCGTAAAAAAGTGCCTCAGCTTTACTATCACCTAATAATGCGTATTGAATCGGTTCACGACGATCGGCAAAGCAATCTAATTCAGATGAAATCTCAAGAGCGAGTTGGCAGGGACGTAATATTTGATCTCGAAATTCTCCCACTACCATCGTACTGACATCGGCAGACAGTGCGTTAGCATGCCGATGTTTAAAGCCATCCTTTTTACGCAGAACAACACCAAACCCCATTGCTAAAAGCATACATAAAAGAAGAACCAAAGCTGTTCTGCTGCCCTTCGAAGCCCTGATGGGTATCTCAATAAAGCGGTAGGTTAACCAAGCCAAACCAAAGGATAGAACCAACAGAGCTAGTTTATAGATATCTGAGATAACATCCCCCTCAAGTATCCGGGCAAAGGATAGTAAAGGCCAATGCCACAAGTACAAGGGGTAACTAATAAGTCCAATAAACACCATCACTGGGTGTTGAGCGATATATCCCAAGGGAGTTAAAGGAGCTCCAGAAGAGTAAATGATCATGACACTCGCAAGGCACGGTATCAGAGCCCACATCCCTGGGTAGGCCATTTGCGAGTCAAGGCCAAATAAACCGTAGGCTAACAGTAAAGTCCCAACAAATTCAAAAACAGGGTGTTGATATTGCGTATGATTGAGTTGAAAAGACCGGATTGCAAGACATCCCCCAATGGCCAGCTCCCAAAATCTTGAAATCGGCGAATAAAAATCGGCTACGGGGTGATGGGCAATTTGGTAATAGCTCCAAGCTAAAGATGCCAGTAATAATACAACCGTCAAAGATAAGACAAAAGATATTTTAGGTTTAAATATTTTCCAACCAATGGCGAGGATTAATGGCCAAACAAGATAGAACTGTTCCTCAACACCCAAGGACCAAAGATGCAGTAGTGGTTTAGTAATCGCTTCTTT
>CAIQUZ010000096.1 GCA_903875135.1 uncultured beta proteobacterium | reverse complement strand
TAAAGAGCGCTTTGGTCTATCGGCGCAGCAAGCAGGCGCCATTATCGATCGCGTATGGCGCGTAACCAGACAATGGAAAACACACTTCGAAAGCCTTGGAATTACTGCAGATCAAATCGAAGGAATCTCTCTAGCCTTTAGGCATATCGATGATATTTGCAGCACTGAATTAATCAAGACTTTAGCCAAAAATTAAGTCCTTATTATGAAGTGCATGCTAGGCATGAAGTTTCATAATTTTGATAAGACTCGATCACAGCTTTTATATTGAGATAAATTGTATTCAATAAATTATCCATGCCACCAAGATGCCATAAGCGATTGTTAGCCTAAATGGCATTAGCCACATATCTGCAATCACATATTGTTTGGGTGGTAAGCGTACTGGTAAGCGGGGGTAATAAAGGAAAAGCCCCAATTACAGGGCTAAGTCTATGTTGCATATAGTAAAAAGCAGAAAAAAATGCAATAGTGATGGCGGAGACGAGAAGATTCGAACTTCCGATCCAGGGTTTAGCCAGATGCTCCCTTAGCAGGGGAGTGCCTTCGACCACTCGGCCACGTCTCCGTAATACGCTAAAAACAAACAACTTCGATATTCTAACGGATTTATGAAAAATCCTGAAGTTAAAATAGCGGCTTTTTGAGTTACTTCTGCTCTAACTCAAAAGCTTTATGCAACGCCCTGACGGCTAACTCCATATATTTTTCATCAATCAAGACAGAGATCTTGATCTCACTTGTGGAAATCATTTGGATATTAATACCCTCTTCAGACAAAGTCCTGAACATTTTGCTAGCAATGCCCACATGAGAACGCATCCCAACACCAACTACTGAAACTTTGGAGACCTTTGGATCGCCAGCTATTTCTTTCGCGCCCATATGTGCTTGAACTTGAGTTTTTAATATCTCAATCGCTTTTTGATATTCTGATCTAGGTACGGTAAATGTAAAGTCTGTTTTACCATCCACCGATTGATTCTGAATAATCATATCGACATCAATATTCGCCTCAGCAATCGGACCTAAAATTTGATAGGCAATACCTGGCTTATCAGGCACCCCAAGAACCGTTACTTTTGCCTCATCACGAGCAAAGGCAATTCCAGAAATAATCGCTGCTTCCATTTTTTCGTCTTCCTCAAAGGTAATCAATGTTCCAGATGTCATTTCCTGTTGTAAAGGAATCATCGGATCGGTTAAAGATGATAAAACGCGCGTCTTGACTCGGTACTTACCAGCAAACTCGACAGAGCGAATTTGCAAAACTTTGGAGCCCAAACTAGCCATCTCTAACATCTCTTCAAATGTGATGCGCTCCAAGCGTCTGGCCTCATCACAGACTCTTGGATCCGTGGTGTAAACACCATCAACATCGGTATAAATTAAGCACTCTTCAGCACCCAGCGCAGCCGCAATAGCAACGGCCGAGGTATCGGAACCACCACGGCCTAAAGTAGTAATATCGCCCCGCTCATCGACTCCCTGAAAGCCAGTAATGACAACCACCTTACCACTCGCCAAATCAGAAAGCACTTTATCTTTTTCAATCGATTCGATGCGAGCCTTGGTGTGCGCGGAGTCAGTCCGAATCACTACTTGCCAACCTGCATAACTGACGGCTGGAGTTCCTGCAGCCTGCAAAGCCAAAGCCAACAATCCTGAACTTACCTGTTCGCCAGTACTCGCAATTTGATCTAACTCTCTAGGGTCAGGATTGGGATGTAGTTGATTGGCTAAACCTAATAGTCGATTAGTCTCACCAGACATGGCCGATGGTACCACCACAATCTGATGCCCAGCCTTCTGCCACTTCGCTACGCGGCGGGCAACATTTTGGATACGCTCAACAGACCCCATTGAGGTTCCACCATATTTATGTACGATTAATGCCATATGCATACTTTCGCGAAAGTACAACTCCGCGTTCATCAGATAAAACGACTATTTTACACCGTGGAGGTCAAGCTAGGGAGCAAATGACCTTATCGAGTAATGATGAACTACCCAGACTCTTTAATAAAGACCGGCACCAAACGCGGACCATAGCTGGTCATGACATCCACATTGAGTCCAACCCCAGCAACAGCAAGAACCACCTTGTCCAAAAACAATACCTTGGCAAAGCGCTGCCAAGGCGGAATATCGAACTCTTGAAAAATGTTTTTTAAAGTCTTACGGGGCTGCTGAGGATGAATCCGTATTTTTTCACCACCCTTACGCTCCCGCTCAACAATCAATTGATTAGCGATGGCAATGTCATAAACGGTTTGTGACAAACCCAACTGGTCAGACTCAGGATCAATCGCTCTAAACTCCCAATGCCCCAAAGACGATGTCGCTTCAATGACGGTCATTTTTTTTCGCCAAATACGTACATGCTTGCCATCATGCACCCACTGCAATTGATTGTCAGACGCATCTCGAAGCTTTTCTAAATCAACCCACCACGCGCTTAAGCGTTCTTCACTAGGCATACTCAAGTCTTGTAAAAAGAGCCATCTCCGTAAAGCATTATTTGCTCTTGCAGTATCTTCATAGCGTAGCGCTAATAAAGAAATCAGATCAAGACCAGACTCCGTACTCATGACATTGAGATCAATATCAGCCAACTGATCCAAGAGATTTTGCGCCTGCGCCATGTGTGAAGCAGTCCGACTTAAATTTTTTCTAAATTGCGGCTGGATTTTATCGAGGATTGGCATGAGTCTTAAACGAATCAAATTTCTGGTGAAGTGCTCATCTTGATTAGTGGGATCTTCAATCCAATCTAAATGATATTCGTTGGCATAAGCTTCTAATTCGGCGCGCGTCAGATCGAGAAACGGCCTCCAAATCCGAACCTGTGATTGCTCTAATACTCGTTGACTACCCATCCCAGAAAGTCCTGGTAACCCAGCACCACGTAAGAGCTGCAAAATGACCGTTTCAGCTTGATCATCTTGGTGGTGCCCTAATAAAAGATGTGTGGCTTGATGATGTTCACACATTTGCGCTAAAGCTTCATAACGCGCCTCACGGGCTTTAGCCTCAATATTGCTTAGCTGATCAATACTCTGATCCCAAGTAAGTAACCGAAAATCAAATGATACGTCAAATTTTTTCGCGACGTTAGCGCAGTGTATGACCCAGTCATCAGCAATGTCTTGTAAACCATGATTCACATGTAAGGCAATAACGTTCTCTGGGCCGTGAGCAGCAACTGTTGTATGAAGTAAAACCGTAGAGTCTAAGCCTCCACTAAAAGCCACGGCAATCCGCGCAGCAGCATCGATGACTAAATTACTTGGCTGAGGTGTCTTTGAACTTCCCATAACTCATCAGCCTTTCATGACGACGTGCAAGTAGCTCTTTCAGGCTCATTCCAGAAAACTGACGTAAGGATTCAGCCAAAGCTTTTTTCAGCATAGCAGCAATCGCTTCATAATCGCGGTGCGCACCACCGACCGGCTCATTCACAATCTTATCAATTAGCCCTAAACTTTTCAGTCGAAGTGCCGTCAGTGCTAACTGCTCTGCAGCTTCAGGAGCCATCTCGGCGGTCTTCCACAAAATCGATGCACAACCTTCGGGTGAAATGACTGAATAGGTTGCAAACTGCAACATCAGGACCATGTCACCCATCGCAATGGCTAAAGCACCCCCAGAGCCACCCTCACCAATAATCGTGGAAATAATCGGCACCTTGAGCTCTGCTTGTGTATATAAATTGTGTCCAATCGCTTCCGATTGATTACGCTCTTCAGCATCAATCCCCGGAAAAGCACCCGGCGTATCCACAAAGGTAAATACCGGAATATCAAATTTTTCAGCAAGGCGCATTAATCGCATCGCTTTACGATACCCCTCAGGTCGACTCATACCAAAATTACGCAACGCACGCTCTTTGGTGTCGCGTCCTTTTTGATGACCAATCACCATACAAGCAGCCCCATTAAATCGAGCTAATCCACCAATGATCGATAAGTCGTCACCATACGTGCGATCGCCATGTAATTCGTGAAAGTCAGTAAAAATCAGGGAAATGTAATCTAATGTGTAGGGTCGTTGTGGGTGACGCGCTATTTGGCACACTTGCCAAGGCGTTAAACGCGCATATAAATCTTTCGTTAGCTGCTGACTCTTCTCCGCCAAGCGGTGAATTTCATCAGAAATATCGACAGCAGATTCGTCTTGAACAAATCGTAATTCTTCGATTTTATTTTCTAGTTCTGCGACCGACTGCTCAAAATCTAAAAAAGTAGTTTTCATGAACTTATTTTACATCGCCATCGATGTATTAGATGTGTTTTTGCTTAATAATCGACAGGAATTGGGTCAATACTGCGCCATAAATACCAAGTGGCCACAGTGCGATAAGGCGCCCAGTTCTCCGCAACCTCACGGGCCTCTGCCCTTGTGACTTTCTCACCACTAAAATAATTCATCGAAATCCCACGTAATAAACCAATATCATCTAATGGTAAAACATCCGGACGCTTTAAATTAAAGATCAAAAACATCTCGGCAGTCCATCGACCAATCCCACGAATCGATGTCAACTCTTTGATCACTATCTCATCTTCCAATAGATGCCATTTTGTTTTCGCGAGACCCTTTGTATGAAAATGATCGGCTAGATCTTTGACATACTCCACCTTACGATACGATAAGCCAGCAGCGCGCAATGCTTCAGGATCCATCGCAATCACATTCTTCGGTGTGACTTTCGTCATACTTGCTTCAAATCGATTCCAAACGGCTTGTGCTGCAGCTACAGAAATCTGTTGCCCAATAATCGATCGAGCTAGGGTGAGAAATGGATCCCCTCTAGAAACAACTCCAGTGTCTCTAAATTTTGGAATCACCTTTTTCATGATGCGGTCTTGCTTCATCAATTTCTCACAAGCAAGATCCCAATACTCCGCATCCGAATTCATCATATCCTTCAATTAATCTTTACGCCAAGTAGTCATACCACCTGCTTGATCTTCCAAAACAATTCCTTTTGCTAATAATTCTTGGCGTATCGCATCACTTCTAGTAAAGTCTTTATTTTTCTTTGCTTGTGCTCGCTCACCAATCAGAGCCTCAATTTCTATAGATGTCATTCCTACATCACCACTTTGCAAAAATTGCTGGGTAGATCTTTCTAGCAGGCCTAAATGCCCACCGAGATATCTCAATGTAGAAGATAAGGCATGATATCCCTGCTGATCATTTTGTTGTCTTGCTTTATTGGCCTCAGTGGCTAGCCCGAATAAAACAGCAATCGCCTCAGGCGTATTAAAGTCATCATTCATCGCGGCATTAAATGTATTGACCCAAGTTGCAGTGACTTCCGCTGGTTGTGATGCATCATGGTCTGTCAATGCAATATAAAGCCGCTCTAACCCTTGCGCCGCCTCATCTAAGGTGGCGTCACTATAGTTCACTGGACTACGATAGTGCGCCCTCAGAATAAAAAAGCGAATCACCTCGGCATCATACTTGGCTAATACATCACGAATAATGAAAAAATTACCTAATGATTTGGACATCTTTTCGTTGTGCACACGCACATGCCCGTTGTGCATCCAATAATTCACAAACCTGGGGTCAGAACTCTGCCCTTGTTCATCAAAGACTCTTGAAATACCCTCACTTTGAGCTATCTCGTTTTCATGGTGCGGGAACTGTAAATCAGCACCCCCACCATGAATATCAAAATGTGTTCCTAAAAGTTCACACGCCATGGCGGAACATTCAATATGCCACCCAGGACGCCCCTCTCCCCAATTTGATTTCCACCGAGTATCTTCAGGCTCGCCCTCCTTCGCGCCTTTCCAAAGCACAAAATCCAAAGGATCTTTTTTATCACCAGCAATGATGACACGATTACCTTCCTCTAAATCATCTAATGATTTTCCAGATAACTTGCCATACGGTGGAAAATCTCTCACGGAATACATCACATCCCCTGAGCCAGCTTGGTAGGCTAAATTTTTCTCCATCAAACCAGAGATCATTTTTTGCATGTGAGGAATAAAGTGCGTAGCTCGTGGTTCATGATCAGGCCTACGAACCCCTAAAGCGTCACCATCTTCATGCATGGCATCAATAAAGCGTTGTGTTAACGTCGCAATCGACTCTTGATTCTCAACTGCCCTTTTAATGATTTTGTCGTCAATGTCAGTAATATTACGCACATAGTTCACCTCATAGCCACTTGCTCTTAGCCAACGCACCACCATATCAAATACAATCATGACTCGAGCATGTCCAATATGACAGAAATCGTAGACGGTCATGCCACAGACGTAAATCGATACCTTTTTGGGTACGATTGGTTGAAATACCTCTTTTTGACGTTGTAGCGTGTTATAGATTTGTAGCATATTGTTTAATTATCATGAAAGCGTTGCGGTGAATAATTTGTTTGAACTCGCAAGTATAGTCAATAGTGCCATAAAATATAATGATTCATCGAGAAATTAGAAAAATGCCATCCATAACAGTAAACGAGTCTTTGCGAAATTTCCACCTTCAAGCTGATCCCAAATTCATGTGGGTATTTACTTTGACTCTAGTCTATCTGGTCCAAGGGTGTTCGACTGTGCGTCCTAATACGGCCTTAGAACAAAAAAAATCTATTGAAACTACCCAAGAATCGAACATCGATCACGTTGTACCGAAAACCTTTAAAGATGCCGAAAAAATGGAGAAGGACGGTCCAATGAACTTGGGTGTCTACTCGCCTCTAGG
Organism: uncultured beta proteobacterium; assembly: GCA_903875135.1. Classification (GTDB taxonomy): domain Bacteria; phylum Pseudomonadota; class Gammaproteobacteria; order Burkholderiales; family Burkholderiaceae; genus Polynucleobacter. The sequence continues at coordinate 1,815 of CAIQUZ010000096.1, read as the reverse complement.
CGCCTCATCAGCCATGACCTCCAATAATACGACGACACAGTCTACCCAAAATACGCCAACTCTAGCGATGCCTTTTGTGGTCTTACAAAGTGCCGTCGTGGATAATACGCCGAAAAATGGGATCCCCCACAATATTGCCCAACTCACGAAAGAGAAGAAGTGGGATGAAGCGCTGAAGGCCATCGCCGTTGAAACCAAAAAAAATCCCCGTAATGTGCAACTTCTGTTTATTCAATCACGTATTTATATAGAGCGCGGTCAATTAGAAAATGCTCGTTTAGCGCTAATGGCTTTTATCGATAAATACCCTGATATACCTGAGCCCTACAATAATTTAGCTGTTTTATACGCTAGTGCTGGCAAGCTCGATGTGGCGCGTGAAAACTTAGAACTGTGTCTAAAGCTTTCACCAAAATATGCCATCGCGCTACAAAATCTCGGGGACATTTATACTTTAACCGCCGCTAGTTATTACGAAAAAGCCTATCAACAAGACCGCCGTATGAAAGATGCCGAAAAGAAACGTAAATTAGCTCAAAGTATTACCGGTCAATAAACCATTTATTCATTTCACTTAAAGGAAAATTATGTCTCGTGTTCAATTTAAAACTAATCATGGTGATTTTGTGATCGAACTCAACGAGGAGTTGGCGCCGATCTCTAGTGCTAATTTTTTAGAGTACGTTAACTCTGGCCATTACAACGGCACCATCTTCCACCGTGTCATTAGTAACTTTATGATCCAGGGCGGTGGAATGGAAGTGGGTATGAAGCAAAAAGAAACCCGTGAAAATATCGAAAACGAGGCGCAAAATGGCCTGAAAAATGTTCGGGGAAGCGTTGCCATGGCGCGAACTAGTGATCCTCATTCAGCATCATCACAGTTTTTTATCAATGTAGTTGACAATGATTTCTTGAACCACACTTCACCAACGCCACAAGGATGGGGTTACGCTGTCTTCGGCATGGTCACTGAAGGTTTAGAAGTGGTTGAAGCAATTCGTGAAGTACCTACAAGTAGCTCAGGATTTCATCAAGATGTACCAAAAGATGATGTCATTGTTCTCGAAGCAATCGCCCTCTAAATCATATGCTTGAATTTGATAATGCACTGATCATCTCTGATGTGCATTTGACCCCGGCCTATCCTCATACAGCAAATCGATTTATCGATTTCTGTCAAAAGGAAGCCCGGGAAATTCAAGCTTTATTCATTATTGGCGACTTGTTTGAATTTTGGGTGGGGGATGATGCGCATTTAAACTCCCCATTTCATCAACAAATCGCACACGAAATCGCTCTTATCAGCCAGTCAGGAGTGCCCGTGTTTTTTATTGCTGGGAACCGTGACTTTATGTTGGGTGATCACTTTGCTCAACTCGCCAACTGGACAGTGCTACCAGACCCTAGCTTGGTCAAGATTGGTCATCAACACTACTTACTATCTCATGGTGATCGGCTATGTTCAGCAGATTCCACCTACCAACTCTTTCGGAGTTTTACACGCGTTCATTTCATCCAAAAGTTGTTTATGCAAATCCCAGCTAGCTACCGAAAAAAGCTGGGGGAGGGACTGCGCAAACGTGCCACAATGAAATACCAAATGCGCCAAAATTTCGATCCAACCACCGCCAATAGTAAAGGTAATGTCACTTTGACAGCCTGCTCTGAATTAACAATCCGCTATCAATGCGAGCAACTGATTCATGGTCATACGCACCTTCCTGGATACCATCAAGAACAGCGGGCAAACCACTCTTGGAAAAGATGGGTACTATCCGATTGGGACTTGGATCACCCTGAAATGCACCCTCG
>CAIQUZ010000095.1 GCA_903875135.1 uncultured beta proteobacterium | reverse complement strand
CTTGGATTCACACACGAAGTGCAACACGGTTCAAGGATTCATGAAACACCTCATGTGGCGTCCTGAATCCCAATCTCTTTCGAGGTCGATGGTTTAACTTGTTCTCAATCATTTTAAGCTCTTCTTGTGTAACCGTTGATAAGGGTCTATCTTTGGGAATGTATTGTCTCAGTAAGCCGTTAAAGTTTTCATTGGTCCCCCTTTGCCAGCTGGCAAATGGGTCTGCAAAGTAAATGGTGCTTCCTAACTCCAGGTCAACCCTTTGATGATCCGCAAATTCCTTCCCATTGTCCAAGGTGATCGTGTCAACCAAGCCGTCAAATGGCTTGAGAGATTTAATCATGGCAGCGCTTACCAGCTCAGCAGTCTTGTTCTTAACTTTGAACAATTTTGCATACCCGCTTTTCCTCTCCACCAAGGTGACGATCGCTTGCTTGTGCCTAGCTCCTATGACCGTATCGCCCTCCCAGTGCCCGACCTCAAGCCTCAAATCAACCACGGCAGGGCGCTCGTGAATCGAGCGTCTATTGGGGATTTGGCCCCTTCGCTGCCTGCCGCTAGCGTAACGCTTTCGTCGTTTCTTTTGGCTGCGCAGATGCATAAACAGCTTGCCTCCACAGTCCTTGTCCGCATAGACATGGCGGTAGACCGTTTCATGGCTAATGTTCATGGTGCCAGCAATTTGCTCTGGACTCCATTCCTGTCTCACCAGGTCAAAGGCAGACTTAAGCGTGTCAACACTGACCTTTTTGGCATTTCTGCTTCCCAAGGCCCGGACCTCGGATTTCAGGGTGGCTTGCTTTGGTCGGTACCCTTTAAGGCCCGAGTTTCTTTGAATTTCTCTAGAAATGGTGGACTTGCTTCTACCCAAAGTCAAGGCAACTTGAGTTTGATTAAGTCCAGCTTTCATAAGGGCAAAAATCTGATATCGTTCGTTTTGGCTGAGATGGTTATATTTCATGGCAACTTAACTGGCAGGTCAAGAAGCTATGGATATTAATCCATCTCCAGCCTCTTAACGTTTTAGCTAAAGTTGCACTTCGTATTTGAATTCAGGATATATTAATCTCTTAGATAAACAAAGACGTAAAGCAAACTATGTGCTAAGCACGAGTATTTTATAGCGTCTGATATTAATGCTTCATTAGACCATTTTCAAGACCTCTGTTTTGGGGTAGATGACAGTAGTCAATGTGTACTTAATCAGCATCAGCTCTCTTATGCTGATAAATATAGAATAATTTTATTTACGATTTCATTATTTAAAAAACTTTGAAATTCTAGTGTAGATCAGTACCAACTGTACTCCCAATAAAAAAGATGCAATGATAGGTAAAAAGATCCAAACTAAGCCAGTATCTTCCATCATAATTTCGACATGAATTGAAATTATTTTCACGTAGAAAATGATTAAAACGAAATTTACAATCGAAAACTTTGCATTCATAAATTTACATTCAAATTAAAACTAGTCAAATCTTGTCTCACACGTTATACAAACAGCCTATCAGCTAGCGTATCATTTAGGCCAAGCTCGAACATCAGAGAAGCCACATTACGGCGTGGCAATTTAAATTCTCTTGAGAGATTTTCGTTAATTTGAATCCAGGCTAAAGCAAGATGACTTGGAATTGGATCAACTTCTTTCTCAGCTTCAAATTGTTCGTTCATTACCCAAACTTGTTCCAAAAAAACCGCG
>CAIQUZ010000094.1 GCA_903875135.1 uncultured beta proteobacterium | reverse complement strand
TATTTATAACTTTTGGTCTTATTTTGGTTTTAGCAAGTTGCGCAATCATTTTAATGGGGCTTTTGGATGTATTTTCTTTGGATTTATTCGCTATTGGATTTTCCTCGGGCATTCGTATCCTAGCAACCGTTGCAATAACAGGTTGTCTTATCGGTGCAATTGGCTATTGGATCGAAGAATCTTTATAAATTTAATAAAGGGCTTTTATGTTTAAAAAATCTGATTATCTTATTCTACTTGCTGTGGTGATTTCTTTCCTTACTTCTGCTTACCTATGGTTTGTGATTGGAGATCGAGAGCAATCTATCTTTACGGCCATTTGGGTACCATCTATTTTTTGTTTTGGAATTTACTTTAAATTAACCGCCATTTTGAATAAAAAATCATGAGCAACACTACTTTATTAATAATATCGATTGGAGTCTTTTGCCTATTAATATTGGGGCTAATATTAATGATTAGAGAATTTATGGGTAATTTTAGCGACGCTTTTCCTGAGATTGCAGAATGGTTAAACTCGAGCAATGAGAAAAAATAATTTGAGCTCATTTTTTCAGAAGCTTGACAGAGACCTTTTTATAGTAATACTTGTATAAGTAGTGTCAAGCGAGGTTAAAAAATATCTGGTTTGTTAGCGACAGTGAAGACTATCTAGAACTAAGATAATAGCTTCTCAAGCTCTGGATTGTTTTGCGGATTTAGAAAATTTAAATAAAAAGGGCCTAATTAATTAGGTTGAATGTCAGCTTTAGTTAACAAAACATTTAAAGTTTCAATCTCATTTTTAAGATGAGATCTAAGGTAGGCCGGAGTGGCTTGTTCAAGACTTACAGCGGAAATTCCCATAGCATCTAAACGTTTCTTAATATCAGGATCTGAAACCGATTGTTGCAAGGCTAGGGTAAGTTTTTCTAGAACGACCTTGGGAGTTCCTTTGGGGGCATAAAGTCCAAAAGAAATATTGATATCAAGTCCCTTAATACCTGCTTCTGTTATTGAGGGAGTATTCGGTAAGGAGGCTAATCGATTTTTATTGGCAGAGGCATAAGCTTTAATTTTTCCTGCTTTTATGGAAGGTACAGTTCCTGAAGTTTGATCACACAAAAGATCTACTTGGCCGCCCATTAAGTCAATAAGTGCTGGACCAGTGCCTTTGTAAGGAATTTCATTTAATTTAATGCCCAATACATTCATCATCATTAAGCCACACAAATGAGAGGCAGATCCTACACCAGCATTGGCTAGGCTAATACTGCTTTGATGGGATTTAATATAGGAAATAAAATCATTGATATCTTTGGGTGGAAAATCATTTCGGGCAACAATGACCATTGGCCCATTAGTAGCTAATCCAATCGGCTCAAAGTCATCGACAGGGTGATAACTTAAGCCTTTATACATCGCCATATTCGTAGCATGGCTTACGTGAATCATTAACAATGTATAACCATCAGGTTTCGACCTTGCCACCTTTGCGGTACCAATTGAACCAGATGCACCAGAGGTATTATCTACATTAATTTGTTGGCCGAGAATTTTTTGCATGGAGCCAGCAAATAGGCGGGTAATTGCATCCCCCGGACCACCCGGGGCATATGGCATGACCATTGTGATGGGCTTATTTGGGAACTCTTGCGCATGAATATAAAGACTGGATCCGCAGTATCCGAAAACAACAAGAACTGAAGAGAAAAAAGTAAAAAATTGATTTGAGGATCGCATCTTAACTACCTTTCAATTGAAATTAGAGTAGAAAACAAGCCAAGAACAAAATTTAATTATCAAAAAATATATTAATGTAGTATAAATAATAAAAAAAGGAACAAGTTTAATGTCACTAATAATTATTAGTGACGAGCATGGGATGATATTTAAGCGTGTCTCTTTTAGTTAACTTCTATCAACAACACTAATTAAATTAAAGAATGGAAAAAATGAACTATAAAAATAAAGCAACATATTTATTAGCGTTAGTTGTAATGATTCAATTTTTTTTAGGAAATGTGTTTGCACAAGCAAACACAACTAAAACGGAAATACAATGGCTTGGACAGGCAGGTTTTAAAATTAAAACACCTGGAGGTAAAGTTCTTGTCATTGACCCGTGGATCACTGGTGGGCCAAAAGCACCACCAACATATAAAAGTGACTTATCAGCTTTGGGTAAAGTAGATTTTTTATTAGTAACCCATGGGCACGTAGATCATTTAGGAGATGCGCCAGCAATTGCAAAACTGAATGAAGCTATGTTGTATGGTCCCGCAGATATGGTTACACCACTAATTACTTTAGGTATGATCCCAGCAAACTTGGGTCATCGCTTTAATAAAACTGGTTATGTAACACCTTATCCAGGCATTAAAATTACGGCAGTAAAAGCAGAACACTCTTCTTTAATCGTTTGGAATAATCCTGCCACTGGTAAGAATGAGTCTCACCCAGCAGGAGAGGCCGTTGGATATATTATTCAATTAGAAAATGGCTTAAAAATATGGCATATGGGGGACACTGGCCTTTTTGGAGATATGGACTTCATCAGCAAATATTACAAGCCTGATGTAGTGATGATTCCTATTGGAGGAAATTTCACAACGGGACCTGAAGATGCGGCGTATGCAATTAAAAACTGGATAAAGCCAAAAGCCGTTATTCCAATGCACTATAACTCTAACCCTTTAACAAAAGGAACTTTAGCAGAGTTTCAAGATGCGATGAAGGGAAGCAATATTAAAATCATACCAATGACGGAAGGTCAAACCATAGAATATTAATGGTAAAAAACATTGAGGAAGTAAGACAATCAAAGGTTCAGATAACGTAACCAATATTAGAGATAAATATTCTTACCCAATAAATATTTTTATTGATATTCTTGAGTCCGTGGTTCGATTCAGTCGCGATCCACCAAAACCAAATAATGCCCTGCTTTGTGCGGGGCATTTTCTACAGTGGCTTTGTAGGATTCGGTTCCATTTCCTTCGATTGGAGCTTTCACGAAATGTTCGTTAAAAGGACTTTTTAGAATACAGACTCAAAGCTATCCGAAAAGTTAAGACTGGTGGCTCAGGCCTATGAAATACAAGCGAAAGTGGTCTATCTTAGGATGGTTGAAAACCCTTTTTGAGGCAAATAATACCATCGTTAAAAATCTTAGTTATAAATGTATACTGAATAACTATTCTCAGAAAGTACATCATGGTAGGCAATTCATTAGACGCTTTTATTCAAGATATGCAAACCTCGTGGGGGCCTCTTTCTTCGGAGGTGGTGGCTAGAAGCAAAACTCACCTGGAGGTTTTAGCTAGAGCGTCAACGGATGAAGTTTGGCTAGGGTCCTTGCATAAGAATGCATCGCCATATGAAGAATTGTATCGTGACTCAGTCTACGGATTTGTGCTTTTGGCACATACCGAAACTATCGGACTGTATCGCCCCCCGCATGACCATGGGAGATCATGGGTAATTTATGTAGTACTAAGTGGCGAAATTGAAATGAGAAGCTATGCTCGGATTGAAGATCAACAAGGTAGGATTCAACTTGTAAAAAGAGATTCAACGATAGTGAAACCAGGACAAGCAATGGTTTATTTACCTGGAGATATTCACGATACCCGTTGTATTAGCGAACCGGCACTTCTTTTTCGATTCACTGAACGCGATCTTAAAAAAGAGGATAAAGAAGAAGGTAAGGTGACGCGATTTGTTGAACGAGAAGGTATTTGGACGGTTTAAGAGACTTATTAAATGATTCATTGTTCACCAAATCAAGTCATAATTACTGTGTAATAAGTTGTTCTTTAAGAGGACATATCTTGATTCATATCATCTTTATTTCTTTAGTAATTTTAAAGAATCAGGACGTTTTTCTAATAGACCTTCTTTTTCTAATGTGGTAATAGCCCTATATAAGGCCTCATGTGTAACACCAATCTCTGAAGCCATTGATTTGTAATCGGACTGGAGCATCAAGATACCTTGCTTACCTTCCGTTTCGATGAGGTGTATTAGCTTACTACGAATATCTTTAAGGCCTAAGCGTTCCGATTGCGTTCTGAGTCGCATGATTTCTTTGCTGAGTAATTGAACCCATTTAAGTGAGAACTTGCTGTCTTTTAGCGCATCTATTAAAGAATGAATAGGAAGAGTTATTGCCTGTCCACTCTGAGTGGCAATGGCATCACAGTGATAGACATCTGTTAGTAAACTGGCTTCACTCACAAAACCATTCTTACAGCGCTGTAATATGATGGGCTCTCCGTGACTACTCGCTCTTGTAAGAACTGCCTCGCCTGAAACCACAAAAAACATAAACTCAGGTTTTTTACCTTGGTGGAAAAGGTAGTCACCTTTATCAAAATGATACCCATGGCATTGACCTAAAAGCTCATTAGGCAAAAGGTCTTTAAGTAATTGCGGAATATAGAGTTCCATATGATCTAAATCATACGCTGATTTCATCATTAGTCCAATAATGAACTTATCAATAAAGGAGAGTTCTTATGACAACAATCAATTTAATAGTAAGTGGTATGACTTGTGGTGCCTGTGTAAAGCATGTTGAAAAAGCAATTCAATCAACTGCGGGGGTCAGTTCGGTTGATGTTGACCTTACATCAGGATTAGTAAAAGTTGAGGGGGATGGTTCACCAAGTATTCCCGCCATCATTGCGGCATTAGAAGAAGACGGGTATCCCGCAAAAGTAAATGTAGAGGGATCTAGTAAGACAAAAGTGAAAAACGAGTCTTGTAAAAATGGAAAAGGTTGTTGCTGTAACTAACTTAATGAAAGAAAAAAAATGAAAACAGTCAATAAAATCGTCATAGGTGTTGTCGCAGCATTAGGCCTTGGTTTGACAGTAGCATCTATTGCTCAGCAAGGCCCTATGAATGCTATGGGCAGGATGCAAGGTCACGCTCAAATGATGGGACAAAATTCGAACATGAAGATCATGCGAGATTTAATGACACCAGCAGAGCGACTCACCATGATGGATAGGATGATTGATGCTAATACTCCAGAAGAGCGTCAGGCAATCATGACTACCCACCATACTGAGATGGAAAAGCGTGCCAAAGAAAAAGGTATTACTTTGCCTGCAGGACATGGTCCAGAGATGATGTTTGGCAGAAGTTGTGGATAAAGTAGTTGATTGTGTAGCAGCCACCTTCGGGTGGTTTTACATTTTCTTTGTTCAGTGAATATAGTGCATCTAGAATTCAGTCGCCCTATTCCAAGGCTGGTGTATCTAGATATAGCCGTGTTCTTTAAAAGACAAAACCATCGTTTATGTATAAAATTAAATTATGAAAAGAATATGTATCGCCATTGGTTTAAGCCTATTTGTCAGTTTGATACATGCAGCAGTGATGCCTTTTGATTTATCGGCACATCAAGCTCCGCATCAAATTACAGCCATTGATAGTACAGCTCATCACTGTGATGAAGTAGTTAGCGATGCTCAAGATACACATACCAACCAGCAATGCCATGGCGGTAGTTATCAGTGTTGTTTAGGTATAGTTATTTCCTCAGCATTTGTCATCAATCTAACAGCAGAATTCACAGGAACTCTCATTTCACAATATTCATCATTGGATTTACAGCCAATGATGAACCTTATCTATAAACCTCCAAAAGCTTAAGTTAATTGTGTAATACAAATTAGTTTGATTTGTGACATCTCGTCACACTTATATTTTGGAGAAACAAATGAACATGACTCACTATATGGAATTGCTGGCGGTTAACCAGCCTTGGAATTTAATTATTTTTATGGCTATACCGATTGTGTTGGCTGAGACTTTGGCAATCACCGAATTATATTTACTGTTTACCCGTAAGTTTGAAGGAGCCGTTTATTATCTCAATCGCTTTGCGGGGATTGCTGTTGGTGTTTACTTTATTGGCATCATTTACTACATAGTTACTAATGCCATTATTCCAATTACCATAGCGGGTGAGTGGAGAACAGTAATTGATGTCATTGCTGTTGGTAGTTATGTGATTGCAGGACTGCCTTTAGTTTGGATCGCATTACAAGAGTTGGGTTTGGTAAATAAACGCTTAGGACATGAACATAAGTTAAAGATTCATGCGATATGCGTAGCCCTATTCTTGGTATTTGGCCATGTGGCAATGATTTCTGGAATGATTGATCCAAGTATTTTGGGGTATAAGGCGCCACACACAATGGAAATGAATCATGACATGCCATCAGAACATATGGATCATATGAAGTAAGTATTTGATATGGATTAGTCATCCTTGGCTTTAGTCGTTTCTACTCCTGGCCACGAAGAGTCACGATAGCCCACTTGTTGGGCTATTTCTTTTGATGCTGCAAATATCATTAATTGAGAGCTTACGAAAAAAAATAGCAATTGGTTATTATTATCTGCCGTTATCACGATGAATAGTATGAGGAAAGAACACGGTTATTCGACGGTCTTTAAAAACAAATATGCCCCAATATTAAAAAAGCCTTGCTTTAAATACTCACGACAACAACACTGAGCCAAACCCATCTAGGTATTAGACCTAATATCTACAACTATATTTGCATTTAACATTGACAAGCAGCACATGAATAATAACCATCACTTAATTTAATAGGGGGTCGTATGGGATTCACTCAGTCAATTTCAACCTGTATGGGAAAATATGCAAATTTTCACGGGCGAGCAACGAGAAGTGAATTTTGGTGGTTTTATTTATTTGTCGTATTAGTCGGTTGGGGGGCAAGCATTGTAGGAGGAATTGCCGATCCTACTGCCGGCTCAGTTCTTAATTTGATCGTATCCCTTATATTTTTAGTACCAGAATTAGCAGTAGGTTCAAGGAGATTACACGATACGGATAGAAGTGGATGGTGGCAGCTGATAGCTTTTACTATCGTTGGTATTATTCTACTCATCATTTGGTATGCATCGGAGGGGAAAAAAGAGTCAAATAAATATGGTCAACCACTCGTATCAGAGTGACTCGATAGTTTAAAACTCATTTCTGGTGGGTCGATTCGCATCCGGCCCCTAGGAACCCAGAGCTCTCTTCTTGTTGATACGGCTGCGGTGTTCAAAAATGGGCATGCTTCTGTAGTTTTACGAAATGAAATCTAAGAAGCAAAATAGTTGACAATCGAACTATAGATTGGGATTCCTAAAATAATGTTCAAGGGGAAAGTCACTCCTAATGACATGCCCATATACAGAGCTGGATTAACCTCCGGCATGGCATGCCGCAGCACGGCGGGTACAGCAATATAAGAAGCACTTGCAGCAAGAATCATTAATAAGATCGTATCTCCTAACGGCAAATGAAACAAATGACTTGCGCCAAGGGCAATCATGGCATGAATCGGCGGTGCAATGAAAGCGTAAGCAAGGGAAATAGAGGGCTTACCTTTTAGCCCCCCAATGCTCTTAGCAGCAACCAATCCCATATCTAGCAGGAAGAAAGCTAAGAGGCCCTTAAACAAATCAATGGAGAAAGGTGCCATGACTCTTTGACCTGCATCCCCAGATATCAAACCTATAACTAAAGAACCTAATAAGAGAAGTTGTCCTCCATCGGTAAAAGACTCGTGAAGTATTTTGCCTAATGAAACGTGTCCACGATCATTACCAGATTGATCTTGACGAATTCTGTTAGCGAGAATGATGGCGATGATGATGGCGGGCGATTCCATTAAAGCCATCGCGGCGGCCATATGACCACCATAACTTATACCCGCTTGATCTAACACTTGTGTTGTTGTAATAAAGGTAACAGCGCTAATAGAGCCATAAGTAGCTGCAATTGCCGCGGCGTCTAATTTGTCTAATTTGAGCTTTAAGAGGTGATAGCCAAGCAAAGGGATGCCAATGGCTAGAGAGATCGCCAAACCAAGGCTAATTGCAATCTCAGGAGTAAAGCCTGATTTGTTTAAGGCAAACCCTCCTTTTAGTCCAAGTGCCATCAATAAATAAAGCGAAAGAAACCGAGAAATGGGTTGTGGAATTTCTAAATTAGATTTCACTGAGCCCGCAAAGATGCCGAAGATAAAAAAGAGGATGGTAGGGTCTAGCAAGATATTCATATATGGTCCTTTAAGGAGATCATATGGATATTTATATATAAAGTAAAATCGATATTAATATAGTTATATATAGATAAAAACTGATGAATATTACCTTTAGACAAATACGACTATTTTTGGCACTTGCAGAAACAGGCAGCGTTAGTGCAGCAGCGCGAATGGTCCATGTCACCCAACCGACAGCTTCCATGGCCTTAAAAGAAATAACAGATGCGGTGGGGGTGCCGCTCTATGAAGTCGTTGCTAGGAAAGTACATTTAACACATATGGGCCATGAGTTGGCAAAAACGGCTAGAGCTATCTCTGCTGAGTGGGAGGCCTTTGAACAACAAGTACATGGAATAAAAGGATTAACACAAGGTAAGTTAAAGCTTGCAGTTGTTAGTACTGCAAAGTATTTCATACCAAGAATATTAGGTATCTTTTGCGTAAAGTATCCTCAAATAGAGATTTCTTTAGAGGTGCTCAATCGTGATGGGGTGGTGAAGCGACTTGAAGAAAATCTTGATGATTTGTACATCATGTCTCAGTCACCATTACACATTGAAATTGATGATGAGATTTTTATGCCAAATCCATTAATGTTAGTGGCTCCAAAGAATCATCCGTTTGCGAGTAAAAGTCATATTGACATCAGTTCTCTCAGGAGTGAAAAGTTTATCTTCAGAGAAAAGGGCTCCGGGACAAGAATGACAACAGAAGCCCACTTTAAGAAATTAAAGTTCACAGCAGATGTGCGCTTAGAATTAGGGAGTAACGAAGCAATCAAGCAAGCCGTTATTGGAGGGCTTGGTTTGGCAGTACTCTCAAAATATTCTCTTGCTGATCATTCTGCTCAAGATGATGTGGCGATTCTGAAGTGTAAAGAATTTCCAATTAACTCTAGTTGGCACATTGTTAGTCCCAAAGGTAAACGGCTATCACCAATAGCTACAATATTCAAAAAGCATTTATCAGAACAGGCAAAGGACTGGAGATAGAGTTTGTCATCAAAAGTCCTATTCGAAGACTTGTCGCGCATAACAAGACCAAGGATGCATTTGCGTCAAAGGGAATGTTCGTATTCTTTTTATTCATATTAATAAGCTATATTAAGCAAAATAAATATGTATCTACATTTTTACTGGCATAGTGATTATTTAGATGAATATGATCATATGAAAAGAATGATGAATAAAATAATCCAATTAATTCTAAGTATCTGTTGCCTATATTTACCTATACAAGCGAATGCTTCATTAGTTAGCGATCTAAAAGATGGACAGCATGTCTTACTAATAAGACATGCTGATGCTCCTGGTTATGGGGATCCTGAGGGATATGTCCTTGGTCAGTGTGCCACTCAGCGTAACTTGGGTGATTACGGCAAACGGCAAGCTCTAGCAATTGGGGTGTGGTTAACTAATCAAGGCATTCAAATGGCAGATGTATATAGTAGTCCGTGGTGCAGATGCATAGATACGGCAACTCTGCTGAATAAAGGCCTTGTAAAAAATGAGCCATCACTCGGGTCATTTTTTGACAACATGAGTCTAGAAAAGCAGCAAAACAAAGCGCTCGGTGAGTTCATTAAAAATGAGTTGGTCAAGCAATCAAAGGAGCCACTGATTTTGGTGACGCATCATGTCAATATTCAAGCCTACACAGGCAGAGTTGTCAATGTGGGTGATATGTTGCTAGTCAAGGTGAACAAAAATGGTGAATATCTTTCACATATAATTTATGCGAGCCCAAAGCCATAGCCCAGAAGCTAAAGTGCTAGGGTATCCGCCTAAATTAAACAAATATGAGTACGGTCTTTATGAAAAAGACAACAGTGTAAAAATAAGATAAGCTATCAAATGCATAAAAATGAAAGGTAAAAGAGATGACTAAAAGAGTTTATTTATTAGCAGGAGCCTTATCTGTTTTTTCATTAGTGGCTTGCCAGTCAATGGAGCATGGAACAGGGCAAAGAGTATCAGCTACCTTAGATTCACGTTCGGGATCGAATGTAAAAGGCACAGTTGATTTTGTATCACAAGGCCATGACATTTTGGTAACTGGTAAGTTTTCTGGTTTGAAGCCTAACGCAGAGCAAGGATTTCATGTGCATGAAAAAGGGGACTGTTCTGCAACTGATGCAACCAGTGCGGGTGGACACTTTAACCCCAATACAGCATCACATGGTATGCCGGGAAGTGGCTCAAATCATGCTGGAGATATGCCAAATATTAAATCGGATAACAATGGCAATGCAATTTATTCGGCAAAGTTAAGCGGGTTTTCAGTTAGTAGTGGGCCATCTGGAATATTGGGAAGATCAGTTGTTGTTCATCGCGACCCAGATGACTATAAATCACAGCCAGCAGGTAACTCAGGCCCAAGAATTGCGTGCGGCCTAATTCAGTAGAGTTGTGCCGCCTAATGCCCTAGTAAATCTGACCCAGGCTAGCTATATTCAAATCATGTCCCGCGTAAAGCGGGACATTGATGGAGTGGTTCGTTTCGATTACCTTTACCTTAAGTCAAGGGTTATAGATTCTTCGAATTGTCTCGTCGGTATGGAGCAAAAAGAGGTTCTATATAAAGCGAATGAAGCTCTGCAATGTTGATACAGGCTAAAAAAACAATACAAGAGCTTTAAACGCTTTATTTATTCAATTGACGAGCCGATACAGGTTGCACAGCAATTTTGATGTCATTTACAATAAAAGGCTTAACTCCAAGTGCAACGTGGAGCTCCTTAGGATAAAGTAACTTACCGTTGGTGATAATTAAAGATATTTTTCTAATATCGTCTATGTTAGTTGTCGGGTCGCCATCAACAATGATTAAGTCGGCTAATTTCAGTTCTTCAATTGAACCTCTATCCTCAAGTGTTTTAGTAATTTTAGCGGCGTTCCAAGTGGCAATTTGAAGAGCTTGAGCAGGAGTAATGCCCGCTTTGACGTAAAGCGCCAACTCACTATGTAATCCAAATCCTGCCAAAGTATCTGTTCCTGCGACAAGGGGTACTCCATTCTTATACAAAAGTCCTACAAACGCTATCATCTTGTTATAGGAGTTTTTATATCTCGTCGCAGTCGCAGCATCTGGAATATGCATTGTTCCAGTTTTAAAGCTACGCTGAAGATCAGGAGGCAAGTGCTCAGCAATCTCAGCAAAAGGTGCTGCCATTTCGCCATCTTGTTGTTTTAAAAAATCAAAAGCAGATAAGGTTGGATCAATAACAACTTGTTTATTTTTAAGTAGTTGAATAAATTCTTTTACTTCTAGGGAGTCAAAATCTAGAGTACCGGTTAGCTCCGCTGGCAAATAAAATCTTTCTAAAGTTCTTGTATCGGTTGTGTTAGAGACTAAAAAGTTGAGAACTACTTGATTAATATGGTTTAGCTCATTAAAACCAGACTCAATCGCCTCCTCAGCTTTCATAAACCCAGGAACGTGGCCGCCTACCGTCATTCCTTTTTCGTGTGCATAGTCGATGGTCTCTTTGACCAATGATTTTGGAAAAGAGCTGTAAATTTTAAGGTGATGATAGCCATGCTCAGAGTACCAATTAACCGCATCTTTAGCTTGCTCTAGATCTTCAATCATGATTCCATCAGTGGAAGAGTATTCACTTTTTCCTTCTATAAAACCAGCAGGAATGATGTGTGGGAAAAGTAATTGATTAGTCTCTCGTTCAGCAATGATTTCTTGAACCTCAGTATTCGAATTACCCATATCACGAACAGTCGTAACCCCCGCAGAGAGGTGATACAGTCCGGACCATTTATTGATATGGGTATGCATATCAAATAGTCCGGGTAAAAGTGTTTTTCCAGAGCCATCAATGGTATTGCCAAGAAATTCAATTTTCGAATCGGTGGAAGAAAGCTTGATGATCCTATTGTTCTCAATCAATACATTATGTGGCTCCCTTAAAACAGCATTTTCACTATCGAATATTCGAATATTTTTAATCAGAAGAGGACCATTCATCGGATGCTGGAGTTGCTGGGATTTCTGAAAAAGTACTTGACTATTTGCATAGCTTTGTTTCTCACTGAGAACGGGAAGACTATCTTCCCATCCTTTTTCAATTAAATAAGAATAGCCAGGAATAATAGCCGCAAATAATCTCGGATGAAGACCTGAGGTAGCCCAAAAAAAATCTGGCTTTAAGCCAATACCTACTTGCATCACTAATTGAACGCGCTGATGTTGTGAACCTTTGCTGATAAGGGCTTCACTGAGGATTTTCTGGCTAAGTCCACCTGATGGAAGTAAAGGTAAATAATCATTTTTACTTTTGCTAAGAGCGGTGATCATCAATGAGTTCACTTCCCAAGAAGAATTCATTGGTAGATAAAATCCGTGTCGACTAATCTTTTTTTCACCCTTTTCTGAATTTGATTGCCATTGAATCAAACCTTTTTTAACAGAAAATCTTTCTTTGACTTCGCCTCCCATTTCAGAAGTGCCTGACACGTGATAGTCTTTCATGGTCCCATCAGGTGCAAGAGTGATCAGTTCTTTAAGAGTTGGTCCTCGCCCATTTTCTTTAAAGTCAAATTCAACCTCAACTTTATTACCTGTTCGTTTAACCGTCTGATAACCTGCCTTGAGCCCGTTGTTCGTGACGATGACATATTCAATTTCTGAAGAAAGGGCAAACAAAGAAAAGCCCAATAAAAAAAGGGGTAAAACAAGTTTGTGAAATGAGGGCATAAGATATTAATACCTAGAACAAACAAATCACTATATGCCCTCATTATTACTTGCTCATTACATCGTTGTAATCAATTTCTTCCTAGTCATTAAACGATATGAAATCTACCAAACCTAATTTACCTACAGCACAAATTAATTGCACAGTAAGCCGTCATTTAATCTTGTTGGGTGTTTCTTGATAAATTACTCCAAGATATTCAAGAGTGTTTAGAAGACTGAGGGTATCATCCTTATGAGAAAATAAAAATCAACTAAAATCATCAAATGCGAGTACTTTTTATAGCCACCATCATTTTTATATTCAACACAGCATTTATGCCTCTGTTGGGTATTGCGCATGAGAATTCTCATGACGATCATGATGGTAAAATACGTATTACTTGGAGTGATGAACAATCGAGTAACGGATTGTTTCAAGTTGTCTATGATAATCATCAGGACCAGACTGATTTAACCGCGGGTATTGACCCCCTTGACCATCATCAATGTCACCACGCATCTGTAATCGGTATGCCCATTTTGCTATATCAACAAACAGCCTCTTGTCAGAGTACCTTTAATACAATTGAACCGCTTTTTTCTATTGAGTCATTTCCGAATCTGATAGATTACCCACCCAAAAATACCTAAATCGTTTTGATTTTTGTTCAGTCTTTGGACTGAATTTTCTCAATGACTTTAGGACATGAAATGAAATTAACTTTTATCGCTTGGCTTTTATTGGCAAGCCTATTAATCAATTCGAGTGTTGTTCAATCCCATGGTATTGCAGGCGATCGCTATTTCCCTCCAACAATTTCTGTGGATGATCCTTATGCTGCATATGAGGCACATGCGTATGTTGGAAGAGTGCCTTATAGCGGTTTAAATAATAGCAATATGTCAGTTGGTAATGTGATGATGATTGGTGCCGGTATAGAGCCTTTGGATGGATTTGGAGTTTCTATTGACGGCCTGTATCGAAATACGAATGCAAATTTAACACCGGAAGTCAACGGCTTTGATAACGTATATTACACCGTAAAAAAAGAGCTCACGATTAACGATCAACATGAGTTTGCTATTACTCTTGGTCTGAATGGGCAGGTCGGAGGGACGGGCGGGCCTGGTGTTGGTAATTACACTACCTATGCGCCCACCATTTTCTTTGCCAAAGGGTTTGGAGACTTACCTAACTCGATGAGTTTATTGAAACCCATGGCAATTACTGGAGTTCTCGGTTATCAAATGTCTACCGATCAAGCACAGCCAACAGCCTTGAACTGGGGGTTTACACTTCAATATAGTTTTTTATATCTCAATAATCATGTTCATAGAACGGGATGGGCTGAGCCATTCAATCACATCATTGCTGTAGTTGAGTTTCCATTACAGACCTGTCTAAGTGGAATTTGTAACGGGCAGGTTACAGGATCCGTGAATCCAGGTTTGGTTTGGGTAGGGCCAGGCTTCAATCTATCGGCAGAGGCAGTATTCCCAGTGAACAACCAATCTGGACGTGGAACAGGAGTTTTATTCCAAATTCATAAGTTCTTTGGTAAGTAGGGCCCTGACAGATTCTTCTAAAGGCCTCAGAGTAGGATGGAAGAGACTAACAGGCATTATCTTTTGGACAAATAAGTTTTAGAGTTAATTGCATGAAAAAATAGGCTCAAGCGAAGAATAGCGCTAGGCTAATGACTTAGCATATAAAATTGACAAAAAACCGATAACGAATCAACTTACTAATGAATACTATAAGGATAAATGAATGACCTATTTAAAAACATGTGCAACAGCATTATTTCTGATTTTTGGTATTGCCACTGTTTCAGCGGCAAGTTTTGATTGCGCTAAAGCCTCTAGCAAAACAGAAAAAGCAATTTGCACTGATCCAGAACTGAGTAAATTAGATGAAGATTTAGCGTCCTCCTATAAAGAAATGCTGAAGCTTCATCCGGTTCCTGAGTATATTAAAGCGAGGCAAAGGGACTGGCTATCTTTAAATAAGTTTTGCGACGCAAAAAAACTGAATGAATGCTTAAAGAAAAATTACAAAGAGCAAATCTCAAGATTACAATTTAATAAAAATACGCAGGTTTACACGAGCGCTAAGAAATTTTCATATGCTGGCGGAGATATGGTTGTTGAAATAACACCTGAAATATCGAAGATATCCATCTGGGGAGGGTTTGCTCAACATAATGTAGCGTCACAAGAACAAGGCAAACCTGTGTACACGGGGTGTGAATTTGATGGCGCATTAAAAGGGAAATCGATGACAACAGCGATCGATGATACTGTTGAAATCTCATTTAAGATTAAAAACAATATGATTGAATTTGATGAGGGGACTTTAGAAAAAATGTGCGCTGGATTTGCACATATTCCCGCAAATATTCAAAGGGTGAAATGATGAATCGTGTGCTCAGCTTATTGCTAGTGTTCGTATTGATTCAACCAATATTTGCACAAGAAATGAATTGTGATCAAATGGCCGCATCGCCGTTAGATCCTCAAAAAACCACGCCAGGTATTTCCTACGATAAGTTAAATGCAGCGCAAGCTGTACCGGCTTGTAAGCAAGCAGTTGAAATGAATCCTCAGGTGGGAAGATTGTGGTTCCAATATGGACGTGCTTTAGAAAAGTCAAATAGATTGCCTGATGCTATTGCTGCTTATCAAGAAGCAATCAAACTAAATTCTGGGGCAGCAAATAATAATATTGGAGAGCTTTATCGGGATGGAAAAGGATTCCAAAAAGATTTAAAAAAAGCAGAGGAGTATTTTTCCAAAGCTGCTGAATTAAAGTCAATTGAGGGAACCGATAATTTATTGAAACTTAAAAATCAACTTAAAACTAGTCAATTAGAAATCCCTAAAGAGCTTTTAGGAGTTTGGGCTGGAAAAGGAGCAGTTTGTAAAAAAACACAAAATTGGTACGGGATGTTTTTTTCAAACAAGGAGCTAAGAAAAGGAAGAGTGAGCGACTACAACATTGGCCCAGATGTTTGTACCCCTCAAAAAATAAATGGTCAATTTCCTCAATATACAATTTCATTTATTTGTAAACCATTAGATGATGAGACTTATAAGACCACCGAAGTATTTACCTTGGATGGGAACTTGCTGCAGATTGATTTTAATGGCCGAACAGTTTGGAATAAATGTTCAAATTAAATCTATTGCCCATAGTGGAGGGATTCAATAGCCTAGGCTTCAATTGATGCCACCTGAGGCATCCCATCTTCTATTTCACTGATGAACTTACAAATTTTGAATGTATTGCCCCTAGCCCGCTTCTCTAAATTCACTCAGTGGATTTTCTTAGGGATGATCACTTATTTAGTCTATAGGGTAATTGATTGGATGCACTTACCTGCAGCCCTTTTGTTAGGACCAATGATTGCAGGGATTTTGATGATGTCTTTCGATAGTTCAATTCGATTACCGAAGATGACAATGAGCATCTCGCAAGCCATCATTGGTTGTATGGTTGGCAACTCTTTGACCCCAGAAATTGTTGCGATGTTTTTAGACCAATGGTTCATATTTTTGGGTTTTGGTTTGATGACCTTATTGCTCAGTATTTTATTAGGATGGTCGATCGGTCAATTAGGTATTTTGAAGGGAACAACTGCAATTTGGGGGCTTTTACCAGGAGCTGCGTCCACCATGGTTTCACTAGCTGAGGAATTTGGTGCAGACCCTAGACTAGTGGCTTTCATGCAATATCTAAGGGTTTTCATCGTTACCATTGCTGCAGCATTAGTGGCAAGATTTTGGGGGCACGTACCATTCACCTTAGATCATCATGTTAGCTGGTTTGAACCATTTCACTGGAATGCCTTTGCAGTAACACTGACCATTGTCGCATTGAGTTTAACGGCTATGCTTGTACCAAAGTTTTCTGGAGGCATCATTATTCTTGCCATAGGAATTGCTGCAATGGTTCACCTTGGGGGTTTTTCGAAAATAGAGATACCATATTGGCTGAGTGCATTAGCTTTTGCGATGGTAGGATGGAGTGTCGGTTTGAGGTTCACGAAAGAGGTTCTTCGAGCCGCAGCACAAGCATTGCCTCAAGCCGTTATCTCCATATTGATATTAATCCTCTTTTGCGGTGGCCTTGCTGTCATTTTGACCAGCTATCTAGGGATTGACCCATTGAGCGCATATTTGGCAACTAGTCCAGGAGGGATGGACTCTGTGGCGATTATTGCCGCTTCGACAAAAGTCGATTTAGCCTTTGTGTTGACACTGCAGTTGGCACGATTTTTAGTAACCCTTGTTATTGGTCCAGGGTTGTCAAAAAAAATCGCCAGTATCTCGAGGAAGAGATAGGCACTCATCATCCATGAGGCATATAAATATTATTTAGCTACCGGCTTATCAAAGTCAGCATATTTGTCGTGGCAAGCTTTGCACGCGTTATAAATATTTCCTCCAGCATCAAATAAAGCGTCTTTATTTTTATCGATTGAAGCCTTTAGAGCAAGCTCAGCAGTTTGGCTCAGTTGATGCGCATACATGATCCATTGTTGATCGTCCTTGGACCTACCTACAACCATTAACATGTTTCCTGCCTCGATTAATGTGGCCGAACTGTTTCGAACAGACTCCCATTGCTCATCTGTACGCGGATATATTTCCGTATCGCCATTCGTATTAGATATAAATTTAACCGAATCCCAAACCACATCTGCATGAGGATCTATTACCCATTCCATTAATTGTTTAAGGGTAAGGGAAGACTTTGGTGGGGGGGCTTTGGGGCTGCATCCAAACAAGATCGAAAAACAAAGTAATAAAGAAATCGTCTTAAGGCTCATAAGTGCTCCGTTAGAGATCATTGGTGATTTCATCATAAGACTGTCAAGTCCTTTAAGTGGCATTACTTTATTTCATACATTAAAGTTCAATACCTAAAAGTTGGAGTTTAATATATTCGGCACAAAAGTGCGCAAAAAAGATCAAGAATAAATAGGATGAAGAAATAGCTGCGCTATGCCCCCTATTGCCGTAGACATGAAAATTAATCAACCACAGAACAAACCAAAGCCTCGACAGCCTGTTTCTGCTGATCTCATTAGAAGAAGGTCGAAAAGCCTGATGGTTCGTTGCGAGGGTATACCTCAGTAGTTTTAATGTTAAATAAGAGAAAAATAGCAAATGAATACATGAAAGACAGAGACATAATGCAAACAAAATCACGCACGTACTTGATGGTGGGATTCGTCGTTGTAGTCGGAGTCATATTTTTGACGTGGAAGGTATTAGAGAGTTTGCTACCTGCACCACCTCAAAAAATTATTGCGACAGTTGGAATACAGCACGGCATTAACGAACTATTTGCCAAACAATATCAGGCCATACTAGCGCGATCGGGAATAACTTTAGAGATTCATGCGTCAGATGGAACTGGAGAAAATCTCAAGCGACTCAGTGATAAACAACTCAACTATCAAATTGGTTTTGCAACAGATCGTGCTGTAGAGGGACCTCTGGTCAAGGGGGTTTTGTCAATGGGGCAGGTAAGTTATTTGCCGTATTGGATTTTTTATCGATCCCCAAAGGTGTGGGCTGATATTGATTCTCTCAAGGGTAAGAAAATCGCCATCGGCGCTCAAGCAACCGGAAGACATCAATTAGCACGATCTCTTCATCTTGGTGAAGACACACCTGCGGCAGAACAGTTACTATCCGGTGAGGCTGCTACAAAAGCTTTACGTGAAGGAAGATTAGACGCCATCCTTATTTCAGGAACGTTAAATCTGCCAGTGATTCAAGATTTATTACGAGATCCTTCGATTCGAGTCCTCAATTTTCCTAGAGCGGAAGCTTTGACGAAAATCTTCCCACAACTCAGGCATCTCATCCTGCCGGCAGGCATTGTTGATTTTGAAAAAAACATTCCACCACAAGATGTTCATATTATTGCGACCAGCAGTTCAGTATTAATACAGGAAGATTTACACCCGCAAATTATTTATTTATTAGCACAGGCATTAGAAGAGGTGCATGGTGGTTTTGGCCCATTTAATGATGTTGGAGCATTTCCAACACAATATGATGTTGGTTATCCAATGTCTAGTGCTGCTAGAGAATACTATAAAAATGGACCATCCTTTTTAAATAGATATCTGCCATTTTGGATGTCCAACTATATGATTCGTTTCTTGGCTACGCTAGCAACGGTGATGGCACTTGTACTACCACTGATAAAAACCATGAAAAAAATGTATAGTTGGTTTATTCGGCAGTATACGGACAGGTTATTTCAGCGTTTAAGAGTACTACATATCGAATTAAATAAAACCACATCACCTGCAGATCTGCAGAAGATCGAGGCGGATTTAAATCATATTGATAGAGCTGCACATATATTACCCATGAGGCATACGGACCTTTATTTTTCATTGATTGCAAGAATCGAAAGTGAGCGTAATAGTTTACAAAAAATTGAATTGCGCTCGTCCCCGATAAAATAGTCAGGTATTCTGAATGCGACTACCCTACAATATATTCACATCAACGGAAAATAGTAAGATGGTTCTAAATTCATGGATAAATTTAATATTTGCCTTATAAAGCCTGAAAACTACTTACATTCTTATGCATTTTTAGAGTTGGGTGAATTAATTCACTACTCGTTACAAGACCTGGGTTATGAGTCTTTGTTAAGTTTTAATCATGTCAAGCCTAGCTTTAAAAATATCATTATTGGCGCCCACTTACTAAGCTCAAGTGCCATCCTGAATTTACCCACCTCTTCCGTCATTTTAAATACAGAACAAATATATGGTGATGCGACACCTTGGAGCCGCAACATTTTTTATAATGCCGTCAAAATATTTGAAATATGGGACTATAGTGAAAAAAATATTGAGAAATTTGCATCTATAGGAATCCATCAGGCCAAACATTTTAAGATAGGGTTTCAAAAAGAATTGATCAGAATTGATACAACAAAAGATAAAGATATTGATGTTTTATTTTATGGAGGGTTAAATAAAAGAAGAAAAGACATACTCGAGCAATTAGAAGCAAAAGGACTGCGGGTCAAAACGTTGTTTGGGGTATATGCTGAGGTAAGAGACGAGTGGATTGAGCGTTCAAAATTAGTGCTCAATCATCATTATTTTGATGCTCACATCTTTGAAATAGTTAGAGTCTTTTATTTATTAACAAATGCCGTAGCTGTTGTGGGTGAGGTGAATGAAACGACTTCGATTGATTCGATGTGTAAAGATGGCATCTACTCGGCAAAGTATGAAAGTCTTGTTGACGCATGTGTTGCAATCGTTAAAGACGATGTTTTGCGTATGGATTTACAGCATCAAGCAATTCATTCAATTTCAAGATATCCACAAAAATTATTTACCCAAGAAGTGATCAGCGCGAATGGCTATTCAACCGAGGAAAGAAAATGATTTCAATGCGTTTAATTGTATGGGCTTTATTAGCGGGAGCTGGAATTCCTATTATGGGAATTCTTAATGGTAGATTAGGTCGATCTTTGGGCGTTACTTTACATGCACCCGTCATCGCGATAACGATTGCCTTAATATTAAGTCTAGTAATTACATGGGCGGTTACTAAGTCAGTTCCAAATATTCAGGAGCTTGCTGTTGTAAAGCCGATCGAATACTTGGGAGGCTTTATCGTCGCGTTCTATGTCATTAGCGCCACTCTTTTAGCGCCTCGTATTGGTGTTGTTAACTTCATTGCGTGCGCAGTCTCGGCGCAAATCATTATTTCAGTGTTGATTGATCATTTTGGATTATTTGGTGCAATGGTTCGTCCGATTAGTTTGTATCGATTTTTAGGCATTAGTCTATTACTATGCGGCCTTATCATTACACAGTTTGCTGACGGCAAATTCAAGTAGATGGTTTACCACATGGAATTTGAAAGGCTATGAAGATGAACCAAGACGCAAAGAAGATTGCTCACCAAATTGTGGCATCTTTTATTATATCGATGTTGCTAGAAGCGAATGGATGGGATGGCACAAATCTCATACCTACTTTGGTCATTCTATTTCTGTTCATGGGAGTCAGCTATTTCTGCCTAGTGATAAAGGCAGTTAATGCATCTAAAGAACAATGGGCGTTTAGGCTAGGAGTTGTTTTTGCTCTCCTACTTGCTTTGGGAGTTATCTCAGAGGGAACGGATGGAAGCTTTGAAAAATATAATATTTTTGATTGGCTTTCTAGCGCATTATCTTTTATTCAAACGGGGCTTATCTTTTATGTCTACTCACTGGTAAGAACGAATCGTAAATCACCCCACCTTTGATATAAAGGCTCAAATTATGGCAGCATCATTTGCCCATGTAAAGCAGGCAAATGATGTAAAACGAACCTACGCTAGTCAAGCGTTAAACGAATTTAGGTTGTAACTTGGTTGACCATAAAGAAACCCCTTTGCTGTCACGAAGGTCGACGAGCAATTCTGAGGTCTTACCATCAATTTGGATATCGCCAAAAAATTGGTACCCCTCGGCAGGAGACAAATTGATTCGACCGTCAGTTGGAGCCTTTTGAAACTTCACCTCAACACCAAAGGTATTATCTGGCTGATTAGGGCCAAATGTTCCCGAGCTTAAAGGGCCAGTCATGAACTCCCAAAAAGGATCAAAGTCGCTAAATTGTGCAAGGTTTGGATTGAAATAATGAGCCGCCGTATAGTGCGTATCTGCGGTTAGCCAAACGGTATTTCTAATTTTTTGACGTTTAATATGTGACAAAATGTCAGCGATTTCAATTTCACGACCTAATGCAGGACCATTTCCATTAGCAACTGCTTCAAATTTCATACGACCTTGCTCATCTTTACCATCTTCAACTAAAAGTCCTAATGGCATATCCGATGCAATCACTTTCCATACCGCTTTGGAATTTTTTAATTCAGTTTTTAGCCACTCGATTTGTACAGGTCCTAAATATTGTGATTCTGCATTGAGTGTTTCTTGACGATTGTAAGAGTTGCCTCCCCGATAGCTGCGCATATCGATGACAAAAATATCAAGGAGAGGGCCTTGTGAAATCTTACGGTAGATTCGTTCTTCTTCTTGTTGTGAATACCATCTCATGGGAGCATTTTCTAAAAATGCTCGCGTAGCTCTAGCAACCAATAAAGGGACCTTTTTTTCTGTATAGCGTGTATCGGCAGAAACATCTTTACTAGAAGAGTAATTATTCAATACTTCATGATCATCCCACTGCCAAATCTGAGCAATTTCAGAATTAAAACGACGAACATTTTCATCCATCATGTTGTAGCGATAATTTCCACGAAATTCTTTTAGTGTTTCAGCGACCTTTGACTTTTCTTCAGTGACGATATTTTTCCAGACCAATCCTTTAAGGGGGCCCTCTGAAATCGTTACTTCGGCTTTAATTGGTCCGTCAGCATAAATATTATCGCCACTATGAATAAAAAAATCAGGATTTAACTTTCGCATTGATTCATAAATAGTCATACCTCCAAGATCCGTGTTGATGCCCCAGCCTTGGCCTGCAGTATCACCAGACCATAAAAAGCGAATCGATTTTTTTTGCGCCGGAGACGTTCTAAAATGTCCCATATCTTCTTGACTTTTTGCCCCAGTTTTTAAATCTTCATAGGTCACTTTATAAAAGATATCTTGTCCTGACGGTAAGCCACGAAGATCAACTCTTGACGTAAAGTCTGTGCTTTCTAAAGCGTAGGGACCTGATAACACTTTGGGATTAGAAAAACTCTGAGTCGTATCCCAGGTAACCCACATCTTTGCTTCACGATCACTCCTGGACCATAAAATTCCTGAGTTTGTATTGACATCACCTGTTTGGGTGCCTGAAGGTGATTTGGGGCGATTTTTATCACTAGTGATTAGGGCTGGGGCTTGAGCATAGGAGAGTATTTGATGCATCCCACCTAAAGCAATTGTGGAGGTACCTAAAATAGACTGAAGCACAATACGACGGTTATTTTTGAGATGAGAAGTCATCGAGATATCTTTCTTAAAGATGATGCACTAAAGAAATATTAATATATAGATGAATTATGAAGCTTTGATTGCGAATTTTTGATATTTGAAAATTAGTTGATTTTAAGTAATATCCTACTAAAAATAAAAAACTGTGACCATAAGAAAATTAACGATAAAGAAAGTATTGAATTATTAGAAATATAATGTAAACAATGAGGGCGAGGATTAAATAGATAAGGTTGCTCTTGTTTTGGGAATGGGTTAAAAACGGTTTAAAAAGTTTGAATCTTCAGTGAAGGAGGAAGACTCAAGCTTTAAATTTTCTAGCCGCCCCATGCCGTAGGTTGACCATCTAGAAATCTCCTTGAGAAATAAATGTCGATCATGATAATTCAGTCGATTAATGTCGACAAGTGAGATACATCTGTCCTTTTGAAGCTTTTTAATGGCAAGAGTATAAGTAAAGGTCATAAAAAACTAATCAACTTATTGAATGAACTCTGAATTTACTAGAAGACTTAGAGGGCGATGACAACTTTGAGTTGTAATTATTGACAAAATCATGAAAAGGGGCTCTATACCGTGCAGAAAATAAAAACAAGAGGATGATAAGAGTTCTTCAAGCCTATTAAATATCGTCATGCTGAATACACGAAACGTGTTTATTACTGAAAGGTTTCGACAGGCTTTTCGAGCAGGCCTCATCAATAAATTTGGCTATCTTCCTACAGCGAATAAAGTAGCGATTGAATTTAATTTACGCAGTTATGAAACTAAGCCGATTTCACGAGAATCTATTCGTAAATGGTTGGTTGGCTCATCGCTTCCAGAAATGGATAAATTAGAAATCTTGGTTAAATGGCTAAATCTAAACCCTGCTTATCTTTTTTCCAGAAATGAGATAGCCGATGAGCGATTAATGAATGATCAGGACAACTCTTTTGAAATCTCTCAATTGGCAAGTTATACCTTCCGAAAAGTCGAACAGTTAGCGCAGGCGGCTTTAAATTTCACATCACCTAGAACTGCCATCTTGGACAAGACGGGTAATATTTTGATGGTTAACAATGCTTGGCGAGCGGAGGCGATGATACATTCTAAATTACTTAAAGGTAAAGATACTTGTGAAGGCATTAATTATTTAGCTATTTGTGACAATGTTCAAGGTGAAGATGCTGAGGAGGCCTTACAAATGTCTCGCTCGATTCGAGAAGTTATTTCTGATCATACAAAAGTATTTAACATGAAGTACGTGTGCCATACACAAGACGAAAAAAGGTGGTTTTTAGCTAAAATTTCCGCTTTTTCGGACCATCATATTTCTTGCTTTATTGTTTCGCATCAAAAGATAACTGAAGATAACTATAACAATGGATTTTGAGCCTTTAGATCATCGCTTCGAATAATTTAGCGTATGCTAAAGCTATGACCAAAGTGCTAATCAAGTTAGTAAAAGAAATCGAGGCATGTACGTTGTGTGCCGAGTCTTTACCTTTAGGTCCAAGACCAATCATTCAAGTCAGTCATTTAGCTAAAGTTCTGATCGTTGGTCAGGCACCAGGAAGTCGTGTCCACGAGACGGGCATCCCATTTAATGATCCAAGTGGCGATCGTCTGAGAGATTGGATGGGAATTACAAAAGAAGTATTTTATGACCCAAAACAAATTGCATTGATTCCGATGGGCTTTTGTTTTCCGGGAACCGGTAAGTCAGGAGATCTTCCACCGAGACCTGAGTGCGCCCCAAAGTGGCGCAAACAACTATTAAGTCAGCTACCAAATATTACGCTCACCCTCATTGTTGGGCAATATGCCCAGGAATGGCATTTAGGTAAAGCAAAAAAAGGAACACTAACGCAAACCGTTGAAGCTTGGCAAGAGTATTGGCCAGAGGTGCTTCCTCTTCCTCACCCAAGCCCAAGAAATAATATTTGGATGAAAAAGAATCCTTGGTTTGAAGGAGAAGTACTTACAGCACTAAAAAGCGGAGTTAGACAAGCCTTGAGGTTGCGATGATGGAGCTTTTTGAGTTAAAAGTAGTAATTTTGATCTCCAAATCCAAGAGGATGTAATATGATATAAATAATTCAATAATCATAAGGTTATGATGAAAAAAACATTTATATTTGGCCTCTTTTTTCTTCTTGTAGGCTGTACCTCTAACCCTCCCTCTAGTTTTAATGAGGAACAAAATACAGCAAATGAAAATGAGCAAACCCAATCAAGATTGCTGGGCGATATGCCCCTCCCTCCGGGTTCAGTGATAAAAAAAGATTCATTGATATTAGGTAGCGGAACGGCCTGGACAGGTAGACTTAGTATTGGCTCTACTTCAACACCGATGCAAAGTTACGTCTTTTTTCGTGATGAGTTCCCTAAACAAAGTTGGACACTCGTATCCTCAATTACTTCAAAAAAGAGTGTTTTAGTGTTTTTGAAAAATGATCGGTCAGTGACGATAGAAATAGAGGACGCAAGTTTTGGCTTAAAAGGAGAAAAGGCGGCAATTCTTTTAACGGTGGCGCCAAAACCATCAAAATAGATTGAGTATATTCATGGGTGCTTCTCTATTGGATATTGAAGTAAATGCTGATGTTAATAGGGCCGGTGATTAAATGGCTCTGCTCAGTTTGTGGCAATGCTGTTGAAGGATTTGCTAAATGACTCTTGAATAGCAAGATCACGGATAATCTACTATAGCTCAAACGATATACTGTTAGAGAATGATGTCGGCAAAAAATAAAAAATTAATTCCTTTAGAAAAAATACTCTTTAGTCAAGGTTTTGGCACAAGACGGCATTGCGCCAACCTCATCATGGCAGAGTTAGTACATGTTGACGGAGAAATCATCGATGATCCTGATCGGTTGATATGTCCTGAGGGGAGGATCTTGAAGGTCGAAGGAAACACGTGGCCTTTTCATGAAAAAGCTTATGTAGGATTTAATAAACCTACCAATTATGAGTGCTCGCATAAAACCAAACATCACCCAAGTGTTTATCATTTGCTTCCCGCGCAATTGATAGAAAGGGGTATTCAATGTGTAGGAAGGCTGGATCAAGATACTACTGGTTTACTACTCATGTCAGATGATGGACAGTTTATCCACCAAATGACGACACCGAAAAAAAATATTGGTAAGGTCTATGAGGTCATCACAGCGGACCTCATTACGACTAGTCAAATCAATCATCTTTTATCCGGAGTTGTACTTGATGATGATCCCAAGCCATGCTTTGCCATACAATGCCATCAGGAAGACGAAAGAAAATTAATTTTAACGATTGTGGAAGGGCGCTACCATCAAGTCAAACGGATGCTGGCGGCAGTTGGTAATCATGTTGATCAGTTACATCGTCGGGCAATCGGTCATTACACACTACCCAGCGACTTAAAGGAAGGTCAGTGGACTTGGCTAACGCCCGAAAATATCAAGTCTTTATTTGGTAAAGATATACAACCCCATCAATGAGTACGATAACGGTCGTTCTAAAGCAAAGGCATCAAAATATGATTCAATCAAAGAAGCAATCGGACTAAAATCATAAAACGTACATAGATATAGATGAAATGGATGATGGATGAAAACAGTAACGATGTGCACGGGTAAATTGCACCGAGTTAAAGTTACTCAGGCAAGATTAGATTATGAAGGTAGTATTACTTTAGATCCTATCTTAATGGAGGCTGCAGGAATAATGCCTTATCAACTGGTTCATATTAACAATATGTCCAATGCAGTCCACTGGGAAACATACGCAATACCAGGCAGTCCTCATTCAGGGGAGGTCTGTTTAAATGGATGTCCCGCCAGACTTTTCCAACCAGGTGATGAAGTTATTATTCTATCTTTAGAGCAAATGACACGAGAAGAGGCAAAAGGTTTGACTCCAAGAGTAATTCTCGTTGACAAAGACAATCACGTGATTACTTCTTAAAGAGAAATGAGTGGTGTGTTCAGCCAACATATTGTGGGGGGGGAGATAGCCGATTCAACATATCTTCAAAGGCCTGAATGATGTTTTTAACAAATTCATTTTTGTAGGCCAATGGCCCAGATATATTTTCAAAATGAATCAACATCGTTGGATTTGCTTCAAAAATGACAAGAGAGCGATCGGGCATTATGCCAAAATCAATGCCAACGTATTCTAAATTAAGGCTTTGGCCGATTTCTAAAAGCGTTTTCATCCCAGCCTCACCTAAAACTGACTCCGGCGAATATAAAAAGTCTTTTTCTTCTTGTATCTTCCAAGGGTGATTCAACATTTCAGACGAATAGTAATGTACTAGCCAATGTGATGAAATGGCTAAATGATAAAAATAGGGAACACGATCGACAAAGATTACCCGATATTTTCTGAAGTAAGTATCTGCAGATTGATAATGGATAAAGTTCGCTATATAAAAAAAGCTCGTAAAAGAGGCTGCGATGTCGCTTAGCTCACTAGGTT
This sequence comes from uncultured beta proteobacterium, assembly GCA_903875135.1. Taxonomy (GTDB): domain Bacteria; phylum Pseudomonadota; class Gammaproteobacteria; order Burkholderiales; family Burkholderiaceae; genus Polynucleobacter. The sequence continues at coordinate 71,062 of CAIQUZ010000094.1, read as the reverse complement.
GATGAACGATATTTAAACCATCGCCACCATGTGTTCCTTCTGGTCGGATGATGATTGGATAATCAAGACCCTGTTGAGAAATTGCTTCTAAGGGAAAATCGGCATACTCCAAAGACGGAAAACGTAGGTAATTCGGTAAAACAAGATTGTGTATATGCTGTAGCGTGCTTCTCAGTTGGTGTCTTTGAGTGTTGATGACGGCTTGTGGATGATTCAGTAATGGCTTCTGATAGCGATATGACAACTCCAGTATCCGTGGCGCAAAAGGAGATAAAAAATCAGCTTCCCCTATTGCGTTAAATACAATATCAAAATCCGGTAGTTGTGCATCCTCATCTGAGTTGCCATAGTCAAAAGCATATTTAATATTCAAGCTTCTACCTAAAGACAAGAGGGGAAAAAGAGGAATATTTGCCGCCACTTTACCAAGCGACAGAATGAGTAGCTTTCTAGATGGGGCTTCAACTGGCTCAATAAATAGACGTTGTATTTTATACGCCGTATCCAACAGTTCGGCACCCTGATGCTTTCTATTTGTTTGAGTCAATATAGCGCCCAAGTTCATTAAAGCAATGGCATTTTTTGGCTCATGATGTAAGACAAAGCCAAACCATTTTTCTGATTGCACAAAATCACCAATCATTAAATAGCCAATCGCGACATTTAAAATGGGGCGTGTATCGAATGGCGCTTCAAAATGAAGAATTTGATCTAGCCATTGGGCGGCGATAGAGTAAGCCGAGGAATCTAGAAGAAGTCCTTTGCTCAGTAAGGTGTCACATTGTTCCTTTAAAAATGAAGGATCAAGATAAAACCTAGAGTCGGTTATTTCCATAGGTGTTGTAAAAAAGTGGTATCAAAAATCACAGTGTCATCCTTTATGTGCTTTAATCGCTAAACAATATGATTACTATTATTATCGCCTCTTACCAATATGGACACTTAGCAGCTCACTGCATAGAGTCTATTTTAAGCCAAACAAAAAAACCTGAAAGAATTCTTTTCGTGGATGATGGCGCAAATGACTGCCACCACTTACCTTTGTTGTATCCAGAAATTGAGTACATATTTAGAGATAAAAACATCGGCACTGTCAATAATTTCCAAGATATGTTGCAACGGGTAAATTCTGAATATGTTTTTTTTATTGGGGCTGATAACTGGTTGAGGGCTGATGCGATTGAACTTTTATCGAGTGCACAAACAGATATTTTGACGTATGACATCGTGGTTACTGGCGAGTTAAAAAATGAAATATTGACACGCGTACCTGGTGAGACCAATCTTTATCAGGGCGATCACTATTGGAGTCGCCAAGGAAAGCATCATGGTTCGATGTTGTACAGGACAAGTTTGGGTAAGAAAATCGGTTATCAAGTCAGATATGAAAACGGCCGCCATCCTCAAGAAGATTGGAACCTTTGGGACAAAATGATTGAACTAGGTGCCAGTGTTTCAAGTATTGATGAAGGTCTCTTATATTACAGAAGGCATCGCGAAAACTTTTTGAAATATAACCCAGATAGCCCCCCGACAAAACAGGGACACATTGTGAATCAACAAGCTCAAGAATTCATGGTTGAGGGCTAACCATTTATTCAGGCAGCAAATTCCGCCAATAAGATGCCTCTCTTGAAAAGGCTGATATTGGCCATCATTCTGCTGATAGCCCTGCCAACGCAATCTGTTGAGATTGACAAATCCAATCAACTTGAAGTGAACATCACACGAGTCGGATCTATTTTTCACATCAAAATGAGTTTTCAAGCAGAGCTGAGCGCATGCAATGCCTTTCAATTTATCACTGATTATGAAAATATGAAAAAGATAACCGGCGTTAGAGAGCTCAAGGTGGCTTCTAGAAAAGGCAATAAAGTACTCGTTGAACGCGTCGTTGAAGAACGAGTCTTAGGATTTCCGATCGTGCTTTTTTCCCAAGAAGAGTTCACAGAGGTTTCATTACAACGATTAAGCTTCGAGCAAATTCAAGGGGATGCAAAGTTCTACCGTGGAACTTGGAACTTGACGCCATTAGAAAATCGGACAAAGTTTGAATACGAAAGTCAATTTGAGTTAGATTCGTATATACCAAATGTAGTCATTAACTATTTTATTAAAAATAATATTCAAAGCCGTTTTGAACAAATGGTACAACTCACCAAATATGTTGAAACTCACCCTTACTTGGCCTGCCGGTAGAGGCGGTTTTATAACCTCGGAGTTAAAATCATCTTAAAGGTAATACGGTCACCAGAATCCCAGCCATATCCTAGTCCCATGTGTACGTTCATCCCATTTAAAAAAGAGTCCGGCGTTTTCAATTCAATGATGGCAAAAAGTTGTTTAGGGGCGGATAGTGGGTCGATATTGTTGACGGCAGATTGACCTTGATAATACTCCAAGCCATAACCTGTCATTAGCCCGTTATTATGGAGGCGAATAGCTCGTGTATGGTAATTTAAAACCCAGTCACTATTTTGGCCATCTGAACGACTAGAGTCAATCACCGGGTTAAACGCCAACGACCAATGATCATTTTTCCATGCAACGATACCCCGAAATTCAGCGGCTTTCCTAGGAAAGTCAATGCCGTTGTTCACCACAGAATATTCAAAATTAAGACCCACCGCCCAGGGTTGAGTATCTGAGTTCTGGATCGGAAGCCACTTGATGCGAGGTTTATATCCTGCTGACTCATAACCATAATCAGGGGTGTAGACAGTCGGAAGGTAAAAACCAAGTTCAACCGTTTTTGAGAGTCCATAGCTAAATTCAGGCGTGATTCGAACGCCACCCTGAGTAACCCGTTGGTCAGCAAATGATGGTGTTGATTGACCTGATAGGGTTGTATTGGCGTGAATTTCTAGCCCAAACTCTCCTGGCTCATTAATTTCGCCATCATACACCTGAATCTCATCTAAAAAGACGGCTTTTGCAAACGGGGAAACCGTTATACAAATAAGCGAAAAAAGCAGATAGATGAATGCTCGCATGATAGTTGTAAAGTAGAATAAAAGCATATTTTATAGGAGTTGAATAAATCACGTCGACATAGTGAATAACTAGCCAAGAAACCATGTATTGTGATTAAAAATCCTTTAACCGACTCATAAATAACAGAGATAGAATGAGCTTTATTAGTCCAGAATTTGCTTATGTTGCATTAATTTTCTACTTCATTTATTGGCTCTTAAAGTCACGCCCGTCGCTTCAAAAAGCGTATCTAACACTGAGTAGTTATGGGTTTTATGCGACCTGGTCACTGAAATTTACTTTCATTTTATTGGTATACAGCCTGTGGGTATGGTGGGCTGGCGAGTGGGTTCAAAGAACGAGTACAGTTGCACGGCGTCAAAAATTAAAACTTGCGGTCACGATCAGCTTAAGCCTTGGACTATTAATCATTACGAAGTATTACGAATTCCTCAGAGGAGTTCTTGACGATGCCCTGAGTGCAACAAGTATTCTTTACCGTTTACCCTTTCTAGAGCTGTTGATTCCAGCGGGCGTCTCATTCTTTACTTTTCAAGCGATTACCTACCTTGTCTGGCAAGCAAAAGAAGCGCCTGTAGAAAGTAAAAATAAAATTCGATGGCTAGATGTATCGCTGTATCTAGCATTTTGGCCAACGCTGTTTGCTGGGCCGATTTTTCGTGCTAAAGATTTTTTCACTCAATTACAAGGTGATCAAGTTGGTAAAGCAATTCATGTTGAAAAGGCGATCTACTTCATACTGCTAGGATTATTTCAAAAAGCAGTTGTTGCCAATTGGTTATCCATTAATTTTGTTGATGATATCTTTGCTTACCCCGAGAGCCAAAATGCCGTCAATACAATAAGTAGTATGTGGGCATATGCCTTACAAATATTTTTTGATTTTTCGGGATATACCTTATTTGTTACTGGCCTTGGCTTATTATTGGGTTATCAAATTCCCCTCAACTTTAAACAACCCTATTTAGCAAAAAACTTACAAGACTTTTGGAGGCGTTGGCATATTTCTTTATCGACCTTTATTCGAGACTACATTTATTTTCCGCTAGGCGGAAATCAGCAAGGATTTACAAAAACACAGATAAATATTCTAATTGCCATGACGTTAAGTGGTTTATGGCATGGCGCCAACACTACCTTTTTAATATGGGGTCTTTTACATGGACTTGGGGTGGTGATTAGTAATGTGAACCATCGATATTCTTTGATTCGATTATCAGCTTTAAAAGCACAAATTTTGACGGTAGTATTTATTTGTCTAACATGGGTCTTTTTTCGAGCTGACAGTTTAGATACGGCTTTAACTGTTTTGTATCAGATGACGAAGATAGAGGGTACGTTTACAAGGAATCATTTATTACTCATTCTGATGTCGATTGCTTTCTTTTATTTTAGCCAGCGCGCGCAATTGATTGAAGACAAAATGATTAGCTGGGCTAACCGAAATTGGGGGTGGCGTTTATTTTTAGTGGCCTCTGCGATTCTCTTTTTGATTATTTATACCGGCCCAAACGGAATACCAACCTTTATTTACTATAAGTTTTAAAGATGGAAAACAGAAAAATACTTCCCTGGTTCATCATGGTTGCTTTTGTGAATACATTTTTATGGCTAGATTCTTTAGACCAATATGTGTCAACGCGTTTTCACATTCGTCTTACAGAGACCGTCCCTGATAGTTTTATGAGCCCATCAATCAGAATCAAAGAGTTACTTGCTTTAGGTAACAAGAGTAACAGTAACGAAAAATTAGTCAATCTTGAAAAGAGTCAAGAGTCTTCAAAAATATCTGAACCAAAAGGTCAGGCCTCAACTATTTCAACTGGTAATAAAATAAATGATCCTGTGTCAGGATTGACAAATCTTCCTCAGCAAAAGATTCAGGTCACTAATCTTAGCAACGTTGATAATCTCTATAACAATCCAGTAGCCAATCAAGAACTTGCAAAGTCATCATTCGCAGAGTTACCTTTGAAGACGGGCTCTTTTAAAATGATGTTCGCTGGGGATTCAATGATGCAAGGTGTTGCCCCTCTCGCAATTAGTTCATTAAGAAAAATATATCCAAAAAGTATCTACGACGACTTAAGTAAACAAAGTACCGGTTTAACCGTAAAAAGATATTTTGATTGGCCAACGAAAATTAAAGAAGGCATAGCGAAAGATCATTACAAGGTCATTATTGTTTTTCTTGGCCCAAATGATCCTTGGGATATTTACGAAAATAAAAAGGTCTATAAATTTCCCTCAACAGAGTGGGAAGAGATCTATCGACTTCGGGTCGAGGAAGTGCTGCAATTTGCAAAACACCACGAAGCACAAATCATTTGGATTGGTTTACCCAATATGGGAGAGGACAGGGTAAGGCAAGGGGCAATTATTCAAAATCGTGTGTTTAAAAATGAAGCAGAAAAATATAATTTCCAATATATTTCAACCGAAGAAATGATTGGACGTTTAGACGAGCCTTATAAAGCGTATATCAAAGACCCTAACAAAGGTGATGTATTATTAAGGGCAAGTGATGGTATACACTTCAGCCCCACAGCGTTGAGAATGATTAGTTCTAGTGTCGTCAATGCTGTTACGCGATTGGATATAGAGTGAATTTTAAGTCCCTGATTGTCTTTGGTTTATTGTCTATATATCAGTTATCGGCACAAGAAATGATTCAATTTCAAGGATCAAGTCAAAGTCCAGATTTAATCTGCCCAGGCATCAAAAAAAGCAACACTACACCACCGCAGCAACCTTCTGATTTCGAGATAGTGTATTCATTGCCGGACGATGAGGAGATTGAGGCAATGAAAAAAAATAAACAAGATAGTTCTAATCAACTGCAAATGCAATTAACGAAGCAAAAAAATGGCGGACCATACAGGGTAGGACTCTGGGGGGATAGTCATTCTGCCGCCAATTTCATCACAGAAGAGTTATTGAAATCCATCGGATTAGACACAGATAGCGCTCTTCCTTCTTTTATACCACCTTCGATGGGAAGACCTGGAGTCCGTTTACCAATCAGGAAGTATTGTCAAGGCAGTGGTTGGCAATTTAACTATTCTTACACGGGAGTGAATGCCGAATTATATGGCCCCGCCCTTTTAAAATTGAACACCAAGATACCAAATAGCTATTTATGGATTGATTTTCGCTCTAAAAATAACAATACTAATCAGTTAAAAAAATTGAATATTTTATTTTCGAAAACAACACATGCAAGTGCAAAACTAGGCGTGCAAATTGATGGTCGTGCGGAAGAAATCATCGATGTGAATAATCTTCAGGCTAGCCATTTGATGATTCAAGGTGATAGCCTCTTTGGTGTAATCAAGATTCGTCTGATAGAAGGAGCTATCTCGATAGATGGTTTTGTACCAACCTACAACATCGAACCAAAGCTATTTATGGATACGTTTGGTATACCAGGGGCCACTGTCAAAGGATGGCAAAGCACACAAAAATCGTATATCGATAGTTTAAAAATTCCGATGAACTATGACTTAATTGTTTTAGAGTATGGCACCAATGAAGGTAATCAAGCCCCATTTGATAGTAAGGCTTATAAACAGATGTTAAGAGAATCACTTCAGAATTTTCGTTCCATTTATCCTAATGCTAGTTGCATATTAATGGGACCAACAGATCGAGGTATTTGGTATAAAAAAACCTATACAAAGGGTAAGAAAAAGTTGGTTAAAACGGAACAGTTACCAGATTTTTTGAAATACTCAAAAATACATCAAGAAATTACACAAATCCAAAAAGATGTTGGCAATGATTTTTCTTGCTCCAGCTGGAGTTGGCAACAAGCTATGGGTGGATTAGGAGGGGCTTATACTTGGATTAAAAGCAACCCACCACTGATGGCAAAAGACCTTATTCATTTAACAGTGCAAGGTTATCAAGAGACAGCCAAAATCCTAAGTAAAGACATGGATCTATCAAATCTGATTACTACAAAAGAGCCAAACGATTGGGTGATTGATGACCCTAGTTTGCCCAAAAATCCACCTTGGAGAAATAAATGAATCGTCTAAAACTAAATTTTGCTTGTTGGGACTATGACCGCATGCGCGGATTAATGGATGGCCGTGTTCAAGTTGATGGTGCTGAATTAAATTACTTAAACTTACCCGTTGAAGAGACTTTTTTTCGAATGGCTCGCTATCGTGAATTTGAAGTTGCTGAAATGTCTCTCTCATCCTATTGCATTTCTTTATCCCGCCCAGAAAAGCCATTTATTGCTATTCCAGTTTATCCATCTAGGTTCTTTAGGCATTCATGCATTTATGTCAACTCCGCAAGTGGCATTAAGACACCAAAGGATTTAATTGGAAAAAAGATTGCTAGTCCTGAATATCAAATGACCGCCCCCGTTTGGATTCGAGGTATTTTGTCGGACCACTATGGTGTTCCAGTAGATGCGCAACCTTATCTATTTGGGGGTGAAGAAGAAACTGGGCGGATTGAAAAAATTAAATTAGAGCTACCGCCGAATATTCAGGTAAGTCCGATTGGGCCTCACCAAACCCTTTCACAAATGCTATATGACGGTGAGTTAGATGCTTTGTATACAGCTAGGATGCCCTCTAGCTTCTTAAAAGGTGATGGCAAGGTCGTGCGACTTTTTGATGACTATGAAGCGGTGGAAAGAAACTACTACCAACAAACAGGTATTTTTCCAATTATGCATGTCGTGGTTATTCGCCGCGATGTTTATGAGGCGAATCGTTGGATTGCGCAATCCTTGACCAAAGCTTTTATCGAGGCAAAGAAAATCGCTTATAAAGATCTTGATGAAACGGCCGCCTTAAAAACGATGTTACCTTGGTTGACAGCGCATGTGGAAAACGCCAAAAAAGAGTTTGGTCAAGATTGGTGGTCGTATGGTTTAGAAGGTAATGTCAATAACTTAGATACCTTTACTAGATATCACTTTGAGCAAGGGCTATCCTCCAAAAAACTCGAAGTGAAGGATTTATTTGCGCCTGAATCGCTTGAAGCGTTTAAGATTTAGAATAATTCCAGAATAGGTGACAAATTAGGGACTTATTCTGTGCTTTACAGAATCATTTAATCAGTAAGATTTATCAATGTCAAACACCCAACAAGCGCTTGCGTACTTACAAAAACAATATAGTGAAGCGCTTAACCATCATCAAAATGGTCGATTAGAAGATGCCGAAAAAATATATCAATCCATTATTAAATTGCAACCTAGGCACGCAGATGCGTTGCATGGGCTGGGCCTGATCGATCTTTTTAGAGGCAAGCCCCAAGAAGCCATTAAATGGTTTAATCAGGCACTGAAGATTGAAAAAAATGCAGCGTACTTCAACAATCGTGGAAGTGCCTATTTCGAAATAAAAAAAATGCAAGAAGCGCTAGCTGATTATCAAGTAGCTTTAAAAATGCAAGCTGAATTTACTGATGCCCAATACAACTTAGCCAACCTTTATAGCGCTATTCAAAAACATGAAGAAGCGATTAACGCTTATAGCAAAATACTGCAAAAAGACAATCACCAGATTGATGCCCTATATAACAGAGGCAATGCGTATAAAAAAATAAAAAAATATCAAGAAGCAATAAAAGACTATCTTATGGTTCTACAGATAGAGCCAAACAATACGAAGGCACTGCTGAACTTAGGAAATACGTATTTAGCTCTTGAGGATCTAGAAGAGGCAATTAATGCTTATGACAAAATCTTAAAGCTCAATCCCTCCTATCCAGAAGTTGTGCTTGGTCGAGCAAATGCACTGATTCTTCAGAAAAAATATGCATTAGCGATTGATGCCTACAAAGCACATATTCACTTAAAGCCAGATGAAAAAGAAAGTTATTACGGGTTAGGCAATGCCTTAAAAGATACGTTGAAATTTGAAGATGCCATTTATTGCTATAAAAAAGCAATTGAGATTGACCCGGAATATTTTGATGCATTAACTAATCTTGCGAATACCCTAAGGCGTGTAAAGCGGTTTGATGAGTCAGCTCTTTACTACAGCCGCGCAGTAGAAGCTAATCCAAATGAACCAGACGCCTATTCTAATTTAGGTAATATTTTGCACGACTTGAACCGTACGGATTTAGCGATTGACGCCTACGCACAAGCCTTAGTGATTGCGCCTAATGATGTTCGGGCAAATTACAACATTGGCAACATCTATAAAGAATTAAATCAATTCGAAGAAGCGATTCAGCAATTAGATCATGTTCTCACCCTCAATCCAGATGATGAAGAAACGCTCTTTGCAAAAGGAATTATGCTATTAACGCTGGGGAAATATAGGGAAGGTTTCCAACTGTATGAAAAGCGATGGGAAAGGGAGTCTTTAATTGAAAAACCAAGAGATTATCCGCAACCATTTTGGAATGGTACTCAGAGCCTAGAGGGCAAGACTATCTTGATTCATATTGAACAGGGACTAGGCGACACCATACAGTTTTGTCGATTGTTATATCAATTAGAAAACAAGGGAGCGAAGGTGGTTTTTGAAGTTCAAAAACCTTTAATTGGGTTGATGAACCAAGTACCCGGAGTATCTCGAGTGATTTCATACAAAACTGAATTTACCGAGTTTGATTATTACTGCCCTTTATTAAGTTTGCCACATTATTTAAATTTAGAACTCGACAACATTCCTTTAGCGCATGGATATTTAAACCCTTTACCGGAATATCTTAACAAATGGCAGTTAAGGCTTGGGCCTAAAAAAAAGCCACGTGTGGGACTCATTTGTAGTGGTAATAAAATGCATGAAAATGATCAAAATCGAAGTATTTTATTATTTGAAATCATCCCTTACTTACCCCAAGAATTTGAGTACATCACTTTACAAAAAGAGATGCGAGATGTAGATCGACAATTGATTGAAAAATACCCTTTATTTAAATCGTATGGCGATGAATTGGATCATTTTGAGGATACAGCTGCATTATGTGAGCTGATGGATATTGTGATTAGTGTCGACACTAGTGTGGCTCACTTAAGTGGCGCAATTGGGAAAAAAACTTGGCTGTTAATTCCGTTTAGCCCAGACTGGCGTTGGATGCTTGACCGAAAAGATACGCCTTGGTATCAATCAATGACCATCTACCGTCAAGAAAGTATGAAAAATTGGGCACCAGTGTTTGCGAAAGTTGCTATTGATTTAAAAAAAGAGTTGAAGGATATCCAAATAGATCATGAATAAATAGCCTAGAGCACTTACTGGGCTCAATGATGGGCTTGTTTTTTAAGAAGTTGTTGAATCATGAGTTGGACAATGATTGCCGTAAGGATTGACAAGACCGTCACCAGCCACAGAGCCATACTTTTGATGAGCAAGGTTTGCACAGCAAAATAAGCCACAAAAGATAAAAGTCCCTTGGTTAATCCGCGATAAATAGGAATAACGTGTTCTTGACCAAAAGTTTTGTGGGTAAACACAGTGAGTACCAAACTGTTGATGGGGAAAGTTGATAGTATCCCCACCCAAACACTACCCAATAAGTTTCCAAAAACAATGGTGAGGAATGCTAAGAGTCCACCAACCACTAATCTAAAGGGCAAATCTTTTAAAGATTGAGGAAGAGGTTTTTCATGAACGACTCGAGGTAATAGCTTTGGTGTGAATGCAAGAAAGAGGATGGTTACGCCACAAGCCAAAGCAAGGTGTGTTGGAAAAAGGGTTAGAAAATAAGACACCATCACCCAGGCGAGAATGGCAAAACCTAAGCAAGTCAGGTAGCGAAAGTGTTGACTAGCCCAGCAGTAGACTAAACCAAATACTAGAATTCCGATGCAACCATAGATGGCAGAAATCGAGGCATTAAAACCGTAATCGGTCCCTTGGTCAAGAATCAGAAAAAATACGATTGGACCTGCCACGACAGGTAAGGCGGATAGCTTACCGGCTAATTCAGCTCCCCATCTTTTACCCGCTAGCGAAATGATGAGAATAAAAAAAGGAACAGTGATGAGTTTGAGTATCAGTAAATTGTTCATTGCTTGCGTTGGGTCGATTTAGGCATGATGACTAATAATACGTTGGATATGAAAGCGCTCTATTTTTAGCAAGAGTGTGGATTCACTCTTTATGAAAATATATCTGTCAAAATAGACAGGTGAACTTAACAAACTTTATATCTCGACTATTTGTTGTAATAGCACTTATGACGTGTATACAGCCCTGTTTTGCCGCATACCCAGATAAGCCGATCAAACTGATTGTGCCATTTCCGCCCGGAGGGTCTACAGATATTTTTGCCAGGATGTTAGCGAATCAGTTAATGATTCAATACAAACAACCTGTCATCATAGAAAACAAACCTGGCGCTAGCGGTCAGATTGCCATGGATGTATTGTTAGGTTCTCCAGCAGATGGCTATACGATTTATTTAGGCAATATTGGAAGCCTTGCTGTCAATGTATCTTTATTTAAAAACTTAAACTATGATCCGCGTCGTGACTTAGCTCCTATTAGTCTAATTGCCACGGTACCCAACGTGTTGGTTGTTCATCCAAAATTAGGTGTTAAGACGGTTGCAGAATTGATTGCCTATGCAAAGCAAAACCCCAATCAACTCACTTACAGCTCAGGCGGAAATGGTAGCGCCGCACATACAGCGATGGAGTATTTCAAGTTACAGACAGGTATTCAAGCTGTTCATATCCCTTATAAAGGAACATCACCCGCAGTGACCGACGTGATTGGTGGGCAAGTTGACATGATCATGACGGGTGTTCCACCACTCATGCCATTTATTCAAAGTGGTAAGGTAATGGCACTTGGCGTTTCAACATTGAAGAGAATCGAAGCCTTGCCCCAAGTCCCAGCCATTTCAGAAACACCATTACCTGCTTTAAAAAGTTTTGATGTAACACAGTGGTATGGTCTGGTAGTTAAGGTTGGTACATCAAAAGAAATTATTCAAATGTTGAATGTTGGCGTACAACACACCTTTAATCATGAAGCGGCAATTGAACAAATGAAAAATGCTGGGGCAATTGTACGAGTGAGTACTCCAGCTGAATTTGCAGCATTCATTCGATTAGAAATCGATCGCTGGGCTAAAGTTGTAAAAGCCGCAGACATTCAACCAGGTTAAATATAGATTGAGAATCGCTTGAAATTAGAAACAAAGGGAATGTTAATTGGTGTCGTTGGTATTCTCATTTTTGGGTTAACTTTGCCAATGACCAAACTTGCTGTGGAGGTGTTTTCGCCGGCCTTTGTTTCCTTTGGTCGGGCCACCTTAGCTGGCTGTGCTGGCCTGATCTATATAGGGTGGTTGAAAGCACCAATACCACCATGGAAAACAATCAAAAAAATGTTATTTATCATTGGTGGAATTGTGATTGGATTTCCATTTTTAATGACATTAGCGATGTCCAAAGGGTCTTCTTCACATGGCGGAATTATTTTAGGTTTTATGCCGATGATGACGACCATTGTTGGTGTTCTTCGTTTTAAAGAGCGGCCATCGAAAGGGTTTTGGTTCGCATCAATATTCGGGACTGCGCTCGTTTTAATTTACGCATTGATTCAAGGAGCTGGACAACTGACCATCATGGATTTTTTACTGTTATTTGCCGCCATTTTTTCAGCAATTGGATATGCTCAGGGTGGCGAGTTGTCTCGTGAGATTAGCCCTCGACTCGTGATTTCTTGGGCTGTCGTATTATCGTTACCTTTAAACGGACTTGTTACGTATCTTGCGTTTCAACAGGAGTACCTTCAAGTTGACGCCCACTATTGGTATTCGTTCGTCTTTTTGGGATTGTTCTCCATGTATATTGGGTTTTTCTTTTGGTATGCAGGATTATCCGTGGGGGGAATCTCACGTGTGAGTCAGGTTCAGTTACTGCAACCATTCTTTACATTAATCTTTGCGAATATCTTTCTTTCAGAACAACTAACGGCTATCAATTTTATTTTTGCCGGAATGGTCGTTTTATCCATTCTGGTTGGAAAAAAAATGTTAGTGGTACGAGCTCACTCATAACCTCGGACTTTAACCAATAGAGTTTGCTCAGTGCCAAGATTATCAATCAAGGCCAGCCTTAAGCCCTCTTCTTTAAAATCCAAAATGCTAGGATGAGAACCATCCTGTCCCAAATGAATAACATACGTCCAGACTAATTGATCTTTCGCTGATCGTTTATAGAGATCAACAACTTTACGCATAAAACCCTTCCAGCAAGCAGAGGGGTTGATTACTCAGCCACAGCCACAGGCTCAGAAACGATAGGTGCTGGAGGACGTTTAGAGATTTCACGTTTAATTTTCGCTTGCTCTTTAGGCTTTGTTGATTTAGCCAACATATTATTTAATTGCGTTAAATTTAATGGCCCTAACCTAGCTTTACCAGTTTTGGTCACTAATGGATCATTTTTACGTGTTTTTTGATTTTGGCCTACTGCCATAACTACTCCCAGAAACATTGATTTTTTAAGGGAGCAAAGCTCAAATAAGAACCCATAAGGGGCACACGATTGTGATCAGAATTCAGAATAACAGTAAAAGCTCAAAAAAACCACATAAAAGGTAAATATATCCCGTCAATAGCTGTTAATTTCAATATAATTGGAAATATGGAAATTAATGCTATTGCCTTTGCTTTTTTAACTTTAGGACAAGACCTACGTTTAAAGATCTACTATCACGTGGTAGATGCTTGGCCCATGGGTATTAGGCCAAACGAGTTGAAACAGTTATTGCAAATTCCACAGGCCACTTTAAGCTTTCACCTCAAGCAATTAAACTTGGCTGGCTTTATTGAAGTTGAGAAAGAAGGAACTAGTTTGTATTACTTTGCCCAAAAGAGTCTAATTGGGGACTTAATCCAAGAATTACAATCCATCGAAGAAAAATTAGAGCCCTTATCAAAAGAGACAAGGGCGAAACCCAGAATCAAAGTAAAGATATGACCAATAAAACAAAAACACTAAAATAACAATATGAACAAAATATCTGCTTATGTCATTGCATACAACGAAGAGGCAAAAATTGCTGATGCTATTAGAAGTATCCAATGGGCTGATGAAATCGTATTAATCGACTCATATAGCAAAGATCAAACAGCACAAATTGCCATATCCATGGGAGCGAGAGTCGTGCAAGTCGAGTTTGATGGATTTGGAAAGTTAAGAACGGATGCGGTAAAAGCATGTGAACATGAATGGATATTTAGTTTAGATAGTGATGAGAGATGTACTCAAGATGTTGCACAAGAAATCATGAACATTGTTCAAGAAGACAAATTAGATGTTTGTTATGTGCCAAGAAGAAATTTTTACCTTGGTAAAGAAATAAAACACTCTGGATGGTACCCTAATTATCGTCAACCGCAATTATTTAAAAGAACCCATCTTACCTATGATGAAAGTCCCGTTCATGAGAAATATGAAATCAAGGATGGGGCAAATATTGGGTATTTAAAAAATGCGATTTGGCAACTACCCTTTAATAATATTGCGGAGTCGATCTCAAAAATGAATCGATATTCTTCCTTAGGGGCTTCAAAGCCACGGCAAAAAGGATCGAACTTTGCGAAAGCATTGGGACATGGTTTATGGGCATTTATCAGACATTACTTTTTTAAATTAGGCATACTCGATGGTTGGGCAGGGTTTTTAATTGCATTTTCCTATTTTGAAGTAACATTTTATCGCTATGTAAAAGCCGTGGAACTCCAATATCAATCAACTTGGGAAAAAGATTGGAAAGAGATTCAAACCACAAATCCAAGAAAAAAATAAGGTTGTCAGATCCATGTCGGAAGTAAAAAATAAATATCTTACGTATCTAGTTGCAACAACTTTCTTTATGGAAACGTTAGATAGCACAGTAATAACTACAGCATTACCAATGATGGCAAAAGATTTCGGAGTGTTCCCAGTGGATGTTGGTGTCGGTATTACCGCCTATTTACTGACGCTGGCTATCATCATCCCAATCAGCGGTTGGTTAGCAGATCGTATTGGGATGAGAAAATTATTTACGCTTGCCATTGTTATTTTTACTGGGGCATCAATACTATGTGGCATCAGTGAAAGTCTATTTTTCTTTATATTTGCAAGAATATTACAGGGCATCGGAGGAGCATTAATGGTACCTGTTGGCAGGATTATTGTATTACGCAACACGCCAAAAGAAGGAATTATTGCTGCCATTGGATTAATCACTTGGCCCGCATTAATCGGGCCGGTCGTAGGACCCGCCATAGGAGGTTTTTTTACAACATACGCCTCATGGCATTGGATCTTTTTTATTAACGTACCCATCGGTATCATTGGGATCATCCTCAGTTTGGTGTTAATTAAAAAAAGTGAAATTTCTCCAAAAGTACCATTAGATGGAAAGGGATTTATCTACAGTGGCGTAGCACTTTCTAGTTTGATTTACGCAGTTGAACTCTGCCGACACATTGCTGATAGTAAAACTCATATTGCCATCTTTTTATCAATAGGGATAGTGGTTGGATGGATTGCGATTCAGCACTTTCAAAGGACACCTCATCCAATGATTGATTTATCACTTTTAAAAATACCTACATTTGAATCAACCTTAATTGCAGGCAACATATTTCGGATTGCCTTACATTCAACGCCATTTTTAGTGCCCTTATATCTTCAAGTCGGCTTAGGAATCGACCCATTTCAGGCAGGATTAATTGTCATGAGTATTTTTGTGGGAAATTTAGCCATGAAAACAATCACCACGCCACTGTTAAACCGCTATGGATTTAAAAAGGTCATGACTATAAATGGTGTGGCTATTTTTCTTTCATTATTATCCTGTGCCTTTATATCGAAGGCGATGCCCGTTTGGATTGTGATGATTCTTTTATTTATCAATGGATTAGTGAGATCCATGCAATTTACTTCGATCAATACTTTGGGTTTGGCTGATGTACCACAAAGCAAAATGGGCGCAGCATCTGCTTTAGCGAGTACGGGTGTTCAATTAAGTATGGCTTTAGGTATCGCGGTAGGGTCCTTGGCTCTTAGTATTGCTACTGCATTCAATCAAGGAAATACGAATATACCTAGCAATCAAGATTTTCAATTAGCATTTATTTTGGTTTTGATTCTACCAATTTGGGGATTATGGAGACAGCGGACAATGAGTCCGACGGCAGGAGACGAGATTAGAAAAAAACGGTAATTCATCGAATTGCATTAGAAAATAGTTTATCCTTGAAAACTGTAACCAAACAATATAAGTGATAAAAATCACATTTAAAGACAAAAAATGAATATTCTATTTATCGGTATCGGCAAGATGGGGCTTCCCTTGTCTTCCCATTTAAAAAAATTGGGTCACCCAATTAAGGTCATCGATATTAATCCGGTACAAATTGAAATGGCAAAACAATCCGGCTTAGTCATTGGTGGTCCCGAAGATTATCAATGGGCGGATTGGGTTTTTACTTCAATGCCCAACGATGAAGCATTTTTAAGTATTGCAAAATATATTAGTGAGAACGTGAGCACAAAAGCAGTCTATGTTGATACGAGCACAATTTCAATTTCTGCATCTAGCACAGCGGCATCATGGTTGCTAGATAAAAAAATCCCGTATTTAAGAGTGGCGGTTTCTGGTAATAATCACATGGCGGCGGCAGCACAATTGACAGTCTTAAGTTCGGGCCCCAAAGAAATATACGACCAAGCTTTACCCATGCTTTCAAGTTGGGGTAACAAAGTGTTTTATCTAGGGGAACAAGAGCAGGCTCGGTTGATGAAATTAGTCGTGAATTTACTGATTGCTCAAACAAGCGCCATGTTGGCGGAAGGTTTGACCTTGGGAAGATTGGGTAATCTCCAATGGGAAGACATGTGGGAAGTTCTCACGAATAGTGCGCCGGGCTCAACCATCATGAAAGCCAAAATGAATCAATTAGGCAAACCAATGGGAAATCGGGACTTTTCTCCCACCTTTACGGTAGAACAAATGATTAAAGATCTATCGTTAATCACAGATGCAGCCAAAAAGCTTGGCGCTCCGCTTGCTCAAACTCAAACAACATTAGATTGGATGCACCAAGCAGTTGCAGAGGGCGATGGACAATTAGATTATGCCGCCATTATCAGAGTATTAGAGAGAAAAGCAGGACTAAGTAATTAATCAACCGTTTTAACATGAATGAATATTGGAGAATTTAGGATGGCGCAAAAAATAGGCTGGATTGGACTTGGACGTATGGGTGAGGCGATGGTTAAAAGACTCACCAAAGCTGGGTACGGTGTTGATGTTTGGAATCGAACGCGTAGTAAAGCTGATCCTTTAGCCGCGTATGGCGCAACTGTCGTTGATAACATTCTTGATTTGGCCGCTTGTGAAACCGTGATTACGATGGTCTCAACAACTAAAGATCTAAAGCAAGTTTTGTTTGGCCCAGGAGGTTTAGTAACAACGGCGACGAAACCAAAGGTTGTCGTCGATAGCTCCTCGATATCGCAAGAGGGTTCAGCTGAAGTAAGAAAAGAGTTAGAGGCTTTAGGCGTCGCTTACTTATGCGCGCCAGTCTCTGGCAATGCGAAAGTAGCAAAGGCAGGAAAGCTATTGATGGTGTCCTCAGGACCAAAGGCGCTATATGACACGGTAGAGCCTTACTTTCAGGCAATGTCTAGAAAATGCATGTGGATTGGTGAGGGTGAACTTGCTCGCGTTTGGAAGATTGCGCACAACACGATGTTTGGTGTGGTGATACAAAACCTATGTGAAATTACGGTACTTGCAGAAAAAGCCGGTATACCCCGTCATTTATTTTTAGAAAGTATTAATGACTCTGTGTTGGGATCAATGTACACGCGTTATAAGACACCGGTACTGACGAATCTTAATTTTGAAGCGGTAACATTTACGCCAGAGTTACTCTTAAAAGATATGGATTTAGGGATGGCGGCAGCTAAAGCTCATGGCGTTTCCATGCCAAGCGCAGCGGCAACCAGAGAGTCTGTCGCAAGAATGATTGGCCGTGGTTATGGGGATATCGATTTCTCAGCTTTGTTAGTCGAGGTCGCAAAAGACGCTGGACTAGAGCTCAAATCAGAAAATAAAACGATTAGTGATGGCTTAGAGGCAAATTAAATGACAAAAAAAACGTTGATTCGAGGTGCAACCATCGTAACCATGGATGTACAAGGTGATTTATTTGATGCAGATATATTGATCGAAGGATCTGAGATCAAAGAAATCTCTCAACGGATTGAAGTTGCGGCAGACGAGCTTGTTAATGGGGCTGGTTATCTTGTTATACCTGGCCTTATTAATGCTCATATGCATACTTGGCAGACGGCATTAAGAGGAGTTGCTGCAAATTGGACTTTACTCGAGTATTTTCAAAAGATGCACTCTGGATTAGCCACTGTTTTTGAACCAGAAGACTTGTACATTGCTACCTGTATGGGAGCGTTAAATCAAATTAATTGTGGAACTACAACGCTAGTTGATTGGTGTCACAACAATAAAACATCTCAGCATAATGATGCCGCCATTAAAGGACTGATGGAGTCAGGGATTCGTGCGGCATTTTTTCATGGGACACCAAAGCCAGAGCCTAAAGAAGGCGAAACTCCGTTTTGGGAAAGGCCACATCCAAAAAAAGAATTAGAGAGATTGGTGGCAGAGTACGGAAGTCAAGATTTAATCTCGATTGGTGCCGCTATTTTGGGCCCACACTACTCTACATTAGATGTCGCACTGCATGATTTTGCGATGGTAAAAGACATGAACATGATTGCATCAATGCATCAAGGCGGTGGACCAGCAAGAACACCGGAGGGTTGGAAGGTTTTGGAATCCAAAGGACTACTTGGGCCAGCCATTAATATTGTGCATGGACATGCACTGGATGATGAGCAGCTAAAACGATTTTGTGAGTTAGGGATGACTTTTTCGGCAACGGCAGAAAGTGAAATGTCTCAGGGCCATGGGCATCCACTGACTGGACGTTTAAGAGATTTTGGAAAAGCACCATCACTTGGCGTGGATTTAGAAAGCGTCTGTGGTGGCGAAATGTTTATACAAGCAAGAATCGCCCTTGGCATACAGCGTAGTTTAGATAATTTTGATTATCGTCAAAAACACGGCACGATTCCTCCAACGAGCACCATCACAACAAGGCAGGCGCTTAGTTGGATTACGATAGAAGGCGCAAGAGTCTTAGGTCAACTAGATCGAATTGGCACTTTAAAGGCGGGTAAGCAAGCAGATATTGTGATGATTCGAGCATCTGACCTGAATATGCAGCCCGTGAATGATCCCGTGAGTGCTGTAGTGATGCAAACAAGCCTAGCTAACATAGAGAATGTAATGATCGCTGGTCAATGGAAAAAGAAAGATGGTGAATTACTCAATACGCATTTAGCGCCAAAGATAGAGTTACTGAACGCTTCCGCTAAAAAAATTACAAAGGCACTTGGTTTATAACTTTAAAAGAGAGACATTCATGAACTATAAAAAATATACAGTGTTGAATTTGATAAAGCTTACCTTAGCGTTGAGTCTGGCTACTTTAGGTTTTCATGCTGTTGGACAAGCATATCCGAGTAAACCGATTCATTTTGTGGTGGCCTTTACGGCAGGAAGCGCCACGGACATTATTGCTAGAGCCGTGGCTGATGTTATGGCAACAAACCTTGGTCAGCCAATCATCATCGAAAACAAACCGGGTGCCGGCGGAACAATTGCTGCAGGACAAGTAGCGAAAGCAGATGCGGATGGCTATACATTTTTAGTACATTCTTCCGGACATACTTTGAATCCTTTTATTTACAATAATCTTCCCTATGACACATTAAAAGATTTAACAGGCGTAGCTACTTTGGGGGCCACGCCGAATGTACTTGTCGTATCCCCTTCGAAGCCTTGGAAAACAGCAGGAGATCTTGTGGCGGCAGCAAAAGCTAAACCGGGCGAGCTAAATTTTGGATCCGCCGGCGTTGGAAGTGCCACACATTTAAATGCTGAAAAATTTAATTTATCTGCGAAGATTAAGGCAACTCATGTCCCGTATAAAGGAACACCTGAGGCCAACTCAGAAGTTATCGGCGGACGGATTGATTGGTTTTTTTCACCGCTAGGTTCGGCCTTGTCATTAGTCCAAAGTGGAAAATTAAAAGCTTTAGCCGTTAGTACTTCAAAAAGGACGTCACTCCTACCCAATGTTCCTACAACTCTAGAAGCTGGTATTCCTGACTCGGACTATGTTTTATGGGTCGGGTTACTCGCGCCAAGTGGGGTTCCTGCTCCAGTCATTAAAAAGATGAATGATGAAGTGACTAAGGCACTAGAAAATAAAGAAGTGAAAGAGCGATTTGCAAAATTGGGCGCTGAGCCATTCATCATGTCACCTGATGGATTTAATAAGTATATTCGTGATGAGATGGTCGTCTCTTATCGTATTAGTAAGGCAGCTAACTTAAAAGGTAATTAAGCCACATGGCAAAGTAAAAAGGAGGGGTTGCCACCCTCCTTTCTATAGCGGTTTTGAGTGCGCTAGCAGCCCTTGTAAATTCGGCAGGTTTTTTAGATCCCAACATGCGGCAAGAAGTGAAGCGGTTTCTTTAAGACCAATCACTGGGGCAGTGAGATTCGTAAATTTTTTATTCAGTTGATCATCTGTCATTGGATTTTTTAATGAACCAATAGCATGCTCAACGAAAAGATGAATCTTACGACCATCTTTAAGATAAGCTGTCACATCTACAGAGGCCTCATTAATTGAGTTATCAACGGTCGCTTGAACTTTGGCGCGAAGTGCAACCATTTCAGGGCTTTGAACAACAGCATCTTGATACTGATCCTCAGAAGCTTGGCCATAAACGATGCCACAAGCACACCCATGATAAACACTAAACTTGCCCTCGAGACCATCTTTCGGTGTTTTCTTACCCGTTAGCTCAAGCACTAAATGATGAACTTTTAATTCAAGACGCTCGAGATTTTCTGCCGTAACGCCTTGTGCGCGAAGTTGTGAACAAGCATCAATACTTGGATGAATTACAATGCCGCAGGCAAAAGGTTTGTAGGTATTGAGAGAAATTTCAAAACGCTGTCCAAGCTCTTCAGTAATCTCAGTCCAGTCATATTTTGTCGAGATGGATTGAATCATACCCCTTGGAGCTTCAAGTGCTCTTGGACTAGCTGTGAAGCCATGTTTAGCCAAGAGTGCTGAAGTAAGCCCAGCTTTTGCAGCTCCACCCGGGTGAAAGGGTTTGGTCATTGTGCCAAACTGTTCACGAAATCCTACTGGTTGTGAAGCGGCTATTCCAATTGCCATGGCAGTTTGAGCTTCTGAAAGACCGAGTAATCTAGCGCAAGCTGCAGCTGCTCCGACAGTTCCGGTTGAACCAGTAATATGCCAGCCACGATCGTAATGATTGGGATACATGGCGTTACCGATTCGGCAAGCAACATCAATTCCAATAACCAGAGCATCAATTAACTCTCTACCAGAAGATCCAATATGCTCTGCTAATGCAACCAATGCAGAAGCGACTGGACCCGCTGGATGAATCACTGTTTTTAAGTGAGTATCATCAAAATCAAATGTGTGAGAGCTAATACCATTAATGAGCGCTGCATTCGCCATATCCACTTTTTCATGACGACCCAAGATACTTGCCTGGGGTGCTGGACTAAACTCTTGAACCGCACCTAAACTCGCTAAGACACTTTCATGATTTGCTGCACCTACTGCACAAGCTAACCAGTTCATGAACGTACGATGAGCTTCGTGATCTACCGAATCACTCCAAGCTTTTGAAGGATGAGAGCTAATAAATTTTGCAAGAATTTGTGTAATTGGAGGGGCGTTTTGGTCTGCAGTTACTTGAGTATTAATGGCCATAGTTAAATTTAGTCGAGTTGAATGTTACGGTCCTTAGCGATTTTGCTCCAACGGACAATATCATCTTTAATGTATTGTCCAAATTGCTCTGGGCTCATCGGCATCGGTTGAATAGCTTCTGATGATAAACGTTCTTTTAATTCAGGACTTTGGATTGCCTTATTAATTTCAGAATTTAATAAATTGATAATCGAGCTAGGAAGGTTGGCTGGGCCTGCAACCCCGTACCATTGCACGCCTTCAAAACCGTCAAAGCCCAACTCTTTAAATGTAGGTACGTCGGGCAACAAAGGATGTCTTTTTATACCAGTGATCGCAATAGGACGAATCTTCCCAGTTTTAATATGCGGCAGGGCAG
Source organism: uncultured beta proteobacterium (assembly GCA_903875135.1). GTDB lineage: Bacteria > Pseudomonadota > Gammaproteobacteria > Burkholderiales > Burkholderiaceae > Polynucleobacter. The sequence goes on along the minus strand of CAIQUZ010000094.1, from coordinate 48,858 downwards.
CTGCAAGTCCCGGCATCATTGACAAAGTTTGACCACCAATAATGTCGGTAAATGCTGGCCCGATACCACGATAGGGAACATGAGTGCTCTCAAAGCCAGCCTGCATTTTTAATTGCTCCATAGCTAAATGCGTTAAGGTACCTTGACCTGCAGAACCAAAATTCATTTTTGACGCGTGTTCTTTAGCGTATGTAACAAATTCCTTTAGGTTATTGACGGGGATGCCAGCATAAATACACAGGACATTTGGCGTTCCACCAACCATGGCAATTGGACTAAAGTCTTTGACAGCATCATAAGGAAGCTTTCTAACTGCTGGATTGGTGCCATGTGTGCCCACATAGGCAATCATCAGAGTGTAGCCATCAGGAGTCGCACGGGCTGCCTTTTGTGCTGCAATTGCTCCACCACCGCCACTTTGGTTGTCGACGATAAAGCTTTGACCCAGAGACTTTGTTAGCCGATCTGCAACGGTCCGCGCAATTAAATCAAGTCCACCACCAGGCGCTACAGGTGCCAAAATAGTAACAGGTTTATTCGGGTAATCCGCTGCCAAAGTAGGTATCGCACAAAAAAATATGCTGATCGCCAAACAAGATAACAATTTTTTAATTAAGCGCATAAAGACCTTTATTGAGCAAAATAAACTAAGATAATAATCATATTAACAGGAGTAAATATATGAAATGCCATTTAAGTGTCAGTCGAATTGAAAGTCTACTATTTTTGTTATTGATTATTTTCAGTAAGCCTGCCGTTTCTCAAGTGGACTATCCAAATAAGCCAATCAGTTTCATCGTGCCATATGCCGCTGGAGGCGGTGCAGATTCAAGAAGTCGGCAAATTGGACAACAACTCAGCCAATTATTAAAAACGCCAGTTATTGTAGAAAATAAGGCAGGAGCTGGCGGAAATATTGGTACCGAGTTTATTGCTAAAGCGCCGCCAGACGGATACACCATTGGGATGGGAAATTTCGCACCCTTAGCTATCAATAAAACGCTCTTTAAAACCTTGCGCTATGACCCTCAAAATGATTTGTTACCAATTATATTGATTGAGAGAGGCCCCTTGGTTTTAGTGGTTAACCCATCCACAAATTATCAATCAGTAGGTGATGTTATTAAAGATGCAAAAGCCAAACCCGGGCAATTAACATTTGCCTCTGGAGGCATCGGTGGAAGTCATCAATTATCTGCCGAGTTGTTTAAGCAAAGCGCTGGTATCGATATGATTCATGTGCCTTATAAGAGTGGAGCCGCAGGCTTGACGGATTTGATGGGTAATAATGTGAACATGATGTTTGATCAGATGTACTCTGCCATGCCGAGCATCAAGAGTGGGAAGCTTCGCCCACTGGCCATAACGAGTAAAACGAGATCTCCTTTATTAAAAGATGTGCCCACCTTTACTGAGCTTGGATATCCGCAGATTGTTGTGAATAATTGGCAAGGTTTAATCGCTCCCAAAGGCACTCCTAAGGCGGTTATAGATAAGCTCAATACAGTAGTCAATCAAATTTTAAAAGACCCCAAAATGAAAGATTTTATTTTGGAACAAGGCAATGAGGTTGGGGGCGGAACACCAGAAGATTTTGCAGAATTAATTAAATCGGAGTCATCAAAGTGGAGCGTCGTGGTTAAAACAGCAAAAATTGAACCACAATAAGTTCAGTTAATGAGATCTTTTTGAAACACTAAGCCAGCATGTTCTCGTAGCGCATGAAACTCGATATCTTTCCACATCTGCTGAGCAACTTCTAACTCTGATCGGTGTGCTGCCAAAAATACAGGAGCACCCACTACATCATCACTCATCCGGTGAGAGTTTTCTTGAATAAATTTTTTCAGTTTCACGGGGTCTTTAGAGCTGACCCATCTAGAGAGGGTATACCTTGCCGGTAATAAACGGACTTCAGCGTTATATTCGCTTTTCAGGCGATGAGCGACAACTTCAAATTGAAGTTGTCCAAAGGCGCCCAATAACATTTGAGTTCCAACGAGGGGTTTAAAAACTTGGATAGCACCCTCTTCTCCGAGTTGCATTAACCCTTCCCTTAGTTGCTTTGTTCGAAGAGGATCTGCGGTTTCGACGAGTTTAAAAATCTCTGGAGCGAAGAAAGGTAGACCAGTAAATTGCAATTTTTCACCCTCAGTCAGCGTGTCACCGAGTTGAAGTAAGCCATGGTTAGGTATACCGATAATATCGCCAGGGAATGCCTCATCAAGAATATCCCTACGTTGAGATAAAAAGGAGAGGGCATTGTTGGTCCGAATCTCTTTACCATTACGAGAGATTTTTAAGCGCATCCCTCTTTCGAAATAGCCAGAACAAATTCGTAAGAAAGCGACGCGATCACGATGAGCAGGGTCCATATTGGCTTGTATTTTAAAAACAACACCTGAAAAGTTTTGTTCAGAGGGTAGAACTTCGCGCTGTAAGGTCGGCCGAGATTTTGGTGCTGGGGCGAGTTCAACCAATGTATTGAGTATTTCTTGAACGCCAAAATTATTAATGGCTGACCCAAAAAACACCGGCGATTGTTTCCCTGCTAAAAAAGCTTCTAAATTAAAACTAGGCATTGCGCCCTCGACGAGCTCAACCTCTGAGAGAGCGGTAGACAAGGCATCTCCTAATTGTGCAGTAAGTTGGGGATCATGAACATCAATTCGATGATCTTGGTGGATATCAACGCGATCCGAGCCGGCTTTAAACATCCGCATCGCTTTTTGACTGATATCAATTACGCCTGCAAATGATTTACCCATTCCGACGGGCCATGTCATTGGCACAACTGACATTCCTAAAGCCTCTTCAATTTCATCCATGAGATCAAGAGGACGTTTTACTTCTCGATCTAACTTATTAATAAAGGTAATCAGGGGCGTATTTCTTGCTCGGCACACTTCGATTAAGCGGCGCGTTTGAGCTTCAACACCATTTGCCGCGTCAATCACCATTAGTGCAGAATCAACCGCAGTGAGAACGCGATAGGTATCTTCAGAAAAGTCTTGGTGACCGGGTGTATCAAGAAGATTAATAATGCAGTCTCGATACTCCATTTGCATCACAGAACTAGCCACGGAAATACCGCGCTGCTTTTCAATTTCCATCCAATCGGATGTAGCATGTCTTGAGGCTTTTCTTGCTTTGACGCTACCCGCAATTTGAATCGCTCCCGCATAGAGCAATAACTTTTCGGTTAATGTCGTTTTCCCAGCATCCGGATGCGAAATAATAGCGAAACTTCTTCTTCGAGAAACTTCTTTTGCAATGGTTTGGGTTGGGGGTGCGTTGGTCATATTCATTCAACATGCTAGAAATTCAATGGCAAAATTTACTAGCAAACTTAAAAGAGAGATTATAGACCTATCGACCTTTACAGAGTAATAGTGGATTATTTATACGATTGAAGCATTTATATCGTTAAATACTTCTATTACTCACTCAAATAGACAACATGATGGCAAAATTTTTAACGATTTTATTAATGGGATTATTCGTCCAGACAGCATACTCTAAAGAGGTTTTTAAAGATAACCCCTACAGTATGTTTTCTGCTAAAGACAATATGGAAAAGCAAACAAATGTTATTTGGAGACCCGTTTCAGATATACAAAAAGAATGTGAGAAAGAAAGCTTGAAGCGCAAATTAGGTGGGTTTGGTTATTCTGTAACGGCATGCTCGTTTTGGGAAAAAGGGCCAAGGGGTCCTCAATGCTTGATCATTACGGCAATGAAACTAAATATGCACACTTTAGGACATGAGATGAGGCATTGTTTTCAGGGAAATTACCACCCTTAATTAAAAGCGATATGTGACGCCAGCTTTAAAGATGGAGGTAAAAGGACCATCACGAAGCTCATCGCCATACGTAGCGCTTACTCTTAAATACGATATGCCAATATCTAGAGCTTCTATGGGGGTATAAATAAGTGCTGGCATGATGAAGTAGTTATAACTGTTTTGATCTGCTAAAACGATATTGGTAACAACTCCTAAATCGACGCCTATATGAAACTTAGAGGATATTTTCCAAAGAGGGGCAATAGATACCTGATAAATGTCTATTCGAAGAGCCTCAGAGCCCCCGGCCACGGTATAGTTGGTATTGTACGGTTGATGTTGATAAGCGATATTAAAAAAAACGGCAAAATCTTGATGCGCGTAGGTGCCTATAGCATTAATTCCATAACCAGGAAGGGCCATACCGAGACCCGCCTCTTGTTGTGCTGACGAGTGACCAATGGTAAAACTTGGTTTAACAGCAAAACTAAGACCCTCTTCGGGGTTTCCATAAAAGCGATATTTAGCACTTAATACATAGTTGGCGAAAGGTGAGTAATTGCCTGTGGGAAGTCCGTAGTAGCTCAGCCCTACTCCTGCTTCTAAGTTTTCCGAGATGCCTCTCGTATAGGTCAGAGGAGCAACGGTAGCTCGATCTGAGCCCACAAATTCTTCACCGGGAAGATTAACGTCAATTGGGCCATTCGGATCTGCTTTTTCAAGAATACCGAAATAATACATTTCAATCATATTTTTACCTTTTGCAACAGTTCCTGAGTCATCCGTCAGAAAAGGCTCAAAAGAAAAAGCCAAACGCGGCAAAAAGAATAGCAATAAAAAAGTAATTTTTTTAAACATGGGCGCCTTGTAAAAACAATCAAAGCATAAATAACCAATATGACAAATTAATTAATGATTATTTTTAATACGTTGAAAAAATCATCATAGTGCATTAAATCTGCAATAAAACTTTTATAAACTTTACTTTCATTTAACAATTCTATGGAGAAATCAAAATGAGTTTATTTGGAAGAATTAAAGATAGTATTTTTGGCAAAAGCGAAACTAGCTCAAGTCAAGGTGGGCAGGCAACAACTTCTATACCAGAGGCTGTTGCAGCGATTTCATCAGTTGATGTTGAAGCGATTCTTACTGGATTAGCCGCTAAATCTGGTCAGCCAAGTAATTGGAAAACGTCAATTGTTGATTTAATGAAACTATTAGGCATGGATTCAAGCCTAACAGAACGTGTGAGCTTAGCAAAAGAACTTGGTTATACCGGAGATACAAACGATACCGCCACAATGAATGTTTGGTTAATCAAACAGGTCATGACAAAGTTAGCAGAAAGCGGTGGAAAAGTTTCTGCAAATTTAATGCATTAATCAGTTCAATTTTTAATCCTCCCCATGGAGATATTGGGAGGATTTTTTTTGCCTATTAAATCAGAGTATGATGAATTAATACATGGATAGGGATTGAACGATGGCATTAAACCCCAATTTTTTAAGTGAAAGTATTCAACTCTCGGTAGCGCCGGTTTTCTTACTTACCGCCGTAGCTGGAATGATTGGTGCGCTTACGCAAAGAATTGCTCGGGTGATCGACCGCTCTAGATCCTTACAAGATGATATTCTTGCTGAAAAAAATCTAGATCAACAAGCTTTCTTAAAAAAATTGCATGATGAAGAACTGATTAATTTGTCGCAACGCGCAAATTTAGTGAATGTTTCTATGGGACTTTTGGTTTTGTGTGCAATACAAATCGGATTAACTATTTTAGAGCTCTTTTTCGCAGAAACCATTATGGGAAAGATGAGCCTTTCTGATTACGTGTTATATACGTTTATTGGAGGAATCATCTGTTTTATATTGGCATTAATTTGTCTTTTATGGGAAGTATTTATCGCTTCTTATTCTGTCAGAATGAAGCCACACTCAAAAAAATCTATGCAGTTTTAACTAAACCACTGATCAGCTTTTAATAAAATAAAAACTCCCATTAGGGCAAAAATACCAGCCGCTATAGCATGAATGATTTTTAACGGCAATTTTTTAGCAAAGGCGTTACCTAAAAAAACAGCAGGTACATCAGCCAACATCATCCCAATGGTGGTGCCAATGACGACCGTTATTGGGGATGCATAATGTGCCGCTAAAGCGACAGTAGCAATTTGTGTCTTATCACCAATTTCTGCCAGAAAAAAAGCAATGAGAGTTGTAAAAAACACACCTGACTTGATGCTGAGCTGCTGATCGTCCTCGTCTAATTTATCTGGAATCAATGTCCAAATAGCCATCGCAATAAAAGAGATTCCCAAAACCCAGCGAAGAACTTCTGGACTCAGCAAAGCGGTAATCCAGGCGCCCAAAAAACCAGCAAGACCATGATTAATAATGGTTGCAAAAAAAATACCTAGAATAATAGGTACTGGTTTTTTAAACTTTGCGGCGAGTAAAAAAGCGAGCAACTGTGTTTTATCACCCATTTCCGCTAATGTAACAACCCCGGTGCTCATCAAAAGTGAGTCAAGGTTCATCGAGAACTTTCTGAGGATTTAAATAAAGTCCAACCGGTTGATACTAAGTGCTGAAATAGTACACAAAAAAATAAAAGCGACCAACTAGGAACTGAGAGGAAGAAAACTGGTGGTAGCGGCACGTTACAAAAGCCATCAGCTTTAAAAAAGAAGGGCATTGCTTGGACAACGGAGAACTGATTGATAAAAACTTCCAAAGGGTCAATTCCACAACTTACCTCAGGATGTGCAATAACCCAAGCATGCCTTAAGGCAACGGCTAGTCCTGCACCAGCAAAAGCAATTGCAAGGAGATGAAACGTTTTACGTACCGGGTTGATCAAATAAGCTCCCAAACAGCAAAGAGCGATACCTAGAAAACTAATTCTTTGAAAAATACACAGTGGGCAAGGCGGGTAATGTACGCCAAGCCAACCAACGTGTTGTAAAAACAAAGCAAAGCAAAGTAAAAAGATGCAAATCAGGCTAATGACGAAGTAGGTAATCTTGGGCATTACTAAATCATAAAGGAAATATTTTTTGTTATTCAAAAATATTTTTTCAAATAAACTTGTTATAGTTAATAACATTAATGGAGAAAAACATGACATCTGATATTAGTGTGAAACGCAGAAGCTTTAAAGGCTATCTTTTCTTATTCCTGATCATTGCAATCGGTGTATTTGTTTTATACACGTGGATTACTCTAAGTTATAGTTATTCCACTGGAAGCCGAGCTGGATTTTTACAGAAGTTTTCAAATCGCGGCTGGGTTTGCAAAACTTGGGAGGGTGAAATTGTTACTGGAAGCATGATGGGTAACCAAGAAAAATTCGCATTCTCAGTGCGAGATGGGGAATTAGCCAAACAAATTGCTTCTAATATCGGCAAGCGTGTAGAAATTGAATATGATCAGCATGTGGGTGTCCCAACTAACTGTTTTGCAGAAACCGAATATTATATAAAGAGCATAAAAGCATTGCCCGACTTACCTAACGAGCTGTTGCAAAAGGTACCTAATCAGAATTAGGAAAAACCGATTAAAGCAAGGCCACTGAGGTGGCCTTTTTCTATAACTCTATTCATTTATAGCCTTTTAGTAGTGACGCAAAGCACCAAAACCTTCGCTAAGGTAATCAAAATAAGGGTAATCCTTAAATAAAACCTTCCACAACCAATTAAAACATGGTTAAAATGGAGAAGCGTTTAAGATACGCTAATCTAATCAGTAAGTAGTTTTCGTCATTTAATATCAAGGAGCATAATTTGAACAAAGCAGAACTCGTCGCAGCAATCGCTGACGAATCAGAATTATCAAAAGCCAAAGCTGAGCACGCATTAAATGCGGCTTTAGATTCCATTAAAAAGTCAGTTACAAAAGGAGATAACGTACAGTTAATCGGTTTTGGAACATTCAGTTCAGGAAAGCGTGCCGCTCGTGTTGGCCGTAATCCAAAGACTGGCGAAGCAATCAAAATTGCTGCTTCAAAAACAGTTAAGTTTTCTGCTGGTAAAGCCTTTAAAGATAGCGTTAACAAGCGTAAGAAGTAATTTGTTAAACAATAAAAAAGCCCAAATTCATTTGGGCTTTTTTATTGCCCGTCATTCGTCAACTAAGTTTGAACTAATCGTTTCGCGCGATTGATGCTCATCAAAATCCCAACGCCAAATCCCAAGGTTGTTAATGCTGTTCCTCCGTAGCTTATAAATGGTAATGGTATCCCAACAACAGGAAGTAAACCACTGACCATGCCCATATTGACAAAGGCGTAAGTGAAGAAGATGAGGGTCACTGAACCACCTAATAATCGCGTATATAAGTTAGGGGCTGTTGAGGCAATTTGAAGACCTCGTTGTATCAATAGTAAAAATAAGATCAATAGAACGATATTACCCATTAAGCCAAACTCTTCAGAGTAGACAGCAAAAATAAAATCAGTGTGTTTTTCTGGGATAAACTCGAGATGCGTTTGGGTTCCTTTCATCCAGCCTTTTCCAAAAAGTCCTCCTGAACCAATCGCAATCATTGACTGAAGAGTGTGAAAACCCTTACCTAAAGGATCGGAACTAGGGTCTAAAAGTGTGCAAATACGATGCTGTTGATAGCTTTGTAAAACTGGCCATGTAACTCCTTTGGCACAAATAGAGTCGCCAAAGACCAAGATGAAAATAATACCGATACATCCCAGAATTAGAAATGGGGCAATAAATCGCCAAGGTAGACCAGCTAAAATGATGACATACAAACCTGCCGCTAAAACAAGGATAGCGGTACCAAGATCAGGTTGTCTTGCAATTAAAAGTGTTGGCAATAATAAAAAGCAAAGGGCGATCCCATAATCCCATAGCTTGATAACGTCTTCGCGTTTTTGAAAATACCAAGCCAGCATCATGGGCATAGCAATCTTCATTATTTCTGATGGTTGAATTACTACACCAACATTTAACCAGCGCCGAGCCCCTTTTTTAATTTGACCAAAAAGAGCAACGGCGATGAGTAATGAGATACCTAGCAGATAGATCCATAGTGAAATTTTTTCTAACCACTTGATGGGAACGCGAGAGGTTAACCACATAATCAATAGCGCCATTAGGATATTTCTGCCTTGCTCTACCCAAGTCACGACGGTTCCAGAACTTGCCGATAAAAAGGTAATATTTCCTATGACAAGGAGGCATAAGAGAATAATCCCTAATGTTGGATCTAGACCATACCAAAGAAAACTGATCCGCTGAATTAAGGTACGGTTTTCCATTTTGGAACTCCTTCAGGCCATGTATTAAGCATTAAATAATCAAGTATATTTCTTGCGATAGGGGCTGCAGAAGTTGCTCCAAAACCGGCGTTTTCTACGACAAGGGCAAGGGCATATTTAGGTTTATCTGCGGGGGCAAACGCAATATATAACGCATGATCGCGCTTATACTCTGAAATCGACCCGGCATTGTAGTCCTTACCCCCCAAGCTAAACACTTGAGCGGTGCCTGTTTTTCCAGCCACGGGATAAGCAACTCCAGCAAAGGGGACTCTTCCAGTTCCTGATTGATTCACGCCAATCATGCCTTCTGAGACAGCGTCTAAGTTTTCTTTTTTCAAAGATAGCCTAGTCGTTTCCGATGGTACGGTGAGTATTTTTTCATGGCTAATGGGATCTTCAATCATTTTTACAAGATGGGGTTTCATAACGACACCACGGTTAGCCAAAATGGAGGTGGCTTGAGCAAGCTGCAAAATGGTGTAACTGTTATACCCTTGACCAATCCCGATAGAAATCGTATCCCCCTCGCCCCATTTTTGTTTAACAGGATCCGAGTAATAAGCCATCTTCCATTCTTTTGAAGGTAAGATTCCTTTAACTTCACCATTAATATCGATACCTGACACCTGTCCAAACCCAAGTTGTTTCATAAATGAGCTGATGGCATTGATGCCCATATCTCGAGCTAGGATATAGTAATAAGTATCACAAGATACGGTGATTGATTGGCGAAGATTGACATAGCCATGACCACCTTTGGCATCATCACGAAATATCGTGTTGCCAAACTTAAAAAAACCCGGATCGAAGATCCCCTGTTCGGGTGTACGAAATTTACCCTCTAAAGCAGCAAGAGCCATAAAGGGCTTGAAGGTTGAGCCTGGGGGGTAGGTTCCTCTGAGCGGTCGATTAAAAAGTGGCTTATCCGGAGAGTCATTTAATTTTTTCCATAAATCAGCATCGATACCATCGACAAAAGCATTGGGATTAAAGGTGGGCATCGAGACAAATGCGAGCACGTCACCAGTGGCAACTTCAATAACAACAGCTGCGCCTCGCCTTGTTCCATATAACTGTTCTATTAAATATTGAAGTTTGATATCAACTGCTAGTGATAAGTTGGAGCCAGCGACCGCTGCTGTGGACGAAAGATTGCGAACCACGCGCCCACCCGCGGTAATTTCCACTTCGCTATAACCCACAGTGCCACGTAACTCTTTTTCATAGCTTTGCTCAAGTCCAATCTTTCCTACTTGTTGGATGCCTTTAATTTTCATTGGGCGAAGCTCATCACTGACGGAGTCATCTTGACTTTCTTCCAGCTCGGCTAAGAGCTTTTCACGATCTTTCAGTGAAACCCTGCCCGTATAGCCCAAAAGATGAGAGCCTAACTGTTGATAAGGATATTCTCTAAAATAGCGCACCTGGATCTCCACACCTGGAAAGGCATATTTTCTAGAGAAAAAACGAGCAACTTCCTCATCATTTAAAAAATTACGGATAGGCAGGCTCTCTGTTTTTTTTGCCCCTTGTAAAGAACGCAGAAAATTAAGTCGATCTTTAGGTGAGATTCTGACAATTAAATTTAAGTCATCAATTAATTGCTCAACAGATATGGTTAATGCAGCGGGAGTTACTTCCAAAGAATATGAGGGAAAATTACGAGCAATCACCACACCATGTCGGTCAATGATTAACCCTCTTTGAGCTGGAGTGGTAATGATTGCAATACGATTACTTTCAGATGCCGTAGAGTATTTTGTGTGTTTGATGACTTGGAGCCAAAAGAAGCGAAAAAACAATAAAACTAAGCAGGCAGTAACAAACCATAGCGCAATCTGAACCCTACTTTGAAAATTCTCTAATGGCGAGCTGGAGTCTTGACGGAGGTCCATTAAGTTAATTCAATTAAGATTGATTGCGTGAGAAATGAGTCGTTTGTCCGATTAACAGTTTTGAAATGATCGGCCATAACATTGATTCAATCAAACTTGGAAGAGCGATATAGCTTAAAGAGACATCACTTGATGCATTTAATAGCCACAAGATCAAAATTTGTATAGTGTGTGTGATTAAAAGGACTTGAAAAACAATGAAAAACTGGCCCAATAAGGTGCTATTCAGAAGTCTTCGCGTCCACAAGATCATTAAAAATGTAGCGATTAAATATGTGATTGAATGGATGCCAAGGAATTGAGACGTTTGGATATCCATCAAAATGCCCAACAAAAAAGCGGTTAATAAATTAATTTTATCTGGCGTTTGAAGAACCCAAAAGATTAGGATAACGATTAAAAAATCTGGCACCCAAGGGGAACTTCCCCAAGGATAAACATTGCATAAAACACCAACGACTAGAGAAATAACGATACTGCGGATGGAGCCTAGTTTAAAAAATGACATTTTCACGGGCCTCCCTTTTTAAGTTTTAATCGATTCTTCACTGCCTCTGATTCGGTCGGCAAAGGTGCAATAGTATTCGGTTGGTAGAGCAAAACCATTAAATGCAGATATTGATTCAAATTAGAAAACGGACGACAAGAAATGATTGCTCCAGAGCTCTCTGATGCCCGATCTATTTTTGTGATAATAGCTACAGGAATACCTGGAGGATAAGTGCCGTCGATACCTGAGGTAATCAAGTAATCACCAATATCTAAATCAGCTAAATTATTAATATATCTCAGCTCAAGGGGTTCTGATCGACCTACACCAAAAAGCGCTCCCCGTAAACCACTACGTTCGACGAAGACCGGAATTGAAAAGTCTTTTTCCTCTAGTAGAGCTACTTCTGAGGAGTTGGTAAATACGCGTGTGATTTGTCCCATAATTCCTAGGCTACCAGCCACAGGCATGCCGGGCTTGACACCATCTAGAGTTCCGCGATTGATAATTATTTTTTGTGATACTGGATTCGTTGGGTTATAAATAATTTCTGTTGCTAGAGTTTTAAAGGGAGATTTTTGTTGGAGATTTAACAGCTTTCTCAGGTTCGAGTTTTCTGATTCTAGGTTTTCTGCTTGATTGGCTAACAGTGTAAGATTTTCAATTTGTTGGGCTTGGTCAGAAACTCTATTTTTTAAGGTATTACGAGTTGAAAAATATTCAACCGAAAATTCAGCGTACTTACCAGGCATGGACAAAATCTTTTGGACTGGGTATAAAACATGTTGTCCAAAGGATCGGATTTGTTCAGTTGCATGAAGTCTTAAATCCGCAAAAAGCAATACCAAACTTAAAAGAAGAAAAAACACCAATCGTAGGATTGGTGCATCTTGATTAAATAAGGATGGCGAAGATCGAAACAAGGCGCATCCCTGTTTTAGAGTGTGACTACTCTTGAGAGAAGATGCTGCTTAATTTATCCATGCGCTCGAGTGCCATGCCTGAGCCGCGCGCAACGCAAGTCAGTGGATCGTCTGCAACATGAACTGGTAAGCCAGTTTCTTCAAGCAAGAGGCGATCTAAATCACGTAAGAGGGCGCCACCGCCAGTGAGCATCATTCCCCGCTCCGCAATATCAGAAGCTAACTCTGGGGGTGTTTGCTCTAAAGCAGATTTAACCGCGATCACAATTTGATTGAGTGGGTCAGATAGAGCTTCTAGAATTTCATTACTAGTTACAGTAAAGCTTCTGGGTATACCTTCTGAAAGATTTCTACCCTTCACTTCCATTTCACGAACCTCACTGCCAGGAAAAGCAGAACCTATCGTCTTTTTAATATTTTCAGCCGTTTGTTCACCAATCAGCATGCCATAGTTACGACGGATATAGTTCGTGATGGCATCATCAAATTTGTCACCACCAACCCGAACGGACCATTTATAGACCATCCCGCCTAAAGACATCACTCCAACCTCAGTCGTGCCGCCGCCAATATCAATCACCATCGAGCCGGAAGCCTCGGTCACAGGTAACCCAGCGCCGATAGCAGCAGCCATAGGCTCCTCAATTAAAAACACTTGAGATGCTCCAGCACCCAAGGCAGACTCTCGAATGGCTCTCCGCTCAACTTGGGTTGACCCACAAGGAACACAAATAATAATGCGGGGACTTGGTTTGAAAAATTTACTTTCATGAACCATTTTGATAAATTGCTTCAGCATTTGCTCGGTAATAGTGAAGTCAGCAATAACACCATCTTTCATAGGGCGAATTGCTTGTATATTGCCAGGAACTCTACCTAGCATGGCTTTAGCCTCATGGCCAACGGCTAAGATTGTTTTCTTGCCACCTACCCCATCTTGACGGATTGCAACGACGGAAGGCTCGTCCAAGACAATGCCCTTATCACGCATATAAATTAGCGTATTAGCTGTGCCGAGATCGATGGCAATATCGTTTGAGAAATAACTACGGAAGAGTCCGAACATATGCTTAATGGAAGAGGATTAAAATTACAATATAAACTACTTTATAGAAGATAATGTAATGATACTGCAAGCCTGTTATGAACACTGAAGAAATAAAACAATTAGCCAAACTATCTAGCTTGGAATTAGATCCTGAAGAGACACAAAAAGTCTCTCAGGAACTTAAAACCATTTTTAATTTAGTGAATCAATTACAAGCTGTGTCAACCGAGGGTGTTGAACCATTATTTCACCCCATAGCCTTAATTGCTGAATTAAATCAACCCTTAAGACTCGATGAGATCACAGAATCAGATCGCCGGAAAGAGAATATGGCAAGTGCCCCAGCGTCCCATCAAGGCTTGTATTTAGTACCAAAGGTGATTGAATGAATTGGCATGAACTTTCTTTAACTGAATTATCTAAGGCGATTAGAGATAAAGTCGTATCTAGTGTCGAACTTAGCCAATATTTTTTAGATCGAATTTCTCAGCACCAACATTTAAATGCTTTTTTAGATGTTCAACAAGAAAGAACGTTGAATCAGGCTAAACAAGCCGATGATTTTATATCTAAAGGCCGGGGAGGCTTCTTAACGGGCATCCCTGTTGCGCATAAAGATGTTTTTGTTACCCAGCATTGGAAATCAACCGCGGCATCGAAAATGCTAGAGAACTATATAAGCCCATATGATGCAAGGGTTGTTGAGCGATTGGGCTTAAATGGCGCAGGAATGGTTTGTTTGGGAAAGACCAATATGGATGAGTTTGCGATGGGGTCGTCCAACGAAAACTCAGCCTTTGGCCCAGCATTAAATCCTTGGAACAATCAGTATGTTTCGGGGGGATCCTCAGGGGGATCCGCGGTAGCCGTCGCGGCTGGACTCACCCCTATGGCTACAGGAACAGACACAGGAGGATCGATACGTCAACCGGCTAGCTTTTGTGGCATCACAGGAATTAAGCCAACCTATGGCAGCGTGTCGAGGTACGGAATGATTGCTTATGCCTCATCTCTGGATCAGGCGGGGCCTATGGGTAAATCAGCCAAGGATTGTGGGTTGATATTAAATGAGATTGCTGGTCACGATGCACGGGACTCAACTTCCCTTAATCAAGCCCCGCTTGGCTACTTGAGCCGCATTGGTAAAAACTGGTCGGATGATGACTCTTTGCCTCTCAAGAGCTTGAAAATAGGCGTACCTTCTGAGTTTTTTGCTGATGGCTTACAAGCAGAGGTCCGCGCCAGCATCGAGTCCGCTTTGAAACACTTTGAAAGCTTAGGGGCTGTTTGTATACCGGTAACACTACCCAAAACCCAACTATCGATACCTGTTTACTACGTATTAGCTCCAGCTGAGGCATCTAGCAATCTCAGCCGATACGATGGTGTTCGATATGGCTACAGAGCCAAAGACTATAAAGATCTTTCTCAAATGTACGAACGGTCTAGGTCGGAAGGATTTGGTGCTGAAGTAAAGCGCAGAATTTTGATCGGTACGTATGTACTATCCCAAGGATATTACGACGCCTATTATCTTCAAGCGCAAAAAATTCGTCGCATCATTGCACAGGATTTTCAAACAGCTTTTTCCACATGTGATGTTTTAATGGGGCCAGTTGCCCCCAATGTTGCATGGAAAGTTGGTGAAAAATCAACAGATCCAGTAGAAATGTATTTAGAAGATATTTATACATTAAGCACCAATTTAGCAGGCTTACCCGCGATGAGTATTCCCTGTGGTGTTAGCCAATCAGGCTTACCGATTGGCCTGCAAATGATTGGCAACTATTTTTCTGAGCCTGGAATGATTCAAATTGCAGACCACTTTCAAAGTACGACGAATTGGCATCAACTGAAGCCTCAAAGCCTCGAGCAAGCAGTTGGGGGTAAGGTATGACAACAACTTGGGAGGTGGTGATTGGGCTAGAAACCCATACACAACTGAGAACAAAGTCCAAAATATTTAGTGGGGCCAGTATTGCTTTTGGAGCCCAGCCCAATGTACAAGCCTGCCCAGTTGACTTAGCATTACCAGGAACTTTGCCGGTTCTCAATCAGGAAGCCGTTCATCATGCGATTCGATTTGGATTAGCAATTGGAGCGCACATTGCGCCTGTCAGTGTCTTTGCGAGAAAAAACTATTTTTATCCAGACTTACCTAAGGGTTATCAAATTAGTCAAATGGACTTGCCCATTGTTGTTGGAGGAACAATTACCATCAATGTGAATGGTGAAAAAAAAGTAGTTCAACTGACGCGCGCCCACCTAGAAGAAGATGCTGGAAAGTCGTTGCATGACGATTTTGAGGGGTTGTATGGTGAAAAATCAAGTGGGATTGATTTAAATCGAGCGGGTACTCCATTGTTAGAGATTGTGACCGAACCAGTGATGCGCAGCGCTGTTGAAGCGGTGGCTTATGCAAAAGAATTACATGCGCTGGTAATGTGGATTGGCATTTGTGATGGCAATATGCAAGAAGGCTCTTTTCGGTGTGATGCGAACGTTTCTGTGAGGCCATTCGGGCAAGAGAAGTTTGGAACCCGATGTGAAATTAAGAACCTCAACTCATTTAAGTTTTTAGAGGAAGCCATCTTGTTCGAAGTTAGACGGCAAATTGAACTGATTGAAGATGGTGGAGTCGTTAAACAGGAAACTCGTCTTTATGATCCTGATCGTCAAGAGACGCGAAGTATGCGCAGTAAAGAAGATGCTCAGGATTATCGATACTTCCCTGATCCTGATCTATTACCTGTGCAAATTTCACAAAAAATGATTGCAGATATTCAAGCAACAATGTCAATTTTGCCTTCCGAATTGAGAGCCCAATGGCAAGCTGAATATGGGCTGAGTGAGTATGATTCGATGTTGCTTACTCAAAGTAAATCAAATGCAGATTATTTTGTGGAGTTATTGGGATTGGTAGATGCTGGTTTAGCAAAACCCGCGGCGAATATGATGGCTGGTGATTTAGCAACTGCGTTAAATAGAGAGTCGCTAGATGCATCTTTATCGCCGTTACGACCTCACCATCTTGCAGAAATCTTAAAAAGAATCCACGACGGCACTATCTCCAACAAGATTGCGAAAGATATTTTTTCTATGCTGTGGGATAAGGGTATGGCTTCTGAGTTACCTCTGAGCGGGGCCGTTGATGCATTGATTGAAGAAAAAGGCTTAAAACAAATTAGTGACTTTGGTGCGATTGAAAAATTAATTGATCAAGTTCTCTTGGAAAATGTTAAGTCTGTTGAAGAATATCGCAGTGGCAAGGAAAAAGCATTTAATGCTTTGGTGGGGCAGATTATGAAAGCCTCAAAAGGTAAAGCCAACCCTGCGCAAGTTAATCAGATTTTGAAAGATAAATTAACCTCTTAAATGGGAACAGGGTTTCAAATGGACATAGAACAAGACTTAACTCAACAAAATCAAGAACAACTTGTTGCTGATTGGTTAATTAGCACCCCTGGTTTTTTTGATAGGCACCCTGAGCTATTAACAAAAATAGAGCTAGCAAATACGTATAGTGGTAAAGCTGTTTCATTGCAAGAAAAGCAGATGGCCCTTCTAAGAAGTCAGAACCGAGACTTAAATCAACGTCTTTCGGAGATGTTGCGGTTTGGAACGGAAAATGATCGTACTCAGAGTTTGATGATTAATTGGCTTGAAGAGTTATTCCTAGCAAATGATCAGTTAGCCGCTGTTGAAAGTATTACTTCTGGGTTAAATCGATTGTTTGATGTTGGCCAAGTAAAGGTGATTGCGCCCCAAAATATATCTTTAGAGCTTAATCTACAATTGGAAAAAGAAGCCATTTGTGGGGAGATTGCATTAGCCAAAAAATGGCTTGATTCAGAGGCCCTGCTTGCTGAGGGAAGTTTTGTGTTGACACGCTTAAGTTATCAAGATGACACTTTAGGGGCTTTATTGCTGATGAGCTCAGATCCACAAAAATTTTTACCAAATATTGGCTTAAATTATATCTATCAACTTGGGCGGCTCGCAGCTGCTGCCTTATACCGATTTCGGAAGATGTAATGCCAACTTCAACCACTAAGGAGATCCTTGCGGTTGATGGTTTTTTAGAGCAACTCAGGATAGTTCGTCAGTTATCGCCCCATACCCTGAAGGCGTATCAGCAAGACTTAAATACGCTTTGCAAAAATATTCGACAAGAGCAGCTAGATTTACATCTGGTAAAAGCTATCCATATACGATCTTGGGTAGCAAGGCTCCATTCCGGAGGGTCATCACCAAGATCGATAGCTCGCCTACTTTCTGCGTGGAGAACATTTTTTGATTGGTTAGCGATTCCGCGAGTTGATTTAGGCATCAAAGAGATAAAGATCAACCCGGTACAGGATATTAAAGCCCCTAGAAAAGCAAAGTCCTTGCCAAAAGCTTTAAGTGTTGAGTATGCGATTGTTCTCATGGAAAAAGCGCAAGCAGAGTCAAGTATCTATGCGCAAGATTTAACCGCATGGATGAGCGTGAGAGACCATGCATTAGTTGAGCTGTTTTATTCATCAGGTCTTCGTTTGTCAGAGATTTTGGGTATCGATAGCAATTTATCTTATGGGTATTCTGTTGACTCTGCAGGTTGGATTGCTTGGGATAGTGCCGAAGTTCATGTTCTTGGTAAGGGTGGGAAGCGACGTATTGTCCCAATCGGCTCAGCTGCGATGACCGCCTTAAGAAATTGGTTTAATGTCTGGTCCGCAATGCTCCAAAAACGAGAGCAGTCGGCGACTCCATTTTTTATTAATCCTCAATTGGAAAGACTCTCCCCAAGGACGGTTCAAGCAAGAATGAAGCAATTGGCGATCCGCGCACAACTGCCAGTACATGTTCATCCACATATGTTGCGACACAGTTTTGCCAGTCATGTGTTACAGTCCTCACATGATTTAAGAGCCGTTCAAGAAATGCTTGGACATGCCAGTATCGGAAGCACCCAAATTTATACTTCCTTAGATTTCCAACATCTTGCGCAAGCCTATGATTTGGCTCATCCTCGAGCAAAGGCAAAGTAATTATGCAGGCTAGTATCTATTTAGAAGCAGACAAAGAGCACTCCGTTCTCAATCAACACCCATGGGTATTTGCGGGAACTGTCGCAAAATATGAGGGTAAAGTTGGCATTGGTACGACAGTACAGGTGTTTAATCACGCAAAGCAGCTGATTGGCCGTGCAGCCTACAGTCCCCACTCTCAGATTCGGGCAAGAATGTGGTCTTGGGATCCAGAGGAGCCAATTGATCATGCATTTTTTAAGCGTAAGATTGCCGCAGCGATTGAACATCGCCAACAATGGGTCAAACAGACGAATGCCATTCGACTCATCTTTGGTGAGGCAGACGGCTTGCCAGGCTTAGTGGTTGATCAATATGACAAAACCTTGGTATGTCAATTTTTAAGTGCTGGAGCTGAGCAATGGAAACATGTTGTTGTGCCCATATTAGCGTCTCAAACGGGTTGTGAATCTATTTATGAAAGATCTGATGCTGCCGTGAGGCAACGAGAAGGTCTGGCTTCAAGTACCGGCGTCTTATTAGGCCCAAGCCCGAGCTCTGAGGTTCTCGTTCAAGAAAACGATATCCAGTATTTAGTAGACCCTTTAAATGGGCATAAAACAGGTTTTTACATCGATCAAAGGGATAACAGACGCTTGGTGATGGAACTGTCTGCTCACCGAAGAGTATTAAATACTTTTTGCTATACGGGAGGCTTTTCTTTAGCGGCACTAAAAGGCGGTGCAAAGGAAGTGATTTCAGTCGACTCCTCGGGAGATGCGCTGGAAATAGCCAAAAAGCAGACGATATTGAATCAATTTGATCAAAATAAGGCTAGCTGGCTCGATAAAGATGCTTTTGAGACATTAAAAGAATTAAGGGTTGCAAATGAACTATTTGACATGATTGTGCTCGATCCGCCAAAGTTTGCACCATCAGCAGCACACCTCTTAAAGGCAGTTAAGGCCTATAAAGAAATTAACCGAACCGCTATGCAAATGGTATCTAAAGGTGGGTTAATACTCACTTTCTCGTGTTCTGGGGCGATGGATATGGAGTTATTTGAAAAAACCATCTTCACCGCGTCTAAAGAGGCAGCAAATCATCAAAAAGCCGGCGATTTGAAGTTTCGTGTATTAAAGCGCTTGACTTCGGGGCTAGACCATCCTAAATTAACATGTTTCCCTGAGGGCGATTATCTCAAGGGTTTATTATTAGAGCGAGTTTGAAAGTCAAGACCGCTTAAAAGGATGATTTAGAAAGACATGGCACTTATACCTGTAACCATATTGACGGGCTTTTTAGGCAGCGGCAAAACCACTTTGTTAAAACACATTTTGACGGCTGAACATGGCAAAAAAATAGCAGTCATCGAAAATGAGTTTGGTGAAGAGAACATTGATAACGAAATTTTGATTCAGAATAGTAACGAACAAATTGTTCAGATGAGTAATGGGTGCGTTTGCTGTACGATTCGTGGGGACTTAGTTGAGGCTCTCAACCAGCTGTGGGACCAAAGAAAGACGAAAAAAATACAATTTGATCGGGTGGTCATAGAAACGACCGGCATTGCAAATCCTGGACCTGTCGCTCAAACATTCTTTATGGATGACGATGTGGCAGAACATTTTGTTTTAGATGCAGTGGTTACCTTAGTCGATGCTAAGCATGGCGATCAACAATTAGATCAACACGTAGAAGCACAAAATCAAGTCGGGTTTGCTGACCAGATCTTTATTACCAAATGCGACGTTGTTGAAGAGAGTGTGCGTCAAGCGTTAAGAAATCGAATCGTACATATGAACCCGAAGGCGCCCATTAAAGAGATTACGCATGGCGTAGTTAATTTAGATGAGGTATTTGATTTACACGGTTTTAATTTAAATGCCAAGTTAGATATTGACCCGCATTTTTTAGAGCAAGACGATCACGAACATTGTGGGCCAGATGCTCATCACGACCATGATCATGGGCATCATGATCACCACCACCATCATGGACATACTGATAAAATACAATCCTTTGTGTTTCGGAGTGAGCGCCCGTTTGATCATAAAAAGCTCGAAGATTTTTTAGGCGGCATTTTATCGGTCTTTGGAGAAAAGTTATTGCGATATAAAGGTGTGCTTTATATCAAAGGGTCGAATAGAAAAGTTGTGTTGCAAGGAGTTCATGAAATGATGGGCAGTGATATGGCTGGCGCTTGGGGTAACGAATTAAAACAAACCAAAATTGTATTTATTGGTCAAGACTTACCAAAAGACACTCTCATGATGGGCTTAGAGGGCTGTTTAGTTTAATTAAAGAATACATACTAAAAGTGTTTAGATACACAAGGAAGACAAAATGGCGACAACAACAAAAAAACCGACCAGTAAAAAAGTAACTCAAGTAACAGAAACAAAATCCGAAGATGTAAAGACTCCCGTTAAAGAAAAAGCAATGACAGAAAAAGCAAAACCAAAACCAATCAATAAACCCATCGAGCTGATTACAGAAGCTGTTCTTGTAAAAATGTCTGACAAGGATTATATGAATCCAGCTCAGTTAGAATTTTTTAAGGATCGTTTACAAAAATTACGTGATGATATTTTAAAAAATGCCGATGCAACAACAGAGAATTTAAGAGAAAATATTTTGGTGCCAGATCCGGCAGATCGGGCAACGATCGAAGAAGAGCATGCGTTAGAGCTCAGAACGCGAGATCGTGAAAGAAAACTACTGAAAAAGGTAGAGCAGGCTCTCGGAAGAATCGAATCAGGTGAGTATGGTTGGTGTGAAGAGACGGGTGAAGCCATTGGCGTTTCAAGGCTCTTAGCAAGGCCTACGGCAAACCTTTCGTTAGAAGCTCAAGAGCGTCGCGAATTACGTCAAAAATTATTTGGCGATTAATCTCCTAGTAATCAATCTTAACTCCTGCAACAAGAGCTCTTCCGGGCAGAGGAGCATTGATTCGAAGAGTGTCAATCGTGGTGGAGTATCGAATGGTATCGTTCAATAAGTTACTTCCCTGAAGATAGATTGTTCCCATCACTTTTCCGAACGAGAGAGCTTTGGCAATCTTCAAATCTAATTTGTTGTAACTACTAGTGCTAGGCTCCGAGTAGAACGTACTATATGCCGTATCGGACTGGCCAAATGCGTGAATAAGAGATAGATTAGATTTCCAATTGTTATAACTATAGGCAATGAAGCCCCCCAGCCGAGTAGCCGGTTGAAGGGGTAGATAACCACCTTGCGTAAAAACTCCCCGAGAGGAGTCGCCAAAAAAGCGTGCCGAAAAACCTGAACCGTTTGGGTTATAGAGGATTTCAGTTTCAATTCCTTGTAACTTCGCGTCGGACTGTAAAAACTGTCTCACGGGATAGTTGGTCTGTTGATCGACAGAGCCCGTGTAAAAACCGTAAATATAATTACTGACAATATCATGATAGAGGTTCAATTTCCCGTGTACGAGCCCAGTGTTTTTTCGCCAGCCCAACTCCACATGATTCGATGTCTCCTTAGACAGTTGTGGATTGCCAACATCAAAAGTAGCAGTTGCATCGTGATTACCAAAAGAGTACAGCTCATCTACACCAGGCGCCCTTTGAGTCAGACTATACCTTAAGCCTAGTGAGTACCCCGAGGAGTAGTTCCAAGAGCCCTGGGTCGATAAAGAGATTAATGAAAAATTCGCATTAACAGGTGCAATGGTATTTGGCGCTATAGTACCAACTGGGGTTGAAAAGTTGGCGTTATCTGAATAGGGAATATTGTTATTTGGATGAAGCTGAACCAATTCGTAACGTAATGCATGTTGAACATCAACGGCACTAAACGTTTTATTTTCAACAATAAATGCAGCTAAATTCATCGATTGAGTTGAAGGAATGATTGCTGCAGAAAGTAAAGGATTGGTGAGGTCCGTTGCCAAAAGATGACTCTGACTCAATTGAATACCAAAAGAGCCTAACCAGGCATTGATCGGTCGATGAAAAAGCTCAATACGACCGTCGAATGCTTTGTTCGTAAACTGGGTTTGAGGTATTCCTGTGGCCGATCTCTCTTGATGAGAGTAATCAACATAGGATAATTTTGTACTCATTTTAGAAAACCCATCAAATGGGGTATTCAAATTGTCTATGAATTGATAGCGATTTTGTTTTAAATCAATTTGAGAGCCTTCAACCGAAGGAATCCCATAAAAATTTTGATATTGGCTGATTGAAAAACCAGAATATCCATCATCACGGAAATAGCTAGCACCAAAACCAATATCATCATGGTGCTCAAAAGAGTTAGACTGTGATTGACCATCAGTGCGTTGGTAATTATTTGTTTGACGAGAAGTTCCATCTACATGAAGTGTCCATTGACCAACAGAGTCCTCAATAAGTAAGCCATTGGTAAACCCTTGGTTATTCAGATTGTATTGACTGACAAAGCTTAGACTTGGAGCACTTAATAATGTGGAGGGCGTTCTGCCATCAATGAGATTAATCATTCCCTGATTAGCGCTCGAACTGTAACGTAAAGATTCGCCACCGCGCAGGATTTCAACTTGCTGGTCAAATAAAACCTCTGAGGCGACCGCGTGGTCAGAAGATACACTGGAGACATCCCCGGAGTTCAGGCCATTCAGAAAAATGGGCGCCCGAGATCCTGCCATGCCTCGAATCACAGGACGATTGGCGCTTTGACCAAAAGAAGAGCTACTCATGCCCAATTCATCGACCAAAGCTTCACCAAGATTGGAGGGTAATTTCTTTTGTAATTCGGATTGACCTAGACTTAAACTTGGTTTTTCAGAAGAGTCAGACGAACTAGAAACAGTCAAACCTTCTACCTCACCTAGATCATTAGTTTGATCAAGAGCAAGGCAATTTAAATTGAAAAAAAACCAACCAACGAGAAAATATTTCTTTTGAAATAATCGGGAAAACAGCATAGCGCCTCCAAAACGAATAGAAAATTACTGGATGTAGTAATAACTATGCGGGTAGGGGCGGTGCTCTAGAGAGATATGAAAATAAAGGGGGGGCGTAAAAAAATTGACTAGGGCGATGTGCCTTGAGCTCAAAAGTAGTTTGAACAAAGAATGAGGGCGAACTCGTTGAAATTGCACCGATAGATAGGGTTGCATGGTCCCAGGCGCAACAGTGGTGCTCAACGGGGGATGGTTGTTGATGCAAGAAGTTGTCAGATCGAATATTGCTGGAGGGGGCAACAACAGCCATCGTTGAATGAGTATTTGAAAACCCATGGACAATCGAATGTTTGAGTCCCAAAAATTGGCAAAATAAAAGCGCCACCAAGAGCAGAGTGCTCATGACGAATAGACGGCTAAATTTCAGTAATTGGGTTGACCTCACCCTTGTAATTTAACATTTTTCTAATGAAACCTGAACAATGTCTCGCTAGGGCGTGGTGCATGAGTAATAAAAGAAATAAAAATGATGAATTAGGAGAGTATATTAAGCAAATTACTGAATATAATTCTTTAGCGACTCATCATTAACCCTTGTGAACAATATGGAACATAAAGACCTTAACTTAAGCGATATTTCCCCTAATTTAAAAGCTGAAATTTTGGCAGAGGCTTTGCCTTATATTCGGCAATACCATGGAAAAACCATCGTCATCAAATATGGTGGTAATGCCATGACTGAAGAGCGTCTAAAAGAAGGCTTTGCTAGAGACGTGATCTTACTTAAGTTAGTCGGTATGAATCCTGTTGTAGTTCATGGTGGTGGACCACAAATTGATGACGCCCTTCGGAAAATTGGTAAGGCTGGTACTTTTATTCAGGGGATGAGAGTCACTGATGACGAGACGATGGAAGTTGTCGAGTGGGTATTGGGTGGTGAGGTTCAGCAAGATATCGTGATGATGATTAACCAGTTTGGTGGACAAGCCGTTGGGTTAACGGGTAAAGATGGCGGACTTATCAAGGCTAAAAAATTATTCATGGCGGATAAAGAAGACCCGACGAAAGAAATCGATATCGGTTTTGTTGGAGAAATTAGCTCCATCAACCCTGCCGTTGTTAAAGCCCTCCAAGATGATGCCTTTATTCCAGTCATTTCCCCTATTGGTTTTGGGGAAGACGGTCGAGCATACAATATTAATGCGGACCTAGTGGCGGGCAAGATGGCAGAAATACTGCATGCTGAAAAATTAGTCATGATGACTAATATTCCTGGAGTGATGAATAGTCAGGGTGAGTTATTAACCGATCTTTCGGCAAAAGAAATTGACGCCTTGTTCGCTGATGGTACGATATCAGGTGGAATGCTTCCTAAAATATCATCAGCATTGGATGCGGCAAGAAGTGGGGTGCGTTCTGTGCATATTATTGACGGTAGAATTGAACATTCTTTGTTACTTGAGATTTTGACAGAACAAGCTTTTGGAACCATGATTCGATCACATTAAATGAGTTGCTAAGAAATATCAGCTATGGAATCTAAAACAACGACAGCGATTGAAGAGGCCTCGACGAGAAAGCGTCCAAAGCCTGGAGAGCGTCGTGTTCAAATTCTTCAAGCGTTAGCTGAGATGCTAGAAAATCCACTCGGTGATCGGGTAACGACGGCCGCTTTAGCTGCCAAGATTCAAGTATCTGAAGCTGCGCTATATCGTCACTTTGCCAGTAAAGCCCAAATGTTTGATGGCTTAATTGCATTTATTGAACAATCTATCTTTGGATTGATTAATCAAATTATTGCTAAAGAAGAAAATGGTAAACAACAAATCCAAGAAATAACCTTACTTTTATTAGCGTTCTCTGAAAAAAATCCTGGCATGACCCGTGTTCTATTGGGAGACTCTTTGTTTCAAGAAGATAGTCGTCTCCAAGAAAGAATCAATCAGGTCTTGGAGAGGGTTGAAGCCTCCCTGAAACAGTCTTTCCGAATTATGCAAACACAACAAGACATTACTTGGACAGCAGATGATATCAGCCATCGTTCGAGCTTAATGATGTCATATGTGATTGGCCGTTGGCATCGATTTGCAAGGAGTGGGTTCACCAAATCGCCTTTAGATAACGCATCTTTATCCATGAGTGTTCTGTTATTGGTATGAGCAGTCTGAATACTCAGTCACTGACCATTGAATTTCAAGAGCCGATTATTCTAAAAAGTGGCGCTCAAATATCGCCATATACATTAGAGGTGCAAACCTATGGTGTTTTAAATGATCAAAAATCAAATGCCGTTCTGATTTGCCATGCTTTAAATGCATCACACCACGTCGCAGGACAAGACCCTGATTCAGGTAAGCTAGGCTGGTGGGACAACATGATAGGGCCCGGCAAACCATTAGACACGAATGATTATTTTGTGATTGGCGTGAATAATTTAGGCTCTTGTTTTGGCTCTACAGGTCCCATGAGCATAAACCCTCATACGCAAAAGCCCTATGGCAGTAGCTTCCCCTTAGTAACAGTTGAGGATTGGGTAGAAACTCAGGCTCGATTAGCTGACTATTTTGGCATTCATAAGTTCGCCGCCGTGATGGGCGGTAGTCTCGGTGGAATGCAGGCACTTGCTTGGGGTATTCAATACCCAGATCGCGTTGATCACTGCATTGTGATTGCCTCAGCAGCCAACTTATCAGCTCAAAATATTGCATTTAATGAGATTGCTAGAAATGCCATCATGAGTGACCCAGATTTTCATGAGGGTAATTATTATGCTCACAGGGTAACGCCTCGAAGTGGTTTAAGAGTGGCAAGAATGATCGGTCATATTACCTACTTATCCAATGACGATATGGCTGAAAAATTTGGTCGAGATTTAAAGCGTAGTCAGGATGCTCCCAAAGAATACAATTTTAATTTTGATACGGAGTTTGAAGTTGAGAGTTACTTACGTTATCAAGGTGATAAGTTTGCGGATTATTTCGACGCAAACACCTATTTATTGATTACGAGAGCCCTAGACTATTTTGATCCCGCTAAAAATGACGAAGGTAATTTATCAAAAGCCTTAGCGGTAGCGAAATCAAGTTTTTTGGTGATTAGTTTTACGACGGATTGGCGATTTGCACCTGAACGAAGTCGAGAAATTGTAAAAGCATTATTGGATAACAAGACGTCTGTAACCTATGCAGAAATTGATGCGCCACATGGGCACGATGCTTTTCTGTTAGATGATGAGCGATACCATCGTTTGATTCGGGCTTACTTTACTAAAATGAAGTTGGATCATTGATGAAAACTCCGATGATTCGAGCTGATTTTTCTGCTATTTCTGATTGGGTTGCACCGCACTCTAGCCTTTTAGATTTGGGTTGTGGTGATGGTGATTTCTTAGAATATATACGCCAACAAAAAAACGTGAAGACATATGGAGTGGAAATTTCTGACCTCAGTGTTTTAGCTTGTGTCAAAAAAGGGCTTGATGTGATTCAACAAGATTTAGAATCGGGCTTGGCTTTATTTGCAGACCAAAGTTTTGATATGGTCGTATTGTCACAAACGCTTCAAACCATTCATGAAACCGAGACAATCCTAAGGGAAATTGTTCGGGTTGGTAAAGAAAGCATTATTTCCTTTCCTAATTTTGGCCACTGGTCTCATCGTATCGATATTTTGTGTGGCAGAATGCCCGTTTCTAAATCTCTGCCCTTCGACTGGTACAACACCCCGAATGTTCGTGTATTAACGATCGCTGATTTTGAAGCTTTAGCCAATACGATTGGATTAAGAATTATTGACCGAGTTGTATTGCATGAAGGTAAAAAAGTCACCTTTGCTGCAAACCTATTCGGAAGTCTTGCTATCTATAGGGTCAAAAGCGCAACGACATGACAACTGACGCGCAGAATACAAAGCAATCCTGGTCGGGGTTATTCAGTGCTTATACCAAAACAACAACATTGCGAATGTTCTTTTTGGGATTTTCCGCGGGGTTGCCATTACTGCTCGTTTTAGGAACTTTAGGTTTTTGGTTACGAGAAGCCGGGATTGACCGTACGACCATCGGCTATTTATCTTGGATTGGACTCATTTATGGATTGAAATGGGTTTGGGCGCCATTAGTTGATCGCTTACAAATACCCCTTTTATCAACTCTTCTTGGCCGCAGAAGAGCTTGGTTGTTGAGTGCTCAATTGCTGGTGATTGGTGGACTAATTGGCATGTCCCTCTCGGATCCTTCAAAGCAAGTACATATGATTGCATGGTTTGCATTACTCGTCGCCTTTGGTTCTGCCACCCAAGACATTGCATTAGATGCATTTCGAATTGAGTCTGCCGACACAAAGTTACAAGGTGTTTTAGCCGCCGCCTATCAGACTGGATACAGATTTGCCATGATATGGGCTGGGGCCGGTGCTTTATGGCTTGCCGCTCGAGCCCAAGAGTCGCAAGCGAATATATACGATGCAAAAGGTTGGCAATTTGCGTATTTATGTATGGCAGCCTCGATGTCGGTAGGATTGATTACGGTATTTTTTTCAAAAGAAAACCAATTTGTTGAAAAAGAACAATTACACTCTTTTAAGACTTGGATGAGAGTTGCTTTTTTGAACCCATTTGCTGACTTTATTCAACGCTATCAATGGCAGGCTATTTTAATCTTGGGGCTTATTGCTGTATACCGGATTAGCGATGTTGTCATGGGCATTATGGCTAATCCCTTTTATGTCGATATGGGCTACACCAAAGACGAGGTGGCTAGTGTTACTAAAGTTTTTGGGGTGATTATGACTTTAGTTGGGGCATTTATCGGCGGTGGATTAACGGTGCGCTTTGGCATTCATCGAATTTTGATGCTAGGTGCCGTTCTATCCGCAGGAAGCAACATCTTGTTTTCTTGGCTAGCTACACGAGGCCATGATGTCACCGGATTGATCTTTGTGATTTCTGCAGATAATTTAAGTTCAGGGATTGCCTCGGCGGCTTTTATTGCCTATTTATCTTCTTTGACGAATATCTCCTATAGTGCAACTCAGTATGCCTTGTTTAGTTCAATGATGCTTCTCATCCCTAAATGGCTCGCCGGATTTTCAGGATTATTTGTTGATTCTTATGGGTATCAAACATTTTTTATGGCAACGGCCATTATTGGTTTACCCGTGTTGATATTAGTCTGGTTAGTAGACCGGCAAGCCAGTCCCCCACTGATGCCTCAGATGGAAAAGTCAGACAGCTGACAATCGTAATCAATGATGACGGGTGCGTGATCAGAAAACTTCTCTACTTTATAGATTGACTGATATTTAGCAAATTGCGCCAAACCTTTAGTGGCAATTTGATAGTCAATCCGCCAACCCACATTATTGTTATAGGCTTGCCCTCGTTGGCTCCACCAGGTATAACAAGTGTCGGTTGCTGCAGGCTCAAGTTGTCGATAAACATCGACATAAGATACTTGATCAAATAAGTTCGTTAACCAAGTTCTTTCTTCTGGTAAAAATCCTGAGTTTTTCACATTACCTTTCCAATTCTTGAGGTCGATTTCTTGATGGGCGATATTGATATCACCACATAAAGCAACCTCACAGCCACTTGTTTTGAGTTGGACGAGATGAGGAAAAAAAACCTTGAGAAAACGAAACTTGGCTGCTTGCCGATCATCGGAGCTTGACCCTGAAGGGAAGTAAACCGAAATGACCCACAATTTGCCAAATCTAAGCGCCGTGTATCTGCCCTCATCATCAAACTCCGGCTCACCAAAACCCAACTGAATTTCATCAGGCTGATGCCTTGAATAAACGGCAGTTCCGCTATAGCCCTTTTTTTGAGCACAATGAAAATATGACGAGTAATGATCTGGCGCAATGAGTTCTGCAGATAGATCGTCAATTTGTGCTTTAATTTCTTGAAGACAAATAAAGTCAGCTTTTGTGGTTTGTAGCCACTGAAAAAAACCTTTTTTTGCCGCAGATCGTATTCCATTAACATTAGCCGTTATGATTCTCAATATGAAACCTCATTCTTCTGAATTTATCGAATTTGCACTGCATGCCAACGTATTATCTTTTGGCGATTTTAAAACCAAAGCGGGACGACTCTCACCTTATTTTTTTAATGCTGGTGATTTTAACGACGGCACCAAACTAGGTGCTTTAGGACAATTTTACGCTCGGACACTACTTGCTTCAGGAATATCGTTTGATATGCTCTTTGGACCTGCTTATAAGGGGATTACCTTATCTGCGAGTACGGCTATTGCCCTTTCTGCGCTTGGTAAAAACGTTGCTTTTGCCTACAATCGCAAAGAGGCTAAAGATCATGGTGAAGGCGGCGTTTTAGTCGGTTCCCCACTTGGTGGCAAAGTCGTCATTATTGATGACGTGATCTCAGCGGGGACCTCGGTGAGAGAGTCTGTTGAGATGATCAAAAAAGCTGGAGCGACTCCTAGTGCCGTATTGATCGCATTAGATCGCATGGAGAAGTCTGGTAACGCTATTGAAATTGGGAAAATGTCTGCAGTTCAGGCTGTTCAGCAAGACTTTGGAATTCCTGTTTTAGCGATTGCAAATTTAATGGACTTGCTATTCTTTTTAGAGCAAACCAAAGATTCTGCACTGAAAGCTGCTTTGCCGATGGTACAAAAATATCGTGATCAATATGGCGTCAATGAATGAAGACGCCATATTGATTCTTCAAGAGTTTTAGACGGTCTGATTAATTTCAGCAAGTTTTTTCTGTAACGCGATGGAAGAAATCGTTTCTAAAGGCATTGACGCTAAAATTTCAATACGTTTCTTGAGGCCGACCATGATGGACCGCATTGCTCTGCGCACGACAGCCTCGTTACCTTCACCTAAGCTTGATGGGTCAGGAAAGGTCCAATACGCACTTGCTGGATTGCCTGGAATGTGTGGAATGGCTTCCCCAATGAGAGGGTCGTACAAATAGATAATAAAGTGCATCACGGGTGCATTGGGCTCGGCAAACTCCTCCCAACTTTTACTTCTTATTTGATCTCTAGGGCGGCCTAACTCATCGGTTATTTCTAAAGCATAGGGGTTGATCTGGTCTTGCGGATGAAGTCCTGCAGAAAAACCAACAAAACGATCACTATAAAGGGTGGAAGCCACCGCTTCAGCAATGACTGACCTAGCAGAATTATGGGTGCAAACAAATAAAATGTTGTATTTGGACATAAAAAACCTTTATGTTGCGCTAAACAACCGTTCAGCATTAGTCATGACTTAATTGACTTAGTTAATTTAAAGTATCCATGTGAAATATTTGTTAAAAATCATATAAAAAGCGTTTTACAGTTGATTAAACCCTTTAAACTTCCATTTTTCCTTCAAAAACTGTAGCGGCTGGGCCCGTCATCATGACCATCGCCAAGGTGCCATGCAGTTCTACCCCCCATTCAATCTCCAGATCCCCTCCCCTTGTTTTAACAAGTACCGGTGAATCCAGTCGATTTTGTAAAATACCCGCCACAACGGCGGCACAAGCGCCGGTACCGCAAGACAGAGTCTCTCCGGCACCTCTTTCGAAGACCCTAATTTTGATGATTTGTCGGTTGACGATTTCGACAAAACCAGCATTAACGTATTGAGGAAATGCAAGGTGATGCTCGATTAACGGTCCTTGGCTAGATAATGGGGCTAAATCAACCGAGGGAACAAATTGAACAGCATGAGGATTCCCCATGGATACAGGCGTTACCCAAATCTGATGATCGGATACGGGCAATGCATATTCTTGAGTCTGCCCAATGTTGCGCGTGGAAAAGCCATTGGCCTTAAATGGAATCAAATGATGCTCCAAGATAGGAGAGCCCATATTAACTTTTACACGCCCATCATCAAGTTCCGTCAGAGTCAATATGGTGTGGGCAACCTCAACCCGAATCTCCTTTTTTTGAGTAAGACCTTTTTCCCTAACGAAGCGAACAAAACAACGTGAACCGTTTCCACATTGTTCAACCTCTGTGCCATCGTGATTAAAAATACGGTATTTAAAATCAGCATCACCAGTAGTTGCTTTATCCACGATTAAAATTTGATCCGCCCCAACACCAAACTTGCGGTCGGCTAATGCTCTCCAATGAGCTTGTGTCAAGTGGGAGATGTCTTGATGGATAGCATCGATGACGATGAAGTCATTTCCAGTACCCTGCATTTTAGTAAATTGAAGTTGCATTAGTAATACCTTGCTTGACCTTCTGGACGATTTTTAAAACGTTTATGCACCCAATAATACTCCTGCGGACGAGGCTTGATTTGAGCTTCAAAAAATTGATTTAAGCGAAGCGTATCTTGAGCCTCATCATTGGATGGAAAATTTTCCAGAGGCATTCCGATTCGACAAGTATAGGAATTGCCATCCGGGTTGAGGGTTGTCACCATCGGACAAACCTGTGCTTGTGTTAGATGTGCAAACCGTGAGATCGATGTCACGGTGCAGGTAGGAACGCCAAAAAATGGTACGAAGATAGAGTCTTGCAAACCAAGATCCATATCTGGAGAGATGATGACAGCTTGATGAGATTTAATGGCTCGAATGAGAGCTCGACCATTTTGTCTGAGCATCATTTTGGCCCCAAATCGTTCGCGCCATGATTTGATTTTCACATCAAAAAAGTCATTTTTCATTTTGATGTAAAGGGTAATCGGATCTTGAATACCAAGATCCGAAGCATACAATGAGGCGCCAATGAGACCAGCCTCAATACCCATGAGATGCATGCTAAAAAACATTCTGGGTTGGCCATCAGTTAAATCTACTTCAGAAACAATGTGGACCAATTTTCGGATTTGTTCTTTTGAACCTAACCATAAGTATCCTCGTTCGGTAATTGATCTGCCAAATAGTTTCCAATGCTCAAGTGCTAATGATTGACGCTGCTGATCGGACAGTTCTGGAAAGCAAAGCTTCAAATTAATATCAACGACTTTTTTTCTTTCAATGGGTAGTTTTGATGCGAGGGTGCCAAGTAGGTCCCCAATCCAATGATTCACTTTTACGGGAAGGGATTTCAGAATATACAAAACCCCCAATAAAACATAGTTCAATAGGTGATTAAAAATATTCATCATTCTGGAGGTGGTGCACCAATTGGTTGTTTATATCTGTTGTACATCCACAAATATTGTTCTGGATCTTTAATAATGAGTTGCTCTAAAAAGAGGTTTAATTGTCTAGCGGCTAATAAAGGGTCCGCTTGAAAGGGTTCAGTGATCCTTGTTGCATAAATGGACCAGCCTTTACCTTCAGGCTTACGGATTGCAGAAAAAACAATAGTGGGAATATTATTTTTTAAGGCAATCTTGGCAGGAAGAACTGCGGTATAGGCAGGCCGTCCAAAAAAAGAAGCCCAGACTCCTTCGCCATTTCCAGGAACTTGGTCGGGTAAGATGCCCACGGCCTCGCCACGAGTCAGAGCGCGCGCAATTTGTCGAACCCCTTGCATGTTGGCGGGGACAAAGTTCATTCTTGGATGAGAGCGTCCCTCTTCAATTAAGGTATTGAGCCATTGTTGTTTTGCTGGTTTATAGATAATGGTTGCTGGAAAATGTTCTGCTAAAACTCGTGGAATCATTTCAAAGGTTCCGAGGTGCGGGGTTAGCATAAGTAATCCACGACCTTCATTAATGGCGCGCTCGACAACTTCCCAGTTGATGAGTTCCGTTAATGCAAGTGCGTTTTCAGGATGTTTCCAAATCCAAAGACTATCCGTTAACATCTTCCCAGCGGACTTAGCCACTTCTACGGGTGATGCCTTAAAGTGATATTGCTCTTTAGCCAATGACAAATTGGCTAAGATAAGTTCTTTATCTCTTGCAGAAAAGTAATAGGTCAATAGCCCCATAAAAGAACCTACATATTGTAGATATTTAAGAGGCAAGTAACCGAGGATGTTCGTAAGCCAACGCATTCCCTCTATGATATGCAAAAAAAGGGGAGGTTTGATAAAAATGATAACAAGAGTTATACTATTAGACATCGCCGAGTTAAGACAACTTGCAGGGCGAACCAAAAATTCTGCTAAAGCGTCGCCGTATAGGCAGTTCGGCACGTGTTGTCGAACTTTTTTTTGGAGTTTATATGGCAAATGATTATCTTTTTACCTCTGAATCTGTTTCTGAAGGTCATCCGGACAAAGTCGCAGATCAAATTTCAGATTCCATTCTGGATGCAATTCTTGAGCAAGACCCAACGGCACGTGTCGCGGCCGAAACGCTTTGCAATACTGGCTTAGTTGTTTTAGCTGGGGAAATTACCACTACAGCAAACGTTGATTACATTAAAGTTGCAAGAGAAACCCTACGTCAAATAGGGTATGACAATACTGACTATGGTATCGATTACCGTGGATGCGCAGTTTTGGTTGCTTACGACAAGCAAAGTCCAGATATTGCTCAAGGTGTCAATAATGCCGAAGACGATCCACTAGATCAAGGTGCCGGTGACCAAGGACTGATGTTTGGATATGCCGTGGATGAAACTCCAGAGCTCATGCCAATGCCGATTTATTTGTCGCATCGTTTAGTAGAGCGTCAGTCGCAATTAAGACGAGATGGTCGTCTCAACTGGCTTAGGCCAGATGCAAAGTCGCAAGTGACTTTGCGTTATGTTGATGGCCGCCCTGATTCAATCGACACAGTTGTTTTATCAACACAACACTCCCCCGATATTGAACTCAACGCTTTACGTGAAGCCGTGATCGAAGAAATTATCAAGCCAGTGCTTCCGAAAGAGCTGATTAAAGGATCGATTAATTTCTTAGTCAACCCGACAGGTAGATTTGTCATTGGCGGACCTCAGGGCGATTGTGGCCTTACGGGGCGTAAGATTATTGTTGACACATACGGTGGTGCAGCTCCTCACGGTGGTGGCGCTTTCTCCGGCAAGGATCCTTCTAAGGTTGATCGCTCTGCCGCATATGCGGCAAGATATGTTGCGAAAAATCTTGTTGCCGCAGGTCTTGCAACAAAATGCCTCGTTCAAGTTTCTTATGCCATTGGAGTGGCAAAACCGACTTCTGTCATGGTTAGCACATATGGAACTGGCGTCATCTCTGATGAGCAAATTTCAAGGTTAGTCAGTGAGCACTTTGATTTAAGGCCAAAGGGTATTGTAAAAATGTTGAATTTGTTAAGACCAATCTATCAAAAAACTGCCGCTTATGGGCACTTTGGTAGAGAAGAACCTGAGTTCACATGGGAAGCTAGAGACCGTGTCATCGCATTAAAATCTGCAGCCGGTTTATAATCGAATTAAATCTCCAAGGAGCGTTGCGAGGATAACTGAGATAAATCATCTCAGTTACCCCAGGCTTGGAGGGGCCCTGATGGGTCTAGGCAACGGCGCTCACTAACCTTAAAACTCTTGGTTGGTGGGCATCATATTGAGCCTCCCCAAGAATTCAGCATTATTCGGAGAGCTTATGAATACCGTAGCAACTACAAAACATGATTATGTCATCGCTGACATCACCTTATCTGATTTTGGTCGTAAAGAAATTGCCATTGCAGAAACAGAAATGCCCGGCCTGATGGCCATCCGTAAAGAGTATCAAGCTACTCAGCCATTAAAAGGTGCGCGCATTACTGGCTCCTTACACATGACGATTCAAACGGCTGTACTCATAGAAACATTAGAAGCGCTTGGTGCCCAAATTCGTTGGGCATCTTGCAATATTTATTCAACGCAAGATCATGCCGCTGCAGCAATCGCTGCAAATGGAACTCCAGTCTTCGCGATTAAAGGTGAAACATTAGAGCAGTACTGGGACTTTACTCATCGAATTTTTGAGTGGACAGACGGTGGATTTACCAACATGATTTTGGATGATGGCGGTGATGCAACTCTATTACTGCATCTCGGGGCACGAGCCGAAAGGGATATTAACGTATTGTCTCATCCGACGAGTGAAGAAGAGACCATTTTATATGCCTCTATTAAAGCCAAATTAGCCATAGATCCAACTTGGTATTCTGTACGTCTAGAGCAGGTGAAGGGAGTGACGGAAGAGACGACAACGGGAGTACATCGTCTATACCAAATGTTTGCAAAAGGTGAGCTTAAGTTCCCAGCAATTAACGTAAATGACTCTGTGACTAAGAGTAAATTTGATAATTTATATGGTTGCCGTGAGTCTTTGGTCGATGCGATTAAGCGCGCAACAGACGTCATGATTGCTGGTAAAGTAGCTGTGGTTGCTGGTTATGGTGACGTAGGTAAAGGTTCTGCGCAGGCATTAAGAGCTTTATCTGCCCAAGTTTGGGTAACTGAAGTCGATCCAATTTGTGCACTACAAGCAGCGATGGAAGGATATCGTGTGGTAACGATGGATTACGCTGCAGACAAGGCAGACATCTTCGTAACGGCAACCGGTAATTATCATGTCATTACGCATGACATCATGATCAAGATGAAGAATCAAGCCATTGTTTGTAATATTGGACACTTCGATAATGAAATAGATGTAGCAAGCGTAGAAAAGTATCAATGGGAAGAAATCAAACCCCAAGTTGACCATATTATTTTCCCGGCTGTGAACGGCTTACCAGAAAAAAGAATCATTCTTCTGGCCAAGGGGCGTTTAGTCAACTTAGGTTGTGGCACTGGACATCCATCGTACGTAATGAGTTCTTCTTTTGCAAATCAGACCATTGCACAGATAGAGTTATGGACTAAGGCTCATACCAATGAGTATCCAATTGGTGTTTATACATTACCAAAGCACCTAGATGAAAAAGTTGCCATATTACAGTTAAAAACTCTGAATGCACAATTAACGGTGTTGACAGATGAGCAGGCAAACTATATTGGCGTTAGTAAAGAAGGTCCTTTCAAATCAAATCACTATCGTTATTAAGTCGATGAACTTGTTAGAGAGTATCGAACTGAGTGTAGAGTTTTTTCCGCCCAAGTCATCCGAGGGCGTTGAAAAGTTACGAGCTGTCAGAACCCGCTTGGTGCAAGAAATTGCACCAAGCTTTTGTTCGGTCACTTTTGGCGCAGGCGGCTCCACTCAAGAGGGAACACTACATGTAGTAAAACAGATCCGTGAAGAAGGTCTCATTGTTGCGCCACATTTATCCTGTGTAGGCAGTTCAAAAGAAAATATCTTCAATTTATTAAAGCATTATCAAGAGGTGGGGATCAAACGAATCGTCGCCTTGCGAGGCGACTTACCTTCCGGAATGGGCCACTATGGCGAGTTTCACCATGCTAATGAATTAGTGGAATATATTCGTGAAACGATGGGAGATTGGTTTCATATTGAAGTTGCAGCGTACCCAGAGTTTCATCCACAAGCGGTATCTGCGGCTGATGATATTGATAAGTTTGTCAATAAAGTTCGCTGTGGGGCTGACTCAGCTATAACGCAGTACTTTTTTAATTCAGATGCTTATTTTCAGTTCCTGGAAGATGTACAAAGTTACGATATTGATATTCCTATTGTTCCAGGCATTATGCCGATTGTTAGTAGCTCGCAGTTAATTCGCTTTTCAGATGCTTGTGGAGCTGAAATACCAAGATGGTTACGTAAACGATTGGAGAGTTTTGGAGATGACACCGCCTCCATTAAAGCCTATGGCTTAGAGGTGGTAACGGATTTATGCCATCAATTAATCGCTGGCGGTGCTCCGGGACTTCATTTCTACACATTGAATCAAGCAGACCCAACTATTGCGATTGTTCAGCAGCTCAAGGTTAGTTAAAGCGAAATAGAACGCCGTCATCTTCAAGCTCTATAGAGCTTGGAGGTTTTGGAAAATAAGTTAAATCGGTTTTACTCAATTCGTAAATAGGCGCGTTATTGAATAACTCACCGATAAAAGGGTTTAGTTGCGTCAATAGTTTTTGGCCGGCTTCATCAACCCCATCAATAGCCATTTGATTTAATAAAGGATCTTTCAGAAATATTTTATGAGAGATAGCATCGTAGAAAAATGAGGAGCTTAAACTCATTTTTCCGTTGACTGGACGATTATTGGGTACCGTTACACGGATATTTACGGTTAAAAAAATACGTTGATTTTTTTTGGTTAGACTTATATTCGGATTTGAAAAGATAAGCTCAACAATAAGTATATTTTTGATAAAGGGTGACT
Organism: uncultured beta proteobacterium; assembly: GCA_903875135.1. Classification (GTDB taxonomy): domain Bacteria; phylum Pseudomonadota; class Gammaproteobacteria; order Burkholderiales; family Burkholderiaceae; genus Polynucleobacter. The sequence goes on along the minus strand of CAIQUZ010000094.1, from coordinate 11,402 downwards.
TTATTTGTAAATATTGTTGAATCATAAAAACAGGTAAAAAGAAGGGACTCGTTGCCGGCGAGGATTGAGACAAAAGTAAACCGAGGAGCCCCATTGGAAAATAAATGAATGAGCTCCGTCTGGCAATGTCCATTAAAGACTCTTTAAAGATGCAGAAATGCGACAAGAGGATTGCGTAATCAACGCATCCAATGGATAGTCTTGCGCATGAATTTTCCAATGACTTGAATTCAACTCCTGCTCATCCAATGCGACACCAATTAACCAAGGACGTCGTTGGGAGTGTGAGTAGCTGAATAATGTACGGTCATAATATCCACCACCATAACCTAGGCGCCAAATTTGATGATTCTCATTGCGCCAAGCAACACAAGGGGCAATAATAGCGTCCACCTCAACGGGAAGGTTATTTTGTGGCTCTGGAATATTGGCAAGCCCAGGCATCATCTGTGTATCTAGGCCCCATTCCTTGAAGATCAATGGCTCAGATTTCTTAGTTATAGGCAATGCCAAGGTTCGAGAAGGTTGTTCATTTTGCCATTGCAGCAAAGCGTCCCTCATATCAGGCTCTCCTTTTATTGGCCAATAAAATCCAAGATTTTGTATAGGGGTACTCGTGATCGCTTGTAATTCACTTAAACCTATTAAAATAGACGTGTTTAGTCGTTTTTTAACCGTTAAATACTTTTGCGTATCCTGTTGAATCAAGATGCGCTGTTGAATACATTCTTTACGAAGGTTGGAAAGAAATAGATTCGTCATAAAGTGTCCAACATAGCGAATATTATTGTGATTGAAATATAACGCATCATTACAGAGTAAAAATAGATTAATGAACAGTCAATATCAAAAGCTTACTATCAAAACGATTAGGATGGTCATCCTGCTGACTTTGAGTATAAGCCTTGTTAGTTTTGCAAAGACCTCAACGCATACGAAATCATCGAATTCAGCCGCTCAAACTCCTTCTAGCCCTTCTAAAAGAGGCTCTGAGTTATCGGATAAGGATAAGATTTTTATGGACCTAAGAGAGGCCTCTCGTAAAAATGATGTATTGAAGTCTATCCAATTAGCCAATCAGTTAAGTGATTATGAAATTGCCGACTACGTAGAGTACTTTAAGATCAAGCCTCGTTTGTATGATAGTTCTGGACGTCCTAACGCTTCGACAGATGCGGACATTGAAGTGAATCAATTTTTAAAAAAATATAAAGGTACGGCTCTAGCTGATCGACTTCGTAATGATTGGTTGCTTGTTTTGGGGAAGAGAAAAGAATGGGGTAATTTTGATCTTGAATATCCGCAATTCGTCTTAGAGGACGATACCCAATTGAAGTGTTATGCCATGCAATCTCGATTGGCTAAGGGAGAGTCTCCTAAGATTGTTGCAGCATCAGCTAAGGCGATTCTGATTGACCCCAAGTATTTTGGAGAAGCATGTCCTGATCTTGTAGCGCAATTATATTTAAGAGGTGGGCTAACGAGAGGTGAAACCCTCGGCATCAGTCGTTCAGCCTTAGAAATGAACTTTGATTCAATGTCTCAAAAGATGGGCGTGGAAGATCCTATTGCCAATATCGTCAAAAAAGCACGCACGAATCCAAGCTTAGCGATGAAAAGTATGGGAGAAGTAGATTGGAAACATCAAGCTGAAAACAAGGGGATGGCATGGGGAGTGATTGGGCAGTTTTTAGCTAAGAAATTAGATCCTTCTGCCATTGACGCATTTCGCCAACAACACGCGTTAGGGCAGAGTGAACTCTTGTCTGCAGAATCTTCAGAGTGGAAAATCAGAGTGGCACTTCGGGAAAAAGATTGGAAACTGGTAAAAGAATCCATTGAGACGATGCCTGAGGCGGTTAGGTCAAGAGATCCGGCGTGGACTTTTTGGTATGGAAAGGCCCTGAAAGAGCTTGGTGAAAGTCGTGCCAATGAGGTATTTGAAAAATTGACAGGTCAATACAACTTTTATGGGCAATTATCTTTAGAAGAGTTAGGTCGCCCTATCACCGTTCCACCCAAAACGATCTTGAATGAGAGTGATACAAAGTCCATCGCAGCACATTTGCCGACATTTGAAAAAGCCGCCAAGTTATACAGCATGAATCTGCGCACAGAGGGAAACCGTGAATGGAATTGGGAACTGCGGAATATGACCGATCGTGAATTGTTGGCCACGGCAGAATACGGAAAAAAGATCGACCTTCTAGATAGGACAGTGAATACGGCAGATAGAACTAAATCGGAGCATAATTTTTCATTGCGCTACCCCACCCCTTTCCTAGAAAAGCTGCAACCTATAACAAAACAAATTCATTTAGATATTAATTGGGTATATGGTTTAATTCGTCAGGAATCCCGTTTTGTGATGGCGGCAAAGTCATCAGTAGGAGCTTCTGGATTGATGCAAGTTATGCCTACGACGGCTCAGTATGTGGCCAAAAAAATTGGTATGACTGACTATTCCGTAGATAAGTTATCTGATCTTCAGACTAATTTGACGCTCGGAAGTAACTACTTAAATATGGTTTTGAATGATCTGGATGGTTCATGGGGAATGGCCTCAGGCGCTTATAATGCAGGTCCAGGACGGCCGAAGCAATGGCGTCAAACCTTAACGAAGCCAGTGAGTATGGAAATATTTGCTGAGACGATCCCTTTTAATGAAACAAGGACATATGTAAAAAATGTTCTTTCAAATGCCAATTATTATGAAATACTCAGTACTGGAAAGTCGCAGTCTTTAAAAGAAAAATTGGGCGCGGTATATCCAGCCCAAGCGACGAGTTCTAATTTGCCTTAATGGAGAAGATAATGAAGCCTAAGGTTTTAGTGATTGGTGGATCGGGATTTGTGGGTAAACACATAACAAAAAGATTAAGCGAACTCGAATACCCAAGTATTGTCCCAACGCGCCATCAACAACGTATTGCATCTATTGAGCAAAATAGGGGGTCCACTGCGCTTGTCATCCACTCTATGACTCAAGACAGCATGGATGAGATAGTAAAAAACTTACAACCCAATGATGTCGTCATTAATTTAGTTGGGGTATTACATGCTCAAAATATCCTGCCATATGGTCCAGAGTTTCAACAAGCACATATCGATACGCCGATGTATGTGATGAAGTCGATGCAAAAATTTGGTTTAAAAAGATATATCCACATGAGTGCATTAGGGGCAGATCAACAAGGCCCGTCAATGTATTTAAGAAGTAAAGGCGTTGCTGAAGAACGAGTTAAGAATTCAGGCCTAGATTGGACAATTTTCAGACCATCCGTGATTTTTGGACAGGACGATAGTTTCATTAATATGTTTGGGAATTTACAGAGATACTTTCCTATCATGCCGCTATCCGGAGCCGATAATCTTTTTCAACCTGTCGCCGTCCAGGATGTTGCACAAGCTTTTGTTGCGGCGATTGAGATGTCTGAAACAATTCACCAATCGTATGATTTAGCAGGGCCGGAAGTATTAACGTTAAAACAAATTATCCAATTTGCGGCAAAAAAACAAGGCTTTTCTCGACCCGTGATCTCCTTACCAAAATGGGCGGGATATTTACAAGCATTACTATTAGAAAAAATGCCGGGCCCGACCATTATGTCTCGGGATAACATCGCATCAATGAAACTACCCAGCATTCTTTCACAGGGGAAAGCAAATGCTTTATCTGAGATTTTTGGTATGACACTAACTCGCTTGGATAGTCTTTTAAAGTGAAGACCTACATCGTTGGGGGTTTTCTTCGAGATCAATTACTGGGTATTGAGGCACAAGATAAAGACTTTGTTGTTGTGGGATCCACTCCTGAAGAGATGCTAGCGAGGGGATTTCAACCGATTGGTCAAGATTTTCCAGTATTTTTGCACCCTCAAACTAAAGAGGAGTATGCCCTTGCAAGGACTGAAAGAAAATCTGGACATGGTTATAAGGGGTTTACCTTTTTTACCAACCCTGAGGTTACATTAGAACAAGATTTATATCGTAGGGATTTTACGATCAATGCAATAGCTCAAGAAATCAACCTTGAAGGTGAAAGGCTTGGCCCCTTCATAGACCCCTTTGGTGGGCAACTGGATTTGGCTAAAAAAATTATCAAACACATCAGTCCAGCATTTGAGGAAGATCCGTTGAGAATTTTGCGCTTAGCAAGGTTTATGGCAAAACTCAACGATTTTATGATTGACCCTAATACCCTTCGTCTTGTAAAACAGATGGTGGCGAATGGTGAGTTGAAATATTTAGTGCCGGAGAGAGTTTGGCAAGAGTTTAGTAAAGGGCTTTTAGAAAAAGACCCTTCCAGAATGTTAGATGTTTTACAAGATATCAACGCTTCAGAATACTTTTTTCCGCCCGACTTTGAGCAACCAAACCTGTTTAAAAAGACCAAAGAACTCGTTCATTTAGGGGCGAATCATCAGCAAGATTTATCGAATCAGCTCGCTTATTTGCTGAGTCAAGTCGATATAGATCAATTAGGTCGTTGGGTAACTCAGTGGAAAATTCCCAATGAATTACAACAATTTGCCAAAATATTCAATTTGCTCTTGAAGTCTCATCCGAGTGTTTTAAAAGATGCTGTATCAACTCTAGCCTTCTTTGATCAAGTCGATTTATGGCGAAAGCCGGAGCGATTCGAAAAGGTTCTGCATGCCGCTTATCGGGTTGGAGTTGATGTTTTTATGTGGGAGAAATTCATCCGCGCAGCCTTATCCGTTGATTCTGGAGCGATTGCGAAAAAGACTGAATCTCAAGATGGTAGATTGATTCAAGCGGCAGTGGCAAAGGCTAGGCTTCAAGCAATCGTTGCTTGTCAGTAAATCCTGGCAGGGTCGCGCAGAGATTTTCAAAATCAATACTCCCTGGAAGGTTTCGTGACCAAGCGATTGTTTTAAAAAGCTCTCCCATTTCTGCTTCTGAAATTAATTTCTGAAAAGAATTCGCAGCTATTGCGTAATCCTTAGCGTTGGTAGGATCTGTTGTAGATAAGAACAAACCACCAATACCCGCATGTAAAAGATATGCGCCCTGGCTTTGATAATTCATGAGGCTCATGCCACATCTTAAGGCTGTTCGGTTAAGAGAAGTCCATTCAACATGAGACGTGATATCGCAAAGTCCAGGTAAGTAAAACATATCTGGAATGGCATGATGACGATGGTGTGCCATGTGAGTTCCCTGATGACGTTGAACATGATAGTACTCTTTTTCTGGGAAGCCATAATCAAAGGTTACAAAGAGACCTTGACGAATAGAATTAGCAACCGCCCTTAGCCAAGCATTCGATTGAGGATGGATTTCAGTGATGTACCCATCCGGATAAAGATTGATTGACTCGACAAGATATGAGGGTAAGAGATCCATTGGTACTCGCTCCCCCACTAGCCATTGCCAATGATCGGAGAAGGATGGCGAGCTTGCTTTAAGGCACTTACTTACACACCGGTAATGCCAATGAGCATTCTGTTTAATGACGAGGTCGACGGGGATGGCATCTAAAACTTCATTTGCTAAAACAACACCATCAAATTGATCGGGGATCTTAGAAACCCATTCGATCTCGATGGGGTAGGGATGATCCTTTAAAAAACGTCCTAGTAGCTTTTTTTGACGATCTCGCAGTTCTGGGGAAACTTCCAAAATGAGATATTTTCCAGGAAGTTGGTTATTTTGATGTAGATTCATCAGAATATCCTGACAAAGTTTCCCGGATCCTGCACCAAACTCTAGGATTGAGCATGGTTGGTTCTTTTCCAAAAAATAATGGAGGACTGGCCCGATGGTTTGGGCAATGGTTGCCCCAAACAAAGGGCTAATTTCTGGGGCTGTAATAAAATCTCCCTTTGCACCAAATTTGAATGAACCCGACGTATAGTAGCCATAATGGGGTGAATATAAAATGAACTCCATAAATTGTGAAAAATGGAGTTTCCCGCCATGTTTTTCAATCTCTTCATCAATAAGGTTGGATAATAGTTGGCAATGTTCTAAAGCTTCACTACTTGTTAATATGTCCATAAATGTTATCTAAACCCTAATGACGAAATCTCAAAAAATCGTTTTAATTACAGGCGCTGCTAAACGCATTGGCCAAATAGTTGCTTTAGAAATGGCCAAGGCAGGTTGGGATATTGCTATTCACTATGGTAAATCAAAGCAAGAGGCGCTGGAAACCATTTCTAAAATAAATGCACTCGGACGTCTTGCGGTCGGTCTACAGGCAGATCTTGAAAATGAATCAGAAGTAGAGCAAATCATTCCCCAATGCATTGATCAACTCGGCCTTCCACATTGTATTGTGAATAATGCTTCTCGTTTTGAATATGACGACCCAGCGACTGTTCGGTATCAAAATATTGTAAAAGACTGCATGATTAATCTTGCAGCCCCTCTCATTTTAAGTAAAGTGTATTTTGAACAATTAAGATTAAGACCTATAGAAAAAGGACTTGTTGTTCATATTCTTGATCAAAAATTAAGTAATTTAAATCCGGATTATTTTTCTTACACCTTATCCAAAAGTGCACTAGATACCGCTGTCAAAATGCAGGCGATGTATTTTGCTCCGCAACTGCGGGTCATGGGGATTGCCCCAGGAATTACATTAACATCTGGTGATCAAAGTGCAGATGGTTTTGCGCAGGCGCACCAGGAGGTTCTACTTGGCCAATCATCTACCCCTGCGGATATTGCACATGCCATTCTATTTTTAAATCAAGCCCAAGCGATGACGGGAGATGTTATCTATGTGGATGGTGGCCAACATCTTCAAGCCTCACAACGTGACGTAATGTTTTTAACAAAAGTCAAATAAGGAAACATGAATAATTCCCAAAGCATTTTTGAGTTGAGTAACTGCAGACGCTTATTTCTGAGAAATTACGATATTTTGATTAATATTGGCGTGCATGATTTTGAAAAGAAAGCCGAGCAACACGTCATCATTAACATTGATTTATATGTTCCGCTCGTCCACAATACCCCGAAAGAGGATCAGCTCAGTGAGGTTGTTGATTATGACTTTATGCGTGAAACCATTAAAGAGATTGTTAGCCATGGCCATATTCAGTTACAAGAAACTTTATGTGATGAAATCATGACAAAAATGCTAGCTCATCCACAAGTACTAGCTGCTAGGGTATCCTCTGAAAAGCCCGACGTCTATCCTGATTGTGACGGTGTTGGAGTAGAGCTGTTTAGAAAGAAAAATTGATCACTTTATGAACCGAATCGTTGATCCTAGGAAAGTAGTCTTTGAAGAAAATAAGCTTGTAAAAAAGCTTTGCCGACTCATGGGTCAAGCGATTAGTGACTTTAATATGATCGAAGAGGGCGATAAAGTCATGGTCTGTGTTTCTGGTGGTAAAGACAGTTACGCCATGCTAGATATTTTGTTGAAATTACGTGAGCGCGCTCCAATACACTTTGATTTAATTGCTGTGAACCTCGATCAAAAACAGCCAGGCTTTCCAGAGGAAGTACTGCCAAATTATTTAAGGCATTTGCAAGTGCCGTTTCATATTGAAGAGCAAGATACCTATAGCATTGTTAAACGTGTTATCCCTGATGGGAAAACCACCTGTGGGCTTTGTTCTCGCCTAAGGCGCGGCATACTTTACCGGGTTGCTGATGAATTGGGTGCAACGAAGATCGCCTTGGGTCATCACCGCGAAGATATTTTAGAAACTTTGTTACTCAATATGTTTTATGGTGGTCAATTAAAGTCAATGCCTCCAAAGCTTCAGTCGGATGATGGCAAGCATATAGTGATACGGCCGCTCGCTTATGTTTCGGAGAAGTACTTAGAAAGATATGCAAAGGATCAAGCGTTTCCAATTATTCCTTGCAACCTCTGTGGCAGTCAGCCAAACCTGCAACGGAATGCGATGAAAGAGCTTTTGAAACAATGGGAAAAACAACACCCTGGTCGAGTAGAAAGTCTTTTTAAAGCATTAACGCATGTAGTGCCTTCGCATTTACTAGACGCCAATTTATTTGATTTCAAGGGACTTCATTTAGATTCTAAAACTAGCCTTGGACCTAAAGACTTAGCGATTGATGAAGGTTTTGATGGATCCTGCTCTACTGAACAAATCCTCATGCCCTTACTCAGAGACTCATCGACTTAAAGTCGCCAAATTAAAACACTTATACTTATTCAATGAATATCGTCATATTAGCCGCCGGTCAGGGTAAGAGAATGAACTCAGCTCTGCCTAAAGTCCTTCATACTTTAGCTGGAAAGCCGATGCTAGGACATGTACTTGACACTTTAAAGATCTTAGGTCGCGGGTTACACCCATGCTTGGTTCTAGGTCATGGGCAGTCTGCCGTTAAAGGCTTTCTTGATCAGCGCCAAGATGTTGTTTCTATCGCCCTTCAAGAAGAGCAAAAGGGAACTGGTCATGCGGTATTACAGGCCTTGCCTCATTTAAATAGCTCAGAAACGACATTGATTCTCTATGGTGATGTCCCATTAATTCAAGTTCAGACGCTAGAAACATTGTTGAAATTAGCTCAAAATGGCGCTTTTGCCATTTTGACGCAAGTTCGCCAAGACCCTACTGGCTACGGTCGTATCATCAGAAATTTGGATTCTGAAGTTGTTGGGATCGTCGAGGAAAAAGATGCAAGCTCTGAGCAAAAGCAAATTACAGAAATTAATACCGGAATCATTGCTTGCGCTACCGAGGATCTTAAAAAGTGGATTCAGCAATTACAGCCCAATAATGCACAAGGTGAATACTATTTAACCGATATCGTTGTTCTTGCTGCTAAAGATGGTGTGCCAATCAGAACATTACACCCACAATTTGCCTTTGAGGTTGAAGGAGTCAATAGCCGCGCCCAACTAGCTCAACTTGAGCGTGTATGGCAAGAGCATTTAGCCCAAACTCTCCTTGCGCAAGGCGTCACTCTCTTAGATCCTGCGAGAATTGACATTCGTGGTCATTTTCAATGTGGGTCTGATGTCACCATTGATATTGGTTGTATTTTTGAAGGGGAGGTTGAGATTGCTGCAGGCGTAAGTATTGGTCCTTACTGCTTCATCAAGGACTCAAAGATTGGTTCTCAGTCTCAGATTAAAGCTTTTTCTCATCTAGAAGGAAGTGTCGTAAAGGAAATGGCAATTATCGGTCCGTATGCAAGGCTTCGTCCCGGTACTCTTATTGAGCGCCAAGCCCATGTAGGAAATTTTGTAGAAGTAAAAAATAGCCATATTGGACAAGGCAGTAAAGTAAATCATTTATCTTATGTTGGTGATGCGGATATTGGCCAACGTGTCAATATTGGTGCGGGAACGATTACTTGCAATTATGACGGGGTGAATAAACACCGTACCACCATTGAAGATGATGCTTTTATCGGATCTGATACACAATTGGTCGCACCTGTGACCGTTGGTAAAGGAGCGACGATTGGAGCTGGTACGACCTTGACGAAAGATGCTCCGGCTGAAAAATTGACGATTAGCAGAGCAAAACAATTGAGCGTCGATTGGCAACGTCCACAAAAAAATAAATCAAAAGATTAATCAGAAAGAATTTAAGGTATGTGTGGAATTGTTGGAGCAGTTTCGAATCGAAATATTGTGGATATTCTAGTTGAGGGTCTACAACGACTCGAATATCGCGGGTATGATTCCTGTGGATTAGCCGTGGTTGGAGAACCTCAAGGGCTTCAGCGAAGCAGAACGACAGAACGAGTCCAAGATCTCAAACTCAATACATCACCATTTTTCGGTTTAAGGGGCATTGCTCATACACGTTGGGCGACTCATGGAAAGCCCAATACCGATAATGCGCACCCACATTTTTCCGGGGATTTAATTGGCGTTGTTCACAATGGCATTATTGAAAACTTTGAAATATTACGTGCTGAATTACAACAAAAGGGCTATGTATTTACATCCCAAACAGATACTGAAGTGATTGCTCACTTAATATATGATGTCTATTCTAAAATGAGCAATCGTGATTTAACAGAGGCAGTTCGGGAGTCGTTACCTCGGTTACATGGCGCTTACGCCATCGCGGTGATGGCCAGTGATTTGCCAGATAGGTTGGTTGGTGCAAGGGTTGGTTCACCCTTGGTTGTCGCCTACGGAGATCAGGAAAACTTTTTAGCATCAGATGCTTTAGCAGTTGCCAATCATGCTCAGAAGATGACTTATTTGGAGGAGGGAGATATCGTTACCCTCACTAAAGATCAAGTTGAAGTAATCAATTTACAGGGGCAAATCGTTCAACGACAGGTAAAGGACGTACCCGAATTAGCCGCCTCCATTGAGTTGGGCCCCTACCAACACTTCATGCAAAAAGAGATTTTTGAGCAGCCCTTTGCAATCGCTAATACCGTTGGAGATATTGAATCAATTGCACCATCCATTTTTGGGGCCACAAGTGCAGAGTGGTTAGAGATAAAAGATGTATTGATCCTTGCTTGTGGCACCAGCTATTATTCCGCTTGTGTAGCAAAGTATTGGATTGAAGGCATTGCGGGGGTGCGGACACAGGTCGAGATCGCCAGCGAATATCGATATCGTTCATCAGTACCCAATCCGGCTGCCTTAGTTGTCGTGGTATCACAATCAGGGGAGACAGCAGACACCTTGGCGGCGTTAAGGCACGCCCAATCACTAGGCCATACCAAAACCCTCGCTATCTGTAACGTAGCGACAAGCGCGATGATGCGTGAGACGCAATGGAAGTTTCAGACAAAGGCAGGAACAGAAATTGGTGTTGCTTCAACTAAAGCTTTTACGACCCAACTCGTTGGATTGTACTTTTTAGCATTAACCATGGCCAAAAAAGAAAAAAAATTGAGTATTCAACAAGAAAAAATCGAGATTGACCGACTAAGACACCTTCCAGTGGCTTTAAATGCTGTATTAGCACTAGAGCCTCAAGTTATTGCTTGGAGCGAACAATTTGCCAAGTTTAAAAATGCCATTTTCCTAGGGAGGGGAATGCATTACCCCATAGCACTAGAAGGGGCTCTTAAATTAAAAGAGATCTCATATATTCATGCGGAGGCTTATCCTGCCGGTGAGTTAAAACATGGACCACTTGCTTTGATTGATCAAGAGATGCCAGTGGTCACCGTTGCGCCAAATGATGAGTTATTAGAAAAACTGAAATCGAATATGCAAGAAGTACAGGCGAGAAGTGGGCAGTTATATGTCTTTGCTGACGTCGATGCAAATATCCAAAGTAGTGAAGGTATCCATGTGATACGGTTACCGGAAAACTATGGAAACCTATCTCCGATTCTCCACGTTGTCCCATTGCAATTGTTAGCCTATCACACGGCACTCAGGCTAGGGACGGATGTGGATAAACCACGAAATCTCGCTAAAAGTGTAACGGTGGAGTAATTCCGTTAGGGGGTAGTCT
>CAIQUZ010000093.1 GCA_903875135.1 uncultured beta proteobacterium | reverse complement strand
GTAGTTGACCTCAAACCTTTGCTTGGGGCATTGAAGGTCATCAAGTGATTGTACAAATCGCTTAAAGCTCCTTAACCCCTAAAGCCTCAACCGAGTTGACATCCTCCCCGCCCTAAAGGACGGGGATTCCTACCGCTAGACGTTCATGTCCGAACGCAAGAATATTAAGAGCGCCATTGATGTCCCTGTCGTGAACAGATCCACAATGACACTTCCAACGTCTCTTATTCAAATCGGCTCTACCTTTCGGACTATTGTCGGAGATTTCTCCGCAACTCGAACAAATTTGGCTTGAATACGCTTCATTTACTTCTTCAAATATCACGCCAGAAAGTTTTCAACTGAGCAACGTTGCCCCGTGACCTACTTCTAGCTTCAATCTTACAGGGTTTTTCTGAAGAATCAAAGCACAACCTCCTTCGAACATAGATAAGCCCATGGCTTTTTAAATCACCCTAACGCCTTCAAATATTCAGCTTCAATAGCATCAAAAATTTCTTCTGATACTGTTGTCGCAAATTTCTTACGACGGTTAGCCGAAAGTTTTCCATTTTGTTCCATGCATGTCAGAATTAGGGTATTGAGTTCTTTGCTTCTTACGTCGTATACGCTATCAATAGCACGATACATGAGGTCATACTTCGCCAAGAACTCAGTCTCTTCTCTTAAATCCTTTTCTAATGCTTGCTTAGCCATCTCCAATCCAAACTCAACGCATGCAGTAGCATTCCAGTAGCGATATATAGAATCATCGGACTTAAAGGTCATTCGATATTCATCACCATCAATCCAAATGACTTCCCAACGCTTACGGGCAGGCTCAGAAAAACTCTTTAGTGCTCCCAGATAGGCATCTTCATTACGCTTCATCGCAATAGATACTGGCAACAACAAGCCATTCTTTAAAGAACTGGACTGACACAAAGCATGATGAAATAAGAATCGGGACAAACGCCCATTACCATCCATAAACGGATGAATAAAAACGAACCCGAATGAAACAACCGTAGCGGCAACCAAAGGGTCCATCTGGTTTGGAGAGACATTTGCAAAATTGACTAAGCCCTTCATCAAATCATGAACGATTTCCGGTGGCGGTGGAATATACGTGACGCCAGCAGCCCCTCGTAATGGACTACTTAACCAGTTTTGCTCATGTCGGTAATGAATTGCCCTATCCAGTGGATTAGTAATGGCAGTATTTTGCAATCCAACTAAGTACTCTTCATCTAATTGCTTGGTGAAGTGTGCTTTTTTCAGCAACTCTACAAATGCCTCTGCTTTAGTTACGCTTGGCGTTTCATGCTCAATTTCAAAAGAGCTTTTGGTCTCACTCAAATAAGCCCAAGACATCGCCCTATCGGATGCGGTTGGTCCAAGCCTAGATAGAAATTCATTCGCCTTTTGCAAAATATTCAATTCAAGCAAGCTATTTATACGTGCACTTCGCTCAACAGTTACGCAGTAATCTAAAGAACCTAAGCCATTGAAATTAACACGCCATTTAGCATTGCGTTTGCTGGGTCCTGTAATGTATTTTTTAGGATCGAATAAATTGGCTGCTATTCCAGTAACTGTAGGTGAACCCTTTAACTCTTGCTGATTAAACACCTCCCATAAGTAGCAGGCAATTCGAATATAGGCGCCTGTAGGCGATGATGTAATTGCGGCCAATATTTCTTGCGCAGAAATTTTTCTTAAAGCTTGGGATAACAATGGCAAATTTGTCCCCTCGTGCTTAAGAGCAAACAAGAGGTGACTTAAGGGTAAATCATTCTTGGGGGCAACCTTTGCCGGTATCAATAAGGCGTGCTGGGTCGGCGTTACGCTCGTTACAGGTGCAAGGCGCGCTGGCATGAGTGGATCAAAGGCACTTAAATTTAGCTTGGTTTTTAACTTTGCGTAGCCGATTTCACTCATAACCACCTCTTAGCATTACTTTTTTATCTGAATGGTTATTTTCTCACACATTTTTATATGTTTTTATACTTTTTTATACAAAATAATATTATATTAAACTTTTTTATACTTATTTATATTTTTTTATAGATAAAGCCACTTTATTAGCTTTTTTATACATATTTCAATAAATTCCTACATTTTTAAACATCTCAGCACTTTTTCCCTCGGTGGTATTGTAGTGTTCCATAGAAAGTAAACCATTTAAAAATTGAATTTTCTGTTATTTAAGGCATATTGATAACAGGAAGTTGTATGAAGAAATCAAGGTTTAGCGAAAGCCAAATAGTCAGTATCTTGAAAGAGTCTGAAGGTGGCATTACGATTGCAGATATTTTAAGAACACACGGGATCAGTCAGGGCACATTTTATAAGTGGCGATCAAAATACAGTGGCCTAGAGGTGTCTGAGTTGAAGCGTATGAAAGATTTAGGCAGCAGTTATCTGAATATAAAACGATGGTTACTGAGCTTTCTAGAGATAACTGAGCACTCAAGAATCTCATTGAAAAAAAGCTCTAACGCCAACGGTTAAAAGAGAAGCTTTTATTGCTAATCCCTATGGAGTGATTTGCCTATATTTTAAGTAATTTCGAACAATTTTTTAAGATGTTTGCTAGTCTGAGTCAGTGCGTCTGTAAAAGTAAAATCATCCAGATTTTTCGGCGTGGTTGGAGTGACTGAGAGGGCTTTGTAGAAAAATGCATGGTGAACTAGTCCGGTAACGAGGCATCCCTTTGACGAAATTACAAGCCTAAATTTGCTACTGTAAATCGTTAAAAGACTCATAAATAAGTCATTAAATAATTTAAAGACTCATTTATGAGTCATATTTATTGACCTATGGTTTATAAACAGGTATATTAACGCCTCATACTTAACAAAATGCATGAGGCAACTATGCGCGTAGATCAAGAACTGACCCTAGCTTCAAAGCAACTTGGCCAATCCGCTGAAATAGCGCAATGCCTTGTTTCTTTACGTCTTGCACGTCGTGTTCGCCAAGGTGAAGCTGCAGTTCGTGCCAGCCTATCTCGCGCTACTGCACAACGCATTGAAAAGGGTGATCCCGGTGTGGCCATTGGCACACTTCTTCGTTACTTAGATGCAATCGCACCCGGCATGACCTTATTGCAGCTCTTAAGCGGCGATGATCCTGCGATCATTGCTTTGGAACGTCGCTCACGCCCACAACGTGTGCGTGATTTAAGTACAGCGGAAATGAAAGCGCTTGATTTCTGATGGCAAATACCACGAAAGATCTTTTTGTCTTTGCCAATCTTGATGGTGAATTTGTACCAGCAGGACAACTGCAAGTAGATGAAGAAGGCTCAAGACTTATTGCTTCTTCATTTGCTTATGGCTTACGCTATTTAGATAGGAGCAACGCCCAAGAAGTGGATCCAGTAGCCCTTAGTCTTAAAAATAAAAGTGAGATCAAAGGTAAACGCCTCGTTCCACCTAACGGCTTAGAGGCTTTTGGTGGAATTCGAGATGCTGCGCCTGATTCGTGGGGAAGAAGAGTGATTGAAGCTAGGCTTAAGGTCCCAGCCAATAGTCTTCCAGAATCAACCTATCTACTCGAAGCAGGCAGTGATCGTGTTGGAGCTTTAGACATTCGATCTTCCTTAGATCAAGAGGAGCGCCCTGCTCATGAAAGCATTCACAATCTGTCATACATACTTGAGGGTGCGCAGAAGATCGAGGCCGGCTTGCCAGTATCAGAAGCGTTATCCAGAATTTTGATTGTGGGTAGCGGACTTGGTGGCATGCGCCCTAAGGCAAGTTTGCGCGATGATGACAACATTTTATGGATGGCTAAGTTCCCAGGCAACACCGATGGGGTCTTAGATGTGCCAAGCATTGAATACGCGACTCTTAAACTTGCGCAGTTAGCCGGCCTTAATGTAGCGCAAACTCAATTAGAGCAAGTCGGCAAGAAAAAAGTGTTGATGGTCAAACGCTTCGATCGCTCTTGGACTGCTTGTGCTCGGTCAGTAGAAATTCGTCATCATGTGCTTAGCGCCCTCACCTTAGTTGCCTGTCACGAATCAGAATCTAATACAAAAAGCTATATGGATATTGCGGATGCCATCCGCAGATATTGCGTGATTCAAACAGTCAAATCTGATATTGAAGAGCTTTATGCACGCATGATCTTTAATCTTTTTGTCAGTAACGATGATGATCATCTTCGCAATCATGCATTCTTATGGAGTCATGAGCTTAAAGGCTGGAGCCTAAGTCCGCTCTATGATGTGATGCCACATGCAGTCATTGCAAGCGAGCGTTATCAACATCTAGGCATTGGACCTCAAGGTAAATTAGCCACACTTGATAATGCCTATGGCGCTAAAGAGCGCTTTGGTCTATCGGCGCAGCAAGCAGGCGCCATTATCGATCGCGTATGGCGCGTAACCAGACAATGGAAAACACACTTCGAAAGCCTTGGAATTACTGCAGATCAAATCGAAGGAATCTCTCTAGCCTTTAG
>CAIQUZ010000092.1 GCA_903875135.1 uncultured beta proteobacterium | reverse complement strand
CATACTGAATTTTGACTTGAGGTTTATAAACGAAGTTGCTGAAAAGTAACACTTTAATTCAATTAGGGTTTTGGATAATTTGCTTAATTAAAAAAACTGTAATAAAATGATACATAGTAGATTTAATAAAATATTTATTTTTACATTGAATTCGTAAATAAAGTTACAAATATGTTTTGTGGAATGAATAGATAAAAAGAGGCAATAACATATCATGCAATCAAAAGTCTGCAGAAATTGTTTACAACCACTGAACGCTGAAAGAAAAGAGCGCGGGCTTACTACTTGCGCTAATTGTTCAAAAGTTATTGCAGCTATTCAGCAAAAGCAGCGTGAGCTTGATGATCCTGCTCCAAAAACACCATTACAGGCTGCATTAAAAAGTGATCTTCAAAAACAAGCAGAAGCAGACGCTTTGCAAAAAGAATCCATTGTCAAACAAAAGAACGTCGATAGTTTTTTTAACGACTTCAGTAAAGTAAAAAACTCACACTGAGTTGTTTCATCGCAGAAAACTTATTCTGCTTTAATATTGAGCTCCTTCACGAGCTTTGCATACTTCTCTAATTCCGATTTAATAAATACTCCGAAAGCCTCTGGCGTTGCTGGCCCAGAAGTTTGTAAGCCCTGAGAATCTAATGTACTTTTAATATTAATATCAATCATTGCTGCTTTGATCGCTTTATCAATACGGGCAATCATCTCTGACGGCAATCCTTTTGGCCCCATAACGGAGTACCAATTCGTCACATCAAATCCCGGAATCCCCACTTCTAAAAATGTCGGTACGTTGGGAAGTTGAGGAAGGCGCTTTGGTGTTGACACTGCGAGTGCACGTAATTTACCACCTTTGATTTGCTCTAGTAAAGGCGGCAAGGTATCAAAATTCATCGTGATTTGACCAGCGAGAAGATCAATAATGGCTTGGCCACTTCCTTTGTAGGGGACATGATTGATATCGATTCCCTCGATTTTTCCAAACAAAGCACCCGCAAGATGTTGGGTACTTCCTATTCCAGAGGAGCCATAGGTAAGTTGCCCAGGTTTTGCTTTGGCGATGGTCACAAGTTCACTCACATTATTGGCGGGCGTTGCAGGATTGATAGCCAGTACATTGGGCACATATCCTAAGTAAGTGATGGGGGAAAAATCGGTTGCAGCGTTGTAGGGAACTTTAGGTAATACAAAAGGGGCGATTGCATTCGAGTTGGAATGTCCCATGAGCAGGGTGTATCCATCGGGTGTTGATTTTGCAACAAAATCTGCTGCAATCGTCCCGGCGGCGCCAGCACGGTTTTCTATAATGACGGGTTGTCCCAGAATCTCGCCGACTTTGGGGCCAATTGCCCGAGCGACAATATCCGTTCCGCCACCTGGTGCAAAGCCAACGATTAGGCGAATGGGCTTATTGGGATAGGATTGCGCCTGAGAACAGAAAGATAAAAAAAGTCCATTACAAAGAAGTACAAAAAACACCAAAGTATTTCTGATTCTCATCATGACTCCATCTTTTTTATTGATTATCATTCATTCTACTTTAAGTGCATTTGTAAAACCTTTGCTACATGGAGTGCTTTACGACTGGTGCCATCTTCGATTTGATGACGACAACTTGTGCCGTCTGCCACGATGATGGCATTGGGAGATTTTCTAATGGTGGGTAGTAAGGAGAGTTCAGCCATTTGCATGGATATTTCCTCATGCTCCACTTCATAGCCAAAACTACCCGCCATCCCACAGCAAGAGGTTTCAATTAGTTTGGGGTTTGCACCGGGGATCATTTTGAGAACATCCAAGATCGGGTTTGCAACATCAAAGGCTTTTTGATGACAGTGGCCATGCACCAAGATTTCTTGCTCAGCCTCTCGAAATTCCAACTTTTTCGTGCGTGTATTTCTCGTTGGGAAGTTGTTTTTTTGTATTTCTTGAGCAATAAATTCCTCAAACGTAAAACTATGCTTCGCCACTATTTCAGCTTGATGGCCAAGTCCCATCATTAAATATTCATCGCGTAGAGATAAGATGCATGAAGGTTCTAGGCCGACAATAGCAAAGCCTTTCTCAGCATAAGGCGATAACAAGTCTAAAAGTTCCTGGGCTTGGACTTTGGCTTCATCGATTAAGCCACCGCTCAGAAGGGTTCGACCACAACAGTAATGCCCTTGATCTTTGCGTGGGATATAGACCCAGTATCCAGCAGCTGCTAAAACATCTGCCGCGGCGTCAATATTGTCTTGTTCAAAATAACCATTAAACGTATCCGCAAATAACACGACTAATTTTTCTCCCGCCATGCATTCTATTTTCCAATCGTCATACCCCATTGTGTAATAGGGGGAGTCCCAGGCGGTGGTGGATTGCCAAACGGGCAAAGATCTCTTCGCAGAAATACCGAGCAATAATTCAGTTAGTTTGGCGATCCAAGGAACTTTGTTACGTAAGTTCAGAAGAGCGGCTAATTGAGGTCTTTTACTAATGAAGCTCGCATATTGAGGTAGGTAAGCAATTAAGCGATCTCTAAGGCTCAGGCCATGTTTCTTTTTATAGTGGCTCAAAAATTCTATTTTCATTTTCGCCATATCAACACCGGTGGGACATTCTTTTTTACAACCCTTACAGCCGACACATAAATCCATTGCGTCTTTAACCACGTCACTAGTGAGATGATTTTCTGCCAGTTGATTCGACAAGGCTAAGCGTAAGGTATTGGCGCGTCCGCGTGTGAGATGTTGTTCATCGCGCGTGACGCGATAACTAGGGCACATGGTGCCCGCATCAAATTTTCGACAATGACCATTGTTATTACACATTTCAACGGCTTTAGCAAAGCCTTGAGCTGGATCTTGGCCCGTTCCAGGAGCAGTGACTTCTTCCGTTAACGGATTATTCTGGACATTCCAGGCAGACCAATCGAGACTCGTCTTTAAGGACTTTACATCGTATTTTGGATGAAAACGCAGGAGATGTTGTTCATCCATTTTTGGTGGATTCACAATTTTGCCGGGATTAAATAAATTAGTTGGATCAAAAGCATCTTTAATCTGGGTAAAGGCTTGATTGATATTGGGGCCAAATTGCCATTGAATCCATTCACCACGAGAGATACCATCACCATGCTCTCCGCTAAATGCACCCTTATATTTTTTGACAAGTACAGAGGCTTCTTCAGCAATAGCGCGCATTTTGTTGGCACCATCACGACGCATATCCAGAATTGGTCTGACGTGTAAAGTACCTACTGATGCATGAGCATACCAAGTGCCACGAGTGCCATATTGACTAAAAACCTCGGTAAGTTCAGCGGTATATTGGGCTAAATGCTCTAGTGGGACTGCGCAATCTTCAATAAAACTCACGGGTTTACCATCCCCTTTAAGACTCATCATGATATTCAGACCCGCCTTACGGACTTCCCAAAGATTTTTTTGTATTTGGGGATGAATCATTTCAACTATGCTATTAGGTAGTCCCAAGTCAGCCATCAGACTGACTAAATCTTTGAGTTGGGCAATGAGTGGCGCTTGTTCTTCACCACTAAACTCGACGAGTAAAATTGCCTCAGGAGTTGGGGCATCTTGATCAATTAAGGCGGTTTCAATCACCGACTTAAATTCGGGATTGGCGCGGCCTAATTCAAGCATGGTTCGATCAACTAATTCAACAGCGCTAGGCCCTAATTTGACGATATGTTGAGCGCTATCCATTGCCTTTTGAAAACTGACAAAATTGATGACTCCCAAAATTTTATGTTTTGGTAATGGAGAAAGTTTGAGGCGTAGTTGTTTGAAGAACGCTAGCGATCCTTCACTACCGACTAAAAGATGGGCTAGATTGACCTTACCATCCGGTGTGTAGGGGCGTTCATTTTGATTATGAAAAATATCAAGGTTATAGCCAGCAACTCTGCGCAGCACTTTAGGCCAGTGTTGATCAATGTCTGATTGGTATTGGAGAGCCAGGCCTCGAACCATATCACCCAATTGTTTCGCGCGTCCTAGGGCCTCTTCCATCAGTCCAAACTTAACCAATTCGCCATTTGCTAGCCAAGCATCGATCTCTGATACGTTATGTACCATATTGCCGTAAGCTATTGAGCGTGACCCACAGGAGTTATTCCCGGCCATACCGCCGATAGTGGCTTGACCAGACGTCGACACATCGACGGGGTACCACAATTGATGTTGTTTGAGATGCGCGTTGAGATGATCTAGGACCATTCCTGGTTGGACGGTAGCGGTATTTTCTGCCACATTGACGTCTAGTAAATCTCTAAAATATTTTGAATTATCGATCACCAATGCCGCACCCGTCGTTTGTCCACATTGGCTAGTTCCACCACCACGCGGCAGAATCGGTACTTCTAGTTCACGGGCAATTTGAATAGCCGCAACGACATCATCACTAGAGCGAGGAACGCACACTGCATAAGGGATGGTTTGATAAATGGAGGCATCGGTAGCATAACGGCCACGACTAGCGATATCGGTAAAGACTTCAGAGGAGCTTGATTTTTTTAAACGATCAGCTAATAGGTGAGTCACACTTGGCTTATTCATGGGCGTTTATTTTTTTCAATTGACACCCAAGGATAAACCAATTTATAGGGTAGATGGTAATTACCCAAAGGCTGGCTTTAATCGAGTTAGAATAAGAGTTCTGATATTGATAATAAAGACAAGTTGCCATGTTAAAACTCGACAACCACCCTTCAGGAAGACACTTTTTACATATACCAGGACCTAGTCCTGTTCCTTCTAGAATTTTACGAGCGATTAGTTATCAGACGATTGACCATCGCGGTCCGGAGTTTGGTGTTTTTGGTTTAAATCTATTAACGCAAATTAAACGTTTATTTAAAACCCAAAATCCTGTCATTATTTATCCCAGTTCTGGAACTGGCGCTTGGGAAGCGGCATTAGTCAATACCTTAAACACCGGTGATTTAGTCTTGATGTATGAGTCGGGTCATTTTGCCTCGCTATGGAATCGTTTAGCACTGCGCATGGGATTACGTACGGAGATCATTGGGCAACCCGGTATTGAAGGATGGCGTTATGGGGTCGATGCCCAGAAAATTGAAGAGCGCTTAAAGGCGGATACACAGCATGAGATCAAGGCCGTTTGCGTGGTTCATAATGAGACTTCGACAGGTGTTACTTCGGATATGTTAGCGGTCAGAAAAGCGATTGATGCGGCGAAGCATCCTGCACTGTTGATGGTGGATACGATTTCTGGATTATGTTCTGCCGACTATCAAAATGATACTTGGGGTATTGATGTCACGATTAGTGGATCTCAAAAAGGGCTGATGATGCCTCCTGGTCTTGGTTTTAATGTGATTTCAAAAAAAGCGATTGAGGCGAGTCATCAATCCAAGATGCCTAAAGCATACTGGGCATGGGATGAAATTTTAGAAGCTAATAAGACCGGATATTTTCCGACGACACCCGCCACCAATTTATTGTATGGTTTGAGTGAAGCCATTGACATGATTATGGGTGAAGGTTTAGATCAAGTTTTTCTGCGACATCAAAAATTAGGTGCAGCTTGCCGGACTGCAGTTGAGGCTTGGGGACTTGAGGTATTGTGTAAAGATCCTGCCGTGTATTCCCCGGTGGTGACTAGCGTACTTTTGCCAGAGGGCGTTGATGCGAATGCCCTACGCAAACTCATTCTTGAGCGTTATAACTTGTCGCTAGGTACAGGACTGGGAAGATTACAGGGCCGCGTCTTTCGGATTGGCCATCTTGGCGATTGTAATGAGCTCTCGCTCATGGCAGCAATCTCTGGATGTGAAATGGGCTTGCAAGCTTTTGGCATCAAACTCAAAGCCAGTGGTGTGATTGCTGCGCAAGAATTGCTACAATAAATTCAAAAGACACGACAGATGAAGCTGCTACGCTTATCCTTTGGGGCTAGTTGTTTGACACTTATTTTGATGGCATCTGCATCAGCTCAAAGTGTGGCTGATTTTAGAGAGGATGGGAGTACTGGTTCGTGTGGCTGGGCCAAGTCAGATAGCCGAGGCAATGCTTTGCCAATCAGTATTTATGGGAAGCCCAATGACGTAAGTCCATTGCGCACCATCAATCGTGATACGAATTTTTATTGGGTTGTAGAAAAGCAAGGCAATTGGGTTAAACTGCGCGGTACGGGTGGTGAGTTTCTGAAAGGTCCTTTTATCGGATGGGTTCCGATACAGCAGTTACAGCTCGGCGCGTTTAGAAACTGTAATTAATCTAGTTGTGCACCTGAGTCTTTCACAATCTTTTTCCATTTGTTAATTTCGTCTTTTAATTTGGCATTTAATTGGCTACTAGGAACTGGCGTTAAGTCGAGACCCTGCGCCGCTAACTTTTCTCGCACGTCGGCTTGAGATAATACTTTTTCCATTGCGCTTTGCAAAGTTCTGGCGATATCTGGAGAAACTCCCGTTGGTGCAAATAACCCAACCCAAACCTCACCTACGCAGTCAGGGTAGGTTTCAGCAATAGCAGGAATTTCCGGTGCGAGCAACGAACGTTTTGGCGAACTCATAGCAATCGCATTTAATTTTCCAGAACGAATATAGGTGAGGGCGGATGGCAGGCTTGCAAATGCAAGGGGAACTTGAGCGCCTAGTACATCATTAATAGCTGGCGATACACCTTTATAGGGGATATGTTGTAACTCCACATTCGCACTGGTATTAATCATGGCGCCTAGGAGATGGCTGATAGTGCCATTTCCAGCAGATGCGTAAGATAATTCCCCGGGACGTTTTTTAGCGCTGGCAACTACATCTGCCATTGTTTTAAGTGGCGAGTTTGGTGGTGTTACTAGGACATAAGGCGTAGATCCAATGTACGATAAAAACACAAAATCATTAATAGGGTCAAATCCTGGGTTTTTGTAAAGAGCTGGATTAATGGCTTGGGCGCTGTTAATGGTTAATAAAAGTGTATAC
Source organism: uncultured beta proteobacterium (assembly GCA_903875135.1). Taxonomy (GTDB): domain Bacteria; phylum Pseudomonadota; class Gammaproteobacteria; order Burkholderiales; family Burkholderiaceae; genus Polynucleobacter. The sequence goes on along the minus strand of CAIQUZ010000092.1, from coordinate 14,131 downwards.
CCATCTTTGGGACCTTTACCAACACTTTGGGTACCGATATTCCCTCCGGCTCCAGGGCGGTTTTCGATAACAATGGATGTTTTCAGGGCTTCACCAAGAGCTGGAGCAATCAACCTAGCTACGATATCGTTGGTTCCAGCAGCGGCTTGTGGCACGACGAGAATAATGGGGCGATTGGGATAAGTCTGAGCAAAGCAACTATTGATCAACGCCAACCAAATTAATATTATTTTGAACATCAATTTCATGAGTCTTCTCTTTCAGTAATGATTATTCTGGCTTAATATTTTTTGATTGAATGATGCTTGCCATTTTGGCTACCTCAGCGTTTAAAAATTTACTCGTTTCTTCGGGGGAGCTGCCAAAAGGCTCAAGACCTAATTGATCAAAGCGTACTTTCATATCGGCTGAGATAATAGCGCGTTTTGTCTCAAAGGCGACTTTATCAATAATGTCTTTAGGAGTGCCTGCACTAGTCAGAAACATTGACCATGTTGCGGCATCCAAATCGGGTCCACCAGCTTCTAGAAGGGTAGGGACTTCAGCGGCACTCGAGATACGCTTATGCGACATGATGGCTAATGCTTTGATTTTTCCACTACGCACTTGGGGCATGACGGTCGGTGGAGTATCGATAAATACTTGGATGTTATTACCTATTAAGTCTTGAAGAGCCAGAGCAGAGCCTTTATAAGGCACATGCACCATGTCAATCTCTGTTTTCATTTTAAATTGTTCGGTTGCCATATGTGCAGCAGCGCCGATGCCTGAGGATCCATAGGATAGTTTTCCCGGATTAGCTTTTGCATAGGCAATAAACTCTTTGAGATCTTTGACCGGAAGAGCATTGCTAATTGTGATCATTAAAGGCGTTACTCCGACGAGAGAGACTGGCGTTAGACCTTTCAGAGGATCAAAAGATAGGGTGCCGGCGTAAAGTGTCGGGTTGACAGAATGGGCAGCTAATACGGTTAAAAAGGTATAGCCATCTGGGGCAGATCTTGCGACAAATTCAGAGCCAATTAAAGCATTTGCGCCGGGTTTGTTTTCTATAACGATGGTCCAACCTGTATTTTCAATGAGTTTTTGAATCACGATACGGGTCGAGGTATCACTCAGACCTCCGGGAGCGTATGGCACTATCCAGCGGATGGGCTTATTGGGCCACGATGCTGCTGAAGATAACTGTGGGAGATATAAACCCAATAATCCAGTTGTGGCTCCAAGACTAAACAGACGTCGATTCATGATGTGCCTTCAACGGTTAAGCAAAAATTGATGATCAAGAATGTTCTTTATGGGTTAGTTTACTTCGAAAGTCTTCAACCTTTAATTGAGTTGCTGAAATATTAGCAGATTTAATTCATATTTATAGGTATTAATACTTAGGCTTGGATTCGTGCCGAGTTGAATTAATTGAATACCCAAATTTTTCGTCCAATAAGGTGGGAGAGGATCATGATCTTCTCGATGAAGGAGGTCTGTGCAAGTTATAGGTTTTTTAAAAAAGTCGAAAGAGTGGGACTCATCTATGTCGATATAAATAATTGCTATATTGACAATAGTTGATTATTTATTAAAAAATAATTTTCAAATTAATCTAATAATATAAACCCCCCAATTAAATACTGTCCATAATTAGCTGAATTAGTTCATAAGAATAAAACATTGGTTGTCATATTAGCAACCAATGTTTTATTCTCTTAAATAGCCTTTAAAGTAATTTATATAAAGTTAAAAAAATAATATGAGAGACGCTGTTAGATCAACTGAATCTAGTCGTAAAACAATCGATAAAGCCATGAGTTTATTGATGGTATTTTCACATCAGCAGCCGGAGTTGAGTGTTACCGATTTGGCTGATATTTTGAAAATGGATAAAAGTATTATTTCTCGACTAGCCAGCAGTCTTCGAACTTGGGGAATGTTAGAAAAAAATCCTACAACAGGTCGACTTAGGATTGGATCAACAGCAATGAAAATAGGCGCATTATTTTCCCAGCGCAACACGATGGTCGAACTATCAATGCCAGTTTTAGCGGATTTAGTCAATCAAACTGGGCATTCCGCGCATTTAAGTATTTTAGATGGATTAAATATTTTAGTGGTTTCCACTGTTGAGAGTCCAAATACACTTCGAGTAATAATGCGAGTTGGCGAACAAAGAGAGCTTCATGCAACTGCAGCTGGTAAATTATTTTTGGCGTTATCTCCTCCTGCGCTGTTAGATGCTGCTTATAAAGTCACAGGCTTTAAACCTCAAACAACAATGACTATTATTTCTCGTGAAGATTTACAAAAGGGATTTGCCAAAATAAGAAAAGATGGGATTGCGATTAATCGCGGTGAAAGTACCTTGGGTGCTGGGGCTATCGCTGCACCCATACTCGATAAAGAAGGTAGAGTGCTATCGGCTATTTCAACTGTCTTCCCACTGAATATTGTCGATACGCAGCAATGGGGCAAGATTGAACAACAAACGCAAGCTGCCTCAAAAAAATTATCAAAAAGATTAATGGAAGCAAAATTTTAACTAGTAAAAAGGAGATTGAGATTGGCTATTAATTTAAACGCACTAGGTGCGGAAACACCTTGGTCTAAATCGGTAGTGACACAAGATCGGATTGATGCCTTGTGCAGTTGTCTGGGGGACTACAACCCCTTATATTTGGATGAGGAAATCGCTACGCAGTCTGAAAATAAAGGGATTGTTGCGCCACCAACATTTATCAATTGTTTTCGTGATTTTAAAACGGCGTTAGTGTTATCTGAGGCAGAAGTTGATTTGCCACTATTACTTCATGGTGAGCAGGTTATCCGTTATTTCAAACCGGTTCGACCTGGAGATACGATCTTTCACAAAATTAAGGTGATCGATACCGGGCGCAAAAAGAGTAAAACTTATGGAGAATTAAGTTTCTTTACCGTTTTAATTAAACTGAAGAATGAGGCCGACGAACCTCTTGTCGAGGCTACACAATTATTTTTTGTCAGAGACAACTAATTAGAAAGGAAATACAGATGGACTTTAAACAACGATTAGCTGTACCAAATCAGACGCAAACTGTAGAAAAAATTGAAGGCCCCTATTTTGAAGATATGACAATTGGTCAACATTTAGAGCTGACTAAACCTGCAATTACTAGGTTGCAGATTGCCAAATTTGCAGGAGCTTCTGGCGACTTTAATCCAAGCCATGTGGATGAAGATATTGCAAGAGATATTGGTGGAATGGGTGGAGTGTTTGCTCACGGTATGTTGGGTATGGGGTTTATCGGTCAAATGCTTACTGATTTTTTATGGGATCGTCCATTGAGACTGTTCTCAACAAAAGCCATACTCATTGTGCGCCCTGGCGATGTGTTGACATGCAAAGGGATTGTTACAAGGAAGTGGGTAGAAGATGAAGATAATCTCGTTGAGTTGACTGTAGAGGCCGTTAATCAAAAAGGTGAAGTTACTCACACTGGTAAAGCAGAAGTCGTATTGCCGCACCGGCCGATTGAGATTAAAGCTACCCAAAAACGACCTTATTTAGTGCAACATCGAGTCATCGGTTAATTGCCATGTCTGTACCAGTTACTGTCCAAAGGGCTCTTTCTTTAATCAGTCGACGTCAACCCAATAAAGTGGCTGTGTTTTGGAAGGACGAGTCCTTAACCTATGCACAATTGGATGAGAGATCAACTCGGCTAGCCCAAGGCCTTTTGGCTTTAGGCGTAAAGAAAGGGGATCGGCTTGCAGTACTTTTGCCGAATTGCCCGGACTATATTGTGATTGCGATTGCTTGTGCCAAGGCGTCGATTTGTATGGTTCCGGTCAATTATCGGTTTACTGCCGCGGAGGTGTTTCAGCAAATAGATGATTCTGGTGCTAAAACAATTATTTATGATCAGCAATATTTTCAGATCATCGATCAGGCGAAGTTATCAGATGAAGTCATCAACATTTGTCGAGGAGGTAGCGCCCCAGCAAAAAATTTAGAGGAGTTAATCACCGAATCATCTAAGTCGGCTATACCAATGGATGCTACTGAGGATGATTTATTCTATTTAGGGTATACCTCCGGAACCACGGGTAAACCTAAGGGTGCCATGGTTACTCAGCGGAATCGAGCTTTAGCCTATCATTATTGGGCTCTAGAGTTTGGCATCACTTCGGAAGACGTCTCCATGCAATGCGGGCCTTTTCATCACACAGCACCGTTTACCTTTACTTTGACGCAGTTATTTATGGGTGGGCAAGTTGTTATTTTAGATGGTTTTGACGCTAAAGCGGCTCTATTGGCGATTCATCAATTTGCTGTTACATGGTCATTTATGGTTCCATTTATGTTGGATAGAGTCTTAGAAGAGAAGAAGACTCCTATAGGAAATTTAAATTTCCAATCATTGAAGATGTTGATTTCTGGGGCATCGGCACTCTCAACTAGAACGAAGGATGCTATTCAGGAGCAATTTAATGGCGTGGGACTACATGAGTTTTATGGCGCTACTGAAGCTGGGGTTGTTACGAATCTTCGCCCCATTGATCAGAGTAATAAATTGAGATGTGTCGGTCAACCTATTGCTGAGATTGAGATCCAAATTCGCGGTGAGTCTACGGAGTCATTACCACAGGGCGAGATCGGCGATATTTGGTTGCGGGGTCCTACCTTATTCGAAGGATACTTTAATGCCCCAGAAAAGACAGCACAAGTAAAGGTTAATGATTGGTGTAATTTAGGAGATATTGGCAGAGTCGATCAGGATGGATATTTGTATTTGATTGATCGTCGTAAAGACGTCATTAAAAGTGGTGGAGTTAATATTTATCCCATCGAGATTGAAGAAGTTATTTTACGTGAAGCTACTGTTCAAGAGTGTGCAGTGGTGGGATTTCCAGATGAGCGGTGGGGGGAGTCAACGCAAGCATTTATTGTCACGAGTGAACCCATTGAGCAAGTCAAGTTACGGGTGCAAGCCTTATGCCAAGAATTTTTAGCCGACTATAAAAGACCAAGACAAATTCATGGAGTGAGTTCTTTACCGCGAAACGCTAATGGAAAAGTATTGAAAAGAGTTTTACGAGAAACACCAACTTAGGCTTTGTATTCGTCATACATGATAGGTAATTCTAATAAAAAACGGATGGAGATAGATATGAAATACCAGCAATGGATTTACGTGCTCTTTATTGGATTTTTGGGGTTAGGATGGATTAGTGTTGCGCAGAGTCAATCTGCATCAAATAATTATCCGTCTAAGCCTATTAACATGGTGATTCCCTTCCCTCCAGGTGGGCCAACAGATGTAACGGGAAGAGTGTTAGCTGAAAAATTAACCCTGGCTTTGAATCAATCGGTAGTCGTGGATAACAGACCTGGGGCAAGTGGTAATATTGCTGCCCAAATGGTTGCTCGTGCCGCACCTGATGGGTACACCATTTTCTTTACGACTGGAGGCACTCAAGCCATCAATCCTTTTTTATATAAAAATATTGGATATGACCCCATAAAAGATTTTGAACCCGTGGTATGGGTCACGATTTCACCCAATATTATTGTGGTAAATCCAGAGTTTCCTGCTAAGAATTTACAAGAGCTGATTGATTTAGCGAAAGCCAAGCCCGGAGGATATAGCTCGGCTGCTCCTGGACAGGGCTCTACACCGCACATGGCTGGTGAGCTATTTAAAAGACAAGCGGGAATTGATATTGTTCATATTCCTTATAAAGGTAGTGGTCCAGCTTTGAATGATGTAATGGGCGGACATGTTCAAATTATGTTTGATGGTATTCCATCTTCACTACCCTTAGTCAAGGCGGGTAAATTAAGAGCATTAGCTGTGACAAGTAAACAAAGATCGTCATCTGCACCAGATATACCAACGGTTGCAGAGACTATTCCTGGATTTGAAGCGACCGGATGGTTTGCTTTATATGTTCCTGCCAAAACACCTAAAGAAATCATCTTAAAACTAAATCAAGAGGTAAATCGAATATTAGAGATGCCAGAAGTTAAAAAACGCTACGCAGATTTAGGTGCCGATGTTGTTGGTGGATCACCTGAAAAATTGCGTGATCAAGTTCAGAGAGAAATGATTAAATGGTCTGAGCTGATTCGAACGAATGGCATTAAAGCAGAATAATCATTATTAATTAAAGGATCGCATTATGCAACAACATACTCAATTTTATGCTAACGGACAGTGGTTATCTAGTACGGGTAACGAACATATCGATGTGATTAATCCATTTACCGAAGAGGTGATTACCTCAATTCAGTCGTCTTCTCCTGAGGATATCTTGACAGCTGTAGAGGCGGCACATCAAGCATTTAAAAGTTGGTCGCAATCTTCTATTAAAACGCGTATTGATTTATTGAAAAAGATTGCACAGGTATTAAAGGATCAGCAAGAGGAGTTAGGTAAGGTCATTTTGAGTGAATTAGGCATGCCTTTAAAAATGACGCTCCGCGTTCAAGTTGCTTCACCAATTGCTACTTTTGAATTAACAGCTAAAGAACTCGAAGGTTTCATCTGGGAGGAGCAGATTGGTAACTCAAAGGTGGTACGTGAACCATCAGGTGTTGTTGCAGCGATTACTCCATGGAATTACCCTTTGCATCAAATTGCCGCAAAAGTGGCACCAGCTATTGCTAGTGGTTGCACTGTGATATTAAAACCTTCCGAAGTAACACCTTTGAATGCGATTTTATTAGCCAAGGCATTTGAATTAGCTGGCGCACCTGCAGGCATCTTTAATTTAGTATTTGGTTATGGCGCTAGCGTTGCTGAAACTTTGTTGACAGCACCCGAGGTTGATTTAATCTCATTTACCGGCTCAACAAGAGCCGGTAAATCCATTATGGCCTCGGCGGCGAATCAAATTAAACGAGTTAGGCTTGAGCTTGGTGGAAAATCTGCAGCGATTATTCTGCCAGGAGCTGATTTGCAAAAAGCCACAAAAGCTACAGTGAATTCTTGTTTTATGAATTCTGGTCAAACATGTTCGGCATTGACAAGATTGCTAGTGCATGAAAAAGATTATGAAGCAGTAGCTGAAATGGCCGTCACTCAGGCTAGGTCTTTTACCCTAGGTGATCCAATGAATGAATCAACACGGCTGGGTCCTTTGGTCTCTAAAGTACAACAAGAGCGAGTTAGGGAATTTATTGGTCAGGCAATTGCGCAGGGTGCTCAATTATTGATTGGTGGGCAGAGTATGCCGGAAGGGGTAGTGAAAGGTTTTTTTGTGTCTCCAACAATCTTAGGTAATGTCCTTCCGGAGAATACGGTTGCTAAAGAAGAGGTGTTTGGACCTGTACTCTCTTTAATTAAATATCAGGATGTCGATCAGGCAATCGATATTGCCAATAATACAAATTATGGATTGGCCGGAGCCGTGTGGGGAGCTAGTAGCGATGAAGCATTGACAGTTGCGAAAAAAATTCGAGCAGGTCAGGTAGATATTAATGGCGCTAATTTCAATATGCTAGCTCCCTTTGGCGGCTTTAAACAATCAGGATTTGGTCGTGAATTAGGTAAGTTTGGAATTGATGAATTTTTGGAGTTGAAGTCTTATCAGATGCCAGCCTGAGTTAAGTTCATGGTGAATACGCGAAATGCAGAATAGGTCCCAATGAAAAAAGCTATTATTTTATTATTGAGTTTAGGAACTTGGTTAATCAGCGCTGCTGTGTTAGGACAAAGTTATCCGTCGCATCCTGTAAAGATTATTGTGCCCTATCCACCGGGAGGTGCTACGGATATTGCGGCACGATTAATGGCCAACTCACTGACAGAGGCATTTGGTCAAGCATTTACAGTTGAAAATAAGCCAGGCGCCGGAGGGATGTTGGCACTTGAACAGGTTGCATCATCGACCCCTGATGGTTACAGCTTATTAGTGGCAAGCACTGGTCCTATTGCGATCAGTCCTATTCTGTATAAAGATCGAAACTTTGATCCCATGATGAAGGTAGATGGCGTTATTCTATTTGCTTCTGCGCCAGGGATTATTGTTGTGCGTAATGAATTAAAAGTAAAGAGTATTAAGGAACTCATTGCATTGTCTTCTGTCAAACCGGATAGCTTATCGATGGCCTCTGCGGGTAATGGTAGTTTTCAACATTTGTTGGGAGTTTATTTCCAAAATTCGGCGGGCATTAAGTGGACACATATTCCTTTTAAAGGAAGCTCTCCAGCATTAAATGAAATGGTGGGGGATCGAGTAGATGTCATGATTGATGTTATTCCGTCGGCTGCGCCCATGGTTAAAGCCGGGCGGTTACGAGCTCTGGCAGTAACAACGCCAGTAAGATCATCACAATTACCTAATGTTCCTACATTAGAAGAATTAGGATACAAGGGTTTTGATAAAAGTGGTTGGCATGCTCTTTTTTCACCTAAAGGAACACCCCCAGAAATTATTACTAAAATAAATGCAGTACTCAATAAGTCGCTGAATTCTACTGATATGAAGATCAAGTTAGGCGCTATAGGAGCTGAAGCAGAGGGGGGGAGCCCAGAAAAATTAAATGAACGTCTTAGGATGGAATTAAAAGAGTGGGCTCAGGTCATAAAAAGTTCAGGAGCGGTGGTGGAATAAATCTCATCAATTATATTGGGGCGGATATGGCAAGCGAGTTTAGAGGATTTTTAGATAGATTAGAAAAACAAGGTGAACTTCTTAGAATTAAAGAAGAGGTTGACTTAAGAGAGGTTTCTGCGCGGACTGCTGCATCATCAAAGGCATTATGGTTTGAGCGCGTTAAAGGATATGACATGGGTGTTGTTAGCGGTATCCTTGGGTCACGGACTCGAGTTGCTGCTAGTTTAGATTGTGATCATCGTGAGATGGGTAAAGAGTTTCATCGACGCCTTTATCATCATATTGCGCCAGTGATGGTTAAAACAGGTCCAGTGAAAGATGTGATTAAGGTTGGGGACGATATCGATTTAAGTGCTATACCCGTACCATTAGTGAGCATGTTGGATGGTGGTCCTTATATCACTTCAGCCGTTGGTATTTCACGTGATCCTGATTATGGGCGAAACGTAGGCTGTTATCGTTTTATGATTCGCAGTGAAAAAGAAACTGGCGTAGATTTGGTGGGAGCTTCAGATTTGAAGTTATTTTATGAGCGCGCTTTTAAACAAGGTAAGGCATTACCTTTAGCCATTGCGATCGGAGTACACCCATCAATTTTGATGGCTGCGGCGCACATGGTTGCTTCTGGTCAAGACGAGTTTGAATTGGCGGGTGCACTAGCGGGTGAACCCGTTAAGCTTGTGAAATGCGAGACTATTGATTTGGAAGTTCCAGCAGATGCTGAAATTGTTATTGAAGGGGAATTGCTGCCGATTGGTTGGACTGAAGATGAGGGTCGATTTGGAGACTTCACAGGCTTTGTTGGGCCAATCAAGTTCAATCCAGTGTTCAGAGTTACTGCAATTACGCATCGTAAGGATGCGGTGTTTTATGCACTTCATATGCCGGATGAAGTGGACTATCTCATTGCGCCACCACTCGAGGGGTCCGGTTGGCTAGCTCTTGCTACGGCTGGCGTCAAAGCAACTGCGGTATACGCCCCAGCTGCAGCAGGATGTAATTTACATGTATACGCATCGATTCGTAAACGACCTGGTGAAGGTAAAAATGCATTAATGGCATTAATGTCTTTAAAGCGTGTTAAACATGTTGTCGTCACAGATGATGATGTTGATGTCTTTAATCCCCAAGAGTTAGAAAAGGCTTTAGCATATCGGGTCCGGCCCACAAAAGATATTGTCATTATTGATGGTGCTCGAGGATCGCATTTAGATCCCAGTACTCAACTACTTGTGACGAAAGGTGCTTTAGCCCCTCTCACAGCTAAGTGGGGAGTTGATGCCACCATTCCAGAGGGCTCCGACATTTCAGAATACGATGAGATTGAGTATCCGTTTATTGATGGAGTGCAAGGTTCGCCTGACTATAAATCCGAAGTTAATGCGATGGATTTAGTTCAGTCTATTGAGAAATTACTTATAACGCCTCAACATTTTTATGATGTTTTAGCGTATTTCCCGGATATTTCTCAACGTCAAATAGTGCAAGCTTGGGGAAAGCTACGTGAGGCAAAAAAACTTGATCGGGAAATATCTACAGGTCGTTACATCATTAAGAAAATTTCTTAAGTATTAATTACAGGGAGCGTATTTAGTATTTACCCCAATAGATATCTCACGTAATCAATTTAGTATCAATTCAGAATAATGCATATTAAGGAGATTGAGATGACGGCCATTCACGTTAATGGGAAAATCTATGAGGTCAATGCTGAGCCCGATACACCATTGCTTTGGGTGATTCGTGAGCAATTAGGATTGACGGGGACAAAATTTGGATGTGGAATCGCCCAGTGCGGAGCCTGCTCTATTCACATCAATGGTGAGGTCATGCGCAGTTGTGTATATAAATTGTCGATGCTTACAAGTGCTGACAAAATTACAACGATTGAAGGTTTATCAGAAAATGTATCTCATCCGGTACAACAAGCTTGGGCTAAAGTGGATGTGCCACAGTGTGGATATTGTCAGTCTGGACAAATTATGGCAGCTAGTGCCTTGTTAAAACGTAAAGCAAATCCTACCGATCAAGAAATTGATGATTCCATGACGAATATTTGTCGCTGTGGAACTTACCAACGGATTCGTGAAGCGATTCACATGGCGGTTGACTTTGCTAAAACCCCAAACAAAAATAAGGCGTAATAAAGATGCCTATATCTAACTCGGTAATACCCTCCATAGCTGACATGAATCGTCGAAAATTTTTAGTGACCACAGCATTAACAGGGTCAGGTTTGATTCTTGGCTTTCAAATCCCTCATCGGGCTTATGGTGCCTCTGCTCAAAATACACCAGAGATTAATGCCTGGGTTGTCATTCAACCTGACGACTCGGTCATTATTCGGACTGCTCGAGTTGAGATGGGGCAAGGCACTTTAACTGGGCTTGCGCAATTGGTAGCAGAAGAGCTTGATTGTGATTGGAGTAAGGTAACTGCTGAACGGGTGAGCTCGCATGAAAATTTGGCGCGTCAAAATATTTGGGGTCAAATGCTCACGGTGGGAAGTTTTGGTATTCGATTCTCGCAGGACTTGGTGCGCAGAGGTGGTGCTTCAGCAAGGGCGATGTTATTACAAGCTGCTGCCCAAGAATGGAAAGTGCCTGTTGCGGAGTTAACGGTCAAAAATAGTATCATTACCCACGCTGCCACTAATCGCACGGTCAGCTACGGTAAAGTGGCTGACGTTGCAGCAAAGCTCACACCACCAGATCCTAAGACGTTAGTATTAAAACCCAGCAAAGATTGGACCATTATTGGTCAACCGCTTCTTCGTATCGATACGATGGACAAATTAGATGGCAGTAAAAAATATAGTGTAGATGTGCAGTTACCCGGAATGCTCAATGCTATTTATGTTGGAAGTCCTGTTTTTGGCGCGAAGTTAAAAACACTGGATGATCGTGAAGCAATCAAGATGCCGGGTGTTAAAAGGGTACTTAAAGTAGCTGATGATGGTTATGCGGTTGTTGCAGATACTTGGTGGCATGCTAAGGTTGCTTCGGAAAAAATAAAAGTCACTTGGACGGATGAAGAGTTGCGTCTCAAATCGAGTAGCACGATTGACGCCTATTTAAAGACGGGTCTTACTGCTACTTCGGGTTTGTTTACTTTTAGAAATGAAGGTGATGTCCCTAATACGATTGGAAAAGGGCAAAAAAAGGTAGAGGCTACTTATTCAACGCCTTTTTTGGCACATGCCACGATGGAGCCACTCAACTGCACGGCTTTAGTCACAGCAGATCGAGCTGAAGTTTGGGCAGGTACACAAGACCCCGAGGGTGGTTTACTCGCGATGTCCAAAACCTTGGGCATACCCATCGGTAAGTGTGTCTTCAATCGCTATGATCCAGGGGGTGGTTTTGGCCGACGAGCACGTGTTTCTGACTATGTCGTGAATGCCGTTAACATCGCCAAGCAAATGCCAGGGACACCGATTAAGATGATCTGGACACGTGAAGAAGATATGACACATGGTCAGTATCGTCCGATTTCTATGTGTAAATTATCGGCTAGTCTTGATGAAAATAATCGGATGACCGCAATGCAGATTCGCTTATCAGGTCAATCGATTTATGCTTGGCGGAATCAAGACCAAGATTTAACAGGATTCAAGGATAACTCCCAAGTGCAGGGATGGTCTGGTGATCCGAATAGCGATCAACAACTTTGCTATGGAGTTCCGAACTTATTAATTGAATACGCTATGCGTAATACGCATGTTCCAGTTGGGACATGGCGCGGCGTCAATGTCCCGCAAAACTCGTTTTATGTAGAGGCATTTATGGACGAGGTAGCTCAGGCAGCAAAAGTCGATCCGCTTGAATTTAGGCGGCAATATACCAAGTTACCAAAGCAGTTAAATGTACTCAATTTAGCTGCCGAAAAAGCTGGGTGGGGAACACCTTTAAAGAAAGGCGTTTATCGGGGTATTGCTCAATTTATGAGTTATGACACCTATAGTGCGGCGGTTGTTGAGTTGTCTGTCAAGTCGGATGGTAGTGTCAAGGTTCACCGCGTTGTCCTTGCGCTAGATTGCGGTTATGCCGTGAACCCTAGTCAAATTGAGGCTCAGGTTCAAGGATCAATTGTGTATGGATTAAGTGCTGCTTTATGGGGTGAGTGTACGGTAGAGAATGGGCGAATTAAACAAACCAATTTTCATGACTATCGTGTCTTGCGTTTAGCGGAAATGCCAAAGGTAGAAACGCACATTTTGAGTAGTGGTGGTAAGTGGGGTGGTATTGGTGAGCCGATTATTGCGACGATAACGCCTGCGGTGATTAATGCGTTGGCACTCGCGACAGGGAAAAAAATCCGCGACTTACCTGTAAAGAATCAATTGATAAAGACGTGATTTTTAAATGAATGCTTGGTCAATCTGGAAAGCGAGTTAATTTGGTACTATCCTTGGGGCGGTATTGAGCTGTATTCATCGCCATGGCTAAGAAAGAGTAGTAGCCATTAATGCCAATGATGTCCAACACGCCTTTTTCGCCAAAGCGCTGAACAGCGCGTTCATAGGTCTTGTCCGAGACACGTTTGATGTGATGTAACTCAATTGATACGTCATAACAAATTTCCTCATCAATTGACATTCCTGTTGGTCTTCTTCCATCCGCGATCGCATCGATGACCTCTTTTTTGATTCCTTGTTTGAGCGCAATTGGAGCATGAATCGACCACTCATAATCTTGTGACCATTCTCGAGCGGTAATCAGAATCACAAACTCGCTCAAGGTAGTTCCTATCGCTGGTTTGAAGCGCAGATAGTCCCCCATTGAGCGTGCAATATTCATGAGTTCGGGGCTATACATTAGTGGCTCAAAAGGCCCAAAAACCGGCTTTTTACGAGCTTCTAAAAATTCAGCGGCAGCTTTCTTTTGTACCTCATCATATTTTTCAGGAGGGATGGGAGGCATTCTATCTTGTGCTCTTATTTCACCAAATGTACTAAATAGAATGATGAGACACCACATCGTCATTTTACAGATCATGCCTGTTTCCCCTTTTATGTCTTTTATCTTTGGCGGAGAAGGAGGGATTCGAACCCTCGGTACCTTGCGGTACGCCTGATTTCGAGTCAGGTACATTCGACCACTCTGCCACTTCTCCGTACTATATGAAACATGGCTTTAAAGGATATTTCTATATTTTTTAATTACGAGTACAATTTCAACGTAAGCAATATGTAAGCACTTTATACAAATACAGCTTATCTATGAATAGAATACCTAAAGTTGCTATTTTTGATCACGAAAATGAACTAATATCGTTACCCCACCAAGATGAAAGAATAACTTATCATTGGATTATAGCTTTTCCCTTTATAGATAGTGCTTAATTTATCACTAAATGAACCTAGAAAATTTAAACTTAAAAAAAGGCTTAATCCGATTATTTATAGTCTCAATCACCGGAGCTCTTATACATGGATGTATTGGTGCTTATGGAGATGGAGAGTTTAATGTCTCTGTAGAACAGAAACGAAAATTTTTAAAAGATAAATTAGTAGAGCAAGTCAATAATCCAAAATGTG
>CAIQUZ010000091.1 GCA_903875135.1 uncultured beta proteobacterium | reverse complement strand
ATTCTGACAGTTGCTCCACCACTCATCCTAGCAATTACGTTGCACGAGGCAGCACATGGATATGCAGCAAAGTATTTTGGTGATTACACCGCTTACTCATTGGGTCGTGTTACTCTCAACCCTCTCAAACATATCGATCCAGTAGGTACTTTTTTAATTCCGTTGATTTTAAAATTATCGGGATCACCTTTTTTATTCGGTTACGCAAAACCAGTACCCGTCAATTTTTCAGCGCTCAATCACCCAAAGAGAGATATGGTTTGGGTCGCTCTTGCCGGACCTGCCTCGAATTTTATCCAAGCGCTCATCTGGTCTATTCTCTTTTCACTAATCCACCTGAGTATCGACAACCCCTTTTTATTAGAAATGGCCAAAGCCGGAATCTATTGGAATGTCGTCTTGGCTATTTTTAATTTATTCCCTATACCACCGCTCGATGGCGGCAGAATCTTAGTAGGACTTTTACCCTATCAACAAGCACGCACACTATCGCAAATAGAGCCGTATGGTTTCTTTATCGTCCTAGGCTTATCATTCGCGGGCATCTTGGGCAGTTTATGGTTAGAGCCTCTGATGAGTTTGTCATTTCAAATTTTGGATCTGTTCATCATCCAGTAGTTCGAGCGGCCTGAATACGTTCACGACATTGACCAATGTGACCTAAAAGATCATACAGTTCTTTATTGTTGAGTTGAGAGACTCGCAGCCCGAGGGTTCTTTCTTGGATGCTATTTAATTGCTGATCAATCTTCACTTCATCGTATTGGCCAGTTTGAATAACATGTTCTATGAATTTCAACTCTTTATAAATTACCGCAAATTTCAACTTAACTCGATAAGCAATAATCCCCGGCAAGAAATTGACCACCGGAATAAGAATTGCCAAGAGCGGGATAGCCACACGCAGAATCCGATCGACCCACACGGCAACCCAAAACGGTAAATAACGGTGTAAGAAGCTAGGCCCTTCTCGCATGACCTTTTGCGAGTCCTCATTATTGGCAAAGCTGAGATGATTAGGACTGGGGAAATGCTTTTCTTCACTAAGTACATCCGCCTTTGATAAAAGCTCATTAGAAATATCAATTAATAATGAAACAATCGCTGGATGAATATCATTCCTTGCAACAATTTCTGCCGTCGGCGCCAGGATCAATAGATCTCGATTTGGGGAATCGTTCAAAATATTCAGGGTGGATCTTTTAATATTGATGACATTCAACCCCTTCATTTTTGTGGGATAACCATAAGCCTTTGCTAAGGACATGATTTTTAATTGCGGGTCAGAAAATATCTTTTGCATGATTTCAGCACGATCATTGACAACGATCAACATCGCATCAATTTCACGAGATTTCAGCTTCAATAATGAGTCATCGGGATTAAGACTAAGGATGTTCGGAGTTTGTGTTGAAATATTTTCTAAAGAAAAGATCTTTTCTACGATATGCCGAGTTCCACTTCCCAGAACGCCAATCGATACTTTTTTCTTGGAGATATCTTCCATCTTTTCTGGTGGTCGACCTAAAGATTGAAAGGCATCTTCTCGATAAACAACCCATAAAGGCTCATAAAACACCCCTGCCAAAGACTCTAAATGCGGGTAATGTTTGGCCGACCCAGTTCCAGATTGTATAAACGCTAAATCGATTTTTTTCTTTGGGTCATCGATGAGTTCTAAATTCTCAACTGAACCCTTGGTCGATAACACTTCGACTTGAATACCGTTTTTCTCAAACTCAGCTTTATAAAGTGAGCCCAGATTGTAGTATTGGCCTGTTTTTCCACCTGTAGCGATGACAATTTTTCGGGGTGGTGCAGGAACCAAAAAATGTAATGCCAAAACAATCATCAAGATGGTAGTAATGACTGCAGCAGCTATATATCTTTTCAAGTTCATTATCAGCTATTTCTACCAAGTAGTTGTTGAAGCGATCTTCCAATAGTTTCCTAAACCCTCAAAGTGGTCATTGAGGTGTTTTTCTGCATCCACGGCTAGTAAAGAGTTGGGCTCTAAATGGAGTAGGTTCTTACCCAGAGGCATGGCAACACCCTGCTCATTTCTTCTGATGACAGCATTTGCATCGAGTTGAGCTGTATGCGAAAAACCTGCCGCCACTAATAACTCGCCTAAAGCAACCAAGGTATTTTGATGATAATGAAATACGCGATGCGCTTTATCTTCAGGGTCGAGCGCGCTCTGACGCATCGCGTCTTGGGTTGCCACTCCGGTCGGGCATAAGTCGGTATGGCAACTTCTAGCCTGAATACAACCCACCGCAAACATAAAGCCACGCGCCGAGTTACACCAATCAGCACCAATGGCACAGGCTCTCGTAATATCAAAGGCAGAAATAATCTTACCAGCCACACCCAACTTCACTTGATCACGTAAACCAGCCCCGATCAATGACATATGGACCATCCGCAAAGCATCCCTCATTGGCGTACCCATATGATCAACAAACTCTACCGGGGCAGCACCTGTTCCGCCTTCACTACCATCAATCACAATAAAGTCTGGAGTAATCTTGGTCTCTAGCATCGCTTTGACAATAGCAAACCATTCATGGAGTTTTCCAATACACAGCTTAAATCCTATCGGCTTACCACCGGATAGTTCTCTGAGCTGCACAATAAATTGCATCAATTCAAGCGGTGTATCAAAAGCAGAATGCCCCGCCGGAGATACGCAATCAACCCCCATCGGTATACCTCGGGTCTTAGCGATTTCAGGTGTAATTTTGGCCGCCGGCAAAACCCCACCATGACCGGGCTTAGCACCTTGTGAAATCTTAATCTCGATCATTTTGATCTGGGGCTCACAAGCGACCAGAGCAAATTTTTCTGGGTCAAATTTACCATCTGCGGTTCTGCATCCGAAATAACCGGAGCCTAACTCCCAAATCAAATCACCGTCATAACGACGGTGATAGTCTGAAACAGAGCCCTCACCAGTATCGTGAGCAAACCCGCCCATCTTAGCCCCCTTATTTAAGGCCATAATGGCATTTCCTGATAAGGATCCAAAACTCATTGCAGAAATATTAAATACTGAAATCGAATAGGGTTTCTTACATTGAGAACCGCCGACTGCAACGCGAAGATCTTCTGGTTTGATGTGTTGTTTCGGACTAATCGTGTGCATCAACCACTCGGTACCGTCACGATAGATGTCGTCAATTGTTCCAAGCGGTCTTTTATCAGATGCACCTTTTGCGCGTTGATAAACCAAAGCACGCTGATTTCTAGAAAAAGGTAATTTTTCTGTATCTGACTCTAATAAATATTGCCGAATTTCAGGACGAAAGGTCTCAAACAAAAACCGCAGATGCCCTGAAACTGGATAATTACGCAAAATAGCATGCTTTTTTTGCGTAATATCCGAAAAACCAACAACGCTTAAAAATATGAGCCCACCACTCAGTAAAAAGTTCTTAACATTATAAATTCCAGAATAAATCTCAAGAACATAAATGATGGCAAAGAAGATACATAACCACCAGGGAATGTATCTTGAATAACTACGTAAAATTTTGATCATTAAGGGACTAGCCACCTAAAGTGTCTTTAAGGCATTTTTTGATATGCGCCTCTTTTGCCGCCCCATTGGTTTTTTTACTAATGTCGTCATTTTCACAAACAAGACGAGCATCTTTTTCACATTTTTTAATAAAGCTATTTTTAGCGGCGCCATTGAGCTTTTTATCAGCAGCTTTCATTTCACAACTATTGTCAGCATAAGCCACATTAAGGGTGAATAAAGTAGCAACAGCCAGAACGATTGATTTCATGATGATCTCCTATGTTATTGAAATTACACCTTAACAAAATTTTATGAATTGTATAAAAAAGGTCAAAAATTCTTTTTTGTCTCTAACAATAATAGTACAGCCCCTACCGCTAAGCAAGCTACCCCATATAATGCCCCCCAACCGGAATAAGCAATACTCGACCAAAGCAACCAAGCAACAGTTAGAACAAAAATAATCGGTAACACGGGATAAAAAGGAACTGGGCAAGGAATCCCATGGGTGGGATTCTTTTTACGTAAGATAAAAACAGAAATTCCTATCAATAAAATAAAGAACCAAAATACCGGAGCGGTAAATTCTACCAAGGCTTTAAAGCTCTCTCGCTCTAAGGATGCCCCTAATATGAGGATGATGGCGATCAAGCATTGTATGAAAATGGCTTTTCTAGGGGTTCCAGATGGATGCCACTCCCCAATCCAAGAAAACATCTTCCAATCTTGCCCTAAAGCAAAGCTACTTCTAGAGCCAAAAATAATGGTGGCATTAATGGAGTTTAAACACGAAAGTACGACGATTGAACTAAAAAGTATGGCGGACTGATGGCCGTATGCCAGATCAAATAAATCACTGGCAATCGCACTCGACTGCCCCATTTTTTCAACACCAAAGGCATGTAATAAAGCAAGATTGACCAAAACATACAACAAAGTGACTAAACCAATGCCCATTAAAAGTGCTTTTAATATTCCACGACGTTGATCAACCGCCTCTGCTGAAACGTAAGCGGCTTCGTTCCACCCACCATAAGTTAACAACACAAAAACAATAGCCAAGCTAGCCGCGCCAAAATCCGTTGGCACTAGATGTTGACTCACCACTTGATGAGATGATCCATCCACTAAAAATCCTGTAACAATTATAGCCGCCACTCCTAGTACTTCAAAGATGGTCAATATATTTTGAGCCGTCTTCCCTTCTTTAATCCCAACCGCGTTTAAAAAGCTCAGCGCAATCACCACCATCACGGCCCATATGGATGAGGAATACTTCCCCAAGGAAATAATATTCGACATATAGTCCCCTAAAGTTATCCCTAAGATGCCCAGAGAACCAGTAACAATCACGATAGAGCGAGCCCATCCATATAAAAAAGCCAGCTTTTGACCATAGGCTTTTTGTAAAAAATGATATTCCCCCCCCACACTTGGATAAGCAGTGGCTAGCTCGGCATAGCAAAGTGCTCCAATGACGGATATCAACCCACCAAGCAACCAAGCGATTAAAATAGCTGATTCGCTATTTAATTGCCCAGCAACCATGGATGGGACTCTAAAAATACCAGCGCCTAAAATAGTACCTACAATTAAGGAGACAATATCAATCGTGCGCAGTGATTTTTGGGGTGTGATGGTCTTGCTAGAGGGAGATTGAGGCATTATTCAGAGGCACTATAAAATGTACGGAAGGTTTAAAAGCTATTATGCAACTTAGCATTATCATCCTCGATTGTAAAAAATATCTTTTTTTGACTTTTGTGAGTCTTATTTTGTTGTTAGAAATCAACGTTCATCCCATTCATGCTCAAAATTTAACATTGGCTAGTGATATTCAAGAAAAAAGCTTTACGACATCGGATAACATTAAACTCCAATACTTGATTGGGGGTAGTGGGGAGAAAACGCTGTTTTTTATCCCTGGTTGGCTGATGCCTGCAGAAATTTTTAATGCCCAACTTAACTATTTTTCAAAAGATTACCGCGTAATTTCCTTCAGCCCTCGCTCACAAGGGAAATCCCAAATTTATCTCGGCGCAAATTTAGCAGAACTGCGAGCTAGAGATATCAAGGAATTATTAGCAAAAACGCAAACGAACAATTTCACTCTGATTGGCTGGTCTCTCGGGGTCATGGAAGCTCTTGATTACGTCCATCGATATGGCATCCAAGGTCTCAATAGTCTAGTGCTGATCGATAATTCCATCGGTGAAGGGTCTCCACCTAAAGCTACCATAGCGGGTAATTCAGGCAAGATGACAACGGAGAAATTTACTCAATACGCCAAAGGGTTCGTTAACGCGATCTTTAAATCTACCCCACCTCCTAGTTTCATTAAAACTGTCGAAAACTCTGCATTGCGATTATCGCAAACTCCCGAAAGTGCATTTGCTATTCTCAGAAAACCCTATGCAAGAGAATACTATCGAGATACTGTTTATAGTACCCAAGTGCCGATTTGGTATGCTATTACTCCTAGATACTCTGAACAAGCTTTACTCATGAGTGAAAAACACCCACAAGGTGAATTTAAAATTTATGACAAAAATGCTGGGCACGCTTTATTTGTAGATCAAGCGGATGAATTTAATACGGATTTAGAAAACTTTCTTAGGAAATCAAATTGACCAAAAGTTTTAAACGATATCGATCGTTATTGATTTTTGGCATTTTAATCACTAGCTATTTTCATACGGCAGTGGCTAAAACGAACCGTTCAGCTTCACACCAAAAGCCCCACTCAAGTACACCAGCGCCGCAAGCTTATCTAAAACCCTATAGCAACACCTATAAAGAGTCTCTTACATTTTCCACAGAGCCCTTACCTACTCCAAATATTATCGAAAACATTCTCAAAACGCCAAGCCCTGAAGTCATCAAACCGAATTACTCATCGCAACGCTATCTTCTCAAAAAAGGCTGTGCTCCCATGAGTAAATCCATTCAGGGGTTTTTAAAAAATATCAACATTTCCGATCAAGAGTTTGTCGACTCCTTTGATCGGCAAGTACCACAGTTTTTAAAAGGTCTGACATCGCAATGCTTACCTTATGCGGCATCGATTAATCTCGGTGGACAGATTCAAGCTTTTTCGATCCTCAATAATGAAAAAAAAGACATCTCTACGACTCTCGTGACCTTACACCGATCACCCAACACCGATGGGTTCTTAGTCGACTCTCAAGTTCTCGGAACTGGGTTCGAAAACTATTTAGAAGTGACCATCGATTTAAATAATTTAGTGGTCTATAAAGCTAACCAAGCCACGACCTCGATTCCACCAGAGCTGATTTGGGAGCTAGCCTCTCTAGTCAAAGAGTTATATCCAAAATTGAATTCAAATGAACAACATTTTGCTCGAGTTGTCTATGATGCCGGAGGTAAAAATAAATGGGCGCAAGTAATTAGTTTAGAAATTCTCAACGCCTCTCAAAAGAATATTTTAGCCGACGCTTTTTGGGTTGATCGGGAAGATTTATCCGGTGGATTTTTTTCTTCCACAGGTACCGAACTTGAACAAAACTTTTGGATTAACCCACTCAATTACACACGGATATCAAGAGGGGTGGGTAACGTTGCAGCGACCAGCTCTCGCCCCAAAGTGGTCAAGCGAGGGAATAAAAACGTGGTGGTCATGCAGTCATATACCAGTTATATCGGCCATCAAGGCATTGATTTTGCTGCCCCACCAGGCACACCGATTTATGCAGTAGCCAATGGGAAAATTGTGCATTATGGCGTCATGTCAGGATTTGGTAATCTCGTCATCATAGAACACCCTGGCAACTATAAGACCTACTATGCACATTTGAGTGCTTTTAATCCCGAACTCTCGGTAGGTAATGAGGTTCGTCGAGGCTTAGAAGTTGGTTACGTAGGCTCCACCGGGCATTCCACTGGGCCACACCTACATTTTGAAATTCGTAAAAATGGCGTCTATCTCAACCCCTTATCCAATGGCTTAGAGTTGGATTTATGGACCTTGCGTCCAGTCGACCAAGACCAACTGACCAAAAACGTCGTGTTGTTCTCTTCTCTTCTGAACTGATTATTTACGCTGACCGATCATCAACATCGAACCACCCGTTTTTTGATATCCCAAGGAAAATGGTAATTCTTGGTTACTAGGATGCTGTTCGTAATAGGCTGCCAAGCGCTGTGCCGACGGACTTTTAGCCCACAATTGACTCGGGGCAACAAATTTGCCAAAAAGCTGTAACTGATACTGCTCAGATAGGGGCACAATATCGAGTCCGGTTTCATCTTGTGTCAACCAATGAGGACGTTCAACTAAAACGATTTTCATCGTCGAAAAATAACTATTTTGTAATAAATGTGACGCTGATTTAATGAGAACCGCCTCTTGCGACTTGCGCTCAAAGGCCTTTACAAAATGCGGGCTATTTTTTAAGCCACTGTCAGATATATTGGCGCTAATGTAATCCACCGTGACAGACCGACCATCCATCGCCTCAATCAAAAAACGTACGCCATTGGGCTCTTGCCCCTGTTTCATCGGAAAAATCATACCTTCTGAGTTGATCGATAAAATCTGTATCTCATGGACTTGCGCCTTAGCAAATGCTAAGTTATAAATGAGCAACTTAATAAATCGAGGCTTAGGGCCATTTTTACCAATCAAATCATTTGTTAGGTAATATCCCCTGCGCGCGTAATTGGTGAGCATCTGACACTCAAACTCTTGCGAGGAACTCGTCAGTTGTTCAGGATTTTTGATGAAAGCATACTCAGGAACTTGATCCGCAACCAAAACATAATAATTAGCTTTTGGGTATAAGGACATGGCAGTGACAATATCCGGCCCAGAAAATGGATAAAAAACCGTGTGGTATTGGGCTTGGGATAAATGCGTCGAACTCCAATTCGCCATCTTGATAACAAACTTTTTCTGATAATCTTCAACAATCTGATGAAAGTTGGAGCATCCAATATGTAAAAGGGGGTTTAACTGTTCTTTTGTGGCATTGTTTGAAACTTGTGCCAGACTCGGCACACTAACGACAAGGCAAAAAAGAAAGGTTTTTTGAAGACTGTACTTAAAGAAGTGTTTCAATGCAAGGCGTAAAAGACGGTTCAACATGATAAATAAAATGGAAGTAAAAAAGTAATAACATTCTTTATAACATTATTTTCTTTCCGAACTGAAGACATTGCTTTTGCGATGCCGAACTTGGGCAGTTTATGATGATGTCAGTCTTCTAATCCATCTTCGAAGATATAACTTGGGTCAAACATGAAAATCTATCTTATCCGCTTATCTATCTCTTTATGGCTGGGCATACTTTGTAGTTCGTTTGCGATGGGTCAGAATTTCCCGTCAAAACCGATTAAAGTAGTTGTCCCTTTTGGTCCGGGAGGTATCGCTGACCTGACCGCGCGCATCGTTGCTCAAAAAATGAGTACCCGCTTAGGTCAAAGTGTGGTTGTCGATAATAAACCTAGTGCTGGGGGTATCGTTGCGGCTGATATGGTAGCAAAAGCTGAACCGGATGGCTATACCCTGCTACTCATGTCCAATGGCACGGCCATTACAGCGAACTTATTCCAAAAGCTATCTTTCGATCCCATCAAAGATTTTGAACCATTGTCGACGATCGGCTATTTTGATATTGCAATTGTGGTGAACGACAACTCAAAACATCTACAACTCAAAGATCTCGTTTCTACCGCCCAAAATAACCCAGGCAAACTCAATGTGGCAAGTATCAATATAGGGAGCACGCAACATTTAGCAGCAGAACTTTTCAAAAATAGTGCTAATCTCGATATTCAAGTAGTTCCATTTAATGGAACGCCTGCGGTGATCACCGCCCTGAGAGGCGGACAAGTCGATGCGGCGGTCGAAATCTTAGGTCCTTTAGTCCCCCAGATTCGATCAAAAGCAATCCGTCTACTCGCTGTCACTGGCGCTAAACGCTCAGTCTTCTTCCCAGATATCCCAACCGCTAGCGAAGCGGGTCTTAAGAATTTTTCGGCCTCCTCTTGGAATGCTTTAGCCGCACCAGCAAAAACCCCTTCTGCAATCATTGAAATACTGAATAAAAGTATCGTGGAAGCAGTGAACGACCCTGAAGTTAAATCGAAACTTCAAGATATTTTTGTGGAAGCTCAAGCCTCTACCCCGAAAGAAATGAAACTGCTACTCGAGTCTGATATCAAAAGATGGGGTAACATCATTGATAAAGCACATATCCCAAAACAATAATCTTATCTATTACCCCCTGAAAAGGAATCTCAATGATCATTGATTGTCACGGGCATTACACAACCGCCCCAAAAGCACTAGAGGATTGGCGTAATTTACAAGTCGCCAACTTAAAGACTCCTGAACTCGGTCCTAAAGTCAGTGACTTAAAAATATCCGATGATGAACTCATCGAGTCTATTGAAAAAAATCAATTAGCGAAAATGATCGAACGTGGCAGTGATCTGACGATCTTCTCACCACGTGCTAGCTTTATGGCGCATCATATTGGCGACTTTAATACTTCTGCGACTTGGTCAGCGATTTGTAACGAACTGATCTATCGGGTGAATCAACTCTTTCCTCATCAGTTTATTGGTGCAGCGATGTTACCCCAATCACCTGGCGTCGACCCCAAAACAGCCGTCGCCGAGCTCGAGAAATGTGTACGCGAATTTGGCTTTGTAGGCCTCAATCTAAATCCTGATCCCTCGGGTGGGCACTGGCAAGAACCGCCCTTATCCGACCCCCACTGGTATCCCATCTTTGAAAAAATGGTGGAATATGACGTACCTGCCATGATCCATGTCAGTACCAGTTGTAACGCTTGTTTCCATACCACCGGCGCTCATTATTTGAATGCTGATACAACAGCCTTCATGCAATGTTTAACGGCTGATTTATTTAAAGAATTCCCGACCCTGAAGTTTTTAATACCGCATGGGGGCGGGGCAGTACCTTATCACTGGGGAAGATTTAGAGGTCTTGCTCAAGAGCTAAAAAAACCACTCCTAGAAGAGCATCTTCTCAACAATATTTATTTTGATACCTGCGTTTATCATCAACCAGGCATTAATCTTTTAACGGAAGTTATCCCGATTAAAAATATTTTATTCGCCTCAGAAATGATTGGCGCAGTCCGCGGCATTGATCCTCAAACCGGTTTTTATTTTGATGATACAAAGCGTTATATTGAGGCCAGTACTCAACTCAACGCTGATGAGCGTCACCAAATTTATGAGGGTAACGCTCGACGCGTCTTTACTCGTCTTGATCAATACCTTGTAAAGCAAGGTCACTAACAGGAGCTCTTATGCAAGCCTACGGAATCGTCAAAACTAAGATCGTCAGAGCTGACCCACAAGCCGTTTCATTGCTGTCAAAATTCGGTGTCGCAACCATCCATGAAGCCATGGGGCGAATCGGATTGATGAAACCCTATATGCGTCCTATTTATTCTGGTGCCCATCTGTGCGGTCCAGCAGTCACTGTTTTATTACAACCCGGTGATAATTGGATGATGCACGTGGTGGCTGAACAAATCCGTCAGGGTGATATCGTGGTCGCGGCATGTACCACCGATAATACGGACGGGTTTTTTGGTGATCTTTTAGCGACATCTTTCCAAGCTCAGGGAGCAAAGGGCTTAATTATTGATGCTGGCGTGCGTGATGTGAAAGAATTAACGACGATGAACTTTCCGGTATTTAGTAAAGCCATTAGTGCCAAAGGCACTGTAAAAGAAACTTTGGGTTCAGTTAATGTTCCTGTCGTCTGCGCCGGCGCCCTAGTTCACCCAGGGGATGTCGTTATTGCTGACGATGATGGTGTCGTCGTCGTGCCTGCCGCCTTGGCTCACGAAGTGGGCATGGCAGCTCAAGCAAGAGAAAATAATGAGACGGAAAAGCGCGCCCGCCTAGCCTCAGGGGTTCTTGGCCTAGATATGTACAAGATGCGTGAAAAACTCGCCCTTGCTGGTCTGAAATACATTGACGATTGATACAATGCCGTATGAACTTTGAAAAAACCCCTGGTTGGCTAGATTGGTACCAACAACCAAGTAAACCTAAATTCCAATTACCAAACGGCGCAGTTGACTCTCATTGTCATGTCTTTGGACCCGGCGCCATTTTTCCTTTTGCCACGGAACGCAAATATACCCCCTGCGATGCCAGCCGAGATCAACTATTTGCACTGCGTGATCATCTTGGCTTTGACAAAAATGTCATTGTTCAAGCAACGTGCCATGGCGCTGACAACAACGCTTTACTCAATGCCCTAGAAAATAGTCAGGGTAAAGCGCGTGGGGTTGCCACAGTCAAACGTTCAGTCACTGATGGTGAGCTTGATCGACTGAATCAAGCGGGCGTCCGAGGTGTTCGCTTTAACTTTGTGAAGCGACTTGTCGATTTCACGCCTAAAGATGAATTACTAGAAATTGCTCATCGTATTAAAGAATTAAACTGGCATGTGGTGATTTATTTCGAGGCTGTCGATTTACCCGAATTATGGGACTTTTTTACTGCTTTACCAACAACCGTTGTCGTTGACCATATGGGGCGACCCGATGTCTCACAACCCATCGATGGTCCTGAATTTGCTCTTTTTGTGGACTTCATGCGTCGCCACCAGAATGTCTGGAGCAAAGTCACTTGCCCTGAGCGTCTCTCCGTCACTGGTCCAAAGGCGTTAAATGGTGAACAGTCCGCTTATCAGGATGTGATTCCTTTTGCAAAATACCTCGTCGATGAATTTTCCGACCGCGTCCTCTGGGGCACCGATTGGCCTCACCCGAATCTCAAAGATCATATGCCCGATGATGGCTTACTGGTGGACTGGATCCCACACATTGCGACAAGCCTTGAATTACAAAGAAAATTACTGGTCGATAATCCCACTCGCTTATATTGGAGCTAGATGATGACGAATTACTATGATGCTTTCAAAAAAATCCCAGGTACGGTGATCTTTGATGCGACCCAATCTAGAATTGGCTACCATCTCAATATGTTTGCCATGTCTCTCATGAAAGATGCTCATCGTCAATCGTTCAAAAGCGATGAGACTACGTATTTAAAACAATTCCCAATGACGCCCGAACAACATCAAGCCGTGCGTGATCGCGATTACAACAAAATGATTGCCCTCGGTGGTAATATTTATTTTCTTGCCAAAATTGGCGCCACCGATGGACACTCCTTTCAAAAACTCGCCTCTCTCATGACGGGAATGCCAGAAGAGAGTTACCGTCAAATGATGATTGCTGGTGGAAGAAATCCATCCATGCCAGTTGGACCTTTGGAGAAATAATATGGCACATTTAATCGCTGGAGTAGCTACCTCACACATCCCGGCAGTAGGTGCGGCCCTTGACCTTGGAAAAACAAAAGAAGCCTATTGGAGCCCTGTTTTTGAAGGTTATGACCGCGCTAAAGAATGGTTTAAAGAAGTAAAGCCTGATGCTGTCATTCTCATTTATAACGACCATGCTTCGGCCTTCTCCTTAGAAATGATTCCGACCTTTGCGATTGGTTGCGCACCTTCCTTTGCCCCTGCTGATGAGGGCTGGGGACCGCGTCCAGTTCCTGTCGTTGAAGGATATCCAGAACTAGCTTGGCATATTGCTCAAAGCACGATTCTTGATGAATTTGATATAACGATCATTAATCAGATGGATGTCGACCATGGCCTGACAGTCCCACTATCATTGATGTTTGGACAACCACAGGCTTGGCCTTGTAAAGTCATTCCGGTAGCAGTGAACGTTGTTCAGTATCCACCCCCAACCGGTAATCGCTGTTATCAATTGGGTAAAGCGATTCGTCGTGCAGTAGAATCTTTTGATAGTAACGAACGAATTGTGATTATGGGCACGGGTGGGATGTCTCACCAATTACAAGGCCCGCGCGCTGGTTTTATCAATAAAGAATTCGACCGTGCCTTTTTGGATGGTCTGACCCAGGACCCAGATGCTTTAGCCAAAATTTCTCATTTAAGATATGTGGAAGAAGCTGGTTCAGAAGGAATAGAGTTGGTGATGTGGCTCATTATGCGTGGAGCCTTAAATCAAGAGGTGAAAGAAATTCATCGTCATTATCATGTCCCTGCCTCAAACACTGCCGTTGGACATATTATTTTGGAGAACTTATGAAAGTTGCATTAGCTGGCGCCGGTGCCTTTGGCAATAAACATTTAGACTCAATGGCACAAATTGGGGGTATTGAAGTCGTCTCTTTAGTCGGTCGAGACTTATCCAAGACACAGGAAATTGCCGACAAATATAAAATTCGTCATGTGACCACCAACTTGGCAGATAGTTTGGCCATCAAAGAAGTTGATGCAGTTATCCTCTGTACTCCAACGCAAATGCATGCTGATCAAACCATCGCGTGCCTTCAAGCAGGTAAGCATGTGCAAGTAGAAATTCCGATGGCAGACTCATTGGCCGGCGCTCAAGCAATCGTTCGGATGCAAAAAGAAACCGGTAAAGTGGCGATGGTTGGTCATACCCGAAGATTCAACCCTAGTCATCAATATCTGCATAAAAGGATTGTTGCTGGGCAAACAAATATCCAACAAATGGATGTTCAAACGTATTTCTTTCGACGAACAAATACGAACGCGCTCGGACAACCTAGAAGCTGGACTGATCATTTACTTTGGCATCACGCGGCACATACAATCGACCTTTTCGCTTATCAAACCCAAGGTACGATTGTTGCTGCTCACGCTGTGCAAGGACCAATTCACCCAAGCCTTGGGATTGCGATGGATATGTCCATCCAACTCAAAGCAAGCACTGGAGCCATTCTGACTTTCAGTCTGTCTTTCAATAACAATGGCCCCCTTGGAACGATCTTCCGTTATATCTGTGATGAAAATACTTACATCGCCAGCTATGACGATTTATTTGATGGTAAAAATCAACAGATTGATGTCAGCAATGTCGACGTTTCTATGAATGGTATTGAATTACAAGACCGTGAGTTCTTTGCTTCCATTCGTGAAGGACGTGAACCCATTGCCAGCGTTGTGAATGTCTTGCCTTGTTATGAGGTACTACATCAACTTGAAGTCCAACTGAAAAATACTCCTTAAAAATATCAATATGAGTCAATCTTTATCAACACGTCAACTTGGCCCATTTACGGTGGCATCCATCGGCTTGGGTTGTATGAACTTAAGCCACGCTTATGGTGTCCCACCCTCGGAAGAAGTGGCGAATCAAATCTTAGAGGAGGCTTTTGAATTAGGCGTTACCCATTTTGACTCTGCCGCGCTCTACGGGCTTGGTACTAACGAGACCCTACTTAGTAAACAATTTTTAAAAAGACATCGCCAACAAATCACACTGATCAGCAAAGGAGGCGTTGGCCCCGCGGATGGCAAGCGTGTCATTGATAGTCGCCCTGAATCATTACGTCGGGATATCGAGGGAAGTTTAAAACGTCTACAAACGGATGTGATTGATTTATATTATTTGCACCGTTGGGATAAAAAGGTTCCCATTGAAGACGCCATTGGAACTCTTGGAGATTTTGTTAAAGAAGGCAAGGTACGGGCCATAGGGATGTCAGAAATATCTGCGAAAACCTTACGTAAAGGTCATGCAACTCACCCTATCGCTGCTTTGCAAACGGAATATTCGATGTGGACTAGAAATCCTGAAATCGCTTTATTAAAGACTTGTCGTGAACTAGGTATCTCGTTTGTGGCATTTAGTCCAGTCGCCAGAGGATTCTTTAGTCAAACTTCACTCAACATTACAGAATTTCCTGAAAAAGATATCCGCCGTGGCATGCCACGTTTTTTTGCTGAGAATTTTTCAAAAAATCTGAACTACTATGAGGCCCTTAAACAGATTTCTGTTGAAGAAAACTGCACTTTAGCGCAACTCGCTCTAGCTTGGTTGCTCCATCAAGGATCGGATATTACGGTGATTCCAGGTACTTCAAGATTAGATCATCTACGAGAAAATATCGCGGCTGATCACGTCAAGTTATCTGCGCCGACTCTCGAGAAAATCTCTCAAGTTCTTGACAATGTCCCTGTTTATGGAAACCGCTATAACGAAGTCAGTCAAGCCGAAGTCGATACCGAACAATTCCCTGTTTCATGAAAGTCAACCTTGACTAAGATCATTAAAACGCAAGTAGCGATTGTTGGCGCTGGCCCATCTGGACTTTTACTAGGCCAGCTATTGTCCAAGGCTGGGATTGATAATGTCATCATTGAACGGCAAGCCCAAGAATATGTTCTTGCGCGAATCCGAGCCGGCGTCTTAGAGCAAGGAACGGTTGATCTTCTAAATGAAGCAGGTGTTAGTACACGCCTCTACAAAGAAGGACTAATTCATCATGGCTTTGATATCGCTTTTAATCAAATCCAGTTACACATTGATCTAGAAAAATTGACCAATGGCAAACATGTTACTGTCTATGGTCAAACCGAGGTGACGAAAGATTTAACCCAAGCACGCATCAATGCCAACTTACCTATTTTTTATAGTGCCGAGGACGTTCAGGTCACCGATGTATTATCCCCGTCACCCAAAGTCAGCTTTACTCTTGCAGGACAGTCCTATCAAATAGAAAGTGATTATATTGCTGGATGTGATGGCTATCATGGCGTATGTCGTGCCTCGATTCCTCGCTCCTCCATCCAAGAATTTGAACGGGTCTATCCGTTTGGCTGGTTAGGTATCTTGTCTGATACCCCCCCGGTGCAAGAGGAACTGATCTACGGCAATCATCCCGATGGATTTTACTTATGCAGCATGCGCTCGCACACCCGCAGTAGATACTATTTGCAATGTACCTTAGACGATGATATAAAAAACTGGTCCGATGAACGATTTTGGGATAACTTGCAATCTCGATTGCCTCTGCCACTGGCAAATCAATTGGTGAGAGGACCATCGATTGAAAAAAGTATTGCTCCTCTTAGAAGCTTTGTAGCTGAACCATTAAAATATGGTCAACTCTTTTTAGCGGGGGATGCTGGTCATATCGTTCCTCCAACCGGTGCAAAAGGACTCAACTTAGCGGCTTCGGATGTATTTTATTTATCGAAAGCCTTAAAAGCAAAGTACTTGGATCACGATACGATGCTCATTGATGACTACTCGAGTACTGCTCTCAAACGTATTTGGAAAGCTGAACGTTTCTCCTGGTGGCTAACCAACATGTTGCATCACTTCCCAGAGAAATCGAGCTTTGATCAAAGAATTCAACAAGCTGAATTCGATTACTTGTGCTCTTCAGAACAAGCTCAAAAAGCGCTTGCAGAAAATTATGTAGGCCTGCCTTATTAATCCGCAATAATTTCGATTCCCACAGGGATTCCGTCTTTCACAGCGACCTCAACTTTATCGTCAATTAAACTCAAACGACTTGCCAGATCTGGATTAATCTTGACTAGTTCCGCTTGTACGATTTTTGCGCGACGATTAGCCAGCAGATGCAAATCTTCATCACTAACCTTACCCGCTGCAACTAATTCGTTATGCAGTATCTTCCAATCCTCAACCCCCGCAGGACCTGCTACAAGTTTTAATTCTGGCTTGATCTTGGCGCCACTGTCTAGATACATTTTTCGAATCGCTCTTTGTACTCTCTCGTCTTCTAGGGGTAACTGAGGTAATGGCTCACCTTCCGCCAACTTGAAACCTGCATTTTTAAAAAGTACGCGGTCCACTTTATCTGTGTTGAGAAATAATCGGTCCGCTTCTGGATCAAAGACCCCATTAATTTTAAGTTTTGTCTTCGGACGTTTTTTCATTCCCGCTTCAATGTTCTCAAGCTTGAGTGATTCTGATGGTCGAAGCGTACTTTGCCCTGGATCAAAATACACACCGGTATAACCCTCAATACCAATTAAACGACCAATCATCTTAAAGGGTGCAGTAACCACATTACCTAAGATCGTCCATACAGCGTCCCAAACGAGTTCGCCAATTTTAAAATTGGGTTTATCAACATTACCTTCTACTTTTAAATTGAGATCAATGACGCCATTCTCATCTTCTAGTAGCGCAATGATGAGTCCTAATGGTATATTTTTTCCCTTGTAGTCAGGCACCTGATCACCAAGTTGCATTTGATTAATAATAAAACGATTATCACCTTGCAAATTTCCGTCTTTCGTTAAGAATCGAGAGTCATACGACAATGTTCCACTCTTGACTTCATAACCGGCAAATGTTGTTGCATACGGGTTGATGGAAGACAGAGGGATTCGACGAAAAGACATATTGATATCATGATTACGCCGTGCATCAGCAAACGCAATTTGAGCCTTTAACTTCATATCACCACTCGGCGCAATCAAACCATCAAACGCACCAGTCGCATAACGTTGTGGGTAAGTGCTAATACCAATTAAAGTGCCATGAAAATTATGGATATCTGTTTTAAAGTTGGGCTTGACTGAGAAATCAGAGAAATCAATCTTACCCCGCGT
>CAIQUZ010000090.1 GCA_903875135.1 uncultured beta proteobacterium | reverse complement strand
CTAGCGGTAGGAATCCCCGTCCTTTAGGGCGGGGAGGATGTCAACTCGGTTGAGGCTTTAGGGGTTAAGGAGCTTTAAGCGATTTGTACAATCACTTGATGACCTTCAATGCCCCAAGCAAAGGTTTGAGGTCAACTACCCCTCCCTAAAGGAAGGGGCTTGAAGGTTCAAAAGCCTTAAGAGCCAGGTTGACCAGACTCAGTAGCAGAACACCGCTACTACGTTAGCAGTAAGTCGTCAAGACGCACCTTGGAATGCTTCCTTAGTTCCAAGCTCTGCAAGAAGTAGTCGAAGAAGCAGCAAGGTAAAACTGCCAACGATTACTTCGGTAGCAAAACATCGCTACGAGCTGACTGCTGACATTGTCGAAGGGAGAACGCCGTTAGGCGTCGTAACAAGATCCCGTAAGGGATACGTAGTAACAGTGCAGTAATAGCAGTAGCAGTATTTTTTTATTAAAAGGAGTTTTAGTTGGTCTTTGTTTTAGATAAACGCGGCAAGCCTTTAATGCCATGCACGGAGCGCCGAGCAAGAATCTTGCTCGAACGAGGTCGTGCACGCGTTCATCGCCTGTATCCGATGGTCATCCGACTCGTCGACCGCTTTGCAGAGGATTCTGAGTTCCAAGAGTTAAATCTCAAGCTCGATCCAGGCAGTAAAACATCTGGCGTGGCATTAAACCGCGTAGATGGTTCGACTGAAGCAGTTTTAAATCTGTTCGAACTCATACATCGTGGTGCTTTCATTAGCAAGAAGTTAGAGCAAAGACGAGCGCTGCGAAGAAATCGTAGAAATCGTCATACGAGATATCGTGAGGAGAGATTTCTGAATCGTGGCAACAAGCAAAGAGGTTGGTTAGCGCCATCGCTGATGCACCGCGTCAATACCACAACTGCATGGGTTGATCGGATCATGCGCTGGTCTCCAGTGCCTCTTATCACGCAAGAGTTAGTCCGCTTCGATACACAAAAGCTCGAAAATCCAGAGATATCTGGTGTCGAATATCAGCAAGGCACACTGCTCGGCTACGAGGTGCGTGAGTATCTACTCAACAAGTGGCATCGTGCTTGTGCTTATTGCGATGCTCAGAATGTGCCTTTTGAGGTTGAGCATATTCACCCAAAATCTAAGGGGGGCTCAAACCGTATCTCTAATCTCACACTTGCTTGCAGACCTTGCAACGAGAAGAAGGACAATCGAGACATACGGGAGTTTTTAGCAAGCGATCCAACACGCTTGGCGAAAATTCTGGCACAAGCAAAAGCACCTCTCAAAGACGCGGCGGCAGTGAACTCCACGCGCTGGAGGCTGTTTAACGAACTAAAGACGATGGGTATTGTTGTGAAAACAGGCACCGGTGGTCAAACAAAATTTAATCGTTTACAAAACAAGATACCCAAAACCCATGCCCTGGACGCTGCTTGTGCTGGTCATGTTGAGTTCGTTTCCGATTGGCAAAAGCCTACGCTCTCCATCAAAAGCTCTGGTCGTGGAACCTACGTAAGAACCAAATTAGATTCTTATGGTTTCCCGCGCGGCTATTGCCTGCGTCAAAAGCAAGTACATGGTTTTGCAACGGGAGATATCGTCCGAGCCGAAGTGACCAAAGGTAAGAAGATCGGCTCTTATTTTGGCAAGGTCGCCATTCGGGAATCAGGTAGCTTTAACATCAGCACCAACGCTGGTGTCATTCAAGGTGTATCGCATAAATACTGCAAGGTAGTTCAACGTGCAGATGGCTATGGATATTTGTTTAACCAAGATAGCAAACAAAGTCGAGTCAAGAGGATTGCTTTGCAATCCGCGCTATCCCTCCCCGGCATGAATGCCGAGGTTTCTCGCGCATTATGATGAATATAAAAGGACGAAGACGGCTAAATATAGGGTAATCATTTTTGGCAGTATTCTAATTTTCTTAATATAACCTAGTCTTATATTTCAATGAAAATCCATCGATCAATGTTTAGATGAGCCCAATAAAAAATGTTGGGTCTTTGATGGAAAATTCATTGCAATAAACTTCCATACATTATTTGTAAAAATGACATCTAATGTGAGACGCTATGTACATAACAACGAACCTGCGTCTCAGGCAATTACTGTTTTTAGATATGTATTTTATAAACAGTGTGAATATTTGAAGATCTTTCAATTGCAACTGATATTTACCTTGTGTTGATCTGTCAGTTGCTCTTATCATGGTCAGATAAAGTCAAACATAATGAGAGTATGCAATGCAAGTTAGTCAAATACGTTGGGCAAATCATTTAGGTTGGGAAGCTTTACCAAGTTATTCGGCAGAAGCACAACTAGTGATGGTGTTCGCGGATGATGTTTTCTTTCAAACAGAAATCTGTTTTAGTGAGTTAAGTCAGCAATTTCCTCAGGCCCATATCATTGGATGCTCATCTGCTGGTAGTGTCGCTGGATCTGGAATCAGTGATGGCGATGTCGTTGCAACAGTCGTCAAGCTGGAGCGCTCTAAAGTTCAAATTGCGACGGTGGATATTGAGTCAGGTAAATGTGCACTAGAGATGGGGGAGCAACTCATGGCTGACTTAGCGGCGCCTGATCTCAGGCATGTATTTGTTCTTTCTGATGGTTTGCAAGTGAATGGTAGCGAGCTAGCGCAGGGTTTAAATAAAGCAGGACTTCCTGTTACTGGTGCATTAGCTGGTGATGGTACGCGTTTTGAAAAGACTTGGGTAATGGCAGATGCACCGGCTAAAAGTGGCAGAGTTGTTGCGTTAGGGTTTTATGGGGCAGCCACGATTAAAAGTGGATGTTTTGCTGGATGGGAAGAATTTGGCGCAGAACGGATAGTGACGAAATCGACGGGTAATGTGGTGTATGAAATTGACGGCAAACCTGCCTTAGATTTATATAAAAAATATCTTGGGGAGCAATCTACAGAATTACCTGCAAGTGGCTTACGTTTTCCATTAAGTATTCAAGCAAATAAAGATGAAAAATCTATTATTCGTACTTTACTGGCGGTAGATCCTATAGCGAATAGTTTGACTTTTGCTGGAGATGTACCTCAGGGGTATCGTTGCAAATTGATGCGTACCAATTTTGATTTATTGATTGAAAATGCTGCAATGGCTGCAGACGCCGCACACTCTGTGACGCCCTCTGAGGCTGGATTATGTTTGGTCGTGAGTTGTGTTGGACGACGTTTAGTGATGGGGCAACTGACCGAGGAAGAATTGGACGCTGTTCAAAATAAACTAGGTAGTTCCACAACCATTGCAGGTTTATATTCTTATGGAGAATTGGCGCCATTTAGTGATGTTATGCAATGTCAGTTACATAACCAGACTATGACGCTAACGACCGTCTACGAGTAGGAAAAAATCAATGCATCGTTTGCTTGAGCGACAAATTCGTCGATTTTTAGGTAGTGACTACATCGCTGATGAAAAGTTAGACGCGTTCCTCGGTATTGTAAATAACTACTATAAAGAAGTAGAAAAAGAACAGCGCCTGATGCAAAATGCGCATGTTATCAATACAGCAGAACTCAATGAAGTGAATGAGCGGCTGCGTGTTCAAAACTCGGAGATGACCCGAACCTTATTAAATACCCTAAATGATGGCGTATATGCTACCGATCTAGAAGGGCGCATGACTTTCATGAATGCCGCCGCAGAAAAAATATTGGATTGGCAAGAAACAGAATTAATCGGCCATTTAATCCATGATGTAATCCAACACCATCAACTGGATGGGAGCCTGTTTCCGGCAAATCAAAGTCCTCACTTGAAAGTTATTCAAGAGGGTGTTCCGATTGATGGGGCAAGCCATTTTTCTACGCATCATGGCAACTTGATTCCCATTAATTACCGCGCGCGTCCTATCATATTGGAGAATGTGATTGTAGGAGCACTCGTATCATTTCAGGACATTTCTGAACGTCAGAAAAATGAGTCATTCATTCGTATGACCCAAGAGCGCCTTAATCTTTCTCTTGAAGGATCAAATTTAGCTTTGTGGGACTGGGATGTTGTCCACAATCGCGTTTATTTAAGTGATCGCTGGTCTTTTATCTTAGGTGGGGAGAAGAGAGAGCAGGTCATTTCTGGGCAAGAGTTTTTTAACCTCGTCCATACAGATGATCGTCAAACCACTAAAAGAAATATTGTTGCTGTTTTGAAGGGTGAGACCGAATATTACTCGGTTGACTTTCGTACTTTTCAAATCAATGGTGAAATAGCTTGGATACATTCACACGCCAAAGTCGTTGAGCGAGATGCTACAGGTCGAGCAATACGTATGACTGGAACCAATTCCGATATTACGCAGCGTAAATTATTCGAAGATCAGTTACAAAAATCCGAAACGAAGTTACGTACTTTATATGAATCAACTAGTGATGCGGTGATACTATTTAACGAAAATGCAATTGTTGATTGTAATTTAGCGACTTTACAAATCTTTGGTTGTTCCTCACGGGAAGAATTTTTCGATAGAGGACTTCATTATTTCTCTCCAGACACACAGCCTGATGGATCAAACTCAATATCTCTCATGCAGCAACGAATGCTAGTGGCGATGGAAAAAGGGAGTCATCGTTTTGAATGGCTTCACCGACGTGCTGATAATAGCCAAAATTTTAACGCTGAGGTACTGCTCAATGCCATGACATTAGATAGTCAAAGCGTATTGCAAATTACTGTGCGCGACATTACCAACCGTAAGCAAGTGGAAGAAATGTTACGACAAGCTAAGGAAACAGCAGAGCAGTCGACCAAAGTGAAAAGTGATTTTTTAGCCAATATGAGTCATGAAATTCGTACACCGATGAATGGCATCATTGGGATGACAGAGTTGGTACTTGATACGGAATTGACGAACGAGCAACGTGAATATATTCGCTTAGTGAAAATTTCAGCAGATGATTTGCTCAACGTTGTGAACGACATCCTAGATTTTTCTAAGGTGGAATCGGGCAAACTCAATATCGAAGTGATTGAGTTTTCCTTGGAAGAAATGTTACGTAATACCATGCGCTCTATGGCGATAAAAACGCATAAAAAGAATCTTGAATTACTACTTAATGTGGAGTCCAATGTTCCAGATCGTCTGCTTGGTGATCCTAGTAGGTTACGTCAAGTGATTGTGAACCTTGTGAGTAATGCCATCAAATTTACCCAAATGGGCGAGATTGAAGTATCTGTAAAATTGGTCGACAATCTTTCTGAGACAAAAGCAGCTTTGTGTTTTTGTGTTCGGGATACGGGAATTGGTATACCGCAGGATAAATTCCAAGTTATTTTTGATTCATTTTCTCAGGCTGACACGTCGACCACCCGCAAATTTGGTGGTACTGGACTTGGTTTAACGATTTCATCTCAGTTAGTCGAATTAATGAGTGGCGGGCGCATTGAGTTGGAGAGTGAAGTTGGTAAGGGGAGCTCCTTTTCTTTTACCTTGCCAATGGAATTAGTCTCTTCAGATTCATTAGCGAATTATCAGCGTACTGGGCGTATTGAAGGTTTACCGGTTTTAGTTGCGGATGATAATGCGACGAATCGTCGTTTACTTCAGCATATTTTGCAGAGTTGGAAGATGATTCCTACATTAGTAGAGAATGGTGAACAGGCTTTGATTGAATTGGCTTCTGCCATCCGCCGTGGAAATCCTTATCCAATTGCTTTAATAGATATACAGATGCCGGGAATGGACAGCTTTGATTTAGCACAAAAGATCCACAATGATTCCGATTTTTCTTGTGCAGCAGTGATGATGTTGACTTCAGTACATCAGCGAAGACACGTGGCTAATTCTCAAGAACTGGGCGTTGCTCATTATTTAATGAAACCAGTATCACAATCCGAATTGCTTAATGCCATCTTGAGTGCCTTGGGTGAGCCTCAGAAAAACGTTGAGTTAGTGCCACGGCGATCATTACCAAAGACAAGGAACCCTCTTAATTTGTTATTAGTTGAGGACAATATGGTGAACCAAGTACTAGCGATTCGCTTACTTGAAAAATTAGGTCATCAAGTCACATTGGCTCACCATGGATTAGAGGCTATTGAGTATTGGAAATCGCGTGTATTTGATGTGATTTTAATGGATGTTGATATGCCGGTGATGAATGGTTATCAAGCGACAGAGGAAATTCGTGAAATAGAAAAAGTGCGTGGTGGGCATATTTCGATTGTAGCGATGACGGCACATGCCATGGAAGGCGCTCGCGAAGAGTGTTTGTTGCATGGCATGGATGGTTACTTATCGAAGCCGATTGATACTGAAATCCTTTGGCAAGAATTGGATGCCATTGTAAAGCCACAGTTATCAATTGAAGATCCTATCACTTCCCAAACGCATCAGCTAGTGGTGGCGGATTTTAATAAGGCCATGGAAGTTATGAATCATAATAGTGATTTATTTGATGAAATCTCTACCTTATTTATGCGTGATGCTCCGACCTACATGCAGCAGATTAAAGATGGGTTAGCAAAAGGTGATCAAGACTTAGTTCGTCGTAGCGCTCATAGTCTGAAAGGGATGGTTAGCATATTCTCTGCTGAGAGAACAATGCAAGCGGCGAAATTAGTTCAAGATAGTGTCGGACAGCAAGGATGTAGTGATGCGGTCAATGAGCTTGATATAGCCCTGAATGAGTTACTGATGACGATTCAAGTCAGGTCTCTTGAGCTTGATTGATACGGTAAAAATCATTCAATCGTTATATTATTCGATCTAATGATTTGATTAAATTTTATATATTCGTCATGAATAAATCGTTTAAATTCATCAGTAGTTCCCGCCAATCCCGTCATACCCAACTCATCAAATTTTTTCTGAATACTGGGCTCTTTTAAAATGAGCTTAAAGGCCTGATTCAATTTTTCTTGAATGGGTATGGGTATGCCTGCTGGAGCAACTATACCCCACCAAGCAATTAGCTCAAAATCTTTTAGAGCTGCTTCTTTAATCGTTGGGATATTGGGTAGACTTGGGCTTCGATAGGTCGTGGAAACTCCAAGTGCTCTTATTTTTCCGGATTTATATAAGGGTAATACAGCGGGGGTGGTATCGAACATCGCATCAATTCTTCCTGCAATTAAATCAGGGTAAGCCAATGCTGCACCTTTATAGGGGATATGCTGAATCTGGATACCAGCCTTTGCTTTAAATAGTTCCATGGTCAAATGAGCAGTAGAGCCATTGCCGCCAGATCCGTAACTCAGTTTATTGGGATTATTTTTCGCAAACTCGATGAGTTGAGTCACATTTTGAAAAGGTGAGTCTATCCCAACCGTTAAGACTTGAGCCACACCAGCAACATTAATAATTGGCGCGAAATCTGTGTCGGGGTTATAGCCTACATTCTTGTATAAGCTTGGTGAGATTGCGGTAGGGCCTGAGGAGCCTAAGAGAAGGGTGTAGCCATCAGGAGTTGCTTTTGCTGCAATTTGGCTTCCTAGAGTTCCACCTGCACCACCTTTATTCTCAATGATGAGGATTTGTTGAAGGTATTTATTAAAGAATTCTTGTAATGCCCTAGCTAATATGTCACCTGATTGCCCTGCTGGAAAGGGAACAATCAGCGTGATGGGTTTTGAGGGAAAGCTATCTATTGTATTTTGACCATAACTGAACAATGGCGATAAAAGGATGGCGCTGCTGGACTTGAGGAAGTAACGCCTAGTCAACATCTTAGGATGTAAATTCTTGAAAGACGGTAAACTCATAATGGATAACCTTTTTAGTACTTTCTCGACGACTCATGCGTTCAAAATGTAGCTGACAATTTGGAAACGGGGATAAATCTAATTCAAAAAGGACCGCTCTTCTAAAGCACCAGAAGAAATAGGCATCAACGGTGGTGAAATCATCAAAAAACCATTGCCTATTGATTAAATGGTTTTCAGCAATTTCAAAATCTTTAAATAATAAGTTCGTCGAAAGCCGTCTGACATTTTCTTCTGATCCTGGTAGGTCACAGTATCTTTGGGGTTTATTAATTGGGGTTAAGTGGGGGTGGATGGCGGAGGCAAACCATGATATCCAAGAGATGGCTTTTATTTGTAGATAGGGATCTTTCGGTAATAAATTGGCATGAGGGAATTGTTGGGCAATCCAAAGCTGGATGGCGATATTTTCTGTCAATATTTCATTATTAATGGCTAAAGCAGGTACTTTACCCTTCGGATTAATTTGAAGATATTCAGGTGTTAAGTTTTGATGAGCATCATTATTGATCTTAACAATTTCAAACTGTGCCTTTGCTTCAGTCAGTAGAAGGAATGGGACTAATGCACAAGAAACTGGTGCATAGTACAGGGTAAGTTGCGGATGATTTTGTGGACGCATGTAATGATTCTGGTAAATTTTTATTTAGAAATGTTTAGGGTTCTAAAGTCGATATTTTTTTAGAGCTTGGCGGCCAAGACAGAACAATACTTTTGTCAATGTTCACTATTTTTTTATTTTTTTGTGGGTAGTCAAAGTGGCTTAACAAATCCCGAATGATGTTGATATGAGCTAATTTTTTGTTATTCGCTCGAATCACTGTCCAACTGGCATCTGCGTGATTCGTTCTCAAGAGCATATCATTACGAGCTTTACTATAAGCAGCCCATTTTTTCTGAGCGACCATATCAATTGGACTAATTTTCCATTGTTTAAGGGGGTCGGTTTTACGATCATTGAGTCGTAATGCTTGTTCATCTTTGGAGATGTCGAGATAGTATTTGATGATTTTTAGTCCAGAATCCACCAGAATACTTTCGAAACGATTAACGGTATTCATAAACTGCTCGTATTCTGCGATTGTGCAGAAATTCATCACTCGTTCTACGCCTGCTCGGTTATACCAACTTCGATTAAAGAGAGTGAGATGACCTTTGCCTGGCAGCTCAGCAACATATCTTTGGAAATACCATTCACCAATTTCTTGTTCAGATGGCTTACCTAAGGCCACTACATTGGTTTCACGAGGGCTGAGGTGTTCCACAATTCTTTTGATACTGCCATCTTTTCCGGCAGCGTCACGGCCTTCAAAAATGACTAATACTCGATCACCTTTTGAGATGATCTGTTTTTGCATTTTTACTAACTCTATTTGTAGTAAAAGAAGCGTGTTATCGTCGTTTTCTTTTGGATGCGCTTGTTTGGACATATTTTTATCGTTGATCTTTCCACATAACACATATGATATTACGCTAGAAATGGCTTCCTCATGAAATAATGAAAATTCTAGCCTATTCAGTTATTTAGCTATTCCTAAAGCAGAATGAATAAATAAAAATTCGTCACCTGCTCGGAGTATATTGATGAAGGTTCGATATCGGTTAACATTTAAATCATAGATAAAGTAATTCAGCATATTCAGGGAAAATACCGATCAGCGTTTGGTCGGTATTCAACGATGACTTGAGACCTCGAAGGACATATAACATGAATGAAGTGACACAGAAAGGAAGCATGATGACTTTTGAAAACATAATTTTAGAGGCGCACGGTAAAGTGACCGTGATTCGACTAAACCGTCCCCAAGCGATGAATGCTTTGAGTCCGGATTTAACGAAGGAACTCGCGCAAGCACTTGATCAATTAGAAGCAGATCCGAATACTGCAGTCGTGATTTTGACGGGCAACGAAAAAGCCTTTGCTGCAGGCGCTGATATTAAAGCCATGAAAAACTGGTCGTATATGGACGTTTATATCAAAGACTTTATAACAGTGCAT
Source organism: uncultured beta proteobacterium (assembly GCA_903875135.1). Taxonomy (GTDB): domain Bacteria; phylum Pseudomonadota; class Gammaproteobacteria; order Burkholderiales; family Burkholderiaceae; genus Polynucleobacter. The sequence goes on along the minus strand of CAIQUZ010000090.1, from coordinate 3,751 downwards.
TGGGAGCGCATTACTGCATTTAGAAAACCCACGATTGCAGCTGTATCGGGATTTGCGCTGGGTGGCGGATGTGAATTAGCGATGATGTGTGATTTTATTATTGCCGCAGATAATGCTAAATTTGGACAGCCAGAAATTAATTTAGGCATTATTCCAGGCGCGGGTGGTACACAGCGCCTAACGAGATTCATTGGTAAATCTAAAGCGATGGAAATGGTATTAACAGGTAGGATGATGGATGCACAAGAAGCAGAAAGAAGTGGTTTGGTTAGTCGCGTTGTGCCACTTGATCAATTAATGAAAGAAGCTTTAGATGCTGCTCAAAAAATTGCTGGTATGTCTTTACCGATTGCCATGATGGCAAAAGAGTCTGTCAATCGTGCCTATGAGACAACGTTATCTGAAGGGGTACGTTTTGAAAGACGCTTATTCCATTCTGCTTTTGCTACGCAAGATCAAAAAGAAGGCATGAATGCTTTTGTAGAAAAGAGAAAGCCAAATTTTAAGGATCAATAAAATATCGTAGATGTAAAAAACGATTTTTGAAGATGTGAGGAGATGGTGTGAACATAGGGTTTATTGGACTGGGTAATATGGGTTCGCCGATGGCGATTAATTTATTAAACGCGGGTCATCATTTAACCGTTTTTGATATTGTTGAAGCTTCGGTTCATCAGGTCGCAGAACAATACCCACAACGTGTAAAGGCATCTGCGTCACCTAAAGCCCTAGCGCAGGCTGAGCTTGATCTGATTATGACTATGTTGCCTGCCTCAGCACATGTTCGATCGGTCTATTTAGGACCTGATGGCATTTTTGCCAATTGCTCATCGAAGACAGCTTTAATCGACTCTTCTACGATTGATCCGCAAACTTCACGTGATTTGGCAAAAGTTGCACAGGACCAGCAGATGGTCATTTTAGACGCACCTGTTTCGGGAGGCACTGCAGGCGCGCAGGCAGGGACGCTGACATTTATGGTGGGTGGGGATGAGCAGCAGTATCTTCGTTTCAAAGACATTTTGTCCTTGATGGGTAAAAACATTGTTTACTGTGGCGGGAGTGGTAATGGCCAGGTAGCAAAAGTCGTCAATAACATGCTCTTGGGTATTTCCATGATGGGTACTGCGGAGGCGATGTCCCTTGGCGTGAGCTTAGGGATGGATCCTAAAACATTAGCCGGCATTATTAATACTTCGAGTGGTCGTTGCTGGAGTTCGGACACCTATAATCCGTTTCCAGGGGTGTTAGAAAACGTCCCATCGAGCCGCGGATATAGTGGCGGCTTTGGAGCGGACCTCATGCTCAAAGATTTAGGTCTAGCTACTGAAGCTGCAAAAGCAGCGCAGCAACCTGTGCCATTAGGAAGTTTGGCGCAACAAATATATCAAACCTTTAGTTTGCAGGGTAAAGGACATTTAGATTTTTCGGCCATTATTCAGCTTTTTCAAAAACAATAATTCGATAGGATCTGTAGTGAATTCCCCGTTAGAACAAGAACTTATTTTTGACATACAGCATGGTGTTGCTTGCATCACTTTAAATCGGCCCTCGGTACTCAATGCAATTAGTTTTTCCATGGTCCAAAAAATGCACCAGTGCTTATTGGAGTGGGCGATTGATGATGCAGTGAAGGTCGTCGTCGTACGTGGTGCTGGTGATAAAGCTTTTTGTGCCGGTGGTGATATTCGCTCACTGCACGACAGTGTGGTGAATGGTGATGATGTTTACCGTACTTTTTTTGCACAAGAGTACGCTCTTAATGAATATATTTATTCTTATCCAAAGCCTTATATCGCCTTCATGGACGGCATTGTCATGGGCGGTGGAATGGGTATTTCTCAGGGGGCGAAGTATCGTGTGGTCACGGAACGTACCCGCTTGGCGATGCCAGAAACAGGAATTGGTTTTATTCCGGATGTGGGAGGAAGTTACTTTTTATCCCGATGTCCAGGCATGATGGGAAGTTATTTAGGTTTAACCGGTAAGAGTATTCAGGGCGAGGATGCCATATTTTGTGACTTAGCTGATTGGATGATGTCATCTCAGAACATTAACCAACTGGTCTTGGATCTCGAGGCGATACATGCTGATGCACCTATACACCAGCAAATTGAGGCCTTATTGAGACAGCAGGGGGCCACGAATCAAGTTCCGAACGCCTCACTTAAGACGATTGAAGCGACCATTCAAAAGGTATTTGCTTCACAAAATTTACAACTCATCATCCAATCGCTTACGCAGCTAGAAAGTGCTTCACCAGCAAAATGGTCGGCAGAAGCGTTGACCAAGTTACATAAAAATTCCCCCGTGGCGATGGCAGTGACTTTAAGAATGATCGAGATTGGAAAATCATCCTCATTGTCAGCATGTTTTGTCAATGAGCTCACGCTGGTTAACCAATGGATGGATCGGGCAGATTTTGTAGAAGGGATTCGGGCCTTAATCATTGATAAAGATCATCAACCCCATTGGCGTTATACACTGAATGAAGTCACGGATGAGAAATTAATGACACTTTTCCCTTTTTTGTATAACCGGGAATGAAATGGGTCAATGGATGCCTCTTTTGGCATTGATCAACAAGCAGGGAATCGTATTGGAAATAGCCGCAAATTTTGTTAAAAACGAATAGCTACTCAATCATTGATAAGAAAATTCATTATGCAAGAAGATCCTGTTGTTATCGTATCTGCCGCTCGAACACCGATTGGGAGTTTTCAGGGAGGTTTTTCGAGTGTAAAGACTCCTGAGTTGGGAGCTGTTGCTATTGCGGCGGTGCTGGAGCGATCTGGTGTTGACCCTGCTTTGGTAGAAGAGTTATTGATGGGGTGCGTATTACCTGCTGGGCTTGGACAAGCACCTGCTAGGCAAGCAGCACTATTAGCGAAGTTGCCGCTGAATGTGGCTTGTACCACTCTCAATAAAGTCTGTGGATCTGGTATGAAATCGATCATGTTTGCGCATGATGGTATTTTGGCGGGTTCTTATGAGATCGCTATCTCAGGAGGAATGGAGTCGATGACCAATGTGCCATATTTGTTAGCCAAGGCTCGTGGTGGCTACCGTTTGGGTCATGGACAACTGATTGACCATATGTTTTTGGATGGTTTAGAGGATTCGTATGTAAAAGAAACACGTGGTCGTTTAATGGGTAGTTTTGCGGAGGATTGTGCAAGGATGTATCAATTTAGTCGCCAAGCTCAGGATGAGTTTGCGGTTCGTTCCACGCAACGCGCAAAACAAGCGTCACAGGATGGTAGTTTTAACTGGGAGATTGCCCCAGTAACTATTAGCGGTCGCAAAGGCCCTCAAATGATTGATCAAGATGAAGGACCATTTGCCGTCAATTTGGAAAAAATTCCAGAGTTAAAACCTGCCTTTGATAAAGATGGCACAGTGACTGCCGCGAATTCATCATCGATTTCTGATGGTGCGGCTGCTTTACTCATGATGAGGGCCTCAAAAGCCAAACAGTTAGGACTGCAACCGATTGCGAAGATCGTGGCGCACGCAACCTATGCACAAGCTCCAGCACTGTTTACAACGGCGCCAGTTGGCGCCATCAAAAAACTCTTACAAAAAACAGCTTGGCAGACAACGGATGTCAATCTGTATGAAATCAATGAAGCCTTCGCGGTGGTAACCATGGCCGCCATGACGGATTTACATTTACCGGCAGAAAAAGTGAACATTCATGGTGGTGCTTGTGCGCTTGGCCATCCGATTGGTGCCTCTGGAGCTAGAATTG
>CAIQUZ010000089.1 GCA_903875135.1 uncultured beta proteobacterium | reverse complement strand
GTAAGAACCCGTCAATAATTGTCCCGTTTCGTCATAGACGGCTTGCTCTAAAAATGCTTGGCCAATACCCTGCACAATCCCACCATGAATTTGTCCTTGAACAAGCTTTGGCGAAATAGCCACGCCAACATCATCAATTGCTGTGTACTGAATAATTTCTGTAATGCCCGTTTCTGGATCAATTTCCACTTCAGCAATATGACATCCATTCGGATACGTCGCGCCTGAAGAAGCCTCACCATTCGTATCCAATGGATGTGGTTGATTCGCCACTTGCGATTGCGCCACAATCTGCGCAATCGTTATCGAAGCATCAGAGCCAGTAACATTCCAAGCCTTCCCATCAAAAGCTAATTGCTCAGGAGTCACCTTAAGGATGCTGGCCGCCAAGGGCTTACTTTTTTCTAAAATTTGCTCGGCTAAATTCAGTACCGCACTTCCTGCACCATATAAGGTTCTCGAACCACCCGTGCCACTACCAACCATCATCTTGTCAGCTTGACCAGCTACGAACTGGATTTGATGCTCTGGAAAACCAATTTTTTCATGAAAAATCTGTGAAAAAGATGTTTCATGGCCCTGACCAGAGGCCCCCGTCACCGCAAATATTTTTAATGTGCCATCTTGAGTAAATTGACCAATCACCTGATCCTTTGGGGCTGTTCCAGCACCAGAGGCTTCGAGAAAATAAGCGACGCCAATACCTCGCAGACGATTCTGCTTTGCCGCAGCCTGACGGCGCACTTCAAACGTTTTGTAATGACTAACTTCCAAGGCTCTTGTAAGTAATTGATCAAATTCACCACTGTCATAGACTGAACCAATATGATTGTCATACGGAAATTGATTCGGTTGAATAAAGTTTTTACGGCGGAGTTCAATCGGATCAAAACCATGCTCATACGCTGCGTGATCAATCAGCCGCTCAATCGCATAGGCAATGTCTGGTCTTCCGGCGCCGCGGTAAGCCGATACAGGAACGGTATTGGTGAAATACAATTCAGAAGTCATTGACAAGGCCGGAATGTCATAAACGCCATTCATCGTGATCGATACATTACGCGCACCAATAAAAGAGCCAAAATAACAGGTGTATGCCCCTAGGTCAGCTTTATTCTCGAAACGCATCCCTAAAATTTTTCCCTGCTCATCCAAAGCAATAAAACCATTTAATTCCAAGCCACGACCATGCCAATCGGATAAAAATACCTCAGAACGTGTTCCCACCCATTTAACTGGTTTACCAATGAGCTTGGCGGCTAACATCACTAATGCATTTTCACTAAAAGCACCACCGCGCACGCCAAAAGACCCACCAACATCTTGAGTCTGGATATCAATCTGTGATTTTGGAATACCCGTAATATGCTCAAGCCCTGCAAGCATGCCTAACATACCTTGGTTGGGTGTGTGAACCACATAACGATCCGCTTGAGCATCATATTTCGCGACGACAGAACGCAACTCCATAGGTGAACCAATTAAGCGTTGGCTTTTTACATTCATGGAACTCACAAAAGTCGCTTGATCAAACGCCTTTTCAGTAGCCTCCTGATCACCCTTCATATAATGTAATGAAAGATTTCCTGGAGCCGTGTCATGAATTTGAACAGCACCAGAGGCTTGTGAAGATTCAAAGGTCGTCACTGCATCGAGCATGTCAATATCAAAACTCACTAACTCACCTGCACGTTTGGCATTTTCTAAAGTATCTGCAACCACCATGGCGATTGGTTGACCTACAAATCGAACCTTATCAGTTGCCAGCACTGGCATCGGCGCCAATACCTGCTGCTCACCCGTAGTATTTTGAATTGTCATTCCAGTAGGAAGCGTTTTCATATTCGCAGCAGCAATATCTTGGGCAGTAATGACACGCACAACACCAGGCGAACTTAGAACCTGACTGTAATTAATAGAACGAATCACACCATGCGCATACGGTGAACGAATCACATAGGCATGGCACATTCCTTCGTAATACCAATCCGAAGTAAATTTACCGTCGCCCGTAATGAGGCGTAAATCTTCTTTTCTTAAAAGTGATTGGGGAGCATTCATACTTTTGCCTCCTGAATTTTTTGCGCCGCCGATTTCACAGCAGCAATAATATTGACGTAACCAGTGCAACGGCAAATATTGCCCGCTAGGCCCTCTTTAATCTGCGCATCGGTAGGTTGCGGGTGACGTTGTAAAAGATAGACCGTGCTCATAATCATGCCGGGTGTGCAATAACCACATTGCAAACCATGCTCCTGAGAAAATGCTTCTTGAACAGGATGTAAATGCTCTCCAGCCAAGCCCTCAATGGTCTGTATTGAAGCGCCTTCTGCTTGTCTGGCTAACATCGTGCAAGATTTAACCGCTTCCTGGTTCAATAAAACAGTGCAGCAACCGCACTGTGTTGTATCGCAACCATTATGTGTTCCGGTCAGTCTTAATTGATCCCTTATCACTTCAATCAACAAGGTATTATCTTGCACTGCGACGTCTTTCGATTGACCATTAATCGTAATTTGCATAAATCACTTTCGTTAACTATTTTTAATTTGTTGAACAGCTCTTCTAAATAATACTTTGGCCATGTTGACTCGGTAGGCACTGCTAGCATGTAAATCATTAATCAAGTCATCACGCTCCAGAACTGGCTGATCATGCTCGCTTTGAAAAGCTTCCTCAGCCTGAGTCCAACGAAATACCCCTGCCGCCACGCCTGTTACAGCTACCCGAACTTCATGATTGGGGTAGACCGCAATAAATATTCCAACTACAGCGTAACCTGAAGCAGCTTGCTTTAATTTGCAGTAGGCGCTCTTAAGAGGCTTTGCAAATTTCACATATTGAATGAGCTCATTTTCCTCAAGGGCGGTGGAATAAAACCCGGTAAAAAAGTCTTGCGCATCAATCTCTCTTTGATCAGTAACAATCATCGCTTTTAAACCCAATGTTCCCGCAGGGTAGTCTGCCGCAGGATCATTGTTCGCAATCGATCCGCCCAATGTGCCCCTCACACGTACTTGTGGGTCACCAATTTGACTGGCCAAATAAGCTAAAGCTGGAATCGCTTTAGCCACCATAGGACTGGACGCTACCTCGTTGTGGTGAATCGCCGCACCCACGATCAGATGATCTGCAGTTTCTTCTAGGCGGCTGAGCTCAGAAAGATGCGTTACATCAATCAAATGTTCAGGCTGGATTAAACCGTGCTTCATTGCTGGCAACAAGGTCATCCCTCCGGATAAAAATTTAACGTTCTCATGCCCCTTAAAGGCATCTTTAGCCAGCGAAAGAGTCGCCGCCCGGTGATAGGTGAAAGTGTTCATATGGTCTCTCAGTGATTTATATTGATAATAAATCATAAATATAAAAAAGATTTTTTAGCGCCTCGAACCTGCCACTTTTTTAATCTCTAAAAGAAAGCTGTTTTCAAAAGATTACAATTCTTAAAATAAACTACGAATCAATAGAAAGCTGTCAATGAGCACAAAAATGGAACGTATTAAAGAAGCGGAATTAACAAATCTAGGTATCAAGGCTTTTTGTCGGTTAGGCTTACCAGAAAATGATGCTAAAGATGTGGTGCAAGTACTTGTTATGGCAGATTTATTTGGGCTTTCAACACATGGCATGAGCCGCGTGGAGTCCTATGGAGATCGCCTACGGATTGGCGGGATCAATCATCAAGCAAATATTCAGCTAGAACGTGTCGCAGCAGCGATGGTCAAAGTCGATGGTGATAATGGAGTAGGCCCTTTGGTGGGGATGCACTCATTGCGAGCCGCCATGGAGGTGGCCAATGAATGTGGTATCGGTATCGCTCTAGCCAAGGGAAGTAATCATTTTGGCCCGATTTCTCCCTATTTACTACTTGCGGCTGAGCAAGGGTTTGCGGCAATGATTGGCAGTAATGCAACAACTACTATTGCCCCTTGGGGTGGTTCAGATGCTCGGCTAGGTAATAGTCCATTAGGATTTGGCGTCCCCAATCCTGGTGGCAATCCTTTTTTACTCGATATGGCAATGAGTGTGGTCGCTCGTGCCAAAATTCGCGACGCCTTCAAAGCTGGGCATGAGATACCGAACACTTGGGGAACTGATGCCAAAGGAGTTCCTACAACGGATCCAAAAGCTGCCTTAGATGGTTTTCTAATGCCGGTGGGTGGGCATAAGGGTTATGGTCTTGCCTTAATGGTGGACCTACTCGCCGGTTTACTCTCGAATGCGGCTTATCTCACTCACATCAAATCTTGGCAAGACGCCCCTTCTGAACCACAAAATTTAGGTCACTTTTTTGTCTTACTAGATACCAAACGGCTTGGTTCGACCGAGTGGCTGAGCGATCGTATGAATGACTTTGCCCAAATCCTTCTCGAGAGTCCACCATCCGACCCCAATCATCCTGTTATTGTTCCAGGTATGATTGAATTGCAAAAAATGCAAGAGCAACGCGAGCATGGTATCACCTTAAATATCGATACAATCCAGCTCCTACATCAAATGACAGAATAAGGATGAACCAATGCGTTTAATCAAGAAACACATCTTTCTGCAAGCACTATTAATGATTGTCGCTGGGATGACAATGCCAGAGGGTTTTACTCAATCAGCCTACCCTAATCGCCCCATTAAACTCATTGTTCCCTACCCAGCCGGTGGCGCTGCTGATATTACGGCTCGTTTGATGGCGCAAAGTCTCACAAAAAGCCTAGGCCAATCAGTGATTGTGGATAACCGGCCTGGTGCCAATGGCATGATTGGTTCAGATGTCGTAGCAAAATCTCCTGCCGATGGTTACACACTCTTATTAACCGCGAGTGGCCCACTCGTCATTAATCCCGTTCTCTACAAAAAAGTACCCTTTGATCCTATCAAAGATTTTGCTCCAATTAGCCTCATCGTGAATTATCAATATGCACTCGTTGTACCATCAAACTCACCAATTCAATCGGTTAGCGATATCGTAACAAAAGGTAAAGCATCTCCCAAAGAACTGAGCTTTGGATCCACAGGAATCGGCGGTGGTGGTCACCTTGCCGGTGAATTATTTAGCCTAATGACTGGCGCAGAATTTACCCATGTCCCCTACAAAGGTGCAGCGCCTGCATTGGCAGATTTACTGGGCGGTCAACTTTCATTTACGTTTGAACCTCTGGTCACTGCAGTCACCATGATCAAAGCTGGACGTTTAAGGGGCTTTGCCGTCTCTAGTTCGCAACGCAGCCAATCTATTCCCAATCTGCCAACGATGGAAGAAATCGGTTACAAAGGCTTCAATATCTCTCAATTCCAAGGACTTCTGGCACCTGCTGGGACGGATTCTGCAATCATTAAACTCTTACACGAGCATGCTATTAAAGCCTTACAAGAGCCAGGAAATATTCAAGCACTCGTCAATGATGGTGGTAATCGAATTGTTGGAAATACACCAAGTGAATTTGAAGCACAAATTAAAACGGAATTAAATATGTACGGTAAATTAATTCGAGACGCCCACATCACCCAATAATATTAAAAATGACCCCCTATCAAGTCGATGTTTTAATCCAAGGGTTCCCTGGCCGAGCAGTCTGTCATGGTGGACTCGGCTGGAGTACTGTCACACTCATCCGCGGTCAAGGCAAAGTCATTCTTTTAGACGTGGGCGCATTTGGAATGAGAAAACCTCTACAAAAGCGCTTGAAAGAATTGAACGTTCAGGCTCATGATGTGACCGATGTCATCCTTACCCATGCACACTATGACCATATTGTGAATTTCACTTTATTTCCAAATGCTGCCATTTGGATTGGTGAGAGTGAACTTGAGTGGGCAGGTAAACAGTTGCCAGGATTCAATCCTATTCCAGAGCTTTACATACAAGATTTACTGGCCAATGCAAGAGTTCAACGATTACAGCCTCATCAAGAATTTTTACCATACTTCACGAGTCAATTAGTACCGGGGCACACTCCAGGGCACTTATTATTTATATTAAATAATGGGCAGGCCAATGTCATCTTTACTGGTGATGCCGCCAAAAATCGAGCCGAATTAATGTCAGGTTTAGTTGTTGATACAGATAATGCCGCGCAAAGTAAAAAGTCGATCGAACTCATTTTTCAAGAATGGCGCTCTCGTCCAGGTAATTTGTTAATTCCAGGTCATGATTTAACCATGCGTCTCAATACCAGTGGTGTGCCGGAATATATGGGTGTTCGAGAGGTAGCTATTACTGTGTGGTTTTCAGAATCTGTGGAAATATCAGAAACAATTAATCTCGCCCAAACTTAAAAAGTTTTATTGCTTTACTAGAAAGATAATACGATGCAGCGACGCCTTTTTATGACTTCCTCAGCCCTGGGGGCTCTCCCCTTGATAACACCGTTTAGCTGGGCGCAAAAAAACCTACTCAGCCCTGAAATGCAAACGCTGAGTGAATACATGGCACAAGCGCTGCATCAAACTCTCTCACCTCAGGTCGCTGAACAAGCAAAATTTCATTTACTCGATACCTACGCTGCCATTATTTCTGGATCAGAACTTCCACCAGGAAAAGCGGGTATCTCTTTTATCCAACAACAAGGCAATACCGGTAAATGCACCGTTATTGGTAGCAAACTCATGGCTAGCCCTGCTGATGCAGCAATGGCCAATGGCATGATGGGGCACGCGGATGAAACCGATGACTCCCATAATCGATCCCGTTCTCACCCAGGATGTTCAGTAGTTCCTGCAGCGACGGCGAGTGCCGAACTATTGAAGATCTCTGGAGATCACCTCCTAAAAGCTGTCACCTTAGGTTATGACATTGGGACCCGTGTAGTGATGGCTATGGGCGGTCCGGAATTTAGTTATACCAGTCATAAAAGTTCACACAGTATTGCTGGAATATTTGGTTCTGCTGCGGCTGCGGCTTGCATAGCGAAACTCTCGGCTCAACAAATGCGTTGGGTACTGGATTACACGGCTCAACAATCTTCTGGTATCTATGCTTGGGGAAGAGATACAGATCATATTGAGAAAGCATTTGTGTTTGGAGGTATGCCTGCGAAAAATGGCATTACCTCAGCCTTACTTGTTAACAATGGCTGGAATGGGATTAATGATATTTTTTCGGGCGCCGATAACTTCTTTGAAGCTTACGCCCCCAACGCCGATCGCAACCAACTGATTAACGGCCTAGGCCAGCGCTTTGAAATTACCCAAACAGATATCAAAAAATGGACCGTCGGCTCTCCAATCCAAGGACCTTTAGATGCTCTAGAACTGATTCAGAAAAAACATCTATTTCCTTTGGATCAACTGGAAAAAGTCAATGTTCGTCTTGAGCCAGCAACCGCTAAGGTCGTTAATAACCGAGATATTCCAGATATCTGCTTGCAATATATGATGGCCGTCATGTTGATCGACAAGACGGCCTCATTTAAAGCCGCTCATGATACGAGCAGAATGCAAGATCCACAAATATTGGTACAGCGCGCAAAGGTAGATCTGATCCCCGATCCCAGTCTAAAAGAGTTTATGCCGGTGCGAGTGGCGATCGTTGAAGTCATTCTCAAAGATGGCTCAAAATTTAGTGAGCGGGTGCAAGCAGTTCGTGGCACACCACGAAATCCAATGAATCAACTAGAAGTCATCAACAAAGCGAAGGATCTCATCGAGCCTGTGCTTGGAAAAGTGGTGTCAGAACAATTGATCCAAACCGTCTTACATATCGAGGATGTACAGGATATTCGAGACCTGAGTCGTCTGCTACAAAAGTCTTAGGGGGAAGATCTATTCTCCTCTCATTTAATTGACAATATATAAGTAAATACCCTAAAAATAGAATATTACTAAAAATTAGAAATAAATTCTTGACTTGATTATTTTTAGGGTTTTAAATGATTCATCTTTGCAAATTCTCCGCGCTTAGATTTCTTTCCCCAAGGGGTGTATTTAGTCATAATAATTATTAAACAATACAGAAGAGGATAAAAATGAAACTTATTTCCGATACAAAAAATTGGGTTGGTGCAATCATCGATTTGGGACTGATGTTAATGTCTTTGGCAATCCTTGCCTCCATTCTTGTTGGAGGGACCCTTCCCTTCTTTGGTGGAGTCGTAGGTAACCTTGTAGCTCTAGTCAAAGATCTAGGATCTAACGGATTAGTGGGTTTAATTGTTCTTGGAATTATCGTTTCATTATTCTCAAAAAGAACAATGTCTTAAGCTGATCTTTAATTGATTCAAATATGGGGCGAGATCCTTCTCGCCCCAGTCGATAAGGCTACTATGGTTGATCAATTACTTAAAATGGGATGGCGCGCAGTTGAATTAACGCTCCTTACCGCAATACTCTGTATCACCTTAAATATTTTGTTGGGAAATGATGGTGGTTCATTCATTTCCGCAGTTGCCAATAATGCGCAACGTTTCTTTAAAGAAATTCCTTCAGGAACTTTCTTAAGCATCGTACTTCTTGTATTTTTGTGGCAATATAAAATACGCCCCCAAAAGTAATGCCTTAGGGGCGTTTTTGATGACAAGCCAACGAGATTAATGGCCCATCGATGCACTGTGGACCGACAGTAACTTCCATTCATTACCAATCTGTGTCCATGTCGTCTGAAAATGACTACTAATTTTAATATTCTCTGTCGGTTTAGTGACATCAGCAAACATATGACCCATCACAAGCGCAATTTTATGATCGCCCAAGGCTGGAGAAATAACAGTCATGTCTTTAAATTCAACATTGGAGTATTTAACTTGCTTGGTCTCTAATTTTTGTAAATACTCCGTCAAATTATCAATCGCACCTGTACTATGGCGGTAAATCATCTTTGGATCACATAATTGCTTCAATATAACTAGGTCAGTGTTATTCATAGCCTCGCGGCGCATTTCTTCAAATTTCAGTACTGGATGTGTCATGTCTCTACTTTCTATCTTTATATTAAAAGGTTATAAAACTTCATCAAGGATGCGCTTAACTGTCTCTCATCACCATTGAGGATTCAATAGCTGCAATATTTACCGCCCCCATCTGTTGCATGATACCTGCAAATTCAGTTTGTAATATCTCCAATACCCGCTCAACACCAGGTTGCCCAAATGCACCTAAACCCCATAAATAAGGACGGCCAACACAGACAGCTGATGCGCCTAAAGCCATCGCTTTGAATATATCACTACCGCGACGCACACCACTATCAAATAAAATAGGTACCTTACCGCGAGCCACCTGGACCACCTCTGGCAAACACTCTATAGCACCACGGCCGCCATCTTCACTTCGCCCCCCATGATTAGAGACATGTATACCATCAACTCCATATTTGAGACATAACTTAGCATCTTCTTGCGTCACAATACCCTTTAAAATAATTTTCATCTTGGTCGTGTCACGTACCTGGCGAATAAAATCCCAAGTCATATTGGAAGATTGCATACTTTTGACGTTGGTCATATCGATGCCGTCGTAATTAGGCCTCTCCTTAGGGCTGCCAATCCCCTCGGTATGGCATCCAACACAGTTTCTTGGATCTAACTTTCTCAGACGCGCAAAAGTCTCTTGATTTCTGCCACCATTTCGGTCAATAGTAATTTCTAATACTGGTGCACCAGCCCGCTCTACACGTCGAATGACTTGTTTAGCAACCTCAACACTTGAAGTCGCATATAACTGGAACCATACCTCACCTTGGCGAGCAGCAATCACATCTTCAATTGTAGAAGCACCAGCGTTCGATAAGATATTTAAAAAGCCCCCAGCTTTCGCGGCTCTAGCAACAGCAATTTCACCCTCAGGATCATAGGCTTTATTCCCACCAGTTGGTGCCATGATGATCGGTGTTTTCCATTTTGTACCAAACAAATTAACCGACATATCAATTTTGCTTACATCACGTAATCTTCGTGGACGTAATTGATATTTTAAAAATGCGGCACGGTTGGCCCTTAAAGTGACTTCATCATCAATGCCAGACGCCATATATCCAAAATGTGCTGGAGGGACCCTAGCAAAAGCGACTGGCTCAAAATCAAAAACATTGACCGCCTCTTTGGGATTTTTAATAAGATCAATTGGAAGAGTGGAAGGCCAGACCATCGGATCTGGACGCTTTGTAAAATTCTTTAAGGCCTCCTTGGGATCCTCAGCGAAGACCTCATGACCTAAAGGGAGAGCCAATAAGGGGCTAGCTGCTAACCAATTCAGAAACTGACGACGTTGATCATCTGTGCTTTCCATATCTCCTCCTGTTATATTTTTTATAGTATGGCACTAAATACTTCTTAGTTGCCAAAAGCACCGTAAAGCCCCCTCGTTTTAGCTATGGGGAGTAGTCTGTAACTACTTATTAATCATAGTATTTACCCTGATGCGTAGAGTTAAAATTAGTCATCTTTATATATTAGAGTTATGCTGATGCTATAAAAAAGGAGGCCTCATGAAATATATAAAACAATTAAAAATTATACAAGCAGTGATGTTTTGTTTATTAGCTGTTATGTACGGTACGTCATTTGCCCAATCAGACTTCCCGAATAGATTAATTAATTTGGTTTGCCCCTATCCCCCGGGTGGCGCAGTTGATCAAGCAGCTAGATCCATTGCACAGTCACTCTTTAAGGTATGGAATCAAGCTGTCGTTGTTAATACAAAACCAGGAGCAGGCGGCGCAATTGGGATGCAAGCAGTCGCAAATGCCTCTCCAGATGGATATACCCTCTTAGTCACAGCCCCAGCTCTTTTATCTGTTCCAGAATCTGATCGCTTGTTTGGCAAAACCCCATCCTTTGAACGGTCACAATTTACCCCCTTAGCTTTGTTATCTGCAGATCCTGTTTTGTTCGTGGTTAAAGCGGATGCCCCTTGGAAGACCTTCGAAGAATTTGTGGCCTATGCTAAAAAAAATTCTGATAAAGTTGCATACTCCTCCTCTGGAAACTACAGTAATATCCACCTTCCCATGGAAATGGTTGCTCAAGCGGCTGGCGTCAAATTACTCCATATTCCTTATTCAGGGGGAGGCCCTGCTTTAACCGCTGTCTTAGGCGGTCAAGTTGCTATGACGGCAGGTGTGCCAGGTACTGTAGTACCTCAAGTGAAGGCCGGTACGATGCGCGCCTTATTAACGACTGGAGCAAAACGTCATCCCCAATTTCCGGATGTTCCCACCGCTCTCGAACTCGGTTATAAAAATGCAGAATTTTACCTATGGGCTGGTCTTTTTGCCCCAGCTAAAACACCAGACCAAATAGTGCTAAAAATACGTAAAGATATCAGCCGTGCAGTTCAGGATGGGGAGTACTTACAAAGTTCAGAAAAGATGGGTGTACTCGTTGACTATCGCGATGGCAAAGACTTTGATGATTTTCTGAATAAAGATCAAGAACGTATCAGTAACACGATTAAACGCATTGGCAAAATTGAGTGATTTCGTTTCAGATTGAAGTTTGAGATTTTTTCGCAACGGCTTGAATCAATCGCTGAGGTGTCACTGGGAGTTCGTTAACAAGAACGCCTAGTGGCTGAAGAGCGTTATTTATGGCGTTAAACACTGCGGCAGATGACCCTGCCACACCACCTTCACCACCTCCTTTAGCCCCTAATTCTGAAATCTTGGTTGCCGAGAAGGTATGACCCACCACAATGTCGGGCATTTCGCTGGCAAGTGGAACTAAATAATCTACTAAACTACCATTAATCAGTTGCCCCTCGGAGCTATACAAACATTGCTCATACAAAGCCGCTCCGATACCTTGAATCACACCACCTCGAATCTGCTCATCTAATAGAAGTGGATTAACAACCGTACCAACATCTTCTAATACCCAATGTTTGAGTAATTTGACATAACCCGTTTCTGCATCTACCTCCACATAGGAGGCTTGAATTCCATTCGTAAAGACTCCATCAAAGTCTCTCTGCGCAAAACTTCGACTCACGGTTAACTCAGGAGTAAATCCTCTAGGAATTTTTTCAAGATTGAAATAGGCTTGTCTCGCTAGGGCCTCTAATGAAATCACGTTATGCTTTGATGCTGTGTTGATGACAAAGCTATCCTGTAAATCTAAATGATTTACATCTAAAGCAAACAAAACAGCAGCAAACTCGATAATGTTGCTTTTGAGTGCTTTTGCAGTTTGAAGGATCGCCTCGCCGCCAATCGATGTTCCTCGAGATCCGTAGTTACCCCCACCATATGGACTAGCATCAGTATCCCCCAAAACAACCCGTACCTTTTCAATAGCAATACCTAAAATACTCGCAGTGATCTGAGCTGCTACTGTTTGCGCACCCTGTCCAAAATCATTGATACTCGCCGTGCAAAAAATGGATCCCGTCGGCAGTAACCGTAAAGTCGCCGTATCTGCAGCTGAAATCGATGCGCCCCCTTTACCGTACATGGTCGAGGAAGGACTTGATGTTTCTAAAAAACTCGCAAAGCCAATTCCGCGCAAAATACCCTTTTGACGATAGTGATCACGTTCAATGAGCAAGTTTTTATAATCCATTAATTCAATTAATTGATCAATCGATTGATGTTGTGAAAGAATTTCAATCGTCGGTCCAGTGATCAACTTAAAGGGATAAGCATTTTGTGGAATAAAGTTATTTTTTCTAAATACTAGAGAGTCAATACCTAACTGTGCTGCAGCACGTTCAACCAAACTTTCGGTAATCAAACAAGCGATTGGTCTTCCAACTGATCGATACTGGCCATACATACTTTTATTTTGGAAAACGGCTCTGGTTCTAGCCCGATAATTTTGTACTCCATACGAGGCCCCAACTAAATTGAAAACTTGCCTTGCCTCATTCACTCCGCCACGAGGAAAACTTGCATAAGGCCCCATACTTTGTAAATCATCCATTTCAATCGCTAATATTTTCCCCTCTTTGGAAACCGCCATTCGAACCTTGATGTGGTGATCTCGCGCATGATAATCAGACAGAAAAGATTCAAGTCGGTCAGCAACAAATTTGACTGGGCGACCCATCAGTATGGACATACCAACAGTGGCCATCTCGTCGCCATAAATATGAATTTTTAATCCAAAGCTTCCACCAACATCGGGTGCCTTGACTCGAACCTGACTTTCTGGAACCCCAAAATGATGCGACAAAATCCAATGCATCATATGCGGTGCTTGTGTTGAATGCCATACTTCTAATTGCTGATCAGATGATACATAGCTCGCTAAGATCGATCGCGGTTCAAGAGCGACATGAGTGTGGCGACCAGTTCTCAATTTTTCTTCAATAATGAGGTCCGCTTGTTCAAAAGCTAAATCTACCTCACCAACATCTATACTTCGTTCCCAGCAAAGATTTGTACCTAACTCAGGATGCAAAATATGTGCACCAGCGGCTAACGCTAACTCTTCATCAACAACCGCCTCTAATGGTTCCCACTCAATGTTAACCAGGTCGGCAGCATCTTCCGCCTGCGCTCTCGTTTGTGCCACTACAGCGACTACAGGGTGACCGTTCCACATCGCCCGATCGATTGCCAAAGGATAATGAGGTACAGATTTCATACCCTCTAAGTGACTCAGGACGCCAAGATAAGGCTTACAAATCGCAGCAATATCTTGCCCTGTGGCAATCTTCAAAACACCATCTGCCTGCAAAGCTTGCTCAAGATGAATGTTAATAATTTTGGCATGCGCATGTGGACTTCTCACAAAAACGACATGACATACCCTTGGTAATTGAATGTCATCAACGTAACATCCCTTACCTTCTAGTAACCGTCGTAGCTCCTGACGAACCACAGGCTGACCAATGTATTGATGAGGGAGCTTTGAGTGAGTATCCATATTGAATCTACCGCTTCGTCTCTCGCTGATCTAAAACATCTTCTACCGCATCAACAATGGCTTGATAGCCCGTACAACGGCAATAATTTCCTGAAATAGCCTCTCGAATTTGTTCGCGGGTTGGTCGGGTTGTATTTTTAACAATCTCTGCCGTCGTTAAGATCATTGCCGGGGAACAAAATCCACATTGAGCAGCATTCCTTTTTTGAAAAGCCTGAATCATGAGACTAACCGCCCCCGACTCCACAGCGCCCTCAATCGTTTGAACTTCACAACCATCAATCTGAGCGGCAAGCATCAAACAAGACCTCACTAAAAGTCCGTCAACCAGAACTGTACATGCGCCACAAACACCATGCTCACATCCAAGGTGAATACCATTTAAATCAAGCTGTCCCCTTAAAAAGTCACCTAAATGCATTCTAGATAAAACGGTTTGACACACAGGCTTCCCATTAATCAAACACCTGATCTCAATATTTTCCTTAACTAACTCCATCTTCTACCTTCCCCAGTAATTCCAATAAAGCACGCTTGACTATCACTTTTAATAAATGATGCTTCGTCTGTCGATCATGGTAAATGTCGGTAGTAATTTCCAGATCGTGACCAACCCGGTTACTCAGCTGATAAATACTCTGTGCGTTAAAGTCTTGAGCCAACACATCTTGCGCGAGTTGAACGTCCGCAATGGGTCGATCGGATACCCCAAAATATACAATGCGTATATTTTGAAGTTGTTTTAAATGAAACTTGGCGACAATGGCAATACCTACCGTCGCGTAATCACCCTGCCGGCGAGCAAACTCCTTAAATACATGATGAGTAAATTCATTTTTAGGGAATAAAACACGCGTAATGATTTCGCCCTTTTGCAGAGCTGTCGAATAAAGTCCCTGGAAAAAATCAGTAACGGCTATTTGACGATTACCCTGCTTAGAATGAACTTGAATGATTGCCTCACAAGTCAAAGTAATAGCAGGTATCTCTGCGGCAGCATCTGCAAAAGCTAGACTTCCTCCAAATGTTCCTCGAGAGCGAATGGCTGTATGAGCAACATAGGGCATCGCCATATGTAATAAAGGAACATGCTTTTCTACAATACTTGAACTCTCTACCTCATAGTGACGAGTTAATGCACCAATCTTTAAATATTGGCCCTCCTCAACAACTCCTTGCAGCTCTATAACGCGATTGATATCAATTAATACAGAAGGGTTAGATAAGCGCATATTGAGTGTTGGCAACAGGCTTTGCCCACCAGCAAGAATAAGTGCGTCATCTCCATAATGTTCAAATACATCAAATACTTCCGCTAAAGAAGTTGGGCGACAATACGCAAAATTGGAAGACTTCATTGATTGGGTCTAATTAAATACCGTATTCATTTTTTAATTCTTCAAGTATGACATATTCCGCCAGTGAAATCCTGATGCTTGCATCAACGCCTAAATAGGGACAAAGATTAGGTTCATCATTTGCGGAATGGGGCGCAGCCGAATACAGTAACTGATAGGTTGCAACGTTAAGGCTTAGCTACTTAACTAACTGTTGAAGCGTTCGCCTAAACTGATCTTCATTAAAGTTCTTTTCATCAATGATTTGACGTAATAAAGTGAGTTGTTTTTGCATCTGTACAACTTGCCCAGGAGACAAAGATCCTAATTTTTCAATTGTTCTTACTTGACTAAAAAGTGCAAAATACGTTTGCTCACCCAAAGTCGGTGTTATTTCGTCCAATTGACTGATTTTTTTAGCGATTAATTGAGTCAAGGCAGGCAAATCTTTTATGACGAAATCTTTTTGAGCTACCTTCTTTTCTAAAGGACTTAAAGTGACTAATACGTTTTTGGCAGCAAGATGTGTTGCTATGTAACTTTGTAATGGCGCATCTTGCAATACTTTAAATTGTTTCATCAATGTTGCGGCGGATGGTGGGTCAATCGACTCAAACAAAATCCCCGTCATAATGGCATTGACAGAATTAATCTGCGGAACGGGTACTGTCAGATGCTGATATCCTTTTAAGCTTCCGCCAGAAATGTTTCTATGGCAAGAATAGCAATCAAAGTAAGCCAGCTCTGGTGTAAGAGATCCAACAAATCTCGCTGGATCCGCAATGCCTTGCATTTGTTTACGTAAAGTGACCACCTGCCCGAGCGCCCAAGCCTGGGATTCTTGCATCACAAATTTACGACGCGCATATTTTTCATTGGTGATGAAATGCGCATAAGATTGACTGTATGCGTTAAGTTCAAAAGGTGTGCGCGGATGACCGGCCCCATACAACTCATGATTGATAAATTTTTTCTCATTGCCAATGTGGCAAGACGCACATAATTCAGCGCGAGCTGAAGGATCCTCAGTAGGATACATCCCCGCAGTAATATTTTCAGAATGAAAATTTGCTAAAGAAACATGTTGACCTAACCAACGTGAAGAAGGTCCATGACAAGACTCACAACTCACACCATCAGCAATATTAAACGTTTTCGCCTGTTTTGATTCGGGGACATTATTGGCGTGACAGTCCAAACAAATAGAAGCCTTTCTAGGATCCCCAATTTTTAATTTTGCAGCAATATCTTGGGCTTTTTTACCCTCTAAGGTTTGATAAGATTTTGCATGGGGATCATTGGCCAGGAAGTAAGTGTATTCATTTTGTAAAACCGCTGAATTTACCCATGGTTGAGATGCGGCGTGGCAATTTGAATTACCACAAGTGATATTCCCTAAATGCATATCCGGTGCTAATTGTGGCAGTAATTGCTGAGCATGGATTGGTTGAACCATCAAGAGAATAAAAGAGATACTCAAGAGCCAGATACGTAACATATCAGAACTTCCTTCTTATTTCAAACCGAATACCAGCTAAAGGGTTTAAGTTTTCCCGCGCAGCAAAGATGGAGTCCGTTCGAAAGATCCATGCCTTATTTAGATTCTGTTGATAACGCATACTAAATGCATACTGATTACCTTGGGCAATATGGTCAATCGTCGTATTGTTCACTTGAACCGTCGCTACTTCCGCAACAAATTGACGATTGAGCGAAAACAGATACTGAATTCCTAATGCACCACCATAGGTATTATTGCCCGTGTCATCAAGTTTTGGGAATCCAGTTAAACCATCCGTTTCAAAGCTAAGCCCAGTGTTTTTGAGAACCCCACCAGCAGCAGGGTCCCTCGCTAATGACTGCGGATGGCCATTTCCATAAAATAAATTAAAGTAAGGAATCAACGTAGAGGGTAATCTTGTAATTAATGAATTTTCCAACAACACCAAATACCCGCTAGCCGTTGGATTTTTACCAGGAACTGAGTCTTGACCACTATTCACAATCACTCGAGCACTATTGGATAACCACCCACCATACCTTTTTGAAAAGGCTAGTGTCATATTGTTATAGCCTAAGCCCGAGCCCGTATTGTCGATAACACTACCGTATCCGGCCTCAATATAACCCCCTTGAGTTTCTATAAATGTTGCAGCAGCAAGAACACTCACGCCCCCAGTAGCTGCATTAACAACATTAATGGCTGGTGTATTGACGCCATTATTACCCCCAAAAAATGTGATGTCCATATTGGAAATATCAAAGAACTTACTGTGCATGTGCGGGATGGTAAAAGCGGCACCCTGAAAAGCCGCCTCTACCCAAACCCCATTTTGAAATACCATCGGTATCAAACCAAAGGCAAATGGCAAATCAAAACTAACATACTTATCTTTGATTCCCGATGCAATCGCCCCTATATCCCCCTCAAAGAACAGCGTATTTGGCCTTGCATTAATTTGGTTATTAAACTGAGTTGGGCCACTAGCACTATTATTTAAGAATTGATAATCAGTAAAAAGACCATTTTGATCTAGGGGGCGAAATAAAGCGTGTACTCGTTCCGTGGCAGTAAGTCTTAAATCTGCTTCAAGATTTAAACGCGTAGCTACTACACCAATCGTTTTTGTGCCATCATAGTTATAACCAACTGCCGTCCGTAAATCTCCTGACACGACAAATTGTGGAGATACTAGGTTTTTTTGACCAATCATGTTGTAATTATTGGCTAGAGCACCTTCGGTATATAAAGGCTCCCCCAACTGAATGAGTGGTAAAACTTTGTCGATATGTTTTTTACCGCCATAAATTTCATACTGTGCGTTGGCATCATACGCCTCTTCGACATACTGAGGGTTAGGTCCAAAACCATTAAGTTCATGCGGCACCTGAATAGCCTCTGAACTCATTTCATGAGTTTTCGTATCCGATGCAGAGGGGATAAAGTTAACAGATGATGGCAGTATCGAGTGCTCATCAAAACTGGGCAATGCCCACCCTAGAGGAGCAAACGCACTCAAAAAAATGAATGTTGAAACTTTCGCTGAAAAATTAATCTTCATGGTTTAACTGAAAATTCCGCAGCGTATGGGTGAATATCAATCATCCATTCGTTAATAGATCGCTCCATATCCACCGTTGCCCCCACAAACTTCATAAAGTAAATTGGTTCGGCGCGACTGCGAAGACGAGCTTGCAGACGATACTTGCCTGGCATTTTCATGAGGTCAGCAGGAACTTCATAAACAGCGTCACGGGTTGAGTTTGGTGGCAAGCTACGCGCTTCCATCCGAACAAACGGCGGATGATTTAAAACTGACGTAGGTTGCCCTGCGGGTCTTAACATCGGCAACTGATCGACATCAAAGTTGACAGGTAAATACATTTCACGATCAGTGCCTTTGACATTGGTCGTTAAAAACTTTGATTGCAAATTAAATAATTGAGAATCAAATACCGCCTCTTTTGCGGCCACTTTTAACGAATGGTTATCCGCCATATCCCCATTGGAGTCCACATAGCCACTCTCCCATACACGCTTACCATTGGGATCTAACAAAGCGACATTCAGCCAAATCTCAGGTTGAGCACCCAATGATCCAGAAGGAAGATTATGGCCATCATCCGTGTTGGAGACCTTATAACGAAACTTGAGTTTTTTATTGACCTTTAAATCACTATCAAAGAATGGGCCATCTAATTTAGAACCATTTTCCATCACATCTAATCGACTCTTGCGTTTGTAATTGAGCATCACGATGTTTTGGTCAATCACCGTCCTTGCTTGAATTCGGTCCGCTGGCTTCGCCCAAATATCTGGAAATACTGGTTTTGAAACTTCACCTTTACTTAATTTATCTTCCCAAGATGTCTCACCCCAAGGCGCTCGATAATTAAAACTTAACCAATCTTTAATCGACCATTTAGTAGATCGTGGATTAAAGGGGAACAATCCTGGGTGAGCAATCGGATAACCTGGACCATAAAACATATGATTCGAATGTTTTTCATTACTATCGCCAACAGCACGTCCGTTCACAATGGCAATCGGTCCTTTATCGTAACCCTCAGCTTTTCCAGGCACTTTACCCATATGGCAATCTTGACAAGTAACACCTTTACTTGCCGCTGGAGATGACCGATATTGATCCCAAACTACTTCTAATTTAATACCAAGATTTACCTGCACTTGATGGCAGGATACACAAAACTCAGATTGTTTAATTTGATCAAATTTAATCGCCCCTAGATGAATCGGCGTACCCGCTTCAGCAGGATTAGTAGAAACTTGATAAAAATCTTTTTCTGTAATCACATCATTGAGAGCTTTGGATCGTCCAGAATTGTAAATAGGTGCATTAATCGGCGCAGCTTGAACAGTTCTCTGACCATTCACTTTGCCAAAAGATTCATTAACCCGGTGACAGGTAATACATGTAACGCCCTCACGCCCAATGGCAGAACGCTCCCACAGAGGTTGTTCTCTTGGTTCACCACGTTGCGTCCCCACTTGCTGATGACACCGCACACAAAAACTACCCATCGTGCCAGATGTCAAATCATTCACTGCCTGCTCGAACTTATGAAACATTGGGGAGATTGAAGCATAGGCATGATTCGATGCAGACCACTCAGAAAATATCTTCTGATGACAAGAGGCACAAGCAGTTGCAGATGGATAATTACTTTCTTTAAAAACCTCAGCATGAGGATCCGTTTTTATATCAGTAGCTGCATCAATATACGAGGAAAAAAAGATCAAAACAAATGCCGCGAGCACGTATAAAAAACGTATTTCCCTAGATGTCTTTTTAAAATGGTACATAAAATTTCTCACTTAGTTCAACAAGTCTTTTAACAGCTTCTCTGGCGCAATACGGATAGCAGCTCCAGTCGGGCATGCTCTAACACAAGAAGGTCCCGCCTCAATAGACTTACACATGTCACACTTCACTGCTCGTTTATTGACGGTAGGATCATAATCCGGAGCCCTTTTGCCCGGCGCCTGACCCAAACCAAAAAGTAACCAAGCTAAGTCAGCACCTTTTTTAGGAGGTTTATTGACGGCCATATGAATCACTCCATAAGGACAGTTACGCTCACAATTACCACAACCGATACAAGAGTCATTGATAAATATTTCACCATTTTTACCCCGGGTCAGAGCATCTGGAGGGCAGTCTTTCATACAACTCGGATTTTCACAATGGCGACAAGAGATTGGAATGTGTAATTTTGCGAAAGTAGCTCCCGCCTCACGCTTTAGTCGAGAAACTCCATCATGCGTTTCTGAACAGGCAGTCTCGCAGTTATTACAATGAATACAAAGACTTTCATCAATCACTAAAACATCAGAACCTTCTCCAAGTCCTTGACTTAAAAAGAAATCAACAACGGCAGATTTATCATCCGTCATGGTTTCCTGAGAAATATTCGATTTCATACGGCTCATCATTTTGGTTCTTAACGTAGCCGCAAGCTTAGGATTTTTAGCCAACATCACATTAAAGTCATCAGACTTTAATATCAATAATTCAGACATCACTACTGACTTTACTGTGGCAGTTCGAGCGGATTGATCCATCAACCCCATTTCTCCCACATAATTGCCCGCAGAAACATAAGCCAAAATCGTCTCTTTACCGTGAATATTTTTCGACACCGCTAAAGAGCCACTTCGAACTAAATAAAGACCATCTGAGACGTCACCCTCTTTGAAAATCGTCACTTTCGCATTAAATCGCTTGATCTCAATGGTCTTCGACATGAGCTCTAATTCTTCAAGACTAAAAATATTGCCAATATATGTCACTAGGGAGTTCATAATAAATCTTGCATCAATCGCTTTTCTGACACCATCACTCGTTGCAATTAATTTCAACATAGCTCTGCGAGAGACCTCTAAAACAATACAACCATCCTCAGCAATCACTGAAGCCGTTCGTCTTCGTCCAGAGACCAAACCCATCTCACCAAAAAAAGCTCCCTTATTTAATGTAACTTTTCCTAAACCACCACCTTCCAACCCTATTTCAATAGCTACCGAACCCTCAAGAATCGTAAAGAATGTATTGGTATAGTCATTTTTATTAAAAATAACTTCGTTCTTTTTCATGACCCTCACTTGAGAGTCCATCAATAGTTCACGTACCTGTAATTTTGTGATAGAACCAAATAATTCAACAGACTGAATCACATCATCTAATATTTCTGAAATCTTTTTGTTTCGTAACCAACCATTTAAACGCTCACGTAATATCGGCTCATCAACCTGTACCACCGGCAACTGATAAATCGATTGAACAATTTCATAACCTTGATTAAGGCCTTGCTTAATCAGTGGGTAACCGCCTAATGCTCCGGCAATAAATAAGCCTGGCACATTAGACTCATAAGATTCTGATAAGACAGGTAGAGCAGTTGGGTTCTGATTAGGGAATTGAACACCAAAACTCTCAACCAACTTTCTCGGAGGAATAGCGCCTAAACGGGCAATAATACGATGACAAGGCATTCTTACCTGCCCTTCTTTGCCATCAAAGACAAACTCCATTGGAGGATTTGTACCTGTCTCTTTAACTTCTACAGCAAATGCTTTATGACAAATGTGCATTTGACCTGCTTTTTCAGCAGCTAAAATCAAATTACGATTTGCCTCTTTACAGTAAACAAACTCTTCATCACGATTCATTAAAGTCACATGATTCTGTTTTGCTAAAGCCAATGCATTTTCTATCGCAGCGTCGCCGCCACCAATCACAATAATTGACTCATCTTTAAATTCTTCAGGATCCGACAATGTGTACTGAACAAATGGCAAACTCTCACCAGGCACTCCAAGTTTTCTCACATTGCCTTGCAAACCAATAGCAAGAATCACCGTTCGACTTGTATAGGAGGATCCATCCTCACAGACCACGACAAAGGGATGGTCGATACTTTCTCTTGAAATAGCAGTTACCTTTTTCTGATACTGAATATTGATACCTTGTGCTTGTATCGCTTGATTCCACTCATCTAAAATAGTTTCACGTTTACCACCAACAAAAGGTAACCCACAGCGTAAAGGTAATACGCTAGGCTCAGACATGACGTGCTTACCTTTTTGGTACTTAAAAAGAGTATCAGATGCGTGATCCTGCGCTTCTAAAAGAAGATGTCGACTTCCCAATTCTTTTGCCCGCGAAGCAGCTCCCAGTCCGCCAGGGCCTGAGCCAATGATGACAATATCAAAATCTGCTTGAACATGCGCAAACAGAATATTACCTGGCTTTTCTTGCAGAGTATCCATTACTGCACCCCGTTCTGAACTTGAAGAAATTGTGCGAACTTACTATATTGTTTGATAAAACTTTGAGCCTGAAATTGCTCTTCACTGGCTAATTCCTTACTCAACTGAACCATACTATTTTTAATTTGAGATGCGTTCTTTGAATAATTTTGTAGATACACTTCGCCGACACTTGATAAAGCCATATATGCTTGCTCTGCATCAGCATAATTTGAATAATCAGGACTCCCTTTGACCAAAGTAATAAAAATGGCACGTACTTTTTCTGGGCTGTAAACGAATGCCTCTAAGGCAGGAACCATTTGCTGAATCAATAATGAAAGCTTTTTAGCTTTGTCTTGCACATTCTCGAAAGAATTTACTAGCGTGTTTTTTTGACTGAATGATTGATCTAATTCATACACTAAACGGTTATATTGACCAATCTTGTCAGGTAATGCTACTTGAACCATCGCTCTTAGCATCAATAAACTACTATCATTCAGGCGCAGAACGCCTGGAGCTTGATTAATTTTGGAGGAAATCTGCTGTTGACTAAATTGATGATGACATGCCGAACAATCAAAAAGGGCCTGCTCCGGAAAAATTCCCTGGTGATTTCTTTTAGGGTCAGACAACATATCTAAACGCGCAATAGCTATTTCAGCCTGACCAATTGCCCATATTTTCACAGGAGATAATTCGCCTTTTCTTAACTTATAGTCCTCATCAACAAGATAGTGCGGCGGCTCAATCTTTAAAAAGGTATTGAGCTCAATCGTGAGTCGTGGATGGCCTGCTGCTAGAAGACGATGGGAGACAAATTTAGTCGCATCACCTACATGACAGGAATTACATAACTTGGCAAGTGCTAAAGGACGACTTGTTGGGTAGAGTCCATGCTTGATATTATCTTGATGAGTTGTCCCTTTTTGGGTATGGGTTACACCCCATTTTTCAGCAGGGCCATGACAACTCTCACATCCCACACCATCTTGCACACTAAAACTTTTCCCTTGAAGTTTTTTGTCGGGATAATGCGTGTGGCAGTTGAGGCACTGTGTAGTTACATGGGCCGGTTGAGCAAGGTTTAACTTTTGGGCAATTTGAATCGATTTTTGACTTAGTAAAGATTGATAAGACTGACTATGCCGATCCATATTTTTCCAAGTAAAATATTCATTTTGTAATACAGGACTTTGACTCCAAGGCACAACGGAACCGTGGCAAGTGCTACTTGCACAATCCACATTACCAACACTCATCGATTTCTCATGTTGAGGTAAGACGACTTCTGCCAATGCATTTGCCCACAAAAAAAAAGAGATTATCCCAACCAATATTTTCAATTTGATCAAGCTTCTTTTCATCAATGCACTCTAGTCAATGATAGTGATAAGCCAGTACCCAATTCACTTTGTGATTTTGGCACATCTTTCTTTTTGTCTTTCCATAACTGCTCTGTCTTCATGTGAAAGTTATGACATAATCCGCAATCAGACTTAACTCTCTGCGCTGGCGGTGCAGAGCCCGCGTGGCAATCCTTACACACACTGATGGTCGGCATCAAAATATCATCTGCTCTTTTAGATGTTGTCGCCGCATGACAGGTGGTGCAGGAAGAAACTGAGTGCGCCGCATGATTAAAATTCGCCTTAGGCATCCAGGCATGTTGCGGAACTATTGGGGCAATACTCCACTGAGGGAGGTCTTTTCCTGAGGTTCCCTCTTTTCCAGGCGAGGCTATACGTTTTACGTCGTGACAAACAATACAGGAAGTTTTTTCAAATAGATCGATGGCCGCCGCAGTAGCCTGAGCTTTGTCATCCCCACCCGCTTTAGCGTATGAAGCAGGAGAATTACTTGCTTCACCTAGGAGTCCAATCAAGATATTCGACGTTAATGTCTCTGTTTTTTGTGGGAGGCCATGTAATTTTGTGTAACTATAAAATTCCCTCAAGGTTGATAAGACTGCATCAACTGGGCCGTGAGGAACTTCTCGATTAAACAGTGAAGGCTCGAATTTCAGAGCATGACAACTTTGACAATTTTTTGCAAATTCAACAGGTTTATAGCCCACACCGTCTTGTGTTTCTTGATGGCAATTACTACAGCCTACTTTGACTTTACCTTGTGGACTATTCACCCCATCCTTCGTTAAATGAACATCGTGCGGAAATTTAAGTCCCGATTTTTCTGGACCGGCAATAGCCCCATGATCATCCATGCGTAAGTACTTAAACTCACCTTTTGGCAACGTATGATCTGCTACTTGAATTTTGAAGTTTGGATGATTTTTTGCAAAATCTGAAACATTTTGCAATTGCGTATCCTTAATCTTTTCTGTCAGATTTTGATGACACGCCGCACAATTCGTTTGCGTATAGTGACGATTTTGCTCTGCCAAACTATAGGTTCCATTATGTTCTTGGTGGCAACTTCCACAGCTTGCTTTTAAATCTCCCATGTCATGATGTTGTCCTGAGACATGCTGATTAACGGTTTGGTGACAACTTAAACAATCAACATCTTTGACTGACTCAAAACCGTTTCGGTGGCAAACTTTACAGTCATTCGCCCACTCTTTATGCGCATTAGACATTGTTCCCGAGTTCCAAATTTTGTCTAATGCAAACAAAGTAGGTGACGCCTGTTTGGTGATCTCTTGCTTAGCCCTTTTCTCTAGAAGCACAGAAGAACTATCGCCCATTAAATTGGCTGCCAGAGGCAAAATTAATCCGATGCAAAGCAAGCTAACAAATAAAACCCAAGACCAAAATCTTCTACCAGCAACCGCAGATTCGATACCATTTAATTCAGCAATGATGGGAGGGTCTAATTGATGATCGTCCACGTGATTTACCAGTAATAGAAAACAGAAAAAATATGCGCCGTCAATGCTGCTAATAAACCAATTGAAATCGGCACGTGGAAAAGTAACCAAAAACTCATGAGTGTTTTCAATTGGATAAAATCACGAATTTGCTGCAAATGATTGACTCGCTTGACCATGGCTAATGATAAATTCCTTAAGCTAACTTCACCCGTTAAAAACAGGCTTTCTAATTCTTGCATGGCAAAATAAGTTTTGGTCTTGGTCACATCAGTTTTCAAGCGGTCAGACCACTGAAGAATGATGGGCTCATTTGCTGCCGCATTTAATAAGTCTTCAATCCTGACGCGAGTAGCCTCGTCTAGATCGCGAAGTGTCCCCAATATTTGATAGGCACTTTGATCAATGGCTATCAACACCTCACCTTGCTGAACAATTGTCTTACTATTCAGTAAGTCACTTAACAGAGGCGGGTAGTTTAAATACATATACACCCCCCAAATACCGGATACAACTACTAGCATCATCAACACATAAGCAACCGTGTGTATATTGAAACCAAATTGAAAACCGGTATGTAGCGTTGCAATGATGACCAAAGCAAGACCAAACCAAACATGCGCAGATAACCAGTGCTTTAAATCTCCAAGATTGCTTTTATAACTTCTTTTTCGAATACCAAAAATGATCAGGAAAATAACAATCAGTAACGCAATGACTCCTAGGGTATAACCCAGAAAAGTTCCCCCATTTGGAGCTACTCGAGGTTCTTCAAAAATATAAAGAGCAATCACAACCACGCATAAAACGCATACGATCTTGAAATATAAGTATTTGGATTGGCTGAGTATATTTTGATGCATTTTATTTAATTTGAATATTAACTATATTTATAAATATTATTAAGTCATAATATCTTAAAAATATATAATTTCATGATATTCGAACCTTTCTTTTCAATTTTTGGAAAGAGTTTAGAGCTTTTACACTGCTCTGAAATACTTTTTTGTTTTAATAGAGAAATTACATCAAATAGGCACTTAAGGCAGGATGTTTTTACTCCTCTACCATGGTTGTGGTTAATTTTTAAATAACACTTTTTATCTGAGGAATCCCCCTCAAAACACCGTTTTTATGACAAAGGCTGTAATGATGAAACATCAAAAAAATAACACCATCACAAAAACAAGTACCAATCCATCGATGGGTGAAGGATCTTCTGCGGTTCCCAAAAAGAAAATTAATTTAGCCCTACAAGGTGGTGGGGCACACGGAGCATTCGCATGGGGAGTCTTGGATAAATTCTTGGAAGATGGTCGTGTTGAAATCGAAGGAATATCTGGAACGAGCGCTGGATCAATGAATGCTGTGGTTTTTGCTTCTGGAATGATTAAAGGGCCACAAGGTGCACGTGAAGCACTGCATGATTTCTGGAAAGCGATTTCTGATGCTGGTGAAAAGTACAGTATGGTGAAATTAAATCCTATTGAAAAAATGTTGGGTAAAAAAATTGAAGAGTCTATGATGAGCCAGTTTTTTAAAATGGTGATTCATAATTTCTCGCCTTATGAGCTCAATCCCTATGACTTTAATCCCCTAAAAGACGTGCTTGAGGCCTGCGTTGACTTTGATGAATTAAAAAAGCACGCCAAGACCAAACTCTTTATTGCAACAACGAACGTAAGAACTGGCAAGGCACGGGTGTTCGATTCTTCAGAAATGAGCTCGGATGTGATCTTAGCTTCTGCTTGTTTACCCTTTTTATTTAAAGCTGTTCATATTGATGGCGAAAATTATTGGGATGGTGGATATATGGGAAATCCAGTTTTATATCCACTGATTTACAACACGACTTCAAGCGATATCGTGATAGTGCACATCAATCCAATTGAAAGAAGTGATTTACCCAAAACAGCGGATGAAATAGCGAACCGTGTTAATGAAATTTCATTTAATACTTCGCTGATTAAAGAACTTCGTGCGATTCATTTTGTGCAAAATATGCTGAATAAAAACATGCTC
Organism: uncultured beta proteobacterium; assembly: GCA_903875135.1. Taxonomy (GTDB): domain Bacteria; phylum Pseudomonadota; class Gammaproteobacteria; order Burkholderiales; family Burkholderiaceae; genus Polynucleobacter. The sequence goes on along the minus strand of CAIQUZ010000089.1, from coordinate 17,544 downwards.
AAAGATGAATACAAAAAGAATTTTAAAAATGTTTTAATGCACTCCATTAGAGCGGACAGTGTTCTATCAGATCTATCCGTAAGCTCCAAGTTGTACTCTGACTGGAAATTCTTAGAAGATCTCAAAGATCGCGGCAGAGCATTTGCAGCGGATTGGCTAAAAAACAATTTCAAGCATCTCAACGTGCAATCCTCCGTTGACCTGAATAAAGAGTTCCTATAAACAGACTGATACATCATGAAAATTGACCAAATATTAAAACTTCCTTCGATGCCCGCGGCATGCCCAAGCTATCCCTTGGGTCCTTACCGTTTTATTAACCGTGAATACATGATTATTACTTATGAGACTGATCATGATTTACTTCGTGCAGCGGTCCCAGAGCCATTAATCCCGAATACCGAAGGGCATGTTTTATATGAATGGATTAAGATGCCGGATAGCTCAGGCTTTGGTGACTATACAGAAAGTGGCATTGTCATACCGTGTACATTTGAAGGTGAAACGGTCAATTACACGGCTCAAATGTACTTAGATGACGAACCCCCAATTTCTGCAGGCCGTGAAATCTGGGGCTTTCCAAAGAAATTCGCGTTCCCTAAGCTGGCCGTCAACTCCGATACATTAACTGGCACTCTAACTTATGCCAACCAACTGGTAGCGATGGGCACGATGGCTTATAAGTATCAAACCTCGCCAGGTGGTCTTGAGGCGATGAATAAAGCGATGACGAAAACATCTTGTGTTTTAAAAGTTATCCCTAATTACGATGGAAAACCAAAGATTTGCCAACTCGTTGCTTTTAATCTAACGGATATCTCAATTAAGGGTTCTTGGATTTCTCCGGCTCGGTTACAACTGATCCCTCACGTCAATGCGCCAGTGGCCGATTTACCGATTAAAAAGGTGATCGGTGGTAAACACTATATTGGTGATCTAACCCTGCCCCATGGTCGTGTGTTATTCGACTACGTCAAAGACCAAAAAAATTAATCTTACTTAGGAGTCTTTTCATGAGAAAAGAAGATGTTTTACAACTGCCCTCAATGCCGCTTCAAAGCCCTACCTATCCAGCGGGTCCTTTTCGATTTTTTGATCGGCAATATCTGATTATTAATTACAAAACTGAGCGCGATATGATTCGGGAAGCTCTACCCGAGCCTTTAGAACCCGATGGAGATATCATCTCGGTACAGTGGCTTGACTTACCCGATGGTGAGGGGTTTGGTGCCTACTCAGCAACCGCTCAAGTCATTCCGTGTAAATTTAAAGGTGAACCTTGTAACTTTATTTCTCAAATGTATGTCAATAACACCTCGCCACTAGCTGGTGGAAGGGAAATTTGGGGCTATCCGATGAAGTTTGGTAAGGCTACTCTAGTGACCAATAGTGATACCTTGACCGGCACACTTGAATACGCGTCTCAAATTACTGCTGTAGGGACCATGACCTATAAACATAAAGAACATCCTGAGATTTCCCATCGTGAAAATATCTTGCTCTCTCGCAAACAAGTGACATTAAAAGTGATTCCAGGCATCGATGGATCTCCTGAGATTGCTCAATTAATCGGCATCACCTTTGAGGATGTTAAAGTTTCTGGTGCTTGGGTTGGTGATGCCCGCCTAGATTTACACCCTTCGGTCAATTGCACTCTTTCAGACTTACCCGTGTTAAAGGAAGTTGGGGGAGTCCATCTGATTACGAGTATGACCCTACCATATGGGCATTTATTACATGATTATTTGGCATAATTTTCATAATGAATTTCACCTATAATTTGTAAAGTAAAGCTCTTTCCCTGAGAGGCTTGAACGTTCATTTAGAAAGTGTTTATGTCCAAGCCGTCTAATAACTCATTTAATCATCATCTGTTACAAAAATTCATTACTCCAATTTTAGAGCGAACAAATATTGCCCATCTAGAAGATTTGTTTACTATTGCATCTTCTCAAAAACCCACTTTTCCAGAATTCATACAAGCTCTTTTAGAGACAGATGTCTGGCAAAAAAACGCTACTCATCTCAGCTATTTTCCAGATCTATGCCTGCAGCTGAGTCAAGTAATTAACAATAGCTATGATGAATCCTACAAAGAGCCAACTTATCACTCTAGATATCACTTTATGGATGTTTGTCTTGCTACCCATCTTCTCGTTCTTCAAAATACCTTGTCTTTATCAAATCAATCAGCCTGGTGGTTAAGCCCATTAGATAGTTGGTATTTATTGATTTCAGCGATAGCCCATGATTACGGCCATAGTGGTCTAATGAACCAATCCCTTCACCAACAAGAACTGCGGTCGATTCATTTGCTACAGGTATTCCTTGATTCACAAATATTTCCAAACAAAGATCAATGTAAGGCAATAACAAATACAACGATCATTGCGACCGACCCTAAAGATCGAGCTACATTAATTGAAAGAGTCGCATCCAACAAACAGGTTAGCTCTAGTGATAAATTAAATATGTTGTTAGTAGAAGCGGATCTATTTGCTAGTGTATTACCTATCAAAGGTCTAGAGTTAGGCATTCAACTTAGCGAAGAATTTTCTCAACAAAATGGTCAATTAGCAGCCCTCATTAAAAGTCCTCAAGGAAGATTGGGCTTTTTGCGTTCCGTAAAATTTATGAGTGAGCAATCTCACTTATTAGGCGCCCCTCAAGTGCTGGAGCAAGCTATCCTTTTGATGCAATCGGAAATATAGGATCATTATGGAAACCAAATCGTCTTCAAACCATCACTTACTGACCGAAGTTCGAATTTTAAAAGAAACGATTATCGTTTTGCGCAATGAACTAGAAACCTTAAGAGTCAGCTCATCAAATCAGACCCAACACTCAGTCCAATTAGTCAAAGAGGAAACCAGCCAACTCAAACAGCAAATATTAGCCCTCAGAGAAAAGATGGCAACTCGGGAAATTGAGTTCCATAAAGAATTTCAAGCACTTCGCTCAGAAAAAGAAATGGAGAATTCTGAACTTAAAAAAAGTGTTCAGGCTTTACGAGATGTCATACATGCTGAGCAAATCAAAAAACAACAAGACTTACAAGCTGGAAAAGTTGCTGCCAACGAAGAAATACGCCAATTAAAAGAAACGATCGCCTTTCTACAAGAGCAACGGACTTCTTACTTGGCTAAGACCCCTCAAAAATAAGGATTTTATATGAGTACGAGCCTTTCTGATTTATTGCTAGATACTTCAATACGATTATCCCGTCTAGATACACTAGATGAAGTCTTTACTGAGCTTTTAGTCATTATTAGCGATGTTTTGATAGCGGACAGATCCACTATTTTCTTAAATGATGTGAAATCTAACGAACTGTATTCGCGAATCGCACAAGGAAACTTAAACCACGAAATCCGTATCTTAAATAACGAAGGTATCGCAGGGCATGTCTTTACCACTGGGGAAGATGTCATCGTCCATGACACTCAAACTGATACCCGTTTCTTGAAAAATATTGACATAGGAACTCAATACAAAACAAAAAATATTTTATGTGTTCCCATTAGAAATGCTAAAAATGAAATTATTGGTGTGGTCGAGGCATTAAATAAAAGAAAAGGTCGTTTTACTAAAAAAGATCTTGATACCTTAAAGGCAATCGTTTTCTACTCTTCGCATATTCTTCAAAATCACCAATTTATTGAAGCGTCCAATATCGAACAAAAAGAAAAAATGGAGTTGTTAAATCTAGTTTCTGAAATGTCCTCAGAAATTAAAATTAGCTCACTCCTACAAAAGGTTATGAGCGAAGTAACGCGGATGTTAGATGCAGATCGGTCTACCTTATTTTTATTTGATGAAAAAACGAACCAGCTCTGGTCGCAAGTCGCTCAAGGTACCGGCATGTCAGAGATTCGTTTCCCAAGTCACCTTGGAATTGCTGGCACGGTCTTTACATCTGGTGAAGCCATTAATATTCCTTATGCCTATGCAGATCTTAGATTTAATCCTGAATTTGATAAAAAAACAGGTTTCTTTACTCGCTCTATTCTCTGTGTTCCTATTATTGATCAATCGGGTAAATCCATTGGCGTTGCACAAGTCCTCAATAAACGGACAGGTGTATTTTCAGCAGATGATGAATTTCGCCTAAAAGCTTTTGGCGCAAAAATTGCCGCTGCCTTACACAACGCGGATCTCTTTGCTAAAGAACAAAATCTTAAAAACTATAACAACAGTATGTTGGAGTCCATGACCAATGGTGTAATTACCACTAATGTCGATGAAATCATCGTGACCTGTAATAAGGCAGGCGCAAAGTTGGTCGGTCTGAAAGTAAAAGATATTGTTGGCCAAAAAATTGACGCCATTTTTAAAGAGTATAGTGCTTGGGTCCTGGAAAAACTAAAAACGGTTCAAACCACAGGTGAAATTGAGATGATCATGGATGCAGAGATTCAATTTGGTGAAGAAGTGCATTCCACCAATCTCACCCTGATGTCTTTAGTAGATCTTCATCAAAAAAACATTGGTTCAATGATCATGATTGAAGATATTTCTAATGAAAAAAGAATGAAGTCAACTATGTCTCGCTATATTGACCCTTCTATTGCTAATCAACTTCTCGCCTCGGGTGGTGACATTATGGGAGGTAAGAGTCTGCCGGCAACAGTCCTATTCTCAGACATTCGAGGCTTCACCACGATTTCAGAAAAATTAGGCCCTCAAGCAACCGTCAGTATGCTCAATGAGTATTTTGAGTTGATGGTAGATTGCATCACCAAAGAAGGTGGCATGCTAGACAAGTTTATTGGTGACGCCATTATGGCGGCCTTTGGAATTCCTGTTGGACATGACGATGATGAGGATCGCGCTGTTCGTGCATCAATCGCAATGATCAAAAAATTGAACGAATGGAATATCACCAGAACCGCAGAAGGAAAACTGCCAATCCATATCGGTATTGGCCTGAACACTGACACCGTCGTATCGGGGAATATTGGCTCGAAAAAACGCATGGATTACACCATTATTGGCGATGGTGTAAACCTCGCCGCTCGTCTAGAGTCAGCATGTAAACAATACGCGGCAAAAATTCTAATTAGTGAATTTACCTATCACCAACTCAAGGGAACTTATCGCACCCGTGAAGTGGATTTTGTGGTGGTGAAAGGGAAGACAAAACCAGTAGCCATCTACGAAGTTCTCGACTATCACGATAAAGAGTCTTTTCCAAACTTGATGGATACCATCAATCAATTTAGAGATGGTATTGATAAATATCGAAGTGCTAGATGGCCAGAGGCGATTGCCGCGTTCGAAAACACCTTAAAACTGAACAAAAATGATCGCCTATCTGAGATTTATATTGAAAGATGCAGATACTTAGAAGCAAACCCACCAAAAGATTGGCAGGGTGTTTGGGTGATGGATGAAAAGTAATGCGCAAACCTAAAGTTCTTGCCTTTGATGTATTTGGTACGGTCGTTAATTGGCACGGCTCCATCACTGCAGAAATAAAGAGAATTCAGTTACCTGTTGATCCAAATGCTTTTGCGTCAGCTTGGAGAAAAGGATATCAGCCAGCAATGGCAAGGGTTCGTTCAGGAGAGTTACCCTGGACGAAGATTGATGACCTGCACCGTATGATCCTCGATCAAATATTGAATACATTTGGCATCTCTTCACTATCCGAAGATGAAAAATATGAACTCAATCGTATTTGGCATCGATTAAAACCCTGGTCAGATACCATAGAAGGCCTCACCCTCTTAAAGCAACAATTTACCATTGTGACCCTATCAAATGGGAATTTGGGGCTATTGGCAAATATGGCAAAACACGCATCCTTACCATGGGATCTTATCCTTAGTGCAGAGGTTTTTCGTCATTACAAACCAGATCCTGAAACCTATCTAGGAGTGGCGAATACATTCGATCTCCCTCCTGAAGATGTCATGTTAGTCGCTTCCCATAAGGACGATTTACTAGCTGCTCATCAATGTGGATTGCAAACGGCATTTATTGAGCGACCATTTGAGTTTGGTCCTGATCATACGCGTAACGATCTTCACCAAGAAACTTTTACAAACTATCACGCAAAAAATTTTATTGATCTTGCGCAACAACTTCAACAATCATCCCAATAAACAAGACTCGATCATCGGCATTAAGTCATCTACACTCAGCGTCTTTTTTTGTGGTATTTTCGCCAAATCATCATACTGACGCAAACGAATCGCCTCTGCTGCAAAAGCTTGTTTGAAGAACTCTTCACACTCTATTTCTGAGAAAGGCCCACCTTGTAATTGGAGGCTATGCTTTGACCCTGGAGATAAAGTACTCCAATAGTTTGAGTCGATAGTACAAAGATAACGTTTTGCATCTACATGAAGTTTGATTGGTTGAATAACTGCATGGCCAAATAATTTTTGTAAGTAATTGGCGGCAGAGATCTCGTGTTGAGCATCTGACGATAAGTCATCTGGACGCAATAAATGACCCACGTCATGAAATAAACAAGCGCTCACCATTTCGTTTGATTCTTGAGCGTCGACTGCCAAGGAAGCACATTGCAGAGCATGCTCTAACTGGCTAACAGGCTCAGCACCATACAACCGATGCCCTAGCAAGTGGTACTTTTCTAATAGTTGACTGAGCTGAACTGTAGACATGTTTAGATTAACCTTTTACGAAGAATGGATGAAAGAAAGTCAATCACACTCACAGAGACAATCAAGATAATTAAAACAGCTGCGGTTTCCGCATATTGAAATCCACGAATAATTTCCCATAAAATTTGTCCAATACCCCCTGCACCCACCATACCTAAGACGGATGCAGAACGAACATTGGCCTCGAAACGATAAAGGGAATAAGAAATCCATAAAGGTAATACCTGTGGAATCACGCCAAATACAATCTCTTCTAATGCGCTAGCACCCGTAGCCCGAATACCCTCCACAGGCGGCTGATCAATGGCCTCAACGGCTTCAGAAAACAGTTTTGCCAGAACGCCAGTCGTATGAACCCATAAAGCTAATACGCCAGCAAATGGTCCAAGCCCAACGGCTACAATGAATAACATAGCAAAAACCATCTCATTGATGGCACGGGCAGCATCCATCAAACGTCGAATCGGAACATGTACCCAAGCCGGAGAAATATTTTCGGCGCAGAGCAAGCCAAGTGGAATCGCCGATATAATCGCCAACGCTGTCCCCCAGATGGCGATATCTAACGTAATGATCATTTCATGAAGATAATCTCGCCAATCATGAAAATTGGGCGGAAAAAATCCCTTAGCATATTCCACCATATTGCCAGCATCTTTGAACAGAGCTAAAGGCCGTATATCCGCCCCATTTGAGGTCAAACCTAAAATGCTGATCAAGACTCCTAACATCAAGAGCTTTTTCCAACCATCTCTGCGAATCAAATCATTCGAAAATGTTTTGTTGGATTCGCGCTCTTGTATGTTGTGACTACTGAATGTTTTCAAGGGAATTATTTAGCTAATTTATCTAATTCTTTTAACTTTGCTTGAATTTCAGCGACCTTTTTATCTTTTTCAGCAGTGTCCATATTCGTGTCATTTTGTGCTTTTAGTAAATCAGTATAAAAAGATAACTGGCGAATTGGAATTAACTGATCATTAGTCGACGCAACGATACCACCCATGACAATGGCTTTTAAGTTCTCTTTTTCTTGAGTACCATTAGCACCCTTGCCATAGTTAAGCATAAAAGTTTTTAACTTATTTTTAAGGTCTGCGGATAAATCCTTACGCCACACAAACGGGTCTGCCGGAATTAAAGGTGATGTCCAAAGAATCCGGACTTTTTGTAACACTTCAGGACTCTTTGCTTTCATCCGCTCCCAGTCTTCTGTGTTGTTCGTGGCAACATCAACTTGTTTATTGGCAACTGCCAATAAATTCGTTGCATGATTTGCCGCACGAATAGTTTTAAAGTCGGCTTTCGGATTGATATTATTTTTAGCAAAAATATAGTAGCTAGGAACTAAAGTACCAGATGTAGAGTTTGGGTCGCCAATACCAAAATTGATATCCTTTGTGTGTTTATAAAAGTCATCAAGTGTCTTATATGGGCTATCAACGTTGGTAATCAGTAAGGAGTTATACCCCTCAGTGCCATCAATCCGAATCGATTTTGCAAATACTTCACCATTGGAGCGATCAACCGCTTCCATTGCGGACTTGTTACCATACCAAGCAACTTGTACTTTATTAAAACGCATCCCTTCAATGATGCCAGCATAATCAGTAGCAAAAAAAGGCTTAATAGTCAGACCAGTAGCTTTCGACATGTCATCAAAAAAAGGCTGCCAAGCCGACCTCAAGGCATTCGATGAATCGACGGAAATAATGCCAAAGTTAATCTCTTCAGCAGCATTCGCGTTCGTTGTTCCTATCAAAAATGATGTGCAACTTATCACTAATACTTTAAATATTTTTTTAAACGGGTTCATACTCAATTCTCCAAAATTAATGTGCGTGTTGTGACTCAATGGTGTTGTTAATAGGCGGATGTGGAATGCTAAGGGGTGTTATGTTTAATTCAGAAATATGATCAGACAGACTTAAAATTTCATTAACTTGGGAACCATATAGATCACGTAATAATTGAGGCGTCAGTTGATTTGTCGGACCATCGAACACCACACTTCCGCCTCTTAACGCAATCGTTCTCGTACAATATTTTTTAGCAATATTTATCTGATGAAGGGCTACCACAACTGTACATTGGTCTTTTTGATTCATTTCGGTTAATAATTCCATCACCACCCGCGATGATTCGGGATCTAAAGAAGCAATCGGTTCATCTGCTAAGATAATTTTTGCCTTTTGCACAATCGCCCTTGCAATCGCTGCGCGTTGTGATTGACCACCAGATAATGTGCTAGCGCGTTGTTGTGCACAGTGCAATATACCCACTCGATCTAATGCCTGAAGCGCAAGCTGTTGCTCTTCTACCTTAAAGTATTGCAATAATGTGCGCCAAAGAGGTAGTCGATGCAACAGGCCCGTCAAGACATTCGTTATAACGGGTAATCGACCTACCAAGTTAAATTGTTGAAAAATCAAGCTAACCTGAGCACGTAAATCCCTCACGTTGGAGGTTAAAGCCCCCGCTTGCTGAACCGTTTGACCATTTACCTGAATACAACTATGAGAATGTTTATCAGCAAGCACTAGGCCTGAAATATGTCGAATCAAGGTAGATTTACCGGATCCCGAAGCACCAATTAACGCAACCATTTCTCCTGGTTGGATGGTTAAATTAATCTCATTTAAAGCAACCGAATCGGGTTTTATAGAAAACCGATGATGAAAACTTTTTTTCAAACTCTGAATATCTATTGCAGGATTCATATGGACAATCAGAAATTAAACAATAAATTAGAGTAATTCCTGCAGATGTCAATTTCATTAAGGCTAAATGTCAAAAACATGACAGCGTGAGTTTCGCTCTTACACAACTTTGATTCCAGCGCGCCAAACAGACGATACAAATGGGAATTCCTGTCGTTGTGAATTACGCAACATCCGAATTCGCACCAAATCAGCGATCTGATTCGGTGCAATTTGCCCACGATCTTTTAGTCCAACCGCCTTTGCAGGTTGAAGCGTAACGGTTGCAATAGCCGCAGGTAAAGAAAAGTTAGCAACCTCAGTTAACTTAAATGCTGCCGATAACAAACTATTGGGAATGTAGTCCGATGAGAGGATATCTAAATGACCGGCTAATGCTAAATCTTTGGCGGCAACATTTCCAGAGTGTGAGCCCCCTCTAACAAGATTTGGAGCACCCATAATGACCGCCAAATGGTTTTGATGCGCTGCTTGCGCCGCATTTAACCTAGTCGGAAACTCACAAATACTTGCGCCTTCGTCAATCGCTTGCTGAACATGCTCTAGAGTCGTATCGTCATGACTAGCCATGGCAATCTGATGACTTTTACAAAAATCAACAAAGTATTGCCGATTCGGTTTGGCGTATCGTTCCTGTAAATCAGGTCCCGCAGCAACTCTTTCATCAAAAAAGGAATGCGTCCAACCCTTTTTACCAGTGTAATAGTTTCGGGCTTGACTAATGTCTTCAAACTGCCTTTGACCCGGAGTATGGTCCATCAAAGAGATTAACCGCAATCGATCATCATTGGCAAAGGCCTGAAATAACTCCACCGTATTGGGGGCGGGTAATTCACAACGAATATGAATAAAGTGATCAGACTTCAACAATTGATTTTCTATTGAAAAATGCAAAGCATGCATGACTGCATCAAAACCCATTCCCCGCACCGACTTTGAATCCGCCTCACCAATGCCAATAGAGTCAAATACGGTAGTGATTCCAGCGCCAATTAATTCAACGTCATGAGCAATTAATGCAGGCAATTCTGCCCAGCGGGTCTTTGGTCTTGGCATCAAATGCCGCTCAAAATTATCCGTATGCAACTCAACAAGCCCAGGTATTAAAATATCCCCATCCAGATTAATCGCTTCTGGCAGCATCGAATTGCCTTGAGCTATCTCTTTGATGAGTCCATCTTGAATATGAACCGTTCCATTAATCACTTCATGGGCTAATACAATCTTTGCGTTAGTAATAATCATTGTATGTTGGATGAGGGCTTAAATTGTTGTATAGAAATACTACGTGTACTCAATGCTTGCCGAACCAAGTTGTCATGGAAAATGCCAATCATGGCAGTGCCGCTGGCACGAACTTCTTGAATCAACTCGATTACCACTTGCGTGTTTTGATGATCTAAAGAAGCACTTGGCTCATCTAACAATAACAGTGGTTTAGAGGAAATTAATCCACGGGCCAAGTTAATTCGTTGCTGCTCTCCCCCAGAAAAAATAGCAGGAGGTAAACCCCATAACTGACTCTGGATATTTAACCGTTCTAACAACTGCTGAGCCCTCCGTATGAGCTCTTGTTCAGTGACGAGTCCTCTGATCACCTCATTCCTGCCGGCTTGAACCACCACATCTAAAGCACTAATTCGTGGAATCGCCTTTAAAAATTGACTAACATAGTTGATATATTTCTTCCGAAGGGCGTGCCGCTCCCTCAAGCTTACTGCAGCGAAATCTTTAAAACCTGCCCCATCAAAATCACACCAAATATGACCTGAACTAAGACAGTAATTACCAAAGATCAATTTTAAGATTGAGCTCTTTCCAGATCCTGAGGCTCCGTCGAGTGATAAACACTCTCCAGGAAAGAGATCAAATGTCACATTCTCTAAAACATCGATGGGCTGAGCACTCCGGCGATAAACCGTAAATTGTTTATTAACATCTTGTAAACGTAAAATAGGTTCGCTCATCTCAGGCCGCAATAATAGAAGAAACTAACAGTTGGGTATAGGGATGTTGTGGATCGTCTAACACCTGATCCGTCAACCCGCGCTCCACAATTTTGCCATCTTGCATGACAATCATCTGATCTGCAAGCAACCTCGCTACCGCTAAATCATGCGTCACAATCAGTACTGAAAGTCCTAGTTGTTGAGCTAGTTTTTTAAATAAATCCAAGAGTTTTGCTTGCACAGAAACATCTAATCCAGACGTAGGTTCATCCAACATCACTAATCGAGGTTGTGTTACTAAGTTTCTGGCAATTTGTAATCGCTGTTGCATACCACCTGAAAACGTACTCGGTAAATCATCCATTCTTTTAGGGTCAATTTCTACCATATCTAACCAGTACATCGCTTGTTCACGTATTTTTCCATAATGACGCTGACCTAATGACATTAATCGCTCACCAATGTTAGCCCCGGCTGAGACATTCATGCGTAAACCATCGCGAGCATTCTGATGCACAAATCCCCACTCCGTTCGATTGAGCAAACGCTGCTGCATAGAACTCACTTTAAAAACATCCATGTGCCCAAATTGCTCAGATTGGAATACAACCTGACCACTATCTGCTGGGGTTAAACAAGCAATACTTTTGAGTAAGGTGGTCTTACCTGAACCCGACTCACCAACTATCGCAATCACCTCGCCATATCCCAGGTCAAATGAAATTTCCTGAAGCGCAACATGATGGCCAAAAGATTTCGATAAATCAGTCACGTTAAGCAAAGGTTGCGCAAAGGTCGTCATTAGGTCGATTCCTGCTCTTGACAAAAGTCCGTGTCCGCACAAACATACATTCTTGTTCCTTCATTATCCGTAATCAATTCATCAAGGAAACTGTCCCGCGATCCACAAATAGCACAAGGGTGATCCCACTGTTGAATCTCGAATGGATAATCCTCAAAACTCAAACTTTGCACATCGGTATAAGGCGGTATCGCATAAATTCTTTTTTCCCGACCCGCGCCAAAAAGCATTAACGCAGGCGATTGATGTAACTTCGGATTATCAAATTTAGGGATCGGTGATGGAGCTGTTAAATAGCGCCCATTGACCATCACCGGATAATCATATGAGAAAGTGATTTTGCCAAATTGTGTAATATCTTCATACAACTTGACATACATCAGGCCATAGTCCGCTAACGCATGCATCTTGGTCGTTTGCGCTTTTAAAGGCTCTATATCTTGCAAAGGCTCTGGAACAGGTACTTGAAAAACCATGATTTGATTTTCGTGCAAAGCCTGTTCCGGAATTCGGTGGCGCGTCTGAATAATGCTGGCTTGGGCAGTTTTTTCTGTGCTTGCAACCCCAGTCGTTCGAGAAAAGAAACTTCTAATATTGACCGCATTAACCGTATCGTCTGCCCCCTGGTCAATGACCTTTAGTGTATCTTTTTGGCCAATAATGGCCGCTGTAATTTGAATCCCTCCAGTGCCCCATCCGTAAGGCAAAGGCATTTCACGAGAAGAAAATGGCACTTGATACCCTGGGATAGCAATGGCCTTTAAGAGGGCGCGTCGAATCATTCGCTTCGTCTGCTCATCAAGGTAAGCAAAATTAAATCCTTCAATACGATGATCTATCTCACTCATCGGAGCCTTCTCGTTGGCTTATCTTTTGCTCTCGGATCCGTCGGAGCAATTCCAATTCAGATTGAAAATCAACATAGTGCGGGAGTTTTAAATGCTGCACAAATCCAGATGACTCTAAATTATCACTATGCGACAAGACGAACTCTTGCATTTGCGCAGGCGCTTCAATAGGTTCGCCAAATTCCTCGGCTCGTAACGCGCGGTCGACGAGACTCATAGCCATCGCTTTTCTTTCGTGATGGCCAAACACCAAGCCATACCCTTTCGTAAATTGCGGTAATTGTTCATGACTCCCCGCGAATTGATTAATCATTTGACATTCAGTTATGTCTATATCTCCAATATCAATTGAAAAATCAAGCTCCTCTGGCTTTAGTTCAATGGCTACTTCACCATACTTTATCTCGGCTGCGAATGGATGCGTAAAACTATAACCACGTTGCGTCGAATAGGCGACGCCTAACAAAAAGCCCTCATCAGCTCGAATTAAGTTTTGTAACCTTGCACTGCGTGGTGCGGGAAATTTTAACGGTATGCGCGTAATATCTACTGGCTCAGGATCTCCTTCAGGTACCTGATCTAGTTCAATCAAACCTTCCTTTGCTAAAAGTGACATAACGCTTGCAAAAGGCTCAATTGCAGAAATATCACTCAAGGGCACTTCTTCTAGCTGAGCCTCTTCCAAAAGTGAAAAGTCTAATAAGCGTTGTGAGTAATCGTAACTAGGGCCTAAAACTTGCCCGCCCGGAACATCTTTAAATGTGGCCGAGATTCTTCTAGAAATATGGATTTGTTCTGTATCCAGCGGTGAACTAAATCCAAGACGTGGCAATGTGGCTCGATAAGCACGTAATAAAAAAGTCGCCTCAACTTGATCACCTTGAGCCTGTTTAATTGCAAGTGCTGCAAGTTCAGGATCATAGATAGATCCTTCATTCATCACTCGTGCAACTCCTAAACTCAACTGCTCTTGAATTTGCTCTACAGTAAGCTCCGGAATCTCTAATGATCCACGACGCTTTTGCGCAAGTAGTCGAAGACTATTTTCAATGGCATTTTTACCTCCCTTGACGGCGACGTACATTTAGATCTCCACCTGGGTTGAACGCGGTAATCCAATGAACTCTAATCCACAACAAAATAGCAGATCAATGCCTTTGGGAAATTCTTTTTGTAATGTCTGTCGCTCTTGCCAAAATGAATTAGCTATACCAACTATGTCAATTCGTTTAGGCTCTTTCAGCCCAGGTCCTGAAATCGAGACTCCCGTTACCGCATCGACCTTGAACTCTGACACTTCAATGAGAATGGTGGCGCCTTGATCTGGATATTCGTCAGACCCAATTGCCATTTCGGATAAATGCGGTAAGTTATCGCTGATACTGAAATAACTAAATTGGGCATCATTCGGCTGTTGGGCCATATTACAAGCTGTGTGAAATCGCAAATAATCATCTAAGCGATGCTTTGAAGTGCTTTTCGAAATGAATAACGAGGTCTCACTATCTAACATCGCCAATAAAATTTGTGTTGCCGCACCAGGTGCATATGGAGTTTGCGAAATATCATCGGCCACGCTATAAATATTTCCAGGCCTTGAAAAGGCTTGCATCACTTGTCGAAAAATACGTTGGCTCGAATACCCAACATCTTTAAACCCAGGGGCAATTTGCTTTAGATCCATCATGTCACCTTAGGCCGATTGCTCATCAGACATCCCCGCACTTTGACGGGCAACCGTAAAGAATTCAACTCTACTTGAGAGCGTCTTACTCATCTTCATTTGCGATTGTTGGTTCAGCAAATCTAAAATAGGGGTTAATAAACTCTGTTGCAAAATCGAGAAATAGGCTGGCTCTTGTAACAGCGCATCTGCAAATGCGGCTAAAAAGGCGTGTCTTTTCAATCCGCCTTTAATATAGGCAACCCCAACCTGTTGGTGGTTTGTTGGCGTTTGTGTTGAAATTTCTACTTGTAAAACACATCGACAAACTGTCATTTCCCCCATATTGAATCGCTGACCTGTAGCGCCCATTCTGCCCTGAACCATGATTAGCCCCGTTTGAGGTTCTTTAAGCATTTGATGAGACAACTCTAAATAAGGACGTAAGCTCGCCTCCAGTTGCCCAACAGATGACCTCGCTAGGAGCGCCATCCACTGTTGTCGTTGTTGATTATTTTGTGGATGTATTGGGAATTTCATAATTTCTTAACATAATGGATTAATGTGTCATTATTCTTACAGTTAACTTATTAAAAAATCTTTATGCCTCGTTATGCTATCTACTATTGCCCTGATTCCACTAGCGCTTGGTGGGATATCTGGTCCAAATGGTTAGGGCGCTACCCAAATCAAGTAGCAGAGATTACTCAATCGGAATGTCCTGGCATCTCTCAGGAACGTTTTTATCAATTCACCAAACATCCGAGGCGCTACGGGCTTCACGCCACTCTGAAAGCCCCTTTCTTTTTAAATCAAACATCGACTTTTAATGATTTATTAAAGGCAACCCATCGAATTGGAGAACAACACTCTCCATTTGAAATCAATCTTGAACTTCTTTTATATGGTGATTTTTTAGCACTTGTATCCAAAAACGCTTCAATACTGCTTGAACATCTAGAGAGAGATTTAGTGATGCAGCTCGATAGTTTTCGCTTGCCTTTGACAGATGCTCAACTCAATAAACGTAGAAGCGTCGGACTAAATCCTAGAGAAGATCAGCTTCTCCAAGAGTGGGGGTATCCATTTGTTCTTGATTGTTTTCAATTTCATCTATCGCTGACAGGAAGTTTAAAAAAGGCCACTCAAGATGAAATTGAGGCAATGACTAATTTTGCTCAAAGGCAATTACATACTTTAAAAAACAACAAGATCAAGATAGATTCGATTTGTATCTTTGAGGAACTTACAGAAAACTCTGCCCTCATTTTAAAAAAACGTATCCCACTTCTATAGTCCTAAAAAGCGATCGAATCTTTTCGGCTAAAACGCGGTCTCTGTGACGCCTAGATGACAAAGTGCCTATAATTATTATCAAATAAATAATGAGACAACGAATCTTGCGGAACTGCTTTAAAAAAATTCCTTATATGACGATGCTTTTAAGTCTTTTGACGTGTGGGCAAGCTCATAGTCAACAGATTACTGAGCCCTTACAAAATTTAGATGAGATGGTGATTAGCGCTTCTCGCTTTTATCAAACACCTTTTGAAACATCAGCCTCCATCGATTTAATCAACCGTTCCGAAATCCAAGATGGACAGCAACAAGTCAACATTGCTGAATCCCTCTCTAGAGTGCCAGGTGTGAATGCAATCAATCGTCAAAACTACGCGCAAGATACCATGATTTCCATTCGTGGGTTTGGGGCAAACTCAGCCTTTGGCGCAAGAGGTATTAAGGTTTATGTCGATGGGATTCCTACCACAATGCCTGATGGTCAAAGCCAGTTATCCCATGTCGACCTTAGCTCCACAGAAAAAATGGAAGTATTGCGTGGTCCATTTTCAGTTCTTTATGGCAATTCAGCGGGAGGTGTTCTTAATATCTATTCAGAAAAAGGACTACCTGGTGTTGCAGTGACTCCATATGCATCCTATGGTTCTTTTAATACGAGCAAAATAGGTGTTAAAGCGAGTGGTGATCAAAACTCAATCAATTATCTTTTAGATGCTAATACTTTTATGACAAACGGCTCTAGGACGCATAGCGATGCGAGTCGAGATAATGAAAACGCAAAGTTAATTATCGGTGGTGATGGAGATACTAAAATCACCATCATTGGTAATCGTGTGAATCTCTATGCAAGTGATCCACTTGGTCTCACATCGACTCAATTGACCACCAATCCACAAGGCGCAGGCACAAATGCCGAGTCGTGGAATACGCGTAAAACTGTTACTCAGCTCCAAGGTGGTATTGAGTTACTGCAAAAGATAGATTCCTCTTCAGCTTTTAAATTAATGGCCTATACGGGAACTCGGAACCAGTTTCAATTTCAAGCGCCATCAACAGCCACGGTGCCCTTTGTAAATGGTGCTATTAGTCTTGATCGAGACTACGCCGGCCTAGATGGGCAATACCAATTAAAAACAATGATGAACCAAATCCCTATCAAAATGACTGTCGGCATGAATTATGGAAATGATAATGATCACAGCATGGGCTATTGCAATACATTTGGCGCTTTAGTCAACTGCACCGGAAAAAAGTCTTCCATTAATACGGATGCCAACTATAAAGCTAGTAATTTAGATCAATACCTTCAAGTAGAATTTGATCCTTCAGAAAAAGTGAACGTGACTTTAGGAATCCGACATACCGCAACACAACTTAGTGGTAGCGACAACTTAAACACTTTTGCTTACACGACGTCAAGCTATAACCAAGTCATGCCGATGGCATCAGCTAGTTATCTGCTGAATCCTCTTAATCGTATTTATACCTCTGTAGGACTGGGTTATGACACGCCAACTCTCAACCAAATTAAATACAGTTGCGGGAACACCCTGTGTACTGCAACTTCATCTAATCCCAATATGCTAAATGCGGCAACGACCATTCAGTATGAATTAGGCTGGAAAAGCATC
>CAIQUZ010000088.1 GCA_903875135.1 uncultured beta proteobacterium | reverse complement strand
TTTAATGAAAGTAGTCATGAAAACATTTTCCGCAAAATCCCATGAGGTGAAGCGTGAATGGTTCGTGATTGACGCAACAGACAAAGTTCTCGGTCGTGTCGCCAGTGAAGTGGCACACCGTCTGCGCGGCAAGCATAAACCCGAATTCACTCCTCACGTTGATACTGGTGACTTTATCGTCGTCATCAATGCGTCTAAACTCCGTGTAACAGGTAATAAAGGCTTGCAAAAGACGTATTACCGTCATAGTGGATACCCAGGTGGAATCTATGAAACGACTTTTGACAAAATGCAGGCTAAGTTTCCTGGTCGCGTGCTTGAAAAAGCTGTTAAGGGTATGTTACCTAAAGGCCCTCTTGGTTATGCAATGATCAAGAAGTTAAAAGTGTATGGCGATGAAACTCATCCACACGCGGCTCAACAGCCAAGTGTTTTAGAAATTTAAGGAGCTGTCATGATTGGAAATTGGAATTACGGAACCGGTCGTCGCAAAAGCTCTGTTGCTCGGGTATTTATCAAATCTGGTAAGGGTGAGATTGTTGTTAATGGCAAGCCTATTGACCTCTATTTTTCTCGTGAAACATCTCGTATGATTGCGCGTCAGCCTTTGATTTTGACAAACCATGCCCAAACATTTGATATTAAAGTGAATGTTAGTGGTGGTGGCGAGACTGGTCAAGCTGGAGCAGTAAGACACGGTGTAACACGTGCTTTGATTGATTATGACAATACTTTAAAGCCAACTTTATCTAAAGCTGGATTTGTAACACGTGATGCACGTGAAGTCGAGCGTAAAAAGGTCGGTTTACGTGGCGCGCGTCGTCGTAAACAGTTTAGTAAACGATAATTTGTTTCGCCTATTGGCAAAAAAACCGTATAGGCAAGCGCTTATGCGGTTTTTTTCATATTGGATTCATACTTAAAGACCATACTAAAACACTTGATTAAGTACGGGGGTAGACATGATAAAAGTTGGGATTGTAGGTGGGACTGGCTATACAGGAGTAGAACTATTAAGAATGTTAGCCCAACACCCTGAGGTTCAATTAACAGCAATTACCTCGCGTAAAGAGGCTGGCATGCCTGTCAGTGACATGTTTTCTTCGCTTCGCGGACGTGTCGACATTGCATTTAGTACACCAGAAGATGCCAAACTGCATGAATGTGACGCCGTCTTTTTTGCGACACCTCATGGTGTTGCTATGGCTCAAGCTAAAGAATTATTAGCAGCCGATGTTCGTCTACTCGATTTAGCGGCAGATTTTAGACTCAAAGACACAACGGTATTTGAGCAGTGGTATGGGATGCCACATAGCTGTCCAGAAATTTTGGCTGAGGCAGTTTATGGACTTGCAGAAATTAATCGTGAGGCGATTAAAAAGGCCCGTGTTGTTGGATTAGCTGGATGCTATCCAACATCTGTACAACTAGGATTTGCTCCACTTCTAGCACCTCGTTCGACAAAAGGGAAAAAACTTGTCGATACTCAATATTTGATCTCTGACTCAAAGTCGGGAGTTTCTGGAGCTGGTAGAAAAGCTGAAGTGGGAACGCTCTTAGCGGAAGCCAGTGATAACTTTAAGGCATACGGAGTAAAAGGGCATCGTCATCTTCCTGAAATCGAGCAAGGCCTAAAAGCAATTGCTGGGCATGATGACATTAAGTTAACTTTTGTACCGCATTTAGTACCGATGATTCGAGGGATTCATTCGACCCTTTACGCTAAAATATTGCCAGAGGGACAAGATGTTGATTTTCAGGCCTTATTTGAAGATTTCTATCGAGATGAGTTCTTTGTGGATGTAATGCCAGCTGGAAGTCATCCCGAAACACGTTCTGTCAGAGGAAGCAATCAGATGAGAATCGCCGTTCATCGCCCCAATCAAGGTGACACTTTAGTGATTTTGGTGGTTGAAGATAATTTGGTCAAAGGCGCATCTGGTCAAGGAATTCAGTGTTTAAATTTGATGTTTGGTTTTCCAGAAAATATGGGATTGAATCAAATTGCATTGCTCCCTTAATCCCCTTAGTGCATTGTGGGTAAAAGAAGCCTAGAATAGAGTTATACAGATATTTAAAGGAGTATGAAGATGTCAGCTACACAAGAAATTGCAAAATCGATTGAAGAACCACCAGTTCCAATTATTTTCACGGATAGCGCTGCGGCGAAGGTTGCCGACTTAATTGCTGAAGAAGGTAATAATGAACTCAAGTTACGCGTCTTTGTTCAAGGCGGTGGGTGTTCAGGTTTCCAGTATGGATTTACATTTGATGAAGATATCAATGAAGATGATACTGAGTTTGAAAAAAATGGAGTAACTCTTTTGGTTGATTCAATGAGTTATCAATACCTAGTTGGTGCAGAAATTGATTACAAAGAAGACATCAATGGCTCACAGTTTGTGATTAAAAATCCAAATGCCACAACGACTTGTGGTTGCGGGTCTTCCTTCTCCGCTTAGTATTCCTATTTAGGGTGTAGGGTTCCTAAAACTCTAGGCCCTACAGCGCCAGTAACCGATGGGATGTTAGATGGACTGCGTTGGACAAACGACCAGGCTAACCAAGCAAAAGCAATTGCCTCAATCGTTTGAGGATCAAGGCCCTTTTCTTCAGAAGTCATGATGATCAGGTTCGGTAAATTCTCTTGCAACACAATTGTTAAGCGCTCTAACAAAAATAAATTTCTGGAGCCACCCCCACAAATGATCAGTTCTTCACAGTTGGGTAAATATTTAAAAAGATGTTGAGAAATGGTTCGGACAGTTAACTCAACTAAAGTCGCTTGAATATCTTCTGGTGAGTGCGGATGACCAAGAGTAGATAAATAGTGGTTCAGCCACACTGGATTAAAAAGATCACGCCCAGTACTTTTGGGGATTTCTAATTGAAAATAGGGGTCATCTAAACAATTGTCGAGTAATTGGGGGATGAACTGTCCTGACCTCGCCCAAAGACCATTGTGATCATATGGTAACTCTTGATGATGTGCTATCCACTCATCGAGTAAAACATTGCCAGGGCCCGTATCAAAACCAAGAACTGCTTGTTGTGGGTCTAGCAAGCTTAAGTTAGCAATACCACCTAAGTTGAGAATGGCTTTGACGACAACTTTATCACCAAATTGCATTTGATGAAAGGCTGGTACCAATGGTGCTCCTTGGCCTAAAGCGGCAATATCGCGACTTCTGAAATCATTTACCACGTCTATGTGTGTCAGCTCTGCTAATAAAGTGCCATTCAGGCATTGTTTTGAGTAGCCGATTTGATCAGGTATTTTAGGTTGATGACGAATTGTTTGACCATGTGCACCAATGGCGACGATGGCCGAAGCTTTAATTTGAGCAAGTTGTAAGACCCGTTCAACAATCAATGCATATTCTTTTGCGACTTGATTAGCAGCAAGAGCCTCTAAATGCAGTTCGTTGGCGATGGGGTGCTGTAACTCAAGAAGTGCTGTCTTAAGCTCAGGACTATATGGAGAGCTGGTATGTACAAGAATCTGAGACTGGCCAAACTGGTCGATTGAGCATAAAACTCCATCGATCCCATCCATGCTGGTGCCGGACATGATGCCAATGTAGAGTTGCCGGTTTTCTGGAACTGCGGGAGGAACTTGCATAGAAAGGTAAAATAGAGTTTTATGAAAGCAAAATGTAGTTTATCTCAACTAAATCGAGTTTTAATTGACACGGTATAGAAAGCCTACACATCTTAATTTTGATTTATGACTTCTAATCATACTCCGACAAAATACCCCATTACTGATGAAGTGATGGAGGCGCTAGAACAAACCAAAAGAGGCTGTGAAGAGCTACTTGTCGAATCCGAATGGGTTCAGAAGCTAGCAAGAAGTGTCGCCACAAAAACACCTCTTCGAATTAAGTTAGGATTAGATCCCACTGCACCAGACATTCACTTGGGCCATACGGTCGTGCTCAATAAATTAAGACAACTGCAAAATCTTGGCCATACGGTCATCTTCTTGATTGGCGATTTCACCAGCATGATTGGCGATCCATCTGGCAGAAATCAAACACGCCCACCTTTGACCAAAGAAGAAATTGCAGCTAATGCGCAGACCTATTATGCACAAGCTAGTTTAGTACTTGATCCTAGTCGGACTGAAGTACGCTATAACTCTGAATGGTCCGAACCATTAGGGGCCTCTGGCATGATTCAACTAGCATCTAAATATACTGTAGCAAGAATGCTTGAACGGGATGATTTTACGAAAAGATACCGAAGCGGGACGCCGATTTCAGTTCATGAGTTTTTATATCCGCTTATGCAGGGTTATGATTCAGTCGCTTTAAAAAGTGACTTGGAGCTTGGCGGGACTGATCAAAAATTTAATTTACTAGTTGGACGAGAGTTACAAAAAGAATATGGTCAAGAGGCACAGTGTGTGTTGACGATGCCACTACTTGTAGGTACAGACGGCTTTGACAAAATGAGTAAGTCAAAAGGTAACTATATTGGCATTACCGAATCTGCAAACCAAATGTTCTCCAAAATACTGAGTATTTCTGATGACTTGATGTGGAGTTATTACACCTTACTATCCTTTGAATCATTGGTAAATATTGCGACTCTCAAACAAGAAGTTCTCAACGGAAAAAATCCAAAAGACGCAAAGGTGACTTTAGCTAAGGAAATCGTGACTCGTTTCCATCGTGCTCAAGATGCAGAAAAAGCGCATGAGGATTTTCAGTTAAGAGCAAAGGGTGGCATACCGGATGATGTTCCTGAGATGACAATTGAAGGGGCGCCCATCGGAATAGCGCAACTGCTAAAGCTAGCGCAATTGGCTTCATCTGCTTCTGATGCTGGCCGCAGTATTGAGCAGGGTGGTGTAAAGATTGATGGCACTTTAATCTCTGATAAGGCTCTTAAAGTGGCTGAAGGAACATTTGTTTTACAAGTAGGCAAAAGAAAATTTGTCAAAATTACTTTAAAGAAATAAATTCATGACACAGATATTATTAGTCCGTCATGGTGAGACGGACTGGAACAAAGAACATCGGTTGCAAGGCCATATTGATATTGCATTAAATTCCGAAGGTGTTTTACAGGCATCGTTACTAGGCAAGGCTTTAGCGCAAGAAAAAATTGATGTTGCTTATTCGAGTGATTTATCGAGGGCATTTGATACATCTAACACGATTACTCAGCATCATGAAATACCTACCTATGTAGATAGTCAATTACGCGAAAGATGTTACGGAGAAATCCAAGGCATGACATATCAAGAAATTGAAGATCAATTACCGGACAATCATCGTGCTTGGCATAGCCGAGATCCTGATTTTGAGCCAAAGGGTGGCGAAACGCTTCGGCAGTTTTACGAAAGAGTGACAAGTAGTATTCACCGGATTGCTCAGTCCCATATGGGTCAGGTTATTTTGATTGTAGCCCATGGTGGAGTCCTTGACTGCATGTATCGTCATGCAACGCAAATGGATATCGCTGAAAGAAGAAAAGTTGAATTACTTAATACCAGCTTAAATCGCTTGGCTTATGACGGCAGGCATTTTCACATTCAAAGCTGGGGTGATGTTTCTCATCTCAAAAATACAGAGACGCTAGATGATGTGGATAGTGGTCCTACATCAGTCCCTTGGCTCCTGCCCTAACTAAGGCCTAAAGATCCTGAGTTAGTTGGTGGAATCATTTCAAAATGCTCATAGGTTAGGCGGGTAGCGATACGACCTCTAGGAGTTCTTTGCAAATAACCTTGCTGAATAAGGTAAGGTTCAATCACATCTTCAATCGTATCCCGTTCCTCTCCAATCGCTGAAGCGAGATTATCCACTCCCACTGGTCCACCGGAAAATTTATATAAAATAGCCTCTAATAATTTACGATCCATGATGTCAAAACCTACAGGATCAACATCGAGCATTTTTAGAGCTGCATCAGCAACGGCACTTGAGATCACCCCGTCACTTTTGACTTGTGCGTAGTCACGCACTCGTCGGAGTAAACGATTGGCAATCCGAGGGGTGCCTCTAGCGCGTTTTGCGATTTCGTTTGCGCCATCCTCATTAATTGGGGCACTGAGAAGATGGGCTGAACGCAAAATAATTTGTTTGAGTTCATGATGGTTGTAGAACTCAAGCCTTGAAACGATACCAAAACGATCACGTAACGGGTTGGTTAACATCCCAGCTCGGGTTGTTGCTCCAATGAGGGTAAACGGTTTTAAATCCAGTTTGACACTCCGTGCTGCGGGACCTTCGCCGATCATAATATCGATACTGTAGTCTTCAAGAGCGGGATATAAAATCTCTTCAACAATGGGTGAAAGACGGTGAATTTCATCAATAAAAAGGACATCGTTTTCTTCAAGATTCGTTAAAAGTGCGGCAAGATCTCCTGGGCGGTCGAGGACGGGCCCGCTGGTCTGACGAAGGTTCACCCCCAGCTCTTTAGCGATAATATGCGCTAGAGTTGTTTTGCCGAGTCCTGGGGGGCCAAACAATAGAACATGATCAAGGGCCTCTGAGCGATTTTTGGCGGCGCTAATAAAGATTTCTAATTGCTCACGAACTTTAGTTTGGCCAATATATTCATCAAGTTGCTTAGGACGAAGGGCTCTTTCGATGACTTGATCTTCTCCTAAAGAGCCAGGATCGATCATTCTAGGCCCTTCTGAAGAGGGTTCTGGAATTGTATCTAGTTGGTCGGTGTGGATGGCCATTTAGTAAGTTTAAACGCTTATGAAAACTAAGCTTTAGATAATGTTTTTAATGCCATCCGGATACCATCAGAAACCGTTGTATCTGCTGGTACTTGTTTGATCGCTAATGTAGCCTCTTTATCAGAGTAACCAAGCGCCATCAGCGCTTGAAGTATTTCGGAGGCTGCGGGCGCTTTCGAACCGGGGGCTAATTGTGGTAAATCAGCCCCAAATTTACCTTTGAGCTCTAAAAGCAAACGTTCTGCAGTTTTCTTACCAATTCCGGGAACCGTCATGAGCCGAGTTGCATCTTGTAAGGTTACCGCTTGAGCAATGTCTTGGACACTCATTCCTGAAAGAATCGATAAAGCTGTTCTTGCACCTACGCCACTAATTTTGATGAGGGTCTTAAATGCTTCACGCTCATATTCCGTAGCAAATCCAAAGAGTTGATGCGCATCTTCACGCACTAACAAGTGGGTAAGAAGAGTAACTATGGCACCATTTTCAGGTAATTGATAGAGAGTACTCATGGGTACGTCAATCTCATAACCCACACCTTGGCAATCCACGAGAATACGTGGAGGACTTTTTTGAATTAGGATGCCTTTTATTCTGCCAATCATAATTTATTTTTCATTTTCAAATCTGCTGCAAGTAATTGTTGTTTCATCGTATATTGATGTGCCCCACAAATCGCAACGGCTAGTGCGTCTGACGCATCTGTTCCAGGAGCAACTTTTAACGATAATAAACGTTTAATCATTTCTTGTACTTGCGGTTTAGAGGCTCGACCATTACCTACCACATTTTTTTTGACTTCTAGCGCACTAAATTCAACAACTTCAATAGTCTGACATACAATCGCGGTGATGGCAGCCCCTCTTGCTTGCCCAAGGGCTAGGGTCGACTTGGGATTGACATTGAGGAACACCTGTTCTACAGCCGCGTATTCAGGCTGGTAAGTTTGTATGACTTCGGTAATGCCGTTGAATAAAACACCAAGTCGTTGCGGTGTTGTTTGTATTGAACTATCTGTCGTAATAACCCCTGAAGCAATATATTTAAGTCGTTGATTCGTGAATTCAATAATGCCAAAACCTGTGATGCGTAGGCCAGGATCAATACCTAAGACACGCATTGATTAATGTCTAAAGTGCCGAGTGCCGGTATAGATCATGGTAATCCCATGTTCATTAGCGGCATTGACAACTTCATCATCTCGGACACTTCCACCTGGTTGAATAACGCAAGTGGCACCAGCCGCAACTACCACATCGAGCCCATCGCGAAACGGAAAAAAAGCATCACTTGCAACAACAGAACCGATCAGGGATAAGCCAGCATTTGCGGCTTTTATCCCGGCGATTTTTGCGGAATCAATTCTACTCATTTGTCCCGCACCAACCCCAAGGGTCATGCCGTTAGCGCAAAAGACAATTGCATTGGATTTAACAAACTTCGCCACCTTCCATGCAAAAAGCATTTCGGTTAATTCATGTTCGGAAGGTTGTTTTTTTGTGACCACTTGAAGGTCCTGTAGAGTCACGTTTTTGTTGTCTGGAGTTTGTACAAGAATTCCGCCACCAACACGTTTCAGGTCGAAGGGGTTATGAGTCGGCGCTAAGTCGATTTGTAAAACACGAACATTTTGTTTTGCACCAAGAATCGTTAATGCTTCAGAGGTAAAGGATGGGGCAATCAACACTTCAACAAATTGTTTAGAAACTGCTTGTGCGGTTAGTCCATCACATTCGCGATTAAAGGCAATAATTCCCCCAAAAGCGGAGGTCGGATCGGTTTTAAAAGCTTTCTCATAGGCATCTAAGGCACTATGTGCAATCGCTACACCACAAGGATTAGCATGTTTGACAATGACGCAGGCGGCTTGCCCAGTTTCAAATGTGTCGCCAAAACTTTTCACGCACTCCCAAGCTGCGTCTGCATCAGCAATATTATTAAAAGACAGTTCTTTGCCTTGTAGCTGGTGATAACTAGCCAACGCACCAGCAACTGGCTTGATATCTTGATAAAAAGCAGCCGCTTGATGAGGGTTTTCGCCATAACGAAGTTCTTGCACTTGATTAAATCCAAGATGTAATGTTTGAGGAAATATCGAGCGATCTTGATGTTCTTGACTAGGTGGTAATGAGGATAGATAGTTGGCAATTGCGCCGTCGTACTGTGCGGTATGTGCAAATACTTTTTTTGCTAATCGAAGATTGGTTGCAAAGCTCACCACACAATGATGCGTTTTCATTTCTTCAAGGACGGATGCATAATCCTCGGGAGAAATTAAAACGGTCACATCTTGGTGATTTTTAGCGGCGGCTCTAAGCATTGCCGGGCCACCAATATCGATATTTTCGATTGCTTCTTCAAAAGAACACTTGCTTTGTGAAATCGTCTTTTCAAAGGGATATAAGTTAATTACTAACATATCGATGGTATCAATATGGTGGTCTTTTAAAGCCTGCATATGTGCTGGGTTATCTCGACGCGCTAAAAGACCTCCGTGAACCGCTGGGTGAAGTGTTTTTACTCTTCCATCAAGCATTTCAGGAAAGTTCGTGAGGCTAGATACTTCAATAACGGGAATCTGATTTTCAGAAAGTAACTTGGCAGTACCGCCAGTAGAAATTAATCGAATACCTAAATCATGAAGAGCTTTAGCAAAGGGAATAATGCCTGATTTATCTGATACTGAGATGAGTGCTGTTTGGATCATGTGGTTTTTTCTAAAGAGTTTAATTTTATTCGAGATATTTGTGAGGGTATTTATTTTTGAATTAGCCCATGTTCAAGCAATTTTTTTCTTAGGGTATTACGATTAATTCCTAAATATTGGGCTGCAAGGGATTGGTTATCATCAGCATGTTTCATCACTAAAGCTAACATCGGTTTTTCAATTGAGGAGATGACCATTTCATAAACATTCGATGGAGGAATATCTCCTAGATCATCGAGATATCTTTGTAAATGCAGCTCTAAAACATCGGTTACAGGATGTTTTTTATTTTCCATATGATTCTTTAAGCAGCCTCTAAATATTCTATATGTTCGCTGAATTGTCCCAATTGATCAAAGTAGTTTTCTACGGCTTGTAACTGCTCTTCGCAAGAATCAATCGTATTCATCTGTTGTCTAAAGTGATGTGAATTTCTTAAACCTTTGCAATACCATCCAATATGTTTTCTCGCAGAGCGTAAACCAATATATTCGCCATAAAATTGATAATGCTCTAAGAGGTGTTCTTTCATGATGGTTGAAATTTCAGCAACAGTTGGGGGTGGTAAATACCCACCAGTTTTTAGATAATGAGCAATTTCACGAAAAATCCAAGGACGACCTTGGGCGGCACGACCAATCATCACGGCATCAGCACCTGTTGTTTCTAGAACATATTTTGCTTTCTCTGGAGAGTTGATATCCCCATTCGCAACTACGGGGATTTGAATACTCGCTTTAACGGCAGTAATCGTCTCGTATTCAGCTTCACCGTGATACAAGTCAGCTTTGGTTCGACCATGAATGGTTAGCATCGATATGCCACAATCTTGCGCAATTTTGGCAATCGTCAACGCATTTTTATGATCTCTGTCCCAGCCAGTTCTGATTTTTAGCGTGATAGGAACATCGGCATGATGAATATGGCAATGTTCGACGATCGATTGAAGAATTTGCCCTACCAAGAGTTCATTTTTTAAAAGAGCCGAACCAGAGGCAACATTACACACTTTTTTTGCAGGACAACCCATATTGATATCAATAATTTGTGCGCCACGATCGATATTGAGTAATGCTGCATTGGCCATCATTACAGGATCTGCACCTGCAATTTGCACTGCAATAGGATCAACTTCGCCATCATGATTCGCGCGCCGAAGTGTTTTTTCACTATTCCAAAGCATCGCATTAGAAGCAATCATTTCTGAGACGGCATAACTCGCACCTAGCCGCTTACATAATTGTCGAAAAGGGCGATCGGTAACGCCTGCCATTGGCGCTACAAATAATTGATTTGGTAAGAAGTGTTTGCCAATAAACAAGACGTTTGACTCAAATGATGAGAGAAACAAAACTTTAGCACAAATACAGTCGTTTGCCTAAAATTTAAGCAAATCTTATTATCGCTGCCCGAACATCATTTGACGGGCTAATTGATTCTTTAGGGGCGGTATCCATTGCAATGCAGACAGGGCAAGTCCTCTAGCCAACACAAAAGGAAAGGCATTCGTGGCAAAAACACTCGCCATCAGATCAGTCACGCGGATGGTGGCATCTCGATCACGTTGACGTTGCTGTTGATACTGATGCAGTGTTTGCTGTAGCTTTTGTACCGAATGTTGATCAGGCCTAGCATAAAAAAAGGCTAGTGCATTCGCTAGTGTGTAAGCGTCGCGCAAACCTAAATTTAGGCCTTGCCCTGCAACAGGATGGAGAGTTTGAGCAGCATTGCCAATCCATACTTCACGGTCGGAAACAATATTTTTTTTAATATTTAACCCTAATGGATAGGATTTACGGTGAAGTACCTTGTTCAATTTGCCAATTGGCATTTGTAAGGCTTCTTGTAGTTTGAGTAAAAATGTAGTGTCATCGAATTGGATTAATTGTTCGATTGTTTTTTTCGATGCACACCACACAAAGTTCTTAAAGTCGTGGCCTTGGTGGTGAGGAAGTATGGCGATTGGGCCTTCTTCAGTAAAGCGCTCCCACGCCATATCTGGAGAAACATTGGATACTTCAAGTGAACCAACTAGGGCTGATTGGCCATAGTCTTTGCGAACATCTTTTGCGGATTGCTCATGGAATAATCCGCCATCAGCATGAATCAAACAGGCTTCTGAAGATAGTTGTTGAAGCTCAATATTGTCAGAGAAGTCAAACTCCCAGATAAAATTTACCGAGTTCATTTGCATGCGACGTAACTGATGGCGTAGTGCAATCACGACATCTCTATAACGAACAATATGGCCAAGGGCTTTTTGACCAATTTCATCTTTAGACATTAGCGTTTGTCCAAAATGTCCGCGGTGTGAAACATGGACAGAATGGATCGTAGGCGCTTCTTTTACCCAGGCGTGAATATTCTCTAAAAGTTGCTTTGAGCCCTCCGAAATAGCAATACCTCGATCATCTGCTGAAGATAAAAAACTATCATCTTGAGGATTTTTATCGAGCAAAATCACCTGTAAATCAGGATGATTTTCTAGTAACCAGATTGAGCAAGCCAAGCCAACTGGACCCGCTCCCTGAATGACTACTTGCGCTGAACGGAAGGGCAATGTCATTTTAAAGGTACGCCGTGGGCCATCCAGTGTTCAATTTCAGCGATACCAACAGGCACATCACGCGATAAAATTTCTGGACCATTTGTTTGTATTAAGACATCATCCTCGATCCGAATACCAATATTCCAAAATTGCTCTGGCACTTCGGGGGTTGGTCTAAAGTAAAGCCCTGGCTCAATGGTGAGTACCATGCCTGGTTGCAGGATACGCCAACCGTTATTTGCGTCCAGTGGTTCGCGGTAAGAGCCTACATCATGGACATCCATACCCAACCAGTGGCTTGTTCGGTGCATATAGTATGGTTTGTAAGCGCCTTTTTCGATGGCATCAGCTAAAGACCCGTGGACGTTATGATTCAATACATGTAAGTCAAAAAGACCTTGGGTCAGTATCAGCAAAGCTTGATCATGTGGATCTTGAAAGTTCTTTCCAACATGACATTGTTGTATGGCGGCTTCTTGTGCGGCTAAGACGATTTCATAGACTTGTTTTTGGGCGTGTGAAAACTTACCATTCACAGGGAAGGTTCGAGTGATATCAGATGCATAACTATCGAGCTCACATCCGGCATCAATTAAACACAAATCACCATCATGAAGGATTGCATTGCCTGCACGGTAGTGCAAAATACAGGCATTCTCACCTGCCGCAACAATACTATTATAGGCAACTGATTGTGAGCCATTTTTACGAAATTCATATAACAACTCAGCTTCAAGATGATATTCTTGAAGACCGGGTTGAGAGGTGCTCATTGCCTTAAGGTGACCTTTTGCGGCAATCATAGCGGCCTTTCGCATCAACGAAATCTCAAGTTCATCTTTAAATAAACGTTGCTCATGGATGAGTTGATCAAGATCAAAAAATTCAGTGGGCTTTTTAATGCCAAGCCGCGCTTTAGAGTCCAATACATGAATCCACTGACGCATTTTATCGTCGATTTCGGCATTCGTTGACGTTTTGTAATAGAGGCGAGTATGACCCGTTAATAAATCTGGCATTTTTTGATCCAGATCATCTATTGAGTAAGCAAAATCGATTCCAAGGTATTCTGTTGCCACCTCAGGGCCTAGACGGACGCCATCCCAAATTTCACGCTCTAAGTTTTTGGGGCGACAAAATAAATGGTGTGAGGTTTGATCAGAGTTGACTTGAATGACTAAAAAAGATTGAGGCTCATCAAAGCCCGTTAGATAATAAAAGTCACTATCCTGCCGATAGGGGAATTCGCTATCTCTATTCCGAGATACTTCACGTGCGGACCCAATCACCACGACCCCTGTTCCAGAGGTATCTTGGATAGATTTAACCAGGCGATTGCGGCGCGCCAAAAAATAATTTAAGGAGGGAATAGTTTTCGTCATCTTCACTTGTTCAATGCTAAAAGTCTATCAGGTGTTCCAACATCGTGCCAAGAACAGGTTAAAACTTCGCCCTTGACCAAGCGATGCATCATCGCTTTTTTTAATAGAGGGGCCAAAGCGTACTTGGTACCTAAGGGGATTTCTTGGAATAAGTCTTTATGATAAATTCCAGCCCCAGAAAACGTATATTTACTTTCTAGGGAGTCGCTGAGAGGGGGGGCTTCAGAAAACACATCAGAGTCATTGACATAAAAGTCACCATCAGGATGATATGAAGGATTAGGGACTAAAAATAAGTAAGCCTGAATCCTGCGCGTCAATGGTAAGGAATACATACGTAATTGATGAACGATTGTTTGAATTTTTTCAAAAGGAAATTCGGGGATAAAGGTATCGCCATTCAGAACCAAAAAATAATCGCTCGGCTGTAGAAGAGGGATGGCTTTAGCTATTCCTCCTGCCGTTTCAAGGGCGATCGTTTCACTTGAGTAATTAATCTGTAAGCCTAATTGTGAACCATTACCAAAGGCGTTCTCGATGAGTTGGCCAAGCCAGGCATGATTAATAACGACACGTTCAAAACCATACCCTTTTAATCCCTCTAAGTGATATTGCAAAAGACTTTTCCCTTTTACTTCTAAAAGAGGCTTTGGAAGGGAGTCGGTAAGGGGGCGCATTCTTTCCCCCCGACCAGCAGCCAAAATCATTACCGGAAAATTAGAAAAAAAAGAAGAGTTCATGATTAAAAGGTCAACCCAGTTGGACGCTCTTTATTTTGAGAAGCATCAAGAAGTCGGACTAATGGTCTGAAAACACTATATCGTTGAGCAGCTTTTTCAGTATATTGAAGAACTAGGGGTAAGTCTTTGAGATAAGCATCTTTTCCATCCCGATAAAAGAGTCTAGCAAAAATACCTAAAACTTTTAGGTGACGTTGTAACCCCATCCACTCAAAGGTTTTATAAAACTCACCGAAATCATCTGAAACAGGTAGGTTTTCTTTTTTTGCGGACTCCCAATACCGAACAACATAGTCAATTTGGGTTTCTTCCTCCAAATGCACATAGGCATCGCGAAATATAGAAACCAGATCATAAGTAATTGGACCAATTACCGCGTCCTGAAAGTCTAATACTCCGAGGCCATTATTTTCAGTAATCATCAAGTTACGGGAATGGTAGTCACGATGCACAAAGACTGTTGGTTGCAGTAGGATTTGCTCGATTAGTTGATCAAAGATTGAATCAAGCTCGATTTTTTCTTTGTCATTGAGCTGATATTGCAGGTGTTTGGATAAATACCATTCAGGAAATAGGTCAAGCTCCCGACGCAGGAGAGTGGCATCATAAAGAGGTAAATCGGTTGTTTTCGTATTTTTTTGGATGTTTATGAGGGTATTGGTGGCATCTTTATAGAGTGAGGAGGTGTTTTCCTCATGAGCTGTTGAAAAAAGAGTTTTTGTACCCAAATCACTGAGCAGCAAAAAACCTTGTTGAAGATCCATTTCAAAGATTTTAGGTACATTAATATGAGCTTGTAATAATAAGTCAGCAATATGCACAAAGGGACGTGAGTCCTCTTTATCGACGGGTGCGTCCATCACAATAAAACTCGAATAAAGGTCATTTTTTGCAATAACACGAAAATATCTTCTAAAACTAGCATCACTAGAAGCGGGGCTAATCGAGTCAGGGTCAATTCCAAGCTCATTCGGCAAACCTTTGAGCCAAAGTTTTATGGATTCAAAACGGGTATCTTGCATAATGATTCGTATAATAAATGGGTTAGAGAATTAAATGTCAAAATCATACTCACCCCTTCATCAACAGTTCATCCATTTTAGAGTTCGTGGGTGGGTGTATGTATTGCCAACTGCATTATTTTGCCTTCAATTACCAGTTTACGGTGAGACTCAGACATCTGAACAAATTTTACAAAAACCGCTTGCACTAAAGTTAGATGATCAATTGCAAGTTCAACCATTGATTGCCGACTCTGAAGCCATCACCTTTACGAAGAGTAGTGAGTTGCGGGGCATAAATGATCGTAATATGGCACTCAAAAAGGATGCAGAAATAAGACGAAATGGGACTGTAATAAAGGGTGATGAGCTCGATTACAACATTGACACAGATATTGCCAAGGGGGAAGGAAATGTTCGACTCAACAAGCCAACGACGACCTTTGCTGGACCACGAGCACAAATTAAAATGGACTCTAAACAAGGGTGGATGGAAAACCCTGAATACGAACTAAAAGAAAATAGAGGCGTTGGTTATGCCGATCGCGCTGAATTTTTGGATGATGACCGAACTTATTTGACAAAGCCAGTGTATTCAACTTGTAGTCCCCAAAACCTAGATTGGTATTTTTCTTCAAAAGATTTGTTGATTGATCAAGCGGCCAATGATGCGACTGGCGAAGATGGGGTGCTGCATTTTTTTAAGGTCCCAGTCTTTTATATGCCTTATTTTTCAATACCTCTTGGAGCAGACCGCCGGTCTGGATTTTTACCTCCAACAGTTGGGGTAAGCACCAACACGGGATTTGATATAACCACGCCGTACTATGTCAATATTGCACCAAATCGTGATTTAACCATCTATCCTAGGTACATGTCCTCAAGAGGGACGCAACTTGGTGGTGAGTATCGCTATTTAGAATCTAACTATTCTGGGGTATTAAAAGCCGAATATTTACCTAGCGACATTGGGACTGGCACAAGTCGTTGGGCATATAACTGGCTTCATCAGGAGTTATTGGCACCAGGTGTCACAGGATATGCCAATATGAATCGGGTATCTGATGATAATTACGCCACAGACCTAGGACGTTCGTTGGGGCAAGGCATTGCTCGTCAATACGTTCAAGAGGTTGGCGTCAATTACGCGGTTGCGGGATGGAGTTTTTTAACGCGAGTGCAGAAATTTCAAACTTTACAGCCTGACTCTACTAACTATATTACTCCTCCATATGATCGCGAACCTGAGCTAAATGCACTGTTTCGTAATCTGGATTGGCATGGGTCTACATTTACATTTCAGGGGAATGTAACGAGATTTACATACTCTGGACCGATAGACGCTCCCGGACTTGCTATACCTAATCGAGGATATGCATCAGCAGATAGAGGATTTATTAACACTGGTATTAGTTATCCATTTACTGAGCCAGGATATTACATAACACCCAAACTCAGTATTCGAGCAAATACCTATAATATGCTGGGCAATGAAAGCTACAATGGAATTTCACAAACCTTTGCTGTTCCCATTACGAGCTTAGATTCTGGTTTGTTTTTTGAAAGAGAAGCGCCAGAACTGAAGTCTGTATTTGGTCGTAGCATGCTGGTGACATTAGAGCCTAGAGCTTTTTATGTCTATTCGCCCTATGTAGATCAGACGAAGATACCTCTATTTGATACTGGAGCGGCCGGCTTTGGTACGGCACAGATCTTTTCGGAAAACACCTTTGTCGGTAATGATAGGATCGCTGATAATAATAAATTAACTGTTGGCGTCACGTCGAAGATTCTCGATGCTGAAACAGGCATTGAGCGTGTCCGCGGAACGCTGGCTCAACGATACGATTTTTCTGGACAGCGTGTTGGTCTTTTAGGCGATCAGGTTAACCCAACCCCTTATACCGATATTTTAATGGGGGTATCGACAAGACTAACTGGAAACGTTAACTTGGACTTTACGGATCAATATAACCAAGATCTCAACAGAACCACCCAATCAACAGCTACAGCAAGTTGGCGACCTGCTCCTCGTAAGACGATTAATGCTAGTTATCGATATATTTATGACTCAAATTTGTTAGCTACTTCGATATACCAATATGAGATTTCAGGACAATGGCCAATCTCTAAATCGCTCTATGGAATAGGACGCTGGAACTTTGATCAAGTTAGTGGCCAAACCTTAAATACTCTAGCTGGACTTGAATACGATCAGGATTGTTGGGCTTTTCGATTTGCCTTTAACCGCTACGTCACCTCCTCAAGTACAACTGCATCGAGTGTCTATTTTCAAATTGAATTTAAAGGTTTGACGGGCGTTGGTAATAATCCTATTAGTGTCATGACTCTTAATATTCCTGGCTATATGCCAGTGAGCCAAAAACCTTTACCATTGTCAAGATTTGAGACATATGAGTAAAAAATCCCTTCTTATTTGTCGTATTATTAAATACTTATGAAAATGAAAAAATACTTTCTTGCTTTACTTCTGATGAGCTTATCTTGTCATCATGCTCTAGCTGCATCCAAAGAACGTCCAAAAGATAAAGCAAAAGTATCAACTAGCATTCCTCAAGAGGAAACCAAACAACCAATACAGAAGATTGAGACCTCGTCAAACGCAAAAGTAATCACCAACGATATTGACCGCGTTATTGCCGTTGTAAACCGAGAAGTGATTACTGAGCAAGAACTCAACCAAAGCATCAATATTGTTAAAGAAAAATTTATACAGTCCAAACAACCATTACCTCCTCAAGCTGTTTTAGAAAAAGAAATGCTGGCGAAATTAATTGATGACAGCATCATTTATCAAGAGGCGACCAACACGGGAGCAAGGGTTCTTGATGTTGAACTTGATGGAATTATTAATAGTATGGCAAACCAAAAAAAGATGTCGATGGAGCAATTTAAACAAGCGGTTGAAAAAGACGGCTTGAAATATGAAAAGTTCCGTAACGATTTACGCCGTGACGTCGTTATTACTCGGTATAAAGAGCGTGAAGTTGATAGTAAGGTGAAAGTAATGGACGCAGAAATCGATGCATTTATTAGCAGTAACAAACCAAGATCAGGCTCATCTGTTGCGACCACCCCAGATTTGATCAATTTGTCACAAATATTAATCCCTATCCCAACAGGGGCCAGTAATTCTGAGATTGCTACGCTTAAATCAAAAGCGCAGTCAATTCTTGAGCAGGCGACTAAAGAGACAGATTTTGTAGCCTATGCTAATCAAATGAGTACTTCAGATAAGTCGATACGTTTTGAGAATTTAGGATATCGCTCATTTGATCGGTTGCCGCAAATATTTGTTGATGCCACGAGTGGACTTTCATCTGGCGCCCTAGTTCCAAAAGTGTTACAAAGCCTTGCTGGTTTTCACGTTCTTAAAGTATTGGATTTTAAATCGAACGCCACTTCGGGCAATGCCAATAATTCAGAGTCTATCTTTATAACTCAGAGCGAAATGAATCAACTCATTTTAATTTTAAAAAGAGGGGATGCTAAAGAAGACATTATCCGAAGGTTAAGAGGATTCAGTGAACAAATCAGAGCTAAAACAGCTACTTTTGCAGATATAGCGAGAAAATACTCAGAGGACCCTAATGCCATTAAAAATAATGGTTATGCGGGTTGGGTATCGCCTGGTCAGATACCTCCAGAAATGGAAATTGCCTTAAGGCGCTTAAATCCTGGTGAAGTCAGTGAGCCATTTCAAACAGATTATGGTTGGCATATTGTTCAACTCTTAAACCGCCGAAAGTCTGAGATAACTGCCAGCCAACAAAAAGAATATGCCAGTGCAACACTTCGTCAAATGAAGCTCCAAAAGTCTTATCAAGATTGGATAACGGAGTTAAGGGATAACTCAACAATTAATGTTAGAGCACCATATTCATTGAAAAACGTAGATGAAAAATGAGTTAGTCCATTTGATCATCACCTCAGGTGAGCCTGCTGGCATTGGTCCAGAAATTAGTGTACATGCAGCAAAGAAATTTCTCTTACAAAATGTGGATACTCAGATCTCTTTAATTGGTGATCAAGGTTTGTTTTCCCCGTATTTAAATGATTTCCAAAATGAGCGGCTTCACATCATTCACCTTCCCCTGAAAACCAAGAGTGTAGATGGCCAATTAAATTCCGCGAATGCTCCCTATGTTTTAGAAATGCTCGACCGAGCATACGATGGCTGTATGCAAGGCTCATATGATGCCATAGTAACTGCGCCAATACAGAAGAGTGTTATCAATGATTATGGGGTCAGCTTTACGGGGCACACTGAGTATTTGGCTGAGAAAGCCGGCAATGCACAAGTGGTGATGATGCTTTGTGGGCAGGTTAGTACCACACTGAGCTCGTCGGCTAGGGTAATGCGGGTTGCACTTGCGAGCACCCATTTGGCGTTGAAAGAAGTATCTGGATCGATTACCGCCAAAGAGCTCTTAGGCACTCTTAGCATGTTGCATCAAGCCCTAAACCAATATTTTGGAATCAAACACCCTACGATTGAAGTTGCTGGGCTAAACCCACATGCCGGTGAAAATGGCTATTTAGGTAAAGAGGAAATTGACATCATAGCTCCAGTCATAGCGCAAGCACAAAGTTTAGGAATCAACGTCACGGGACCATTTTCAGCAGACACGATGTTTCGCATAGAGGCGCTTGATCATGTGGATGTATTTTTGGCGATGTATCACGATCAAGGCCTCATTCCATTAAAGATGGCATGCTTTGGTCAAGGTGTAAATGTTACTTTAGGCCTACCGATTATTCGTACTTCGGTCGACCATGGGACAGCTCTTCAACTTGCAGGACGCGGCGAAGCAAATTCTGACAGCATGTACCAAGCCTTGAGTGTGGCTCATCAAATGGTGAAAAATGGCTCATCAAGCTCGTAAGAGATTTGGCCAGCATTTTTTGACGGATGAGTCAATTATTCATGCCATTGTGTCAACGATTCATCCGGGTAAAGATGACTTTATTATCGAGATTGGTCCAGGTCTAGGGGCAATTACTTATCCATTGATGAGTTTGACGCAGGGTTTGGAAGTTGTTGAAATTGACCGTGACCTCGTCAATTTTTGGAAACAAAAATGCATACCTGAACTCGTAATTCACCAAGCAGATGCTTTGGCATTTGATTTTTTGAGCTGGTCACAAACTTGCTTAAACAGTATAAAAAACCAACAAACACTTGGGCAAGTCAAAGTCATTGGGAACTTACCCTACAACATCTCGACGCCCTTACTATTTCATTTAATGAAAGCCATCGATAGTGTCGATGTACAAGTTTTTATGTTGCAAAAGGAAGTCATTCAAAGAATGGTAGCACTACCTGGCGATTCAGAATATAGTCGTCTTTCGGTTATGCTTCAAATGCGGTATGAGATGCTAGATTGCTTTGATGTGCCCCCTAACTCTTTTGAGCCTCCTCCAAAAGTTAATTCTGCAGTAGTCGTCATGCGACCCAAAAAAAATACGGATATAGATGCCAAGGTTTGGAGTGTGCTCGAATCTTTGGTGGCTAAGGCTTTTTCACAGCGCCGAAAAGTTTTATCCAACAATATTGGAGAGTATCGGGAAATATTACAACTTGATGCCACTACGCTTCGAGCAAGAGCGCAAGAAATTTCAGGGCAAACCTATCTAGAGTGGGCAAAGATGCTTGTTAAACAGGATCAAATATAAGACTGCGCATCAATGCGCCGCATTTCAGTCTCTATCCACGATTGCACTTCTCGAATCACAACTGAAGGATTCTTATCAAGTGTGGTGATGTAGGGACCAATAGAAACGGTGATTTCACCGGGATATTTGATAAAGCTATTTTTAGGCCAACAATGTCCAGCATTGTGGGCAACCGGAATCACAAAAGCTTTGGTATCTACCGCAAGACGAGCACCACCTTTTTGATAGGGGATTTCTTTCCCGACTGGAGCCCGGGTCCCCTCAGGATAAATAATAATCCAATAACCTTCAGATAGTCGAAGTTTTCCTTGGGATGCGACAGCAATAGCGGCTTTATCTTTTTTAGAGCGATCAATATGAATCATTTTCAGCATGGTCATGGCCCAACCAAAAAATGGAATCATCAGTAATTCTTTTTTAAAGACATAGCAGAGTTGTTTAGGAAATAACGAGATGTAAGCGATAGTTTCCCAAGCTGATTGATGTTTAGACATCAGGATGACGGGTTTGTCTAAAGAAGACGTCACGTTTTCCATACCGATGACAGAGTAGCGAACACCACAGATCATCCTTAGTGCTTGAATGACTCCTTTTGACCATCCGCGAACGTAATCATATCTTGCCGCCGTGGAAAGAAACGGGTTAACGATAAAGCAGCTCAAGGAGTACAGGATCGTAAAGACGATAAAGAAAGCATAAAAAATGGTGGCTCGGAAGTACATCATTTCATTGTGGCAAGAAAATGATTCACAAAGGCAGCTAAATCAGTATGGATTGCTGTGTATGGAGGAAGCCCTCCTGTTTCACGAGTTTTAGGACCTTTCCCTGTTAGTACTAAATGGGGCTCTGCTCCCATCATTACTGGGCCAATCAGATCGCGGAGCGAGTCTCCAACGACAGGTACGCCTTTGAGGGAGGTCCCTAAATGAAACCGCTTAGCAATATCTTCAAACATTCCTGTTTTAGGCTTCCGGCAAGCGCAATCTTCTTCATCTGTATGAGGACAGAAGAAGATTGCTTGTATTTCTCCACCTAGTCTAGATAGTTGCCGAAACATTTTTTCATGGATCATATTCAGGGTATTGGTATCGTAAAGCCGTCGGCCGATACCAGATTGGTTCGTACAGATCACCACTTTATAATTCGCTTGGGTTAACTTAGCAATGGCTTCGAGACTTCCGTCAATAGCAATCCATTCATCTGGAGATTTAATATAGCTATCACTATCATGATTAATGACGCCATCTCTATCAAGAATGACTAATGATGAATGAGCGGTGGTCATTTTGCTAGTTGGCTTAGGTCAGCCACTTGGTTTAATTGTTGATGAAGTTGATTGAGTAACGCCAAGCGATTTCGACGTTTGTTAAGATCTGGATCCATCACCATGACGTCATTAAAAAATGCCTCAACAGGTGCGCTAACTTTAGTTAAATATTGTAAGGATGATGCGAAGTCTTGCGCAATAAAAGCAGCTTTTAACAGTGGCTCAAGTTCTTGTAAAACGGTGAAAAGATTTTTTTCAGCAGAAAGTTCCAGAATGCTTTCGTTAACAAGGCCCACATCTTCGGAAACATTTTTCTTCAAGATATTATTCAAGCGTTTATTGGCATTAGCCAAAATGGATGCCTGGGGCAAGGTTTGGAAGTGATGAACCGCCTGTAATTTTGGGGGAACCTCATTAAATTGACCTTTGATATTGGCCAAGACAGATTCAATTTCTTCGGATGAATAACTCATATTCCCAGAATCTTTAACCAAAGACTTCAGCCGATCTTTTAAAAATTGCAATATATCGGAGATAGATGCTTTTTGCTGTACCTCATCAGATTTAAATTGAGTTAAGCAAAATTGCAACAAGGGAATGAGATCTATGGGTAAATTATTTTCGACGACTAGTCGGCAAACCCCTAAAGCATGTCTTCTTAGGGCGTAAGGATCTTTCTCACCCGTTGGCGACAAACCAATCCCCCAAATGCCTACAATCGTCTCTAGTTTATCGGCAAGTGCAAGAATAAGGCCTACTCTTGATGTTGGGAGCACATCACCAGCAAACCTTGGCAGATAATGTTCTGCACAAGCTTGGGCGACTTCAGGATGTTCTCCATCGTGAGTTGCATAGTAGCGACCCATAATGCCTTGTAGTTCGGGAAACTCTCCAACCATGTCCGTCAATAGATCCGCTTTCATCAGCTTTGCCCCACGCTCACAAAGGAGGCTATATTGAGATGTTAGTTCTACTGAGTCCTGAAAGTGATTTGATACTAATCCAGAAATATACTGGGCTATAAGAATAATTCGACCAATTCGTTCTTTTTGATTTCCCAGCTTATTGTGGTACACCACCTTAGACAGTTGCTCAAACCTCTCGATTAAGGGAGTTTTCAGATCTTGCTGATAAAAGAATTTAGCATCAGATAGGCGCGGTCGAACGACCCGTTCATTTCCTGAAATAATTGAATCTGGTGACGTTGTCTCAATATTTGAAACAATTAAAAATCGGTTAACCAACTTTCCCGCTTCGTCGGTTAAGGCAAAGTATTTTTGGTTGGTTTGCATCGTCAGAATCAAACACTCTTGAGGCACATCTAAAAACTCTTGTTCAAATTTACATGAGTAGACCTTCGGACACTCAACAAGGGCGTTAACTTCCTCTAAAAGGGCTTCAGGCATGAGTACTTGATCTTGATTTGCTTGGTCTTGTAGCTGCGATTTGATCGAAGCAAGCCTCTCTTCGAAGTTCGGGATGACTTTTCCTTGAGTTTTTAAAAGATCCTCGTAACTATCGGAGTCTGTAATGCTAATCTCGCCTTGTGAGAGAAAGCGATGGCCTCGAGTGACTCGGTCGGCATGAAGACCCAGAGCATGCACAGGAACAACCTGAGTACCGTGCAAGGCGATGAGTCGGTGAGCCGGCCTTACAAACTGTACGTCAACGGCATCTTTTGATCCGGGATGGATTTGATAATGCATGGTTTTAGCAATGGGTAACTGAGCGATCGAAGCATCTAGGGCCGCCTGAACGCCGGCAGTCAGAGCTATACCTTTTTTCTTGAGTTGAATAAAAAAAGTTTCATTTTTACCCTCACCCTGGCGTTCCAATTGGCGGATATCAAAATCAACAATGTCAAGGCTAGCGAGTTTTTTTAATAATGGTGCTGATGGCTTACCGTCTGGAGTTAAGCCAATGGCGACCGGCAATAATTTTTCTTTTACATCGCGGTCAGCGGCTTTTTCGAAAACTTCGGCAATGTAAACGGCGAGTCTTCTAGGTGTTGCAAATGATCGATATTGAACATCTACCTTGGCGAGACCATCAGTGATTAATTTTTGAACAATTTGCTCAGAGAAAGACAATCCTAAACGTTTTAAAGATTTAGGTGGTAATTCTTCTGTCAGAAGCTCAATGAGTAATGGGGCTGAATGACTCATGAATGAGTTTCTTTCGGTGACATATTTTGTAGCATCGGAAAGCCGAGAGCTTCTCTTGCATTAAAGTAGGCCAGGGCCACACTTTTTGATAGGTTTCTAATCCGAGCAATATACGTAGCGCGCTCTGTGACTGAAATGGCTCCTCTAGCGTCGAGCAAGTTAAAAGTATGCGCAGCCTTTAGAACCATTTCATAAGCAGGAAGTGCTAACGGAATTTCTATTAAGCGTTTAGCTTGCGCCTCAAAAGATTCAAATTGATTGAACAGCCAAGTTACATCGGAGTACTCAAAGTTATAAGTCGACTGTTCAACCTCGTTTTGATGATAAACATCACCATAGGTCATGTTTTGCGTCCAAATTAAATCATAGACATTTTCACAAGATTGAAGATACATGGCGAGTCGTTCAATACCATAAGTAATTTCGCCTAAAACGGGTTTGCAGTCTAATCCACCCACTTGTTGAAAATAGGTAAATTGGGTGATTTCCATCCCGTTAAGCCAAACTTCCCAACCGAGTCCCCAGGCACCAAGTGTTGGATTTTCCCAGTCATCTTCAACAAAGCGCACATCGTTTTGAAGTAAGTCCAGTCCAAGAGCGCTTAACGAACCTAGATAAAGTTCCAAAATATTATCTGGAGAGGGTTTAAGAACGACTTGGAATTGGTAATAGTGTTGTAAGCGATTTGGGTTTTCCCCGTAACGCCCATCTTTAGGCCGTCGTGATGGTTGGACGTAGGCAGCTTTCCACGGTTCCGGACCGATGGCGCGTAAAAAGGTCGCTGTATGAGACGTACCAGCGCCAACTTCAAGATCTACAGGTTGAAGAATAGCGCACCCCTGCTGATTCCAATACTGTTGAAGAGTGAGAATAATTTCTTGAAAAGTCTTTTTCATCAGTCGATTTTAACCCTTCAATTATTCATCGAGAAGATTGTCTATTATTCAAGCTTCTTTTTTGATACATAGCCATCATCAAGCACAGGATAGAAATGATGACGATAGGTGTATCGCCAAAGACCACGTATGGTGTAAATCCAGTCCTTGGTTGTATAGATCCAACCAAGCTATCCTGAACAAAAATGGGTAATTGAGATTGAACTTGCCCATGCTCGTTAATTATTGCCGTCACGCCCGTATTTGTAGCACGAATGGTGGGTAACCCAGTCTCTAGAGATCGGAGTTGCGCTAACCTTAATTGTTGGTAAGGAGCTGAGGTTTTACCAAACCAAGCCAAATTGGTCATATTAATGAGCAGATTTGCTGAGGTTGTTTTATCCCTTACCCGTGCTGATATTTCACTTCCGAATACATCTTCATAGCAGATCATGACAGCGCCATAGATGTCAGGCTGATTTGGGCGACTAATTTTAAATGGAGCTTGGTCAAAAGTTCCTTTTTGGAATTGTGACAAAGGGGCTTTTATGGCTCTAACAAACCACAAAAAACCAGGGGGAATATATTCCCCGAAGGGAACGAGGTGAGCCTTGGTATAGTTGTAAACGCTGTCACTTGGACTAAAGCCTCTAGCTTGGTTGGCATATTGATCGTGATCAAAGCCAATGATTCCAGTCAAAATATGAGTGTTGGTGTTTTTAGAGAACTCTTTTAAATGAGCATTCCAATTCTCTGGCAGATTATTTTCTGGAATAGTAATTGCTGTTTCAGGCGCCACCACCAAATCAGTTATTTTTTCGGTTAAACGAGTGAGGTAATACTCATCTTGATCGAGAAGTGCCTTTTCATCATAAATCAAGGTTTGAGCAAAGTTACCTTGGAGGAGTCGAACCTCCAACAGACTACCCAACGGTTTTGTATAGTTGGAGTTGTTGAAAAAAGAGGTCAATAAAATAGCAAAGCCCAATGAAAATAGTGGTAAGAATAAGCGCCCTGGCGCACTGCCAATTTTATAGGCCCCCCACATCGTCGCAAAAGTAGCGCCTAGGACACCGAAGATAGGAATGAGGCCCATAAATGGGCCATTGACTTGAGGGGCGCCAAAACCAACCCATGGAAATCCGGTCAAGATATGCGCTCGAAGACCTTCGAAGACCGTCCAGGCACCCGCCCAAGCGATTGCAGAATAGGATTGAGAATAAAAACGTGAACCTAACCAAGTTGCCAACATAGGAAACAAGGCTAAAAAACCTGCAAAGATAACAACACCAGAGGAAGCCATCCAAAAGGGCATGCCGCCCACATCATGCAAACTGACATAGATCCACCACAGACTATGACAAAAATACGCAAAGCCAAAA
Source organism: uncultured beta proteobacterium (assembly GCA_903875135.1). Lineage (GTDB taxonomy): Bacteria > Pseudomonadota > Gammaproteobacteria > Burkholderiales > Burkholderiaceae > Polynucleobacter. The sequence continues at coordinate 12,188 of CAIQUZ010000088.1, read as the reverse complement.
CACCAGCCTAATTTGGCTTGGTAGGATCCCCCATGAAAATGATGCCGGTCAATTAATCTCCAGAAAAAAGCTAATACCAACAGTTGCCACCAGCCTGCAGAGTGAGTGCTAGAGATAAGGGATGTCAATAATCCTAATGCAAGGGCATATAGGAAACTGGAGCGAAGGAGCATATTAAGCTTCTAAAGGAGATTTTTGGATAATAAGAATATGTATTTGTCTAGGATCGGCACGCTGAATTTCGCATTGAAGCCCATTCAGAACAATCACTTCTCCCCGCTTTGGAACTCTTCCAATTTGATGTATCACCAAGCCGGCAATTGTATCGATATCGTCTTCATCAAAAGAGGTTTCGAATACCTCATTAATTTGTTCAAAACTCGTCATACCTCTGACGCGGTATCTGCCATCTGACATCAAGACAATATTATCTGCTTCATCATCAATATCATGCTCATCTTCAATATCGCCAACAATTTGTTCCAGAACATCTTCGATGGTAACTATTCCAGCAACGCCACCGTACTCATCTACCACGATCGCCAAATGATTACGGTTACTTCGGAAATCTTTCAGCAGTACGCTTAAGCGTTTAGATTCCGGGATAAATACCGCAGGGCGAAGCCATTCTCTTAGATCAAAGTCTTTTTCTGTTGAGTGGCGTAATAAATCTTTAGCCAATAGGATCCCAATGACATTATCACGATTACTTTCAAAAACAGGAAAGCGTGAATGGGCCGCCAAAATGACCTGAGGGATAATTTTTTCGATGGGGTCACTAATGTCCACCCAGTCAATTTGAGCTCTTGGTAGAAGAATATCTTTCACCGATAATTCACTAACTTGAAAAACGCCTTCAATCATTGAAAGGGCATCAGAATCCAAAACGCCTTCTAATTTGCCTTGGCGTAAAGTCGCAAGTAATTCACTTCTTTTTTCTTCAGGAGTATCCGGCTTTGAGGAAACAAGTCCTACAAGGCGGTTAAAGAAATTTTTTGGCTCAGGTTCTGTCATATATTTAAAGGATATCGTAATCTTATGTCAAGCATAGGGATCTTTGATTTTAAGGCGTTTTAAAATCGCCACCTCTAAAGACTCCATTGCTTGTGCGTCGAGTTCATCTTCATGATCAAATCCTTGAGCATGTAGCACGCCGTGGATCGTAAGATGAGCAAAATGATCTTGAATAGTTTTATCTTGCTTTTTAGCTTCACGTTGAATCACTGGCATACAAAAAACCAAATCCGCCATGAGAGTTGATGTTTCATCAGATTCATGAAGAATAAATGTCAAAATATTCGTTGCATGATTTTGTTGACGGTAATCAAAATTTAAACGCTTACTTTCTGCCAGTCCGACTAATCGAACCACAATTTGAGCATCTTGTTTTAGAGCGGCTTTAGCCCAGGAGCGTATTTTTTTTGAGGGAAGTATTTCCGCCCAGATTTTTTCTAAAGCTGGGTTGGCAAACTGTACTTCCAAAGATACTTGTGGGCTGCTCATGATAGTTTATTCAGTGACAAGTTCGTCTTGAATGATCAGTTGACCCTTGAGTGAGTGTGCTAAAGCATCTGTAAAAAGAACCGGTAACATTTTTCCAATTAATCGATGGGCTGTATTTGTTTTTGGCAGATCGATATTGACCACGCGGTTATTTTCTGTCCGTCCTTGTAACCGCAAGCCATCTTTAGCCATACCTTCAATCATGACACGCTCAGTAAGACCGACCATGCTTTTGCTAATCGCTAAAATATTTTCATCAATTAATGCGGTCAGTGTTTGCAAGCGTTTGATCTTTACTTCTCTTGATGTTGTGTCAGGAAGATTCGCTGCCGGCGTTCCAGGACGAGCGCTAAAGATAAAACAATAGCTATTATCGAATTTGATGTCATCGACAAGAGCTAGTAACTCCTGAAAATCTGCATCAGTCTCTCCGGGGAAGCCCACGATAAAATCGCTAGAAACTGGAATATTCGGCTTAACTTTCCGCATTTTACGAATAATGCTTTTATATTCTAAAACGGTATAGCCTCTTTTCATTGCCATTAAAATCCGGTCAGACCCATGCTGAACTGGCAAATGCAGATGATTCACTAATTTTGGAAGGGTGGCATGAGCTTGGATAAGTCGAGAAGTAAATTCTTTGGGGTGGCTCGTTGTATAGCGGATGCGCTCAATACCTGGAATTTCGGAGATGTATTCGAGTAGAAGGGCAAAGTCAGCAATATCGTCCGAGCCATCTATTTTGCCAAGGTAGGCATTCACATTTTGACCCAAAAGTGTGATTTCGCAAACTCCCTGTTGGGCTAAGCCAGAGACTTCCACTAGGACATCAGAGAGTGGTCGAGAGACCTCCTCACCACGTGTAAAAGGGACAACACAATATGTGCAGTATTTAGAGCAGCCCTCCATAATGGAGACAAAAGCGGCACCCCCTTCTTTTCTAGCTGGTGGTAAGTGGTCAAATTTTTCAATCTCAGGAAAGCTGATATCGACTTGAGAGTGTCCCGAACGGTTTCTTTCAGCCAACATTTTGGGTAAGCGATGCAAGGTTTGTGGGCCAAAAACAAGGTCTACATAGGGCGCACGACTAATGATTTGATGACCTTCTTGACTAGCAACACAGCCACCTACACCGATCAACAGATGGGGTTTTTCAGCCTTTAAATCACGTAGGCGACCTAAATCAGAAAAGACTTTATCTTGTGCTTTTTCACGGATTGAACAGGTATTCAAAAGAATTAAATCAGCATCTTCTAAGACCTTTGTTTCGGCGTAATCATTTTCAGAGAGCAATATATCGGCCATCTTTCCCGAGTCATACTCGTTCATTTGACAGCCAAAGGTTTTAATAAATACTTTTTTCATCGTAAAGCCGTTCTCAGTAGTTAAGACTGGGGGCAAAACGATATTTTAACAGGCAGTTATCTTTATAGTTAATTAGGTAAAGCGAAAGGCTAAAATAGCTACAATCGTTGGTACTATTGCCGCAAGAAGAAGATATGAAGGGCTTACAATACGATTGGCAAAGTGATCACGCAGAATCGATAATCCTGCAGGATTTGGAGCATTGGCAATCACGGTGAGTCCGCCACCAGTAACGGCTCCAGCTACTAAGGCTATTCTGAACTCTAAAGAAGTCCCATCAACTAATGAGCCTAAATAAGTAATTGCCGCATTATCTGTTAAAGCAGTTAAACCTACGGTGCCATAGAATGCAACCGTCGGAGTCATGCTGAGCAATATTGGCTGTAACCACCATTTTTGAAGGCTTCCAAGAACGACCAATCCTGCCAGGAAAAATGCCACTAACAAAGCTTCCCGCAAAATTAAAGGGTTTTGATATCGTGCATATGCGGTAGTAAATCCAAGAAAAAACAAAAATAACCAGAGAAAAACTGCTGGGTAATGGGCGAATACAACCACACTAGCCAAAAAGATGATGTGCACAAGAACCACGGTCAATGGCATATCTTCTTTTACTGGTTCAATAAACTCTTTTGGAAGTTGCTTGTGAAAAATTATAGTGATTAAAAGAGCGTTAATGAATACCGCTAAAGCGGCACGATCACCAAAGGTCGTGAACATAAATGGGGTAGTCCATTCCCAAGCTGCCGCCACCATGAGGACTGGTGGCGCAGCAAAGTTTGTTAAGGTTCCGCCAATCGATACGTTAACAAACAGAACACCGATAATGGCGTACTGTAATTTTAGAGGTAAGCCAACCTTATAAAAACGATCTCTTAGTAATAAAGCAGCGATGGTCATTGCCGCAGGTTCTGTAATAAAAGAACCCATCAGAGGTACAAAAGACAAGCTAATAAAAAAAATGGCAGTATTTTTAGATAGGGAAGTCACTTTAAAAATGCAGTGCGCCATAAAGTTGATGCACACACTGGCAAAGGACAAAATGGGTTTTGACGCAGCTACCACCATGACGGCAAACACAAACAGTGCCTCAGTATAGTTTTGCTCTTCTACAAAATGAATAGCTTCTTTACTTCCTAATAAAGCGGAAAAAGTGATGACTAATACGAGTGCCCAAAAGCCAAAAACCACTTCAACCTCTGCTAAAAGATGAAACAATCCAGCATGCCTTGAGGCACTATGTGAAAGCTTCTCAAAAAATGAGGTCATAAAGGTGTGCAAAATCGCCGTTACAAATAAGCAGGTTGCAACGATTTCAATATTTGTAGGGTTCATTGTTTAATCTCAAAGTCAGTTTGTTTGGGTAGCGAGTTCATCGAATTGATTTAATCATATCAATATGTAATATCATTTGTTACATCACATATTCTAAAAGCATCTTATTACACAATGTCTAAAAACCTTCAGCGCTTAACCTTTGCCCTGATCGTTTTTCAATTAGTCTTTTGGACATTGATTCCTTTGATAGCTCATCATGCGCCGCCATTGGATGCCACAGAAATGTATGGCTGGAGCCTTAGTTTTGAGTGGGGCTTTTATAAGCATCCACCCATGCCTACTTGGCTTGTAGCTCTTGTACAGATGGTGGTGGGTAAGAATATGTTCTCACTTTTTCTCTGTGCTAGTTTAGTGATTAGTGCCACTTACTATTGTGTAGCATGGCTGGCCGCAAGGTTTTTACCTGAAAAAGAAGCATTTGTAGCATTGTTTTTATATGCCTTGACGATTTATTGCCATCTTTGGTCGACTGACTTTAACCATAATCAAATGCAAATGCCCTTCTGGGCACTCAGCCTAGTCTGTATTGTCAAAGCTCTGGATACGGGAAGTCGTAAATGGGCCTGTATTTTAGGTGTTGTCATGGGATTTAATGCCCTATCTAAATATACCGCGGCATTTATCATGCCGTGTGCGATATTTCTTTTATTGGCCTTTCCTGCATGGCGTAAACAACTGAATTGGCAAATGATAGCGCTTGCTAGCCTGAGTTTTTTAATCGTATTTGGCCCACATCTCTATTGGTTAACACAGCACAACTTCCTACCTTTTCATTATGTTTCGGAGCGTTTTGATGAGCTAAGAGATACTAATCGATTACTTGATTTGTTGGATTATTTAGGGAACATAGCGCTAGCGCATTTATGCTTAATTTTTGCAGCAATCTACCTTCTTCGAAAAAAAATGACCTTACATTTAATTTCAAAAGAAAGCCAAGTGTTTATCTGGGTTATGGGCATTGGCCCAGTGCTATTAACACTCCTTGTTGGATTATTTGAACCACTTTACTATCGTTGGGCCATCCCAATGTTGCCGATGATTTCGATTTTTGCTGCCATGATGTTAAAAGGAAGAATGGAAGACTTGTATTCAAAAAAAGCCCTTTTAATATTTATTATTTTAGAGCTACTATTTGGGCTGGCTTATCTTTTTAAAGACCAGATGAATCCGCGGCAGTCGGCCAGAGGGAATTACCCTGCTCCAGAAATTGCGAATGCCGTATATCAAAATTGGCATCATTTATATCCAGCCCATGCTTTAAAGATTGTTTCTGGAGGAGAGTGGGACGCTGGTTTTGTCAGTTTATTTTCACCTGATAAAACCTATGTATATACGCATGCGGATTCGGTGATTACACCTTGGATTAAGGAGTCCGACGTTCATGATTGTGGTATGGTAATGATGAGTCCATCTGCGGAAGATCTGCATCGCTTTGAGCAAGCCAAGTTACAACAGCCTTTGCGCATTTCCTCGAAGAACTCAGAAGAGGTAGTCGTTAACTACGCAATTAGTCCACCGCAAGGAAACTGTCAATTAAAGTAACTTTTTGAAAAGAGTCCATGATGCCAACTGAATTATTATTGACTGAAATTTCCATCAGATTAGGTTTCGCATTATTGGCGGGAATTATTCTTGGACTTAATCGATGGTTACATCATAAATCTGCCGGGATCAGGACTCATTCGTTAGTGAGTGTTGGTGCTGCTTTAGCGATTCTGTTGATGACATCCATTGTTGGTGGTGACGCTCAAGCTCAAAGCCATGTTTTACAGGGTATTGTGTCCGGCATTGGTTTTTTAGGCGCCGGCGTCATTTTGCATAATGGCACTGGAGAGTCCGTAAAAGGTTTAACGACAGCTGCCAGCATTTGGGTGGTGGCAGTGATTGGTTGTTGTTTTGGAGCTGGTCAATTAATGATCGGTGCCTCGGGCCTTGGAGCCATTTTACTGATTCTGTTGATTGGTCGCCCCATGGAGGTCGCAGCGGCTAAATTAATGGGTATTGTTCGAAGTTCCGAATTAGATCATGAAGACCCAAAATAATTCAAGTTTCAAGTAAATCATGCATGGCGGTAGGTGTTTAGATGAATTGATTCATGTCCCTAAATATGGTAATTTGAAGACAGAAAAATAAAAAAGGAGATTGCATTGAATTTATACTCAAAAAAGAGATGGTTTGTCATCATTTCAGCTTTTATACTGATTTCCTGCGTAAGTGTAAATCGTCCTAGTGGCGATGGTTGGATAACATTATTTGATCGCGCTAGCAATCTGAATCAATGGACACAAGTAGCTAGCGCCAATTGGCGGATTCAATATGGGCAACTTCAAGCTGATTTCTTAAATGGTAAAGATCCAAGTTATCTTGTAAACAAAACAAAATATAAAGATTTTCAGATGTATGTGGAATTTTGGGCTGACGAACAAACGAATAGTGGTGTTTTTGTTCGATGCAAATCTGCGGAAAAAATAGATGCTGTTGGATGTTATGAAGTCAATATTTGGGATACGCGTCCTGATCCTTCCTATGGAACAGCTGCAATAGTTGATGTTGCTAAAGTAAAAGAGCCATACCCGAAGGCTGGCGGCAAATGGAATGTGATGGAAATTACTGTAAAAGGTAATCAATTAATGGTTAAGTTCAACGGTGAGATCACTGTGAATACGGCGGATAACCGATTATCTGAAGGTTATATAGCCCTGCAATATGGGTCTGGAATCATTAAGTTTAGAAATGTCATGATCAAAAATTTGTAATGAATCCCGCTATTGATCAATGTAGATATGCTCGGGACTTAAATTAGCTAGATATCTCTCATAAATTTTAGTGTATGCAGTTTCAATATGCTGCGTTAAAAGTTGCGTATTAAATACAGGAGTTGAAGACCGATTGTTATGTAGCTTTTCTTTAATATGAAGAAGTTTTTCCGAATTGTTGGCTAATTCAATCGCCAATGACTCAAATTCATCTTGTGAATAAGTAATCAGCTCGGGTAATCGAATCGCCATCAAAAGGCTAGCAGCAACTCTTGCTTGAAATGATTTACCAATTAATGTAAGTAGTGGAAGGCCAGCCCATAAAGCGTCACTTGCGGTAGTATGGGCGTTATAGGGAAGGGTATCTAGGAATAAATCTGCCACCCTCAACCGAGAGAGATGCTCAGCAATAGGCATTTTTCTTGCAAAAACTAATTGATCTTTTGAAATGGCTCTATTACTAGCCTCTTTGATCAGGTTTTCTTTAACCGTTGGGTTGTCTTCAAAAAGCCAAAGAATGCTCCCAGGAACGTTTTTGAGTATTCGTGCAAAGCTATCCAAATTATTCGCTGTAATTTTGTAGTTATTATTAAAACAACAAAAGATAAATCCCTTTTGAGGAAGTCCTAAGTCCGCTCGAGAAAATTGAATATTTGCCATTTTACGTTTGGAGTCATTGACTTGATATGTATTTGGTAGGTAAATAATTTTTTCAGAATAGAACGACTGACTTTCTTGCGGAATTAACGTTGGATCAGCAATGATGTAATCAATAAAATCGGCACCCATCGTACCTGGGTAGCCAAGATAATTTACTTGTAAAGGCGCAGCTCGGTAGGCAAATATTCCGGTACGGTGATCTTTCGTAAACCCTTTAAGGTCGATAGCAATATCTATTCTTTTTTCTCTAGATAAGTTGGCAATCTCTTTGTCTGACAACATATCTACATCAAGAAATTCATCGAAAGTATTCATCAAACGTTGCCGCGATTCATCATCAAAGCTAGGGCCAAAAGAGAAAGCAATAATTTCAAAATGGTCTTTATTATGTAATTCAAAAAATTCTGCCATTAGATAAGACGTGGCGTGATTATGAAAGTCGGCAGAAAAGTAACCAATACGAATTTTCTTATTAAGAATATGAGGGATGTTATCTAACGAATTATCAATTGAGTACTTATCTTTAACAAAAATCTTTGCGGCTGCTAAATGAATCTCTGGAGAGTCAACTAATGGGAGTGTGGAAAATGGGAACGCTACCTTAAGTTTCATATTGATTTTTTTTATTAGCTGCTCAACTTCAGATTCAAGCTGGTTCCAGTCGCCAATTAATATTTTGATATAAAGGTAATAGCCTAGTAGGTAGTCAGAATCAGGCTTTAATTTCATTGCCTTTTCATAAACGTCTAAAGTTGCATCGTATCGCTTGAGAGATTGCAAAGTAAGTACTTTATTTAACAACCCTTCGTAGTAATCCGGCTTAAGATTTAGGGCCATTTCATAAGCAAGAAATGCTTCCTCATGCCGATTGAGCGCGGCTAAGGTAATTCCTTTATTTAGCCAAACTTCAGGGTATTTTGCATGAAGATTAATTCCTCTCTCGTAAGCTATCAGGGCCGCATCGTAATTTTTTAGCTTAGTTAAAGCTAAACCTTTATTTGACCAGGCCTGATAGGATTTTGGATTAAGAGTAATTGCTTGCTCAAAATAAATTAATGCGGATTTGAAGTTTAATTGTGCAGTATCGATTAGACCTAAATTGAGAAATGCTTCCGTGTTGTTTTTATCTAAAATAATAGTTTTTTGAAGAAGATCCTTAGCCTCAGAAAGCTTACTCAGTTTAATTTGAGTTGCTGAGAGGTTGGTTAGAGTCGATACTCGATCTGGCATAATTTTGAGTGACTCTAGAAAATGAAATTCAGCTTTTTCAAATTGATCCGCTTGAAAAAAGCCTAGGCCATCTAAAAAATGCTGTTTTGCGATTTCAAAACTCATGCTGCCCCCAAAAAATTATTTCTTGATTTGTTGAAAGTAATTATGATGTAAAGAAAAAATTATAAGGTTGTAAACGCCAATAAGTCAGCCTTTACTTTGGTCAACACACTTTCCCAATGATATATTCTATCTTGTCTATAAAGCTTTGCTGATGGGTACCAAGGGCTGTCATCCCTGTTTAATAGCCAACGCCAATCTGCGACATGGGATAATAATACCCATGTTTTTTTCCCTAAAGAACAACTTAAATGGGGAATACTTGTGCAAGTACTAATGACTAGATCAACGCATTCTATTAATGCCGCTGTATCACTAAAATTATTCAACTGATCCCCGAAAAAACGAATATGAGGATTTGAGGCAAGAGTATTTTGATCAATATCTTTAATTTCTTTTTGAAGACAAATATATTCAAAACCTTCCTTAGGAAGGGCTTGTAAAATTTCAATGAGAGTTAAACTTCTTTGATGATCATCTTTGAATGAGGACAGACTACTCCATACTACCCCAATCCGTGGAAATTTTTTAGGGCCTAATTTCTTTTTCCAATGGTCTACTAGGGTCAAGTCGCTGGTAATGGATAGATCGCTTGGTGGAATCGTATTTAGATTAGTTTTGAATGCTAGTGGCAAAGATAAAATTGGACAATGGTAGTCAAAATGAGGGATTTTTTGTCCCAATTCAATCATTTGGTTAACTCCCTTAAAATGCTTCAGTAATGGGATTAAAGGTTTCTGAATCTCAAGAATGATGGTGGCGCCAAGTTGCGCTACCATGGATATATAGCGACAAAATTGTATGGTATCTCCCAACCCTTGTTCTGCATGCAATAAGATGGTTTTACCTCGAAGAGATTGCTCACCAAGCCAAAGTGGTTCAGAAAAATTTCTTTTTAAACTTACTAGTGACTCTCTTTTCCAACGCCATTCGTATCGTAGCCAACCTTCATTAAAGTTTCCGTTGAGTAAATGAAGCAAAGAAAGATTCCAATTGGCCTCTACGTATTCAGGATCAATTTGGATAGCTTGTTGATAGTGAGCAAAAGCTTGATCTAAGCTTTTAAGAGCCTGTAAAGCGACTCCGAGATTATTATGGGCTTTTGCAAAGTTAGAATTTACGCTAATTGCTTTTTCATAACTAAGTATTGCTTCTCCTATTCGTTCAAGCTCATATAAAGCTAAACCACGGTTATTGAGAGCTTCTACAAAGTCAGGTTTAATTTTAATTGAGCTCTCAAAATTAATGAGAGCATCGTCAAATCGATGAAGTTCTTGAAATGCAATACCTCGATTATTAAATGCTTCAGCAAAAAACGGATTTATCAAAATGGCTTTATCGTAATGGGTGATTGCATCTTTTAATTTTTTTTGCCCCTGTAACGCTATGCCTAAAAGGTTGTATGACTCAGCAAAGTTTGGATTATGGTAGATAGCTTTTTCATAGCTGCTGATTGCCTCGTCAGTGCGTTGAAGCTTGAGGAGAACATTTCCTCGATTAAAGTATGCTTGAGCATCATTCGGCCTCAGTTTAATTGCAAGGTCGTAACATATGATGGCCTCCTTCAATTTTCCCAGTTCATTGAGGGCATTTCCAAGGTTATTTTGGGCGGTTGAATGATGGGGATTAATACTTAAGGCTTTTGTTAAAAATTCAACGGAATGTTGATATTTTTGTAACTGGCCAAAAAGAGTGCCTAAAAGCCATAACGCATCAAAATGAAATGGTTGTAGCTGCAGTATTTGTTCGTAAATGACTTGTGCTTCAGGGTATTTACCTAGTTGATGAAGTTCGAAACCCTGCTGAATGGAAGTCTTCACTGGAGGCTTAAATAATAGGTGGCTGTGGATTCAGACTGATCGATTTTGAAAAAATTTATGTAGTTGGGATGTTGCAAACTCTCAGGATTCCCTCATTTAAAAGATGGCACTAACTCCAAGTTGAAATCATGAACGACATTAATTGATTTAAAAGGCAATTGTTGATAGAAATACGATTTGTGCAACATTTTTATAAATCAAATGAATGTTATGGTGGCGAATCAGGGACTCGAACCCCGGACCTGCGGATTATGATTCCGTCGCTCTAACCAACTGAGCTAATTCGCCGAACTTCATATTCTAACTGAAAATTGAATTGAACTCAATGAATTGGGCGCTAGCCTTAATTAAAGACCTTTAAAAAACAGCTGAGCATTGTGGGGCAATAATACATCCCTCGATTGCGGATCAGCATATCAAGTGCATGTTGATGTCCATCGTTATAGTCAAGGACGCCATATTTATACTCTTCATACGCTTCGACAATAGCCAAAATCCTAGACCCTTGAGAGATATTGTCGCCACTAATGCCCATCGGAAAGCCGCTTCCATCCATATGCTCATGGTGGGAGTGAATCATATTCAAAACATCATCCAATTCTTCTAAAATTTGTAAACTGTCTTTACCTATTGTTGGATGACGTTGATAAGCTCTCAAGTCCATTTCATTTAAAGATATCGGTTTAGTTGCCAAAAGCCGGTCACTTAGGCCTAATTTACCAACATCATGTAAAAGTCCAGCAATTAAGATGTTTTGAACTTCATCTTCTGATAATCCCGCAATTTGTGCTGTACGCATTGCAAAGTGCCCGACTCTTTTAGAGTGCTTATGTAACGAAAAATTTTTAATTTCTAGAAAATGTAAAAAAGTTCGAATAGCGTTCACATACGAGGACTGAACTTTACGGTTCGCTGCGGTTAAAAGTACTGAATTTTCTTGTACCTGAGTTTCCAGAGAGTCCACAAGATTAGCTAGTTTTTGGTTTTCTTTTTTGGCTTGATCTTGAATGTGCCGATCTTCTCTCCTGGTCACTGTGGCTTCAACTGCTGAGGTCACAAAGGTCATTAAATCATCTTCATTCCAAGGTTTTGAAATAATTCGATAAATATTCCCCTGATTTATAGCAGCTGTTGTTTCAGAGATATCGTTATTCGCGGTTAAGAGTATTCTTAAGGTATCAGGACTTTTTTCTTTGAACTGTTCTAAAAGTTCAATACCCGACATATCTTGAAGTTGAGTATTGGCCAAAACAATATCAAATTCGCCTTTTGCACGGATTTCAAGGGCTTCAATTCCTTTTTGGGTCAGTGTCGTATTAAAAGCCCTAAATTTAAAAATACGCTCTAATTCTGAAAGCGAAGAAGCATCTTCGTCTACGCAAAGAATTCTGATACTTTCTGGGCGTATACGAGG
>CAIQUZ010000087.1 GCA_903875135.1 uncultured beta proteobacterium | reverse complement strand
GGAACAAATCAAGTCTCAGCAGGGTATGCCTTATATGGTCCTCAAACGATTTTCGTGCTGACCTTAGGTCATGGTGTTCAGATGTTTACTTTAGATCCCCATAGTCAAGAATTTTATCTAACACAAGAAGACGTAAAAATACCTAAAGACACTAAAGAATTTGCGATTAATATGTCAAATATGCGCCACTGGGCAAAGCCAGTATCGCGCTATGTGAATGAATGTCTTGCCGGGTCTACTGGCCCTCGGCAAAACGATTTTAATATGCGCTGGATTGCTTCGATGGTTGCAGACGTTCATCGAATTTTAATCCGGGGTGGTGTCTTTATGTATCCTTGGGATCAACGAGAACCAGATAAACCAGGTAAATTAAGACTCATGTATGAAGCCAATCCGATGAGTTTTTTAGTAGAACAAGCCGGTGGCGTTTCAATCAATGGTCAACAACGCATCCTTGAAATACAACCCAGTAAATTACACGAACGTGTGTCAGTTATCTTAGGTTCTGCAAATGAAGTAAACCTTATAATGGGATATCACCAATCTAACTAAATAGGAGAAATAAATGGCTAGTGAAATGTTCGAAAAAGGCCTTAAGACACGTCGCGAAGTATTAGGCGCTGAGTATGTAGATGCTTCAATTAAAAATGCAGATGCATTTACGCAAGAATTACAAGAGTTGGTAACGTCTTATTGCTGGGGAGATATTTGGAATCGCCCAGGTCTTGATCGTAAAACAAGAAGCTTTTTAAACTTGGCGATGTTAACTGCACTTAACCGTCCCCACGAAATTAAGTTGCATGTGCGTGGCGCAATTAATAATGGTCTGACAAAAGATGAAATAAAAGAAGTCTTTTTACAAGCTGCAATTTATTGTGGTGTTCCTGCCTCTTTAGATAGCTTTAGAGTCGCTAAAGAAGTATTTAAAGAAATGGGTATTTAATACCTTGTTGCAAAATCAGTATTTATTAAAAAAGGACTGTCGATACGCAGTCCTTTTTAACTTCACAAAGCATCCTCTTCGATGCATATGTCATTAAATATGTCGCGCCCGACTATTAACTTTAAAAATCATTATTTTGTCATTGATTTCTTAAAAACCATTGCTGTACAAATCATCATATTGCATCACCTCAGTAATTACGGACCAATCCCCCTCAAGGTACATGAGATTTTTCCGAACTTTATTGACTTTATTGGAGAATATGGTCGATATGCTGTGCAAATATTTTTAGTTATTGGAGGTTACCTCTCCGTCAAAAATCTGCCACAAACATTAGAAAAACAAGGCGTATTAAAGACAATTTTTAACCGTTACCTCCGATTAATACCAACCTATGCAATAGCCATCATATTTACGATGGTTTGTGCAACTATTGCAAGATTAGTTCATTACGAAGAATACATTGGTGAACCAGAAACGTTGCTGCAGATCCTATCTCACCTACTCTTTTTACAAAACCTTCTTGGATATGACTCGATTTCTGTTGGAGTATGGTACGTTGCCATTGATTGGCAACTCTATATTTTTGTATCTTGTTTATTATTTTTCTTTAAAAGTTACCAAAACATTCTTTTGATGCTTACCCTTTTCATAGCAGCTTCATTAATGTATTTTAGTCGTCATGCTGTTTTTGAAAACTACTTTTTTTACTTTGCAGGAGCCTACGGCTTAGGCATTATTGCTTTTTTGGCTGAAGGAGCTTCTCACCCAGAAATAAAAACGCCAGCTCGTCTCTTGCTCCTCATATTTTCAATCTTAATTATTAGTGACACCTTTTTTGAAATATCTGTTAAAAACATCATCGAAATGATCATTGCACTTATTCTTAGCTGGAAAGGGAAAAATCTGTACCGATCAGAAACCTTTCGATGGACAAAGCTGTGTATCTGGTTTAGTCAACGCGCTTATTGTGCCTTTCTGATTCACTTCTCCTTAATTCTTTTAGGTAATACGATGTTTTATCGTTACCACCTTGAGTCCCCACTCATTGCATTGATGATGATGGTGGCAATCTGGCTTCTAAGTTGGGTATTTGCCCATGTACTCTATCTTTTTGTTGAATTTCCCTCCCGGAAAATTCAACTCAGATAATTTATCGACCATCTTTATAGGAACGAACCGATTTCTTTATAAGGTCTTTGTTGAGAGTGACTGACCGCCGGACATGTTAAGTAGTGTTCATAGACACTAACGCCCTCTCTTAACGCTCCACTCTTTTGAATCGCGTCCTGAAAGCCATGATTAGCTAACATTTCGATGTAGGGGAATGTGGCATTCGTTAGCCCAAAAGTAGATGTTTTTGGAACAGCACCAGGCATGTTCGCCACACAATAATGAATAATACCGTCTAATTCGTACGTTGGTTCATCATGACAAGTAGATTTTGATGTCTCAAAGCACCCCCCTTGATCAATCGCAACATCGACGACTACACTTCCCTGTCGCATCGACTTTAAATGTTCATGTCTTAATAATTTAGGCGCACTTCCGCCAGGAATGAGGACAGCTCCAATGACTAAATCTGCTTGTGTATAAAGTTTTGCCAGGGTTCCCTCATCGGCAAATAAGGTCTGAATACGGTTTCCATAGACCTGGTCAAGTTCTCTTAATCGTTGAAGGTTCTTGTCTACGATTGTGACTCGTGCCCCTAGGCCAATGGCTAATTGCATTGCATTTGTTCCAACGATGCCCGCCCCTAAAATAAGGACTTGTGATGCCTGAACTCCCGGAATTCCGGATATTAGGGATCCACTACCACCCTGCGTTTTTTCTAAATAATGAGCCCCCGCTTGAATAGATAATCTTCCAGCTACCTCACTCATTGGTGCTAATAAGGGCAATGCACCATAACTGTTCTTTACAGTCTCATAGGCGATAGCAGTTACTCCACTAGTAATTAACAAATTCGTTTGTTCAATATCTGGTGCAAGATGAAGGTAAGTAAATAAAAGCTGTCCTGGTCTTAACATCGCAATTTCATTCGCTTGTGGTTCCTTTACCTTCACCACCAACTCCGCATTGTTAAATACATCCGAGGCAGACATAATCATTGCTCCACTGAGTTGATAATCCTCATCTGACATACCTATACCGATGCCAGCACTAGATTCAACGATCACTTGATGACCCTGCATGACGAGGGACTGCGTTTGATTTGGTGTTAATCCAACTCGATATTCTTGATTCTTAATTTCTTTAGGGACTCCGATAATCATTTACTTTCTCCTTGACGTTGTTGATGACGATGTAATCCAAAAACATAAAACACAATAATCAAAATGGCGACGATGGGCATACCCACATACACCCCGATCCTCGTTTGTTCTTGATAGGCTAATAAGATCAGTACAAATCCAATGGTTGCTAAAGCAATCCATGAACCATATGGCCACAGAAAACTCTTGTACGATAAAGAGCTCACTACATTGGCTGGGATCTTTTTACGAAACATCAATTGAGTGGATAAAATACCAACCCAAACCATTAAACCAATAAATGTCACCGCAGAGGTTACTAATAAGAAGGCCTCTTCCGGTAGGAAATAATTTAAGAAAGCTCCAAGAGATGCTACTGTAACCGTCGTTAAGATAGCCACCGTAGGAACGCCATTACTTGAGAGCTTTTTCATCATCTTTGGTGCATACGCATTTAATGAGAGGCCGAACAATAATCGACCGCCACTAAAGATGCCCGCATTGCAAGAAGATAGTGCCGCCGTCACCACAACAAAGTTCACTATTCCAGCAGCCTCTCTTAACCCTAAGCGTTCAAACATCGCTACAAATGGACTGCCTACTTGACCCACTTCATTCCAGGGAAAAATGCAAAGTATGACAAATAGCGCACCACCATAAAACACCAAAATACGAACAATTAATGAATCAATTGCAATGGGAATCGTTTTTTCAGGGTTTTCTGTTTCCCCTGCTGATAAACCAATCATTTCAATACCTACATAGGCAAATACTGCCATTTGTAATGAGAGTAAAAACCCATTTAAACCAGTAGGAAAGAATCCTCCATGCGACCATAAATTAGAAATTCCAATCGGTACCCCTTGATTTCCAAAACCAAGGAAAATAACGCCACATCCAACTCCAATCAATGCAACAATCGCAACTACTTTAATTAAGGCAAACCAAAACTCAAACTCACCAAACAGACGTACTGCAATGAAATTTAATCCACCCATTAAAGCGAGTGACCCCACAGCCCATATCCACTGTGGTGTGTCAGGAAACCACAGCCCCATGTAAATCCCCACTGCAGTAACTTCAGCCACACCCACAATGACCCAATAAAACCAATATCCCCAACCCATTAAATACCCAGCTAGAGGCCCAACATATTCATGCGCATATTGCGCAAATGAGCCGGCTACTGGACTATGAACAGCCATTTCCCCTAATGCTCTTAAAACAATAAAGGCGATGATTCCTGCAAATAAATACCCGAGCAGTATCGAGGGGCCCGCCTGCGAAATTGCAGTACCAGAACCCAAAAATAAACCCACACCAATCGTCGACCCCAAAGCCATCAGACGAATATGTCGAGCCTTCAAATGTCTTTTTAATGAATGTTGATCCGATTGATGAATGTCCAGCTCATTGGATGCATTTGTTTGATTGAGCAATTGTTTCTCCTTTTATTTTGTTGACTGTGCAAGTCTAAAAAGGAGAAGAAAAAATAACTAGTATGTGTAATCAGCAAAATTGACATAATTTATAAAAATAAATTATGTCAATTACGTGAGCCCTTTATTTATAAGGGGTAAAAAAGTATTGATTTTATTTTTTACTAATTAATCAGAAATTTCCTACAAGGTTTTAATCTAAAAAAGAACAGATGAATTGACTTTAAACCTTAAGGCTTTGTGACTTTATGTAAATAGTCGAGAGATTCTTGAACTTGATCGATCAAAATAAGGCATAAGTCCTCAGGCTTTAGTTTTTCTAGCGCGGCATCAATGGCTAAAAATTCTCCACGAATTTCTTCTACATGATCAACTTTGGTAGCGCCAACTAAACCCTCTCGTAAAAGTGCTAAGACTTCTCCGTCCTCGCGACCTCTTTGACACTGATCTTGATACAAAATCACGGAATGAAATGCCTCACCCAAAATCTGAGTTTGTTTACGGATATCATCATCGCGACGATCCCCCGCACCAGAAATGACCACAAGCCTTCTTTTTGCAGGTATCGCATTCGTGGCTTGAACGAGGGCACGTATAGCATCTGGGTTGTGCCCATAATCTGCAATGACGGTAGCACCTTGGTGTTTAAAAATATTAAACCGGCCTGGGGCGGTTTGTGCATCACTCACAAATTGACTTAAACCAGTTTCAATATGATGCCAATCTAGATCTAAGGCCCAGGCTGCAGCTATAGAAGCCAATGTGTTCTCAACTTGAAAACCAATTTGCCCACCTTCAGTCAGGGGAATCTTCGCTAAAGCAATCCGATGAACGATACGATTCCCAATTGCTGCAACAAGATGATCTTTTTCTCTAAATAAGACTCGATTACCTTGGGCACGGTGGGTAGAAATAATATGGTTATGGGCACTTAAGGCAAAGAATATAATTTGGCCGCGACAAGATTTTGCCATCTTCACGACCATTGCATCTGCGGCATTTAAAACAGCAAAGCCTGTTTTTACAACATTACGAACAATGACACTTTTCACTATTGCAAGCTCTTCGACCGTTTCTACATAATTCATCCCTAAATGGTCGCCTTCACCAATGTTGGTAATCACCGCAACATTACAAGCATCATATCCTAGCCCTTCCCGCAAAATCCCACCTCTTGCTGTTTCAAAAACAGCGGCATCCACTTCAGGATGCATCAGTACGTTTCTAGCGCTTTTAGGACCACTACAATCACCAGAATCTATTTTTTCGTTTTCAATATAGATCCCATCCGTGGTGGTCATACCAACACGATGCCCTTGCGATCTCAACAAATGTGCGATCAACCGAACCGTAGTCGTTTTACCATTGGTTCCAGAAACTGCCACAATCGGGATTCGACCATTATTGCCTGGTGGGAACATCATCGAAATAATGGCATCACCCACAGCTTGACTTTTTCCATATGAAGGATTGAGGTGCATACGTAAGCCAGGAGCTGCGTTCACTTCAACAACACCTCCACCTTGCTCCTCTAATGGTTTATATACAGCTTCGCAAACAATATCTACACCACAAATATCTAAACCAACCATTTTGGCAGCAGATACTGCACTAGCAGCTAAATCAGGGTGAACGTCATCAGTGACGTCTGTCGCACTTCCACCTGTACTTAAATTCGCATTATTTCGTAACACCACCCGTTGTCCATGACGTGGAATTGAATGAGGCTCAAGCTGCTGTTTCGCTAAAGTTGCCATGGCAATGTCATCAAGACGAATTTTTGTGAGTGGCGTAGCATGTCCATCACCTCTCAAAGGATCAAGATTGACCTGATCAACTAGTTGAGAAATAGTTAATACTCCATCACCAATGACTTGAGGTGGATCTCTTCTTGCAGCTGCTACTAAACGGTCACCGACCACGAGTAAACGAAAATCTTGACCAGGCATATATCGTTCAACAATAATTTTTGAACCATAGTGCTGCGCTACTGCAAAAGCCGCACGAACCTGCTCTTCAGATTTAATATTGACAGCAACTCCCTTACCCTGATTGCCGTCGCGTGGTTTGATCACAATGGTTGATCCAAGCTCTTGCGCAACGCGCCAAGCATCGTCTGCATTATCAACTACTTTTCCTAAAGGTACCGCTACACCAGCAGCATGGAGCAAGTCTTTCGTTAATTCTTTATCTTGCGCAATCGATTCAGCAATAGCACTGGTATGACTCGTCTCTGCAGCCTGAATTCTTTTTTGATGTGAGCCCCACCCAAATTGCACCAAACTCCCTTGAGTTAGCCGACGATAAGGTATATTTCTCTCTACAGCAGCTTGCACAATTGATCCCGTGCTCGGGCCTAATCGAACATCTTCATCTAAAGCGCTTAATTGTTTCAGCGCATCTTGTAAATCAAAGGACTCTTTTACTCTTGCCGCACGAACGAGTTTCCAAGCCATATCGAGAGCCAAACGACCAACCTCTTCTTCGCTATATTCCACAACAACCTGGTAAACGCCTTCATCGTTTACTTTGACAGTGCGGCTAAAGGTGACTGGGCAACCGGCTTGTGCTTGCAATCCTAAGACGACATGTTCGATCACATGTGCCATTGAAATAGGTTCATTCTGTAAGCCAACACTGCGTAAATGTAATTGCGGAAACAATGAGCGTAATTGAATCTCAAAATCAAAGAGACCTTCAATTGATTGCTCTGATGCGTCGCAAACAATCACTGCCTCAATCGCTGTGTGACGACTCCACAAATTGGGGCCACGTAAGGCTCTAACACGCTGTAAATCCATTAGGCAATCAGCTCCTCAGAGAAAAAAGTCTCAATACCTGTCTCAATCGTTTGAAACGATAACCCTAGAGCCCACGCAGCACCAACCGCCGCCATCATATAACTGACTCGACTCGACTGCTCGTCCTGTTTTAAGTACTCAGAGTCGTCTAAATTAAACACATATACTTGCTCATTGCCATGACGCAAAATCATCTGCTGTTGTTGAGTAATAATTGAACGTCCACCTTGTAAAGAGAAATCGGATAACAGGGGGGTGCTCGCATCAATACCGTAGAAAATTACCTCAGACTCACTAATTCTGGCCATCTCCGAGGCCATCGGCTCATCAGCATTAATCACAGCTACCCCATGTGGAATCACTGTATCAACTTGTGTGCGATAGATTGAAAACAATTGATGTTCTTCCGTAATCGCCTGTTCAGGATAAAAAATAGTTTTATCTATCTCAGTGATGATGCCTACGGAGCAAAAGTCATAAGGAACCCCTTGCATCAAAATGCCTTTAGCCGTCGCTTCAATTACCGCAGCTTCTACAAGTGGATTAAGAAGGGTTCGCCTTCCTAGCTCCCATTCAGTACTCCCATTTTTATCTACCCAACGTTGATTAAAACTTAAACCACGTTGGTTCGATAAAGCGACATAAAAATTACTCAGCTTTAAGAAGTAAGCACAAATTTCAGCGACAACTGTGGCCCCCTTGGAACCACATACCCCAATTAATGGAATGCGACTACTGTTTTCGAGAGGAAATAAATGATGAATAATCGCTTCACCAACTGGCTGTGGCTTTCCTTTAGCCGGATTAATATGCATTAACAAACCTGGTCCAGCGTTCACTTCTACGATAGCAGCTCCCTGCTCTTCTAATGGCTTAGAAATATCTTTCGCAACCAAATCGACACCCGCAATATCCAAGCCCACCACCTTCGCAGCAAGGACAACTTTTTTAGCGATTGATGGGTGAACTAAATCTGTCACATCAAAAGCCACATTACCATTGCGCTGTATTAAGACTTCTATATCCTTATTTGGAATACTAGTCGAAGTGTAACCTTGACTTTTCAGCTCTAACTCTGCAATGGAGTCAATCCTGACCTTATTCAGGGGAGCATCTTCAGTAGACCCTCGTCTGGGATCAGAGTTAATCTGTAATTCAATCAATTCTAAAATGTTGTGCTGACCATCACCGCGAACTTTACACTCTTCACCTTTTGCAGCAGCGACCAATCGATCCCCAACAACGAGTAATCGATGCTCATCACCAAGAATAAATTTCTCAACGAGAACGCCACTACCTTCATGGCGGGCGATTTCAAATGCGGCATAAATTTCATCTGCCGTTTGCAGATTGGTAAATACACCTCGGCCATGATTACCATCCTGAGGCTTGACAACAACAGGCAAACCAATCTCTTGTGCAACGGTCCAAGCATGCTCGGGGCTATCGACTAACTCACCATAAGGAATCGGAACACCAACGGAGGCTAACAAGGACTTCGTTAAATCCTTGTCTCTTGAAATACTCTCAGCGATCGCACTGGTTTGATTGGTCTCAGCAGTCCAAATCCTTTTTTGTTGAGCCCCATAACCTAATTGAACAAGGTTACCCTTGTTGAGACGAATATGAGGAATCTGTTTTTCATGTGCTGCCTTGACAATACAGCCGGTGCTTGGGCCTAAACACAAATCTTCCATCATCTCTTTTAAATGATCGACATTGGCCTGAACATCATATTCACGGTTCTGAATTAATGCTAAGAGAAGGTCTCTTGCATAGTAAATGGCCTGCTTCGTTACTTCCTCATGAGGTGTCTCAACCATTAATTTATAAATACCCGTAGCATGACCATCACGAGCGCGGCCAAAGCCACCATTAAAACCGGCTAAACCTTGAAGCTCTAGGGTTAAATGCTCCATGATATGAACTGGCCAAGTGCCTTCTTCAACACGCCTTAAAAACCCACCGTGCTCATCATAGCTACAACGATGCTCTACTAAAGTTGGTAGCTTATTGACTAAACGTTCATAAAATCCTGGAATTTTATCCGAAGGGTAATCTTCTAAATCACCAATATCGACTAGGGCTTCGATGATCTCCACCCAACACCACATATTTGGGCCACGAATATACTTGATGTCAAGAATATTAATTGTTTTATCAAGGAGTTGCAGCATCTATTCCAAGTTTCTTATGGTAAATTAAATTTGAAAAATCCATTAAATATGTATTAAATTCTAACTGATATCTACTATAACTCTCCAAGGGGTAAAAAGTTGACAAATCACCAAGAATGGAAAAAGATGAGCTTCTCTATGAATCTGGGGATATGGATGAAATTTGATGATTTGCCATAAAATTTCTTAAGACTGGACTATACTTTTTCGATGGAAACAACCCCAACATCGAACGCTATTTCAACTCGCCTCCCCCTAGGTTGGCAAAATAAGGTCCATTCATTATCTAAACCATCCCTCGCATGGGTTGAAATTGACCTCAATGAAGTTCTTCATTTTGAAAAGTCATTATTAACTCTGGACCAAAAAGCGTCTTCGAATGTCACTGAAATTTCACAAATAGCTGAAGATGGTCAAATTCAATACTGGACGATTAGTGGGCGCCATCGGTTGCAGCTAAGCGATCATGCGGGCGTTGGACATTTATCCTTATATTCAGAAGATGGTCTGATTCAAACATGGCACTTCACCCTCGCGCTGAATAATTTAATAACGCAATTTAGGGAAGCCTTTGAACAGAGAGATGAACTGCTAAAGAACTTCACTTCGCAAGAAGACCCCAACGCTTCCGTTATTTCTGCTTGTCCGGTTTGCCAAAGTCCAATCCCCATCAATCAAACAACTTGTATTGTTTGCGACCCCGAAACAGAAATACCTCCCTCTACCCTTACTTTATTTAAACTTTGGCGATTTGCTAAACCCTATAAAAAAGATATTCTGCTTGGGTTTGTATTGACCCTGCTTTCAACAGCAGCAACACTTGTACCACCCTACATCAGCATGCCACTCATGGATGATGTTTTAATTCCATTTCAAACAACGCATCAAATGAACTTTGAACTAGCAAGTATGTACCTAGGAGGTTTATTCTTGGCTGCAGTTTTTGCTTGGGGCCTTGGTTGGTGGAAAACGTATATCTTGGCGCTGGTAAGTGAACGAATTGGTATGGAGCTGAGAACTCAAACATTCCATCACTTAATCCAATTATCTTTAGAATACTTTGGCACTAAACGAACCGGCGATTTAATGGCAAGGATTGGTAATGAAACAGACCGCATCTGTGTTTTCTTATCCTTGCATTTATTAGATTTCTTGACAGATTTATTGATGCTGTTTATGACCGCCAGCATTCTGATCAGCATTGACCCCTTATTGGCTTTAGTCACGCTGCTACCTCTTCCCTTTATTGCTTGGATGATTCATTATGTGCGCGATAAATTACGTTATGGCTTTGAGAAAGTTGATCGTAATTGGTCTGAGGTAAACAACGTTCTATCAGATACCATCCCTGGGATTAGAGTGGTTAAAGCCTTTGCTCAAGAAGATCGAGAGAACAAGCGATTTATTGCTGCTAATCAAAGAAACTTGGAAGTCAATGATCGTGTGAATCAAGTTTGGTCATCTTTCGCCCCTACTGTGACCTTATTGACTGAAATTGGTTTGTTAGTCGTTTGGGGATTTGGCATTTATCAAGTAGCCAACGATAAAATTACGGTTGGTGTGCTCACGGCTTTCCTTGCTTACATATCAAGATTTTATGGCCGGATGGACTCCATGAGTCGGATTGTCTCTCACACACAAAAAGCAGCCGCCGGAGCAAAACGTGTGTTCGACATCTTAGACCATGAATCAAGCGTACCAGATACCAAAAACCCTATCCCACTGCCAGAAAACATCAAAGGAAAAATTGATTTAACAAATGTCAGCTTTCGTTATGGAAATAGATCCGTCACAAAAAATATTCAACTACAAATTCAACCCGGTGAAATGATTGGCTTAGTAGGGCATAGCGGTTCAGGAAAAAGTACTCTGGTTAATCTGATTTGTCGTTTCTATGATGTCAGTGAAGGATCTGTCAAGATTGATGGTATCGACGTAAGAATGATTGATACTCAGGAACTAAGAAAGTTATTTGGTATGGTTTTGCAAGAACCCTTCTTATTTTTTGGAACAATTGCAGAAAATATTGCGTATGGGAAACCACAAGCAAGTCGCTCAGAAATTGTGCAAGCGGCCAAAGCAGCCAATGCCCATGACTTCATCTTAAGACTACCTTTAGGCTATGATTCGTTGGTGGGTGAAAGAGGTCAATCTTTATCGGGTGGCGAGCGACAAAGAATATCTATTGCCCGCGCACTATTAATTGACCCTAAAATTTTGATCCTCGATGAAGCCACATCTTCCGTAGATACAACTACCGAAAAAGAAATTCAAAAAGCTCTCGATAACCTTGTAAAAGGTAGAACGACAATTGCTATAGCCCACCGCCTATCGACCCTGCGCAAGGCAGATCGCTTGATAGTACTGGACAAAGGTGAGATTATTGAAGTTGGTAATCATGACGAATTAATGGCTGTACAAGGTACTTACTTTGAACTTTATCAAGCGCAAGCTCGGCATGCCGCCGAAATCGCTCAATCAGTTTGATGAAAGAATAATAACGATGAACTTCACGCTCGAACAAGATAGCTTCGGTAATATCACATTACATCTTCCGGCAGGTCCTTCTTATGATCAAGTGAAAGTGATTCGCGCTTTTCCAATCACCAATCCTGATCATGGATTTTCAATCGTCGATCAAGATGGTCATGAACTGGTCTGGTTCGAACAAGTTGCTGATCTCAGCAATCACAATCAACACATTATTCAAAAGTCTCTTGGACAAATCGAATTCATTCCTGTTATTCACCGTATTACTGGCCTTAATTCCTATGCTCTACCAAGTATCTGGGATATTGAAACCGACCGAGGCAATACGCGTCTGAAACTAAAGAATGAACAAGATATTCGACGGGTTTCTAATGAGGCCTTATTAATTACCGATGCTAACGGTATCCAGTATTTGATTAAAAATCGTAAAAGCTTAGATAAACTCAGTAAAAAAGTATTAGACCGTTTTATGTGAAGAAATGATTTGCCGTATCATTTCTGCGGCAGCAACAAATCCAAATGAAGCAGTGACCATCACAGTCGAGCCATATCCTGCGCAGGACAATCCCCCACTCATGTTGCCCAGTCTAGGTTCAGATGAATAGACAACCCGTATCCCCATTTTCTTTTTAGGGTCGCGTTCAAATTGATGTTGCGCCCGTAACTGAGATCGTATTTTAGATAACATAGAATCATGGGTCGCTTTAGCAATGTCAATGACTTCTATCTTGGTAGGATCGACCTTGCCACCAGCACCCCCACTCATAACAAATAGGTTTTGATGTTGTTGACACCAGTCGGCTAAAGCAATCTTGCTAGGGATATCATCCATCGCATCTAATACAGCCCAACCTGGCTGAATATACCGCGCCATATTATCTGGCTTTACAAAATCATCAATCATATTGATTTTTAACTCAGGATTAATCAGCCGCAGCCTTTGAGCCATTACCTCAACCTTGGATTTGCCAAACTCACCCTCCAATGCATGAAGCTGGCGATTAGTGTTACTCACCGACACTTGGTCATAATCAATCAAAGATATCTCACCAACCGCACTTCGGGCGAGAGCCTCAGCAGCCCAAGATCCAACGCCACCAAGACCAATGACAACCACATGGGATTTTTTTAAGGCCGCATAGCCAACCTCACCATATAAGCGGGCTACGCCACTTAAACGACGTTTGTCAACCAGGAATGTGTTTTTAGGGAAATTATTCATGTTTAAACATTATCAATGATTCGCAGAACCGATATACTAATAGAATGAAAAATTTAGCTGATCTCAGAAAAAACTACTCCAAAGGAAGCCTCTCTGAGTCCGATGTTGACCCAAATCCGATTAAACAATTTGAGCAATGGTTTGAACAAGCCTCTCAAGCGGAATGTCCCGAACCTCATGCAATGACTCTTGCCACGATCAACTCCTCAGGCTCTCCTAGTGCTCGAATCGTCCTCTTAAAAGGTGTCATCGATAATCAATTTGTCTTTTATACCAACTATCAAAGTGAAAAAGGGCAAGCTATCGCTAGTCATCCTCAGGTTGCGTTATTGTTTTTTTGGCATGAACTAGAGCGTCAAGTTCGCATCGAAGGAACGTGCTCCACGCTTGCCCCAAACCTGAGTGACGACTACTATTTTTCCCGCCCAATCGCTTCACGAATCGGTGCTTGGGCATCCCCACAAAGCCAAGCAGTACCCAATCGTGAGTTTTTAGAAGCTGAAGAAAAAAAATATCAGCAGCAATTTGGAGACCAACCACCGCGCCCCCCTCATTGGGGTGGTTACTGTGTAAAACCAAATCGGATTGAATTTTGGCAAGGACGCCCATCTAGACTGCATGATCGTATTAATTACAGCAATGTCAATCATGCTTGGAAAATTGAGCGCCTAGCCCCCTAACTCGATTTTTTATTGAGATTGGTAAACGTCTTACGAAATTTAGCTAATTTTGGTGCCACTACACCCATGCAATAACCCTGATAGGGATGCGTGACAAAATAATTTTGATGATAATCCTCAGCACGGTAAAACGTAGGGGCTAACATGATTTCTGTAACAATCGGATCTTTATAGATTTGACTGTTTTTTAGTTCTTGAATCACATCCAAGGCAAGGTTGATTTGTGTCTCATCTTCACAATAAATGACCGATCGATACTGACTGCCAACATCATTACCCTGTCGATTTAAGGTTGTTGGGTCATGAATGATAAAAAACACCTCTAAAATTTCTCTTACGGAAATTGCTTGTGGGTCAAAATGAATTTGTACAACTTCAGCGTGTCCTGTAACACCATCACAAACTGATTCATAATCAGGAAACTCGACAAAACCACCTGCATAACCAGAAACAACATGTTCAACTCCAACTAATTCTTGATACACTGCCTCTAAGCACCAAAAACATCCACCACCTAAAGTAATCATTTGAGTTTGCATCATTTCATCCTTTTTCATTGTTAATATCTTCCTATGAACCCATTACTTTTCGACTTCGAACAAATGCAACAAGCTTTTATGCTTGAATCTTATCCAGATCTTGAAACTCGACGGAGCCGAATCAAGCGCCTCATGTCTATGCTAAATGAAAATGAAGAAAATTTGTGTAAAGTGATTGATGCTGACTTCGGTTATCGACAACCTGTTGAAACACAACTTGCAGAAATCATTGGTATTCGTCAAGCCGCCACTTTCGCCCTTCGTCAACTAAATCAATGGATGAAGCCAGTTAAGGTAAAGACGCCTCTCCATCTTTGGCCTAGTCGAAGTTTTTTATTGCCTCAACCAAAAGGCGTCATTGGTATTATGAGTGCTTGGAACTACCCACTATGCTTGGCTTTAATCCCCGCCATTTCTGCCTTAGCTGCAGGTAATCGAGTTCTAATTAAACCGTCTGAACGATCCCCCAGAACTTCTGGCTACCTCGCAACCTTGGTTGCCCAATATTTTCACCCTACAGAAATGAGT
>CAIQUZ010000086.1 GCA_903875135.1 uncultured beta proteobacterium | reverse complement strand
GACCGAACAGGCGCCGCATTGGGCAATACCACAACCGTATTTTGTGCCCGTTAATCCGACGACTTCACGGATCGCCCACAGCAAGGGCATATTGGGCTCCACATCGATGTTGTGGACGACATTATTAATGGTTAATTGCATGATTTTCCCTTAGTTCTGAAATACTATAAATTATTTTTGTAATAAATGTTCCATTAAGTCAGAATATCTTGCCAGATATCTTTCGCCCACTTTACTCCTTGTTTAAAATCCTCTGTAGTAGGAGCGCTAGAGAGTTCTTGAGATCCTTGAATGACGCTCATGGTTTTTCGACTCTCATCATAACGATGGTCAGTTTTAATATGTGCGGCAGTAGATTCTGTCATAAAACTATAACAAAGATTATCGTAATGAGGTTGATGTTTAAGGGTTTGACTTAGTAGTATCTCTGTGAGGGTATGGGCGCAGGCTTTGCCTTGACCATAGGCAATTTGGGCGGATTTCGGCATTAAATCGGCACCCTGGGTAGCGTCACCTAAAACATGGATTTTAGAGATTGCAGTCGATTCACAGGTCAGAAAATCGATCCCGCACCAACGCCGGTTAATGTTGGTTAGGCCACTAGTATGTGCGATATCTCCAGCCCGCATTGGGGGGATGACATTGAGAACATCTGCGGTAATGTCATCTTGAACTTCGAATATGAGGCGACCATCTTGAGGGTCTACATCCATTAGCGTATGGTTATTGCGATATTCAATCATTTGTGGAAAGTGATTTGCCCAAACTTTTTTAAATAATAGTGATTTAGAGGTGACGTCTGGATTGGCATCAAGGATCAAGATTTTACTTTTAGGTTGGTGTTTTTTAAAATAGAGTCCGACTTGGCAAGCTCTTTCATAAGGAGATGGCGGGCAACGATAGGGCGCCACTGGAATCGTAATGGCAAACACCCCGCCATTGGTCATAGCTTCAAGTGATTTTTTGAGTTGCAGTGTTTGTGGACCCGCTTGCATGGCATGCACAATACCAGTACCATTTTTCTTGTCCTGTATCCCGGAGTAATCATCAAATAAATAGGAGATTCCGGGTGAGACAACGAGCCGGTCATAGTTGAATCTTTCTCCAGAGGATAAAAAAATGTTTTGTTGTTCTGGATCTATGCGCGAGACGGAGTTTTGAATATATCGGATACCATATTTTTTGACCATAGCATGTCGAGAGAAGGTGATTTGCTGAAGGTTGAATTGATCGCTAAAAATTAAATTCGACATTGGGCTGGAAACAAAAGAAGGACTTGGGTCAATCAAGAGAACTTCTATTTTGTTTTGAGAAAACTGCCGCAGATATTTGGCTACTGTAAGCCCCCCAAATCCAGCTCCTACGATAATCACCCTTGGTAAACCATTGGCTTTCCCTAAATTTGCTGCGAGTGCTTGTGAGCTTGAGGTGCCGAGCAAAAGACCGGCACTTAGTTGTTGAATAAAGTTTCGACGGTGCATGCGGTAATTATGCGATAAATTCATCAAATTCTCCCAAATAATGCAAAAATAATCAGAATCCATTATTGTTTCGAAATGAACTCCTTGATTGCTGACTTCCCCCCATTGGCTTTTGTCGATATTGAGACTACGGGTGGACACGCAGAGCGAGATCGGATTACTGAGGTAGGTGTTTTAACAATACAAGATGGGCAGTCTGATACTTGGTCGCGTCTCATTAATCCTGAAATTGCTATCCCGCTCAATATTCAACGCTTAACTGGTATAACCCCACAAATGGTTGTTCAGCAACCTCGGTTTGATGAGATTGCGCCAGAAATTCTGATGCAATTAAAAGATAAGATTTTTATCGCTCACAATGCACGCTTTGATTATGGCTTTATCAAAGCCTCTTTTAAAAGAATGGGCATTGATTTTCGTGCGAAAGTGGTTTGTACGGTGAAATTATCGAGACTTCTTTTTCCTCATCAGGCAAGACATAATTTAGATACTTTGATTGACGTCCATGGCTTAGCCGTGAGTGCGCGTCACCGGGCATTAGGCGATGCCGAACTTTTAGCTCAATTTTGGCAAAAATGTATCGCGCAGTTTGGTGTTCAAAGATTGCAAGCGGCTGTCCAAGAGTTGTTGCAGTCTCCATCCTTGCCGCCGAATATCGATGCGAAATTAGTTGAGGATCTCCCTGACAAGCCTGGAGTCTATATTTTTTATGCCGAAAATCGCCGCCCCCTCTATATTGGCAAGAGTAATTCTATTAAATCGCGGGTCATGGGGCATTTTTCGAGTGCATTAACGATTCAAAAAGAAATGAAGCTTGCGATGCAAATCAAAGATATTGACTGGATTGAAACAGAAGGTGAAATTGGTGCCTTGCTCTTAGAGTCTCGCTTGATTAAAGAGAAGTTGCCGAGTATGAATATAAAGTTAAGGCGTTCAAGAGATCTTTGTGCTTGGCAGTTACGAAGTAATGAGCAAGGTGTACTTGTTCCTCAATTAGTTCGTCATGATCATTTAAGGCCAGGTACACAAGAGCAGTTATATGGGCTGTTTTATAGTCGTCGAGAAGCCTTACAGACCCTGCAAAGCCTGGCTAAAAAGAACCAATTATGCGAAGGATTATTAGGTCTAGAAAAGATTACTTCAGGAAAGTCTTGTTTTGGTTATCAAGTCAACCAATGTTTTGGTGCCTGTGTTGGGGAAGAGTCATTGGCGCAGTATCATTTCCGACTGCAGCAGGTTCTAGCAAAATTTAAGGTCTCTATTTGGCCCTACGCTGGACCGATTGGAATCCAAGAGGGTAGAAGTTTGCACATCCTTGATCAATGGTGTTATTTAGGTTCAGCCATGAATGAAGAAGAGGTCTATGAGTTACTTGGCAGTGGAAAAGCTGAGTTTGATTTAGATATTTATAAAATCATTACAAAGCATCTTAAGAAGCTTCCACGAGAAAAATTGATTAACTTACAAAAAGTTCAACAAGATTCAGAAGTGTTTGATTAAATGCCGGCAATTTTGTACTCCTACCGACGCTGTCCCTATGCCATGCGGGCAAGGTTTACGTTGATTTACTCTCAGATTCCTTTTGAACTGCGAGAGATTGAGATGCGCAATAAGCCAGAACATATGTTGCAATTATCACCAAAAGGGACCGTGCCTGTTTTATTTACTGTTGAGCAAGAGGTGATTGATCAAAGCCTCGACATTATGTATTGGTCGCTTCATCAGCATGATCCTCAAGCGTGGTTGCCGCTCAAAGGGTCTCAAGAACGGCAGTTGATGGAGCATTGGATCAATATTAATGATGGTCCTTTTAAGCGCTTACTTGATATCTATAAATACCCGCAGCGATTCCCACAAGAAAATCATCAAAAGATTTTTGAAGAAGCTCTAGAACTCTATGTGTTACCTCTGAATCGACGCTTAGAAGATGCGCCATTTTTACTTGGTAAGAATATCTCCATGTTCGATGTAGCTCTTTTCCCTTTTGTAAGGCAGTTTGTCGGTGTAGACCCCCAAATAATGAAACAGTTACCCATTCAAGCTATCCTTGTTTGGCTAAATTTCTTTCAATTGTCAGATTTGTTTCATAAGGTTATGGCAAAGTAAAGGGTAGGGAGAAATTGTATGATTAATTACACGGAATTTTTAACATTACCATTGTTTCCATTAGGAACAACCTTATATCCTGATGGAGTGATTGATTTAAAAATTTTTGAAGTGCGCTATTTAGATATGATTAAGTCGTGCGTAAAGGATAAGGCGCCTTTTGGGATTGTGACCCTTGATCAGGGCGGAGAGGTAAGAACTCCAACTGAAAAAATTAGTTTTGCACGGGTAGGTACTTTTGCGAATATTACCCATTTTGATGCTGTTCAGCCGAGTTTATTTGTCATTCAATGCACGGGCACTCAGCGCTTTACTATTAGAGGATGTGAGCGAAGGAAAAATGGTCTATGGGTAGCTGATGTAGAAGTGATGGAGGATGATCCATTGATGCCAATTCCCAATGAATTAAAAGTGGCAGCGGATACCTTGAAAAAAGTCATTGATTCGATGAGAATGCAAGGCGTTTCGGAAGACCAAATGCCGTTTACTCAGCCGCATTTGTTGGAAGATTGTGGTTGGGTCGCTAATCGATGGTGTGAGCTTTTACCGCTTTCGGCAGGACAAAAAGAACACTTGTTAGGCTTATCTAATCCACGATTAAGATTGGATTTAGTATTTGATTTTCTCGAGGAAATGGGAATATCCAATATTCATAATTAGTCGTGATAATTAAAAGCAATTGATTACTCGGAGATTCATGATGGAAAAAAAATATAATATTTTATTTGTGTGTACCGGAAATTCCGCTCGTTCGCAAATAGCGGAGGCGGTTGCCAATACCCTTAGTCATGGGATGTTCATCGGACACTCGGCGGGTGTGGAGCATACAAAAGGGGATGACATTCATCCGATGGTTGTTGAATTAGTTCACGATATGGGTTACTCCACGAAGCAAATGAGGAAGAAAGACTGGAATGAGTATATGTCTGCAGATGCTCCGCCGATGGACTTTGTCATTACCTTATGTGACGACGCCGCAAAAGAAAAGCCACCCGTTTGGAAGGGAGACCCTGTTTCTGCCCACTGGAGTTTTCCTGATCCAACAAAGGTCGTTGGTACTGAAGATCAGGTGAAAGAAGCTTTTGTTCGTCTAGAGATGGGTTTGCGTAGTCGTTTAGATTTGTTACTAGATTTACCCCTCAAAGACTTAGACAAGCTAGCGATTCATCATGAAGTGACCAAGATTGGCAACATCCCTCATCAATAAGCTGTTATGAGGATTTAGATGCCTCAAAAATCTCGTCAATCAGTTTAGCGAGATCAATGTCTTTATTGGTTAAGCCACCACTGTCGTGCGTAGATAATCGGATTTCAACGCGGTTCCAGACATTAAACCACTCTGGATGATGGTTTTTTTTCTCAGCCACTTCGGCAACCTTTGTCATAAAAGCAAAGGCTTCTTTAAAGTCTTTGAAGGAAAAATTTTTATGGATGGCATCTATGCCTTCAACACACTCCCACGTGGGCATATTTTTATGAAGGTGTTTTCTTTCGAGTGAAGTAAGTAGTGTTTGCATTGACTTATTTTAAACAAATTGTCGAGATCATGTTGGGTGAACATAAATCCCCTAATAGTTGAAGACGCAGTTCAGGGCGATTGGTTTTAGGGTCCAGCCATATGCTAAAAAAATATTTAGAAAAACTTTCATTAGCTATTTTTCCAATTGATTTGCCATTATGAAAGAAGATTGTCGAGTCATTCGGGCGATAAACGGCAGTGATATGGTGTCCAATATCGATATCAGGATATATTTTCCCCAATTCTTGTTCCCATATCGCGACATCTTTTTCTGGAGCACCCAATCGTTCAAATTGACGGGTTGTGGCACGTAATAAATCTGAACTTGAAATTTTTCTCATATAGTCAAGACGAATCGCAAAGCCTGTTTTACCTTGATCATCGTTGACAAAATATTTAGCTTCATAAACTTTGAAACCCAAATAAGTAAAAGGGCCTTGCCCAACTTGCCGAGCATTTGGTAGTAAGGGTTTTATTTCTAGAAGATCGGTCTCGTTAGCAAAGCTTGGTGATGAGAGGATGAGTATTGCTAGAGTAAAGCTAACAATTTCCAGAATTTTTAACCTGAGTTGATATTCCATGCAATGATTATGCCGTGTATTCAATTTTTAAACAGCGGTCCATTACAAAATCGAGCCCAGCTATTTCAACAAGTTCTTTAGCCTCTTCGCTGACAATTCCTAGTTGTAACCAGACTGATTTAGCACCGATAGCAATTGCACTCGTCACGATATTTGGGCAATCTTTAGCTGGTCGAAAAATGTTGACCATATCAATTGCGAAGGGAATTGATTCCAAATTAGGGTAGCATTTTTCACCAAGAATACTGGTTTCATTGGGATTGACGGGAATGATTTTATAGCCATGGTATTGCATAAATTCAGCCACTCGGTGGGAGGCTTTATTGGGGTCGTTAGAGAGACCCACAACAGCAATCAATTCTGTTTTATCTAATAAAGAACGAATGTTTGTCATTTTTAAAGAGATTTACATTTATAGGGTTTGCTATTAATCAATAATGCACCAGTTTTTTGATGAAACATAATATGTGAATCCGTTGGTGTTGAGGGACAGGGTGTATCAAAAAAACTGTTTGTACCATAACTGCCACAAAAAGAATATGGGGTTCCGACTAATGTCATTTTAGAGCCCTCTAATATAAAGCTGAAGTCTTTTTCCTGTGGATCAGATGATGAGCATTTCCAGGTGACATAGTCGTGTCGATCACAGGCTATTAAAAATAGTGTCAAAATAACCACAGAACTTGCTTTTAGATAATGAGTGAAATTATGAGTAATCATTTAGTTGAGCCCCTCCATCAGTGGATTTTTAAAAAGAACTGCTCTTTTACACCTCGCCAGGTTGGTTTATTCTATATCGCGCAAGCCACTTTTTCTTTATTAGTGGCTAGTTTTTTTCTACTTCAGGGTGTATGGATTGTTTTACCTTTTACGTTTCTTGAATTGATTGTATTAGCTTTTGCGTTGTTGATGTATGCCCGGCATGCAACAGACTTTGAGGTCATTACTCTAAAAAAAGGGCAATTAGAAATTGAAACTTCCGTTGCTGGAAATAATCAATTGATGGTTTTTAATTCTTCTTGGGTTCAGTTGAGTAGTCGGTTGACGGATAAAAAAATGATACGAATTGGTTACCAAGGTAAAACAGTTGATATTGGTAAATTTTTACATGCTTCTTTGAGAGAAGATTTTTTACGTGAGTTACAACGATATTTACGTTTGAGTACCTAATTCGACTGATGACAGAAATCATAGATAAAAAAAAATGGCTTCAATTCCCTCAAGGAAAACTCAGTCCTTTGATCCTAAAGATGTTGGGTTGGAAAATTCAGTTCGAAGGTTTGCCTGGCAGTCACGGCATTTTGATTGTTTATCCCCATACCTCCAATGTTGATTTTTTGATAGCGATATTAGCGAAGTGGGCCGTGCGTGTGCCTGTTTACTATCTAGCGAAAGACAGTTTGTTTACGATTCCATTGGTTGGATGGTGGCTGAAGTATGTTGGTGGACGACCAGTGATTCGAAATAGTCCACAGGGGTACGTATCAGCTCTAGCTTCTGAGATGCAGCAATCACAGCAATTTTGGTTAGCCATTACACCTGAAGGTACGAGAAAAAAAACATCTGGCTGGAGAAGTGGGTTTTATCGATTAGCCCTTATGACAGGATATCCAGTAGGTTTTGCGTTGATCGATTACAGCAAAAAAGAAATTGGTGTGACTGACTTTAGGTTGATGACGGGTGATGAGGAAATTGACTTAAGGCTCATTCGTCAGGCCTATCAAGGAGTTGTGGGGCGTTTGCCACAAAACATGGCACCTATTGAGTTTTGGAGTCCTTCAAAGCAAGAAAAGGGTGTATAGTGACTACTGTGGATATAAACAGTAAAAAAACAACAAAATTTATAATTCACTTGAATACTGTATAAATATACAGTATATTGGTATCTCAATAGTTCAAGGAGATCCAGCATGAAGACAATGACATTTGGTTTGAAATCATTTTTAATTTGGTTGATTTTTGATGAGAGCCTTGGTGAGTTTCATCAAAAAGAATGGGTATGTAAAGACTCGACATTTTAATCACGGGCATTGTTTAAAGCAGCCATATTGATGTAGAATAGTAGTCTTTTCTACGGTGGCTGTAGCTCAGTCGGTAGAGTCCAGGATTGTGATTCCTGTTGTCGTGGGTTCGAGCCCCATCAGCCACCCCAATAAATATAAGGTTCTTACATTTTTAGCCTCTTCTATTTAAGGCTTATTTTCCAAACTTTGGAAAAAGATGGTTTTTAGCCGATTATTTCCCACCATTACATCTCAATAAAAATGCTTTCCTATGCAAATCGGGTAAGCATAATGTCTTTTTACAAAAAAGAGTGTATCCACTCCTTTCATAAGACTTATTTACTAAGCTTTATTAGTAGCGATTCACTTAACCCTTCCTCAGCAATCAGATCGATTACTAGCAATTGTTGTCGTTCACTAATTTTTTTCATAAACTAGTTTTCTATTTCCTAAAGCAATTTTTCTGTTTACCCTAGATTTGCCAATATTCAATACTGGAACCATTGGCACTTGTGTACTATCGCCATGGAAGAGGGCTCGTAAGTCTTTACCTACGTCTGCCTTTACCCCCAATTTCTGCATCGTTTCAAGTCCGATATTGATGAGGCTTTCATCCGCAACTGGTTTGCCAGAGATGGTGGAAGGGTGGGCTTTAACATATGTGCCATAACCAAGGCGTATTAACTTGCCCTCATCTGATAGTTCTTTGACAACACGACAGACTTGGCGATAAGTGCCAAACCGATTGAAGTCATCCCGTAAAAAGACTTTACTCTCAGAGCCGAGTAGGCTTGCCAAAATCCGGTCTTTGGTTGTTGCTTTAGCCATATAGGACTTATTTATATTCCCAAGCTTATTCTATACAAAAATAAGACATTGATGTCCTATTTTTGTATTTTTTTTAAAAATAAAGTATATATAAAACAATATTTTATTTATATAAAAGATTCTAAATTTTATTGGGTTGGTAGGGTTAATTAAGATACATAAGTTGAATAGTCGTTATAGACTTTCAGAATAAGTCTGAAAAATCCATGTTATTTATTTAGGCCTATTTCGGTTGACAATCTGGTCTTATCAAATTTCAACCAATCGCTTTATCCGTTCAATAATAATTGATGTTCGGTCCTGTTCACTACCTGCTGGATTGAGATGCCAGGGTAATTGGGCAATAAAATTCGGGTTTGATAAGAGAGATTTAAATTCCTGAGAGATATATCTTTGAACTTCTTTTTCTGTCAAAACAAGTTCTTCGAGTAAATCAGACTTACCATCAATTAGGTTGATGATGTCTTCGATATCATGGTGAGCATAATCGCCATTACCTCTGTCTTTAAATGATTCAAGTTTGCTTGCAATAAACAAAGGGGCTGAAACATGACGCAATATCAATCCACTTGGAAGGGTAATTGGTACCGATGTTTTGATAGCTAATTGATACCACCGATTGGTAAATCCTAGGATAGTCGGGTCAGCTGGCATTAAATCTAATAATCTACCATCTTTAATCCAGCGACAAATTACTTCACCACCTTCTTCTTTGAATCCTGCTATTCGAAGCGCATCACAAATTTTGTAATACTCAGATCGATTAGTTACATCAGCCAGTAAATCAACATCAATAGTTGGACGTGGTGCTGGTCGATTGGTATCGTTGATGAGTATTCCAACCACAGCGCCACCAACCAGGACGACTCTATTTCGAAGTTCACCTAATGCTTGAGCGATATGCTCAATATTTTCAATATTTGGATCATTGCTAAGGTTCAAAGTCTTTTCCCAATTTCTATAATTGCGATTTCTCGCTCCCTTGCGGCACCACATCGAATCGCATCGACAAGTGTTAATAGTTCATATAACTTACTATCTGTTTGAATGGAGTTTGTAACTGAATGATGAAGGGGTAACAAAGACTGACCTCGTGTATTTCCATCTGGTGTGGGCCAAACCAGAGGAGCTTCATTACTATTTGTGAAGAACTGGTTGAGTGGTTGTGCTGACACTCCAGTAGACACACCACGTTGCATTGCCCCGATGACGGATGGGAAAGCGTATTTCACTCCATGTTCAATAAACTCCTTTAGGGCAGGGCCGATGGATTCCATCCTCCCATTTCGACGAGTAATCAGTCTGGACTTTTCGGCTCGAAGAAAACCAGCATGTATTTCTGAATCAGACATGTTTAATTCTCGAGCTAACTGGTTGAATGTAAATACACGCTCCCGATTTGCGCTGAGTTTTAGTGCAATCAGTAAATCCTGGGGCTTGAGTACAGGTTGTTTTAGGTTCATCAGATTATGATTAGTATTATTCTATATTCTTGAATATAGAATAATACTTCCTGCCATTAAATTAGTCAATCATTCTTTATTCAAGAATATAGAATGAATTTTGACTTATAGATAAGTTTTTGAAATTTCTTGGAAAGTATTTGGAAAAAGCCATATTGGTCACTATATAAATCAATTACTTAGAGAGCTTCAATTTTCCAGAAAGCTATCCGAAACCCCTTATGGTTATTTGATCTGACCTAATTTTTAGTACCACTCCCAAAGAGAGGAATTTTTGATAATCTATCTCTAAAAGGAGTAAAAAATGCCTAAAGGACAACGTATTAAACCGGAACAAATTGTGATGTTGCTGCGTCAAGTCGAAGTTTTG
>CAIQUZ010000085.1 GCA_903875135.1 uncultured beta proteobacterium | reverse complement strand
GTTGAATATGGGTTAGCCCATTGAAATGTCATATAGGATCTTTCGGATTTTGAATTAGTCGGCAATGATGTTTTGTTCTTTGATGATTTTAGCCCACTGAGCACGATCATTCAGAATCAAATTTTCAAAGAACTTAGGGGTTCCCCCACCCGCATCCGCACCAAAGTTAGCAAATTCTTGCATGACTTCTTTTGATTGAAGTGCTTTATTAATTTCCATGTTGAGTTTGGCCACAATTTCAGAAGGCAAGTTCTTTGGACCATCGATACCCCAGATGACCTCAGATGTGAAATTACCCAAACCATAGGGTTTGCCGATTTCCATCAGGGTAGGCACATCAGGAATTAGGGGGGAGCGTTTTTTGCTAGTAACCGCTAGGAGGGTCAGTTTGCCATCTTTAACATGAGGTAGTCCTGAAACAATACTATCAAATAGAACATGAACTTTCCCTGAAATAAGGTCCGGCATTGAAAGACTTGAGCCTTTATAAGGAATATGTTGCATACGAATACCGGCTTGAGCATCAAAGTACTCGCCGGTTAAGTGCATGATGGTACCTGTTCCCGCTGAGGAGTAATTCAAGGCATTCGGATGCGCTTTTGCATAATCAATAAATTCTTTTAAGTTGGTTACCGGTAATTGTTTGGTGACCAGAAAAATATTGGGTGCTGAAGCTACATGAATGATGGGGGTAAAGTCCTTATCGTAGTCAAAGGGAACTTTTTTATTCAGTGCTGCACCAATCGAGTGAATACTCGAACTTAAAATCAGTAAGGTATAACCATCGGGAGCCGCTTTAGCCACAACATCGCTACCAATATTGCCCCCAGCACCAGGGCGATTATCCACAATGACTGTCTGTCCAAGTTGTTTAGTCAGTTGATTAGCAACTGCTCTTGCGATGGAATCCGTAGATCCTCCAGCCGGGAATGGAGTAATTAACGTGATGGGCTTATTGGGGTAGCTTTGAGCAAAACTTGAAAGATTCAATAAATAGGCGAATAGAATTAGACCCTTCAGAATCTTAAATATGGTTAGGTACGCTGATTTCATAGATCTCACTTGAGCAAAAGGTAGATTTTTTATTCTACCCCTGAATCGATTTAGCCCCGTTCCTAAATTGGTGCAAAAGTCGTTATACTCACTCCATTACTGAGGAGACAACGATGTTCAGACGTCAATTTATAGGAAGTTCAGTTGCTATGTTGGTAGCCCAAAGCTTTGGCCGTTCAGTGTTTGCCGCGAGCGACACCATGAAAGTCATCGTTTTTCCTGGAGCACAGAATCTATCGATGTGGGCCGCTTTAGAAAAAGGATTTTTTCAATCCAAGGGGCTTGATGTTCAATTAACTTATACGATGAATTCGATTGAACTCAGAGATGGTTTATCCGAGGGTAAGTTTGATATTGCGCATTCAGCGGTTGATAATTCTGTAGCGATTGTGGACTATAAAGAAAAAGAGTCCGTAATTTTGATGGGTGGTGATTCTAGCTTGAATGAATTGTTTGTTCAACCAGAGTTAAATTCTATGCAAGATATCCGTGGCAAGACTCTTGTTGTTGATGCGCCTAATACGGCTTATGCTCTTCAAGTGAAAAAGGCTTTAGCTCTAGCCGGAATCTCTGAGAATGACTACAAACTCAATCCAGTGGGTAGAACCGCGTTGCGATTAGAGGCGATGAAACAAAGTAAAGAAAATGCTGCGGCTCCCTTGAATCCCCCGTTTTCAATTCAAGCAAAACAAGCTGGCTTTAAAAGCCTTGGAAAATTAGTGGATTTTGTGGGACCTTACCAAGGTCAGGGTATGTTTGCCATGCGCCCCTGGATTGCCAATCATCAGTCGGTGGTTGAAAGGTATATTGCGGCTTGGATCTTAGCAGTTCGTTGGTCGCTGGATCCTAAAAATAAAGATGAAGCCATTGGCCTCCTGACTAAAAATATGAAGTTAGATTCAGCGATTATTCAGGAGTCTTATCAAGCGCTTGTAACGCCTGGCTTTGGTTTAGATAAAGACGCTCAATTTTCTCAAAAAGGGTTTGATAATTTATTATCGATAAGAACCCAATTTGGTAAAGGTCGCCCTTTAGATGAAAAAAAATTAGTTGACCTTTCTTATTACGAACGTGCCTTGAAGTCTTTATAAGTCCAGATGAAATATTCAGAGGCTTTTTGTAACGCCGAATATAACCCTCGCTCAGCTGTCGTCAATCATCTGGAAATCATGGACGGTTGGAAAAATAAATCGCTAGTTGCTCGTGCGCAATCTGAATGTCTCATCGATATGGCTTATGGACCAGATATTGATGAACGCCTCGATATCTTCTTAACGAAGAAAGAAAATGC
The DNA here is from genome assembly GCA_903875135.1 of uncultured beta proteobacterium. Taxonomy (GTDB): domain Bacteria; phylum Pseudomonadota; class Gammaproteobacteria; order Burkholderiales; family Burkholderiaceae; genus Polynucleobacter. The sequence goes on along the minus strand of CAIQUZ010000085.1, from coordinate 7,082 downwards.
TCCTTGTCTCATGTTTATTCATGGGGGATATTGGCGAGCGTCTGATAAATCAGAGTTCTCATTTATAGCCAAATCGTATGCAGATGCTGGGGCCACTGTATTTGTCGTTAATTACGGGCTAGCTCCTCGCTTAAAATTAGAGATGATTATTCAACAGATTCATCGCGCGACACAATGGGTCTATGAACACGCGCAAGAGTATGGCGCTAATCCACAAGAGCTATATTTGTCTGGGCATTCGGCTGGCGGGCACATGACCACCATGATGCTATGTAGTCAGTGGAAGGGCCAACCCCATTTAAAAATTAAAGGAGGCTTTTCTATTAGTGGTTTATATGATTTAGAACCATTAATTGATGCAAGTTTTATCAATACAATCCTTCAACTTGATTTAGTAAGTGCGAAAGCAATGAGCCCGATTCATCAACTATTAAAACCTACAATTCCATTGTGGACGTGTGTTGGAGGAGATGAGTCTCGTGAGTTTCATCGACAAAATAAAATCATTGCAACAACGTGGCCAGATAGTTTTCGGGGGAGTATTGCTATGCCTCATCACAACCATTTCAGTATCATGGATGCTATGGGGGATCCTTCGACACCATTATTTCAAGGTGTCCTCAAGATGTTAAATCTTTAAGTTACTCTTTTTCTATACCTGCTCTTTTCATTACTTCACCGATGATCGGTGATTCAGCGCGGGATTTTTCAAAGACAGCTTCAGGTTTAGTGTAGAGCGGGGATACACCTAATTTTTCGAAAGCATCTTTAATTTCTTGCGTTGCCATCACTTTACTCAATTCGAAATTAATACGCTCTACGATGGGGGCGGGTAATCCTTTGGGGCCTACAATTGCCCACCATGCGGTTGCCTCAAAGTTTGGATAGCCTTGTTCTGCCATCGTTGGCACATCGGGTATCGTACTAGAGCGCTGTAATGAAGTGACGGCAAGAGCTCTTAATTTATTACTTTTAATAAAAGGTACTGCGGGTGCCATGTCAGAAAACACCATTTGAATTTGACCTGCGACAGCATCAGCAACTGCAAGACCAGTGCCTTTGTAAGGAATATGCACAATATCAACACCTGCGGCAACTTTATACATTTCACCGCTGATATGTGATTGAATACCTTTACCACCAGAGCCGAAATTATATTTTCCTGGATTTGCTTTAATGAGATTAGTTAATTCGGTGAGAGATTTTGCTGGGACATTGGGGTTCACCACTAAAACTTGGCCGGCACTTGCAACCATCGATATGGGCGTAAAGTCCTTATACCAATCAAAAGGCATTTGTTTGAACAGGAATGGGTTATTCACAACCGTACTACTATTGGAAAGCAATAAAGTATATCCATCCGCCGGGGCTTTTGCTGCCAAATCGTGACCTATATTGCCAGAAGCGCCAGGTCGATTTTCTAAAACAACTGGTTGTCCCAAACCTTCTGAGAGTTTTTGTGCAATAAATCGACCAAGGACATCACTCGTCCCCCCCGGCGGGAATGGTGCAATAAATTTAATGGGACGGTTAGGGTAATTTTGTGCCTGAGCTTGGTAGGGTACTAAGTTTGTTAAGTAGACTAATGCAACAAAGCTAAAAATGATTTTTTTCATCCAGCGCATGAGGGTTCTCCAAATATTATTGTATGTATTTGACTATTCTAATCAGCTTTTAGCCAATTAGCGTTAATGCTGACGAATCAAATTTTGAAGTATGATCAGATGTAGAATAAATCAAGAAAAATGAATCACTTTTGAATTCATGAGGAGATCAAAGTTATGTTGAAAAAATTACTGTTTGCGATGAGTGCTGTAGTCCTTTTCGCCACTTTTTCTTCCCATGCGCAAATAAAAGACCGCAATATTAATGAGATTAAGGAAGAGGCTCTTTATCGCGCAGAAAATGGTGGCGCCTACCCTCTCATTGGACTTGATCTTCAAGATGTCAAAGAGGCTCTCGGACAAATAAAAACCCGTAACCCAGATGAATGGGCTCAGGCTTGGGGAAGTGTTGCTGATAAGTACATGCAACAAGCAAAAAACGCTCAATCACCCGAACAAGCTAGTACTTTATATAAGAAAGCATGGCGTTTATATTTCTTTGGCCAGTGGCCTGCGCCAACTTCTAAAGGGAAGATGGAGTCCTATAACAAGGCATTAGACGCTTATTTGCAATATAGTAAAAACATGGACCCACCATTACAGGTCATTAAGATTCCTTTTGAAGGTAAAGAGTTAGTGGCATATTTACGCTTACCCAAAGATGCTAGTCCTTTGAAACCAGTGCCAATGATTTATGCAGTTAGTGGCTTGGATAGTCGAAAAGAAACTGTCGCAGATAGTTATGCTCAAATTTTGAAACACGGTATAGGAATTTTTGTTATTGATAGTCCCGGAACCGGCCAGGCTCCCATTAAAGTTAGTCCAACAGCAGAAAGAATGTTGTCAGCAGGACTCGATTATTTAGTGAAACGACCGGAAGTAGATAGTAAGCGGATTATTTTTTCGGGAGTTAGTTTTGGTGCCTACTGGGGGACGAAAATGGCGATTATCGAAAAAGATCGATTACTAGGTTCTGTAGCTCAATCGCCACCTGTGCATGATACTTTTCAGTCGAAGTTTGTGGAAAAAAAATTAAGTACTCCTGAGTATTTGTTCGATTACTTACCTGCCACGATTAATGTATATGAAGGAGTCAGCAACCTTGATCAATTATTAGCTTACGTTCCTAAAATGTCGTTAAAGGAGCAAAATCTTTTAAACCGCCCGACAAGCCCAATGTTGATATTGGCTGGAGTTAATGATACGCAGGTATTGTTGTCTGATATTAAAATGTTGATGGAAGCGGGGGATGTTCCAAAAGACTTTTGGATTAATCCAAAAGGTGGGCATCTAGGACGAGAAGTTAAAGGTTGGACAGACGCCAATATTTTTTCTAAAGTAATTATTCCTTGGGAGTTGAGACTCCTAGAAGAGTCTGGCTGGAAAAAATAAACCTTAAGATTGACCAGTTAGCTTGAGTGTTCTTTGCGCAAGAAGAACAACGGGCCGGTCGATCATTTTCCCATCTAGTTTCACAGCAGCGCCTTTGGATTCTTGATCAGCAGCAACGACGCGACGTGCATATTCCACTTCAGCGGGCGTGGGTTTAAAACAGTCCATAATGCCATCGACTTGCTTAGGGTGAATGCACAGCTTTGCGCCAAACCCAAGTCGCTTCGACCTCTGCGTGTCGGTTTTTAAAAGATCCTGATTGGCAATGTCCGTAGTTACACCATCGATCGGCGGCGCAATTTGAGCGAGTCGTGTTGCTAGTGTCATCGCAAACCGAACGGGTAATAATTCAGTTTCAACAGCATCACACGTTAGACCAAGATCAGCTTGGGTGTCGATGTTACCAAGTGCCAACCGAAGAGTGAGCGGGTGTGTTGCAATTTCTTTCACACAATCAATCCCTAGGGCCGATTCAATAATCGGCACAATCCACTTTACATGTGGAACTTCAGAGCACAGCGTATTTAATTGAGTGATCGATTCTGCTTTGGGAACAACAATATGCAGTGGTACTTTGAGCGCGTTGAGAAATGCCAAATCCGCAACTGTAAAGGGTCCATCCATCGGATTGATACGAATGAGAATACGCTCTAAGTTTTCAGCAGAGCAATCCTGAAAAAATACCTGTAAGTTTTCTCTCGCCTGTGCTTTTTGATCAGGTGGAACTGCGTCCTCTAAATCGATGATCACTGCTTTTGATGAACTACTCAAAGCTTTATTAAAAAATTCAGGGCGATGTCCTGGCGCAAATAAAAAGGTTTGAGCCAAAGCCAGATGTACTGATAATTTATCCATATCTTAAATAGCCTGAGCCTCTCGAAGTTCTTGAATAGTATGGGCGTCAAATCCTAACTCTGTCAGAATGGCCTCGCTATGTTCCCCAATATCGGGAATGGCATCCATACGATATTCATATTGGTTATTCACACCGGGTGGAAGTAATGCAGGAACGGCGCCGATGGGTGAACCAACCTCATGCCATCTATGACGTGCGCTCAGTTGTGGATGATTCCATAGATCTTTCATATTATTCATACGTGCATTTGCAATTTGCGCACTCTCTAAAAGATCGGTGACTTCTTTGATATTCAATTTCGAAAAACAATCGACAATGATTTTTTCTAATTGAATTCTATTTTCATGGCGTTTGAAATTTAAGGCAAACATTTCGTCGTGAGCTAATACAGGAGTTTTCAGAACTTTTTCGCAAAATACCAACCACTCACGTTCATTTTGTAAACCTAACATGATGGTATTGCCATCCCCAACCGGGAAAGGCCCATAGGGATAAATCGTGGCGTGGGATGCTCCGGAGCGCTGCGGAGGAGATGCATCTTCATAAGCGTAATACATTGGGAATCCCATCCACTCCCCGAGAGCTTCTAGCATAGAGACATCAATATGTGACCCTTCGCCGGTCTTGCCTCGAAGCAGCAGAGCAGATAAGATATTGGTATACGCATACATTCCAGCGGCGATATCACCGATGGAGTTACCTGCTTTTGAAGGGGTGTCTGGAGTCCCCGTTACAGACAGAAAGCCAGCTTCACTTTGGATGAGTAGATCGTACGCTTTTTTATCACGGTAGGGACCATCGTTGCCATATCCTGAGATATCACAAACGATGAGCCTAGGATTTAACTCTTTTAGTTTTTCTGAAGAAAGACCGAGACGCTCAGTTGCGCCAGGGGCTAAATTTTGGACGAGCACATCGGCGGTAGTGAGCAGTTTTAATAGAGCCTCGAAAGCTTTTGGATGTTTGATATCTAAACACAGGCTTTCTTTGGAGCGATTAGTCCACGTAAAGTGTGAAGACATACCCTTGACTCGCTGATCATAATTTCTCGCAAAGTCCCCAGTAATAGGACGCTCAATTTTAATAACCCTAGCTCCTAAATCGGCAAGTTGTCTTGTACAAAAAGGGGCAGCGATTGCATGTTCAAGGGATACAACCGTAATGCCGTCAAGAGGTCTCATGATGGGATTAAAAAGATCTTGGAAGATCTAATAGGTGTTCAGCAACATACGAAAGAATTAAGTTCGTAGAGATTGGAGCTACTTGATACAGTCTCGTTTCTCTAAATTTACGTTCCACATCATATTCGCAAGCAAACCCAAATCCACCAAATGTTTGGATACACGTATTAGCAGCTTCCCAAGAGGCTTTAGCTGCTAAATATTTCGTCATGTTGGCTTCAGCGCCACAAGGGAGGTGTTGATCGAACAAGTCACATGCTCTAAAGCGCATCAGGTTTGCCGCTTCGGTTTCGATATATGCTTCAGCGATAGGGAACTGTACACCTTGATTTTTTCCAATCGGGCGGTCAAACACAATGCGCTCATTTGCATAATGACGTGCTTTATTAATAAACCAGTAAGCATCACCTAAACATTCAGCGCCGATCAGTACTCTTTCTGCATTGAGCCCATCAAGAATGTATTTAAAGCCTTGACCTTCCTCGCCAATCAAGTTTTCAGCAGGGATTTCGAGGTTGTCGAAAAACACTTCATTAGTTTCATGGTTGACCATATTGAGGATTGGGGAGACAGTCATGCCATGTCCAATCGCATCTTTTAAGTTCACGATAAAGATCGACATACCTTCGGATTTTTTCTTGACCTCAGCAAGTGGTGTAGTTCTTGCTAATAGAATCATTAAGTCAGAGTGCTGGATTCTTGAGATCCATACTTTTTGACCATTCACCACATAACGATCGCCTTTTTTGACAGCAGTTGTTTTTAGCTTCGTCGTATCTGTCCCTGTCGTTGGTTCAGTCACTGCCATCGATTGCAATCGAAGTTCACCAGAGGCAATTTTAGGAAGATAAAATTTCTTTTGGGCATCGGATCCGTGGCGCAGCAGTGTGCCCATGTTATACATTTGACCGTGACAAGCACCTGAGTTTCCACCACCAAAATTAATCTCTTCCATAATCACGGATGCCTCTGCAAGTCCCAAGCCTGATCCACCGTACTCTGCTGGAATTAATGCCGCCAACCAACCCGCTTTTGTTAAAGCATCAACAAATGCCTCCGGGTATCCTCGAGCCTCGTCGACTTTTTGCCAATAGTGCGAATCAAAGTTTGAGCTTAGGTCGCGGAGGGCTTCGCGGATTTCTTGATATTGATCTGGTGTTGGGATATTGTGCATAAAAATACTTTTCTAATTTAAGCGAGGGTTGCGGTGGCTTTCATACTTGCAAAGCCTTCATAGTTTTTTGTCCAAAGAGAGATCTTGCCATCTTCAAGTACTTTGCCATTCACGGCAAACGAATGGATATCGTATAGAGGACGTATTGCTTTGAACTCATACGTTCGAAGACGTTTTTGTGGAAGTTTTTCATGCAAGAGTTCCACCAATAAAGTAGCAATCATTGGGCCGTGAACAATCAGTCCTGGATAGATTTCTACTTCATTGACATACTTCCGATCATAATGAATTCGATGACCATTAAATGTCAGTGCTGAGTAGCGAAACAATAAGACCTCATTGGGAACAATTTCTTTACTCCAATCAGGCGTTTCTTCGATGATGACTGGCATTGCAGGTTTTTCGTTATCTGTTGGTACTGGACGATAAACGATGTCATGCTCCTCAGAAATTGCCAAGCCATTTTCATTACTGATTTCATGAACGACGGTAACAAATATCAGATCGCCAGAAGACCTTCCATTCTTATGCTCAACAGATTTAATCGTTGAATGACGAGTAATTTTCTCGCCAATTTTTAATGGGTGATGCCAAGTTAGACGACTCCCTGCCCACATTCTTCTAGGCAATGGGACGGGTGGTAAAAAACCACCGCGCTTGGGGTGTCCATCTGGGCCCACTTCTGATAAAAGTGCATGAGGCAGAAAATAGAGCCAATGCCATAACTCGGGCAGAACGTCGCCATCTTTGTAAGTCTGGACTTGATTAAATGTTGCCGCTAAAGCTTGGACTGGAAATAAGCCAATCACATCGTGCAGCGTTTCTGTTTTACCAATCCATTCTTTTAAATGGTTGACTTCTTCAACAGTAATGCT
>CAIQUZ010000084.1 GCA_903875135.1 uncultured beta proteobacterium | reverse complement strand
TTACCGTCTTTACTACCGTTACTGTCTTTACCATTAATAGAATTGTTCTCAGGTTTTGGAGTATCAACCCCCTTCTGCGGTGGCTCAGGAATCGGTACGGGCACTGGTTCGTCTGTCGACACCGGTTCTACAATCTTCGTAGGTGCTTGTACCTTTTTGTTATCTACATTAGAAAAATATAAATACGTCATGGCAGCAACGGCAAAAAAACACATGGACAGCAATAACCAAAGAAGACTCTTAGACGAGCCCGCCGCCCAATCAGTCGGAGCAATAAATACTTGAACAGTCGTATTATCTTGTCGCGGGCGACGCTTATTTCTAACCGCCATCAACAACGCTGAAGTCATATTTTCAGCACTACTTTTTAACGAAGACTTAACCGTTTTTAAGATTTCGTCATCCGCTAAACTTAATATGCCATCGCTAGCTAATATCACCACATCACCAGCTTGTAATGGGAAAGTGGTGGATGGCGTATCAATCAAAGCTAACTCACTCCCCATCAAGGCTGAACGCAAAGAATGTCGCTGTGGATGTTGATTAGCTTCATCAATGGTTATTTTTCCATCCCGCAAGGATTTCTCAATCAATGGCGCCATCGAATGATCTTCATTTAAACGGATGAGCTGATTCTTGCGAACCAGAAATAACGGCGAATCACCAACACTGATCCAATTTATGCCTTGGCCGCTGATGTGAAGACCCACCAAAGTACAACCCATTCCGTCGAGCGCTGGATTCGCATTTACCTCATTCGCTAACTCATTATTCGCCTGCTGAAGTGCTGCTCCTAACTTCGCTGGCAACGACTCCGAAGGGTAATCAATAAATGTTCTGACAAAGGTGTCTACCGATTTTTTACTAGCCACCTCGCCACCCGCATGACCACCCATCCCATCTGCCAAAACAAAGAGCAATTCCGTTTGATTTTTTAAAAAACTAATCGAGGAATAGTCTTCTTGCAGTTCACGATCACCAATAAAATCTTTTTGATCAAAATCAATTTGGCGACGAAATACGATGGGATTAGCAGGTTTACTCATAACAATTCTTTCTTACCAAACAAATTCTGGGCCACAAAAAGGAACAAACATTAACTTCGTGTTCCCAATCAAAATATGCTCTCGACCTTTAAGCTCAACAGGTTGCAGTACTGGGCTATCACCAACATACGTTAAATTGATGCCACCACCATGTTGCAGATAAAATTTATTGCCCTTGGGATCGTAAGTAACAGAAGCATGGTCTTGACGAGAAATCTCTTCATCACCAAAATCTAAAGCCGCACGGGCTTGAGAAGAGCGACCAATATTGTTCATACCAAAGCCCAACTTGATCGCCTGACCCTTACCTGGACCATCAATCACCACTAACCAACCTACGACAGGCTCGACGTTATTAAATTCATCCGCTGGCGATTGTGTCACTCCGGCAGCTACAGTCGCCGGAGAAGAAGACTTCGTCGGACGATTAATCTTGGTATAGTCCTCGTCACGCGTCTGCGCAGCATCATCACGACCCTTGGTAGGAAGTGGGCTAGTAGGATCTTTCAAACCAGGGTATGCAACCGTGGCGTCGATTTCGGTGTTTGTATCAGAGGATTTTCGCGTTGAAATTCTTCTTGTTTTTTCATCATCAGACATACTGTTCTCCTAACTTCGTTAATTAATATAAAAATGAAGCCTTACTTCACCTAATTCAATCAAGTCACCATCACTTAATTCAGTTTGTGTCACCTTTTCTTCGTTGACAAAAACACCATTCGTTGACGATAAGTCAACAATATAAAAATCACCTTCACGACGACGATGAATCTCGGCGTGATGGGTAGAAATCGAGTCGTTCGCAAGATGCACATCATTGTCAATACTACGACCAATTCTGACGGCCGTCTTTGTCAATATGTGACGCGTCTTAGCACCACTCAATTCCTCTAAATACCCATATTCGATGACTTGCGGTTGGGTTTCCTTACGTTTTTTTAGATAATACATGGCGTAAGCAATAACGGCGATCAGCGCTACCAACCCAAGCAACAAACTCAACATGTTTCTTTTAACAAACTCTTTGAATTTTTCTCCTGAAGATCTTTTATCCGGGAATTCAACACGGGTAGTGATCTCAAAAGGCTTGTCATTTTTCGTCCCCAGCACCAAGGTAACATCTTGCGCGGCATTGAATTTATTACCTTTAAATGTGACCCGTCCACCTGTCTCTAAAAAGGCAAAGGGCTGATTTAAAAATGACGCCGGGTACTTTCCTTCAGAACCATCATAATATTGACCAAAGGTTTCGATGGCTAACTTTTGAACATTTTGTAAATAAGGTGAATCCGATAAACGTTCTTCAAAACCAATACCCAAAATAGCAACGCCAGCATCTTTTGCGGCTTTTAAAACATCATCACGGTTGTAAGCTTTATCTTCATCCTTACCATCGGACATGATGACAAGACCTTTTCGGGTGGCGTCCGTTTTTTTCAGTAACTCAATGGCGGTGAGAATATTTTTGTAATATTCGGTCGCCGCTCCAGTGGCTTTAATCTTTGTCACCGCATCCATCAGGGCGTCATGATCGGCACTCATCGGCGTCAACAGATTCAACTCACTATCAAACCCAGCAATACCAATGAGCTGATGCGGCTTTTGATCCGCAACCATGTCTTTGATCAACTTGACATATTTTTTCTCGACCGTCTCTCTTCTGCGCGGGTCGCTCACGTCAACCAATATCAGGATCGCTGAGGTTTGCCCAGGAGCAGGATATAAAGCAATATCCGTCGGCTCTAATTTAATCGTCTGACCACCAACCTTGACGGAAATATCTTTTACTTCGATATTGAGCGGGTAACGGTAATCGCATTGAACCAATTCTGATGACGCCTCTAATTGACATTGGAGGGCGCTTTGCCTGATATCCGCAGTTTGGGCAAAGCCCAAAAAAGGAAACATACTGAGAATGACACAAATCATCCATTGACTAGAAAGCCAGTTCATCTTCTTCAATTCACATCCTCTCGATTCATTCTTGATTATCCTACGAAATCACCCATCCACTACTGAATACATTGCCGATAATCGTTGGTCCCAGGTACCAAACCAAGTCTTTTGCATTTCTCAGACTTGATCGTGGCACTAGACTTGTAGCTGCTTTCTTGACTCAAAATTTGGTTGAAATAGTTCTTCCTACCGGCATACCACTCTAATAAACAATTACGATCAAAGCAACTCGCCTCTCGCCAACGCCATGCATCTAAATTATGTTGTCTAAATTGCGGATCATTACCTACCAATGCTTTAGCTTGTTGATACATCTGACTTAATTCATCATCTTTTTGAGACAACTCGATATCTGCACAAATGATATTTTCACTTGCTGATACCGCTTTTGCACAATCAAAACTAGTCGCTAGAGACACAAACGTTAAGTTCATCAATCCGATTGCCATAGCGAACTTGATGATTCCACCCTGCATAGCGATATTAGTTTCTCCATACATTGATTATTGATAAATATTATATTTATATTAATATACCCCAAAACGATGACGTATCAGCACTTTTGCCGACCCTAGAATCCCTATCCATCATCGCAGAATGGCAATTTTTGATCTGTTATTTGGCCTGGCTGTGCCAACCATTAATCCATACAACTTCGATAATCTTCAGTACCGGGTTTGAGGCCAAGACGAAGGCATTTTTGACGCTTCCCGTCAAATGAGGTTTCTACCGGCGCAGGCGGTGGCGTGATGGTTGGTTTAGGCTTTATTGGGGGCGGTATCGTGACTAAAGGTGGTGGCACCGGTGCTTCTACAAATTTTCCGTCTTTCCAAACACCCTGTTTTAAGATGGAACCGTTCTTGCCATAAAGAATGCCTTGACCGTTTTTCTTACCCTTTTGATACATACCAACATATCGCTCTCCATTGGCATAGGAGTAGATACCCGATCCGTGGCGATAGTCTTCTTTAAACTGACCAACGTACTCATCTCCCTCAGTCAGATAGGTAAAAGTGCCCTGACCATCAAATTGACCATTCTTAAACTCGCCAACATACTTACTTCCCGTCGAATACGTTTTCGTACCAAACCCTTCTATCTTATTGTTTTTAAAGTCTCCTACATAAACATCACGACTTGACCAGTAATAAGTGCCTTTCCCCTCTTTAGAGCCATTGATAAAGTTCCCTTCGTATCGATCACCCCTTAGATCCCCTGGATCTAAATAATAGTAAATACCAGCACCATGCCAACGACTATTAAGGATTTCTCCTTCATATCGATCAAGGGACGTCTGCCCCCCTTTACTGACAGCCCCAGCGTAATAACAAGGGCCTGTAAATACACCATTACAGTCCGGCAATCGATTTTTTGAATTATTTGGATTGTTGACAATCGGTGGTGTTGAGTTTTGCTCTTTGACAAGAACATCCTCTTTCCAGATCCCTTTTTGTGTCGACCCATCGTTTTTATATAAATTACCTAAGCCATCCCTTAAACCATCTTTCCATTGACCAACATACCGATCACCGTTGGCGTAATGTAAAGTACCATTCCCATTAAAGTCCCCGTTTCTGACTTCACCCTCATAGCGATTGCCAATATCGACACCATCTTTTTTAGCGACGCCAGAATAAAAACAAGGACCCTCAAAATTGCCATTACAGTCAGGGAGTCGGTTTTGTGCAAAACCCTGACTCGCCATGAAAGCTAAGATCATGAAAAACAATATTCTCATATGGCAACCATCCACCGAAATGACTCAATACAAACATCATGAATGATGCTTGGGTGCGGAAGATTTAATTGATGCATTGTTGAAAATCACTGGTACCTGGAACTAAACCTAAACGGATACACTTTTGACGCTGAATGTCTTCTGTTTTAATGACTGGCGCTGGTGGAGGGACTGGGACTTTCACGGGAGGATTGACTTTTGCTTGAACAAAAACACCATCTTTCCATTGACCTTGTTGCGATAT
>CAIQUZ010000083.1 GCA_903875135.1 uncultured beta proteobacterium | reverse complement strand
TTGGCGGCGATTTCAAACGTAGTTCTGGTTCTAGTCGAGTTTTCGAAGAAGAGATTAAAGACACTTTTACCTCTTAGCAGTGGTACTTTTTTGACTTCACGGTCGGGGTTAGTGATACTTACAAACTGCTTTGCGGTGTCCAAAATCTGGAGCAAAGTATCTTGAGGTAAGCCTTCTAAAGTGAGTAAATGCCGTAATTGTTGCTGGGAGTTGAGTTGCAGATTACCGGCAGATGATGGCATTGAACAGGATGACCTTTAGTGAATATATTTGTTATCTCAATTTTGTACCCATATTTTACGATGTATTCCTTGGCAGGCTTCGTAATTGTGATCATCTATTCGACTTTTATGGCTTCTTGTTTTCTGTATTGAAATCAAACCGACCATCGGGGAGCTGTTCTAATACCAAAATCTGATTTGGCGCGAGCTCAACCTTAGCTCCTCTAAAAGAGGCCTCAACTGGTAACTCACGTCGATAACGATCGGCTAAAACAGCTAACTCCACCTTGGCTGGACGGCCATAATCAAAAATTTCATTGAGTGCAGCACGTACCGTTCTACCGGTATCCAACACATCATCAATCAGAATAATATGTGCCCCATCCACCTCAAAGGGTAGGCTTGTAGAAAAACCCTCTTCTGTATTTAATGCTTTAGTACCTTTTTCAGCGTAATCATCTCTGTGAAAGCTGACATTAATCACTCCATAAGTCTCTAATTGAAGATCTTTAGCAATACGTTTGGCAATCCAAGCGCCCCCACTCGCTAAACCGACGACCTGAAGACTCGGCTTGCGCACTTTAGCAGCTTTGACCTGCTCTAGAAGGTTCAGGTACAACTTCTCAGCATCAGGGAGTGAAGAAGGAATTTCGTCTGGAATATTGGCGGTCATAAATTGATTATCTATCAAGATGAAAAAGTCATCTACATTTAAATGTTGTTCAAAACTTGGTTAATAAAATCTAAGGGGGACATCACAAAGGTTTCTTCTCGAAGTTGATATGTCTGATTGACTGGTGCGATAACATACGAACTTGTTGCCGAAATATCCTCAAGTGCTTGCCAAAATCCTCTTTTGACCGTTGGACTTGATGATAATTTGATCTCTACGGCTATTCTTTTCAACCCCTTTTCAATGACAAGGTCTATCTCACTACCAGCTTGCGTTCGGTAATAAAACAGTTGAGCCCCAAGGGGTAAGTTATTCGCAATTTGCTCAATGACAAATCCTTCCCAAGATGCGCCAACAATCGGGTTTCCCTGAAGATCTTTTAAGTTCACAATATTTAATAAGGTATGCAAAATACCAGAGTCCCGAATATAGATCTTTGGTGCCTTAACTAACCTTTTTCCAATATTGACAAAATAAGGTGGTAATCTTCTCACCATCATTGCATCGATCAAAGTATTTAAATAACTTTCAGCTGTTTTTGGCGAAGACATTCCTAATGATCTTGATAAATCTGAGGCATTAAAAATTTGCCCCTGTAAATGTGCAAGCATTTGCCAGTATTTTTCTAAGGTAGTGGAAGAAATCCTTACTCCATAGTTTGGTAGGTCACTTTGTAATAGACTTTTAATAAAATCCATTCTCCACATATGTGCTATCGCATCATCGTTTTCTAAAAAACTACCTGGATAACCTCCTTTTAACCATAATTTTTGTAACGAGTTTTGATGGTTTATTGGTGTTACTTCATTGATCAAAAATGGGGTTAGTTCTTGATAACTAATTCGTCCGGCTAATGTTTCAGAACTTTGTTGAAGCAGCGCTCCAGATGCTGAGCCTAATAACAAAAATCTCCCCGACTTTCTATATTGATCAATCTCAGGCCTTAATGCCCTAAAAATTTGTGGAGAAAACTGTACCTCATCAATTACAACTAATTGGTCTCGATGACTCGGGAAATATAAATCCGGTTGCTGAAGTATTTGACGATCCTGATTTCTTTCGAGATCAAGAAATTGAGCATTTGGATAATCATTTACAATCAATTTTGCTAAAGTTGTTTTGCCTACTTGTCTAGGCCCTAAGATGGCAACCGCAGGCATTTGCTGCAAGCGATTTTGAATATTCAATAACAGTTTTCGTTGAACACAATTTTGAAGAGGTTTTAACATGGAGCTATTTTACCTTGTAAATTAGTATTTGCGATACTAATTTACAAGGTTAATTTTCAATCAATGATTTGCAAGCTCATCTAAACCAGAAAACTTTTCAAGTAATTTTTTACCCATCTTAGAGAATTCAAGATAAATAGTAAAACTAAGCATCTAAGTCCTCACTGATTAATTAGAGATGCACAAGATACTTTTGAACTTGTTTCACTTGCCCTGTTGGGATTGGTAATAGTGTGATGCCAAGCTGACGACAAACCATCAGGACGATCATCAATCCAACAGGTTTTTTAGCCGTTTCAAGATCGGACAAAGTTTGTTTCGCAATACCCAATGCCTGAGCAGCATCAACTAAGGTTAAACCTGCAAGCTTTCGCTCTTGGCGTATTTTTTCACCTATTTCTTTGGATAATTGTTGTATTTCTTGATCAATGAGGCGATTTTTTATAGTCATAAATCCTACTATATTAGGATGTTTAAAAGTGAACATCTATCAAAGAGTTTTATCCTATTTAAATAGGATTTTTTCTAATGTAAACTTTTAGTACAACTTACCACGATGTTGAAGTTAAAATCATCATTGATGCCTTAAGGACTTTCTGAAAAATACTGCTCCAAAATCATCACGGCAGACTGACTATCAATGTCACC